>NZ_JBWKNQ010000008.1:0-338100 GCF_059415645.1 Variovorax sp. GW821-FHT10B04
CGGCCAACTACCCCAAGAGCGAGTACGTCACCCGCGGATTCCGCTCCAAGGACGACCCCTGGTGGAAGGTCTGGTGAGCCGGCATTCGGACGATTCGCCGACGTCCCTGTGAGCCTCAGCCCTTCAGCATGCCGATCGCGGCATTGAAGTCGGCGTCTGTTTCAAGCCGTCGCATCGGCGGCAGCGCAGCGATGAGGCGCTTGCCGTAGCCCATTGCCACGAGGCGTGTGTCGCAGATCGCGAGCACGCCGCTGTCGGTTTCCCGCCGAATCAATCGCCCGGCGCCCTGCTTCAACGCAACCGCGGCCTCGGGCAGCGAATATTCGCCGAAGGCGTTGCGCCCCTGCGACTCCAGTCGCTGGGAGCGCGCCTCGACCAGCGGATCGTTGGGCGGCGGAAACGGCAGCTTGTCGATCACGACGAACTGCAATGCGTCGCCCGGCGCGTCGAATCCCTCCCAGAACGATGCGGAGGCGACCAGTACACATCCCGCGCGCCCGAGGCTTGCGCCCTCCCTGAACCGATCCATGAGGACCCGTTTGGGCAGTTCGCCCTGGACCAGCACGTCCGGCGTCCGCTCGAGCCGCAACGCTTCCAGCGCCTTTCGCAGCTCGTCCCCGATCACGCGCAACGCGCGCAACGTGGTGGTCAGCACCAGCGTCCGGCCGCCCAGCTCCGCAGCGCCGCGTGCGGCCATCCGGGCCACGGCGGTGCTGTGCGCCGGATCGGCGGGCTTGGGAAACACGCGTGGCACATACAGCGCCGCCTGCGCCGCGTAGTCGAACGGACTGCGAACGCGGAGCACCTCGGCATCTTCCAGTCCGCATGGCTCGGTGAACCAACGCAGTCTGGGTTCATCACCGAGGGTGGCAGAAGTGAATATCCACGCACGCCCCGTTTCCACAGGGTCCTTGGAATCGACCTTGAGGATCCGGGTGCGTACGGCCTGCGCGATGTCCAGCGGCGACTCGACAAGCCGCAGTTGCGTGCCGACATCGACCCAACGGACCGAACCGAGCACGCAAGGCCGGGCAAACCGGGCCGCCCGCTCTGCCAATTGCATGGCGCGCTCGTGCAGGCGCACGAAGTCGGGCGACAGCTCGCTGACGGTATCGAGACCGGCGGCAGCCGATTCGAAGGCGTGCTGCAGGTCGTCCAGCGCATCCAGCCAGATCTGCGGCGCAACGCCTTCGGGCGCCGTGCGCACCACGTCCGACGAATCGGCATCGCTCATTGGTTCGCCGGCTTGAAGCCAACGCAACTTGGCGCCGGGCCATTGCTTGCCGACCGCAAGGCGCAGTTCACGCGCACCCCGTTCGACCGCCGACGCCAACTGCGTCCATTCGACCAATCCACGTGCCTGCTGCAGCCCGGCCGCCAGCAGATCGCGCGCGAAGTCGAGCGCCTGCCCGGTGCCGAACTGGATACCCAGGAATTGCACGCCGGTTTCGTTGAGCTGATGCGCTTCGTCGAACACCACCACGCTGACGCTGGGCAGCAACTCCGCCATTCCCGACTCCCGGACCGCAAGATCCGCGAAGAACAGGTGGTGATTGATGACCACCACATCGGCGGCGAGCGCCTCGCGCCGCGCGACATTGACGTGGCATGGCTTGAACTGCGGGCACTGGGCGCCCAGACAGTTCTCGCGCGTCGACGTCACGAGCGGAATCAGCGGAGAGCGTTCATCCAGGCCCGGCAATTCAGCGAGATCCCCAGTCCGCGTGGACTGCGACCATTGCTCGATCTTGGCCAGCGTGCGGATGCTGCCGCGTTCCGGCAAGGACGGATCCTGGCGCGCCAGGCCGAGACGATGCAGGCACAGATAGCTGCCACGCCCCTTGAGCAGCGCGGTGCGGACCGGCAATTGCAGTGCGTCGACCAGCCGGGGCAAGTCACGACCGAAGAGCTGGTCCTGCAGCGTCTTCGTGGCGGTGGAGATCAGCACCCGTTCGCCGCTCAGCAACGCCGGCACGAGGTACGAGAAGGTCTTGCCCACGCCCGTCCCCGCCTCGACGACGAGTGCGCCTCCGTTGTCGATCGTGCGCGCGACGGCAACCGCCATGTCGGTCTGGCCTTCGCGCTCGCGGAACTGCTTGGCAGCATGCGAGAGCACGCCGCCCATCGCGAAGACGTCGCGTACCTGCTGCTCGAGCGTCATGCCAGGCGCGCCCGCTTGCTTGTCGCGATCGGTCGTGCAACGCCAGCCGACGGTCGCGAAAACGGGCGAGAGGGAACGATCAGAAACATGAAGTCGAGGAGAAGGCAGGGAAGAAGACGGCGAGATCCGGTGCTGCCTGCGGCCAGCGCCACTCGATAATACGTCCTTGCTTTCGCCCTCCATGAACGCCCAGATGCACGCCCCTTCCCGAGGCTTCCGGCTGTCGGCTGCCACCGGCCTGCATCAGGGCGATCGGCCGTATCAGCAAGACCAGGTCATGCTGATCAGCCACCCGCGCATCGCAGGTTGCGTGCTTGGCGTGGTCGCCGATGGCATGGGCGGACGCAGCGGGGGGCGCAAGGCCTCCGACCAGGTGCTTCTGACGGCGCGGCAGCTGTTCGAGCGCTACCGACCGGGCCATGACCAGCCCGTCGACGCCCTCCGGCGAATCCTCGACGAGGCTCACACCGTCATCAAGCTCACCGCCGTCTCGAGCGAACAGGAGCCCCACAGCACGATCGCCGCCTTTCTCATGGACCCGCAAGGCCAATGCGCCTGGATCCACGCGGGCGATTCGCGCATCTACCACTTCCGGAACGGCCGGATGATTCGGCGCACGCGCGACCACTCTTACGTTCAGGCATTGATCGATCGCGGCGACATCACCGAGGCCGAAGCCGAAAGCCATCCCAAGAGCCACGTGCTGATGGGGTGCCTCGGAATGACGGACGCATCGCCGCCCGTAGATACGCACTCGATCGCACAACTGCTGCCGGGTGACGCGTTGCTCGCCTGCAGCGACGGTCTCTGGCCCTACTTCAAGCCCGAGGAAATGGGCGGCCTGATCGCAGAAGCTCCACCGCGCAAGGCCGTCGAGCTGCTCGTGGAAGAAGCGCGCAAGCGCGCCCGCGGACTGGGGGACAACCTGTCGCTCGCAGTGCTGAAGATCGAGCCGCTGTCACCACAAGACTGATGGGATGGAGCGCGGCGTGCGCTGACGACCCGTCAGCCGCGCTCAAGGCGCTGGTGCGGGCAACGGCGCCGATCGCGGCTTCGTGCGCGCCGCGTTGCGCTTCTCTCGGTCGGCGACATGCTCGGCGGCCTTCTGCAGCTTGCGCTCGTGCAACGCACGTTGCTGGTCGGCTTCAGCAGCGCGTTGAGCGGCCTTGGCCTGCACGTCGGCATGCGCACGCTGCTTGTTTTCGAAGGCGCGCTTGTTTTCTTCGGCCTTGGCTGCGGCATCTTCGCGGCTCTTCGCATGGTCGGCGGCGCGCTGCTCGCGATCTTGTTGCGACTTCATTGCCTGCTCGCGCTGCGCCGGCTGGTCCTGCGGGCGTGGCGTCGCATTCTTTTCGTCAAGACGGTCCAGTTGCGCGGCGCCTCGCTGCTTGCGCTGGATGTCGTTGATTGCGGCCTCCTGCCGCTTCAGGTCGTCGGTCAGCTTGCGGTTGCGCTGCCGGATATCCGACAGGCAGTCCTCCACCGCGAACTTCTGGTAGCAGGCGGCTTGCTCCGTCTTCGAACGGCTTTCCAGTGCCGCCCGCTCCGCGGAGATCCGTGCACGCTCCGCGTCGAAGTTGGTGCTCCCCGACGCTGCGACGGACTGCGCCAGCGCCGAGGCGCCCATCATCATCGACAGGAGAGCGAAAGCGATTTTCTTCATGTGAGCCGTGTGTCGACGACCCGCCGTTCGAGCGCGAGAAACTCCGCCGACTGCATCTCGTTCAGACGAGACACGGTGCGGGGAAACTCGTGCGCCAGCGGACCTTCCGTGTACAAAGACTCGGGTTGGACCTCGGCAGACATGATGAGTTTCACGCGTCGATCGTAAAAAACGTCGACCAGCCAGGTAAAGCGCCGCGCCTCGGATGCCCGCGAGACCGACATGGCCGGCACGTCGGACAACAGCACGGTATGGAACTGAGTCGCGATCTCGAGGTAGTCGTTCTGCGAGCGAGGGCCGCCGCACAGCGTCTTGAAGTCGAACCAGACGACGCCACCGGCCTTGCGACGCGCACGGATCTCCCGCTGCTCGATCCGCAACACCGGATCCTCGTCCGCCGTCTCGGCCAGATGATCGAAAGCCTCGCCCATCTCGCGGTCGGCCTCCGGCCCGTTGGGCGTGAGGTAACGGCGCAACTGCTCGAGCGTCCGGCGACGGTAGTCCGTCCCGTTGTCGACGCTCAGCACCTCGAGGCGTTCGTTCAGCAACGCGATGGCCGGCAGGATGCGGTCGCGGTGCAGGCCATCCGGGTACAGATCGTCCGGCTTGAAGTTGGACGTCGTGACGAAGCCCACGCCGTTGTCGAACAACGCCGCGAGCAATCGATGCAGGATCATGGCGTCGGTGATGTCCGCCACGTGGAACTCGTCGAAGCAGATCAGCTTGTAGCGCTTGGAAATGCGCTTGCCGAGCTCGTCCAACGGATTGACGATGCCTTGCAGCTCCACCAGCTCGCGATGCACCTCCCGCATGAATTCGTGGAAATGCAGACGCGTCTTGCGTGTGATCGGTACCGCGTTGAAGAAGCAGTCCATCAGGAAGCTCTTGCCGCGCCCGACACCGCCATACATGTAGACACCGCGCGGGATGTCCGGACGGTTGATCAGTTTCTTCAGCGCGTTGGAGCGCTGCGACTTGTAGGCGGCCCACTCGTTGGCGCAGCGTTCCAGCGCTTCCACCGCGCGCAATTGCGCGGGGTCGCTCGTGAAGCCGCGCGATGCGAGTTCCGCTTCGTACGCTTGTTTGACGCTGGTCAAAGTGGGAAGACGGCCACCGCCGATGCACCATGGGCGCGCCGGCGGATGGACACGTTCAGAAGTTCAGCGTGCGCTTGTCGACCGCGAGCGCCGCTTCCTTGGTCGCTTCCGACAGCGACGGGTGCGCATGGCAGATGCGCGCGATGTCTTCGGCGCTGGCCTTGAACTCCATCGCCACGACGGCTTCGGAGATCAGTTCGCTGACCTGCGGTCCGACCATGTGCACGCCCAGGATCTCGTCCGTGGCGGCGTCGGCCAGGAACTTGACCATGCCGGTCGTGTCGCCCAGAGCACGCGCCCGGCCGTTCGCGAGGAACGGGAAGGTGCCGGCCTTGTAGGCACGGCCGCTGGCCTTGAGCTGCTGCTCAGTCTGGCCGACCCATGCAATTTCCGGCGAGGTGTAGATCACCCAGGGAATCGTGTTGAAGTTGACGTGGCCATGCTGGCCGGCAATGCGCTCGGCCACGGCAACGCCTTCTTCCTCGGCCTTGTGCGCAAGCATCGGGCCACGCACCACGTCGCCGATCGCCCAGACGTTCGGCAGGTTGGTCTTGCATTCGCCGTCCACGACGATCGCACCGCGCTCGTCCAGCGCCAGGCCGACGGCCTCGACGTTCAGGCCGATCGTGTTCGGCACGCGGCCGATCGAGACGATCAGCTTGTCGACGTCGAGCTTCTGCGCTTCGCCCTTGGCGTTGGTGTAGGCCACGCTCACACCCGAAGCCGTCTTCGCGATCTCGCCGACCTTGACGCCCAGCTCGATCTTCAGGCCCTGCTTGTCGAAAGCCTTCTTGGCTTCCTTGGCGATCTGCTCGTCGACCGCACCGAGGAAGGTGGGGAGACCTTCGAGCACCGTGACTTCGGCACCCAGGCGGCGCCACACGGAGCCCATTTCGAGGCCGATCACGCCGGAGCCAATCAGCGCCAGCTTCTTCGGCACCGCGCCGACGCGCAGCGCGCCGTCGTTCGACAGGATGCTCTCCTCGTCGAACGGTGCACCCGGCAGCGCACGGGCGTTGGAGCCGGTGGCCACGATGATGTGCTTGCCGACGATCGACTCTTCAGCAGCGCCGGCGACCTTGATCTCGTAGCCACCGTCGGCAGCCTTTGCGAACGAGGCACGGCCATGGAACGACGTGATCTTGTTCTTCTTGAACAGGTAGGTGATGCCGTCGTTGTTCTGCTTCACGACCTGGTCCTTGCGGGCCAGCATCTTGGCGACGTCGAGCTCCAGGCCCTTCACCGTGATGCCGTGATCGGCAAAGTGCTTGCCGGCGTGCTCGTAATGTTCGGACGATTGCAGCAGCGCCTTCGACGGGATGCAACCGACGTTGGTGCAGGTGCCACCCAGTGCCGGGCCGCCCTTGGCGTTCTTCCATTCGTCGACGCACGCGACATTGAAGCCGAGTTGCGCCGCACGGATCGCGGCGATGTAGCCGCCGGGGCCGCCGCCGATCACGACGACGTCGAATTGTTTAGACATGAATCTCTTTCAAATGAGCCCGCTCGAGCAAGCTCCTCTTTCTCTTTACCAGGAACACCGCGGAACCGGCTCTGCCGGACCGCAGGTGTTACCCCCTCGAAGGGGGTTGGCGAAGCAACACGCAGTGCGCGAAGCCTGGGGGTGGTCAGATATCAAACAGGAGGCGCGACGGGTCTTCCAGCGCTTCCTTCATCGCGACCAGGCCCAGCACGGCTTCGCGGCCGTCGATGATGCGGTGGTCGTAGCTCATCGCGAGGTAGTTCATCGGACGGATCACGATCTGGCCGTTCTCGACCACCGCGCGGTCCTTGGTCGCATGCACGCCCAGGATGGCCGACTGCGGCGGGTTGATGATCGGGGTCGACAGCATGGAGCCGAAGGTGCCGCCATTCGAGATGGAGAAGGTGCCGCCGGTCATGTCTTCGATGCCCAGCTTGCCTTCCTGTGCCTTCTTGCCGAACTCGGCGATCTTCTTCTCGATCTCGGCGAAGCTCATCTGGTCGGCATTGCGCAGGATCGGAACGACCAGGCCGCGCGGCGAACCGACAGCGATACCGATGTCGAAGTAGCCGTGGTAGACGATGTCGTTGCCGTCGACCGATGCGTTCAGCACCGGGAACTTCTTCAGCGCGTGCACGGCCGCCTTCACGAAGAAGCTCATGAAGCCGATCTTGACGCCGTGTTCCTTGGTGAAGGCATCCTGGAACTTCTTGCGCATGTCCATGACCGGGGCCATGTTGACTTCGTTGAAGGTCGTCAGGATCGCGTTGGTCGACTGCGACTGCAGCAGACGCTCGGCGATACGGGCACGCAGGCGGCTCATGGGCACGCGCTGTTCCGGGCGTTCGCCCAGATCGGCGGCGCGCACCGGTGCGGCCACCTGCTGCAGCGCGGGCTTGGCCGCGGGTGCAGGTGCAGCAGCGGGGGCCGGAGCCTTGGCGGTCGTGCCGGCAGCCACGGCGCCGAGCACGTCGCCCTTGGTCACGCGGCCGTCCTTGCCGGAGCCAGCCACATCGGCGGTCGACAGGTTGTTGTCGGCCAGCAGCTTGGCGGCAGCGGGCATGGCGACGTCCGACTTGGCGCCACCGGTCGCGGCTGCAGCAGCAGCCGGCGCGGGGGCAGCCGCCGCTGCGGGAGCGGGTGCGGCGGCGGCAGGTGCTGCGGCGCCAGCCTTGGCTTCGGTGTCGATCTTCGCGATGACCTGGTCGGCCACCACGGTCGCGCCGTCGCCCTGGACGATCTCGGTCAGCACGCCAGCCGAGGGGGCCGGCACTTCGAGCACGACCTTGTCGGTCTCGATCTCGATCAGGATTTCGTCGACCGCCACGGCGTCGCCGGCCTTCTTCTTCCAGGTGAGCATGGTGGCTTCGGCCACCGATTCCGACAGTTGCGGGACTTTGACTTCAACGATAGACATTTGGAGAGGGCTCCGATTCGTATTTTTGTGGGTGTTTCAAAACAAGGAGCCGACTCACTTCGTGAGGACAAATCCCTTGAGCTTGGCGAACGCGCCGTCGACCAGCGCCTTCTGCTGTTCCTGATGCAGATGCGAGTAACCGACCGCGGGCGATGCCGAGGCAGCGCGACCCGAGTAGCCGAGCTTCTGGCCGTCGAGCATGTTCTCGTGGATGTAGTGCTGGACGAAGAACCAGGCGCCCTGGTTCTGCGGCTCGTCCTGGCACCAGACCACGTCGACCAGGTTCGGGTACTTCTTGATCTCGGCCGCGAAGGCCTTGTGCGGGAACGGATAGAGCTGCTCGACGCGGATGATCGCCACGTCTTCCGCCGCCTTCTCGTCGCGCTTCTTGGCCAGGTCGTAATAGACCTTGCCCGAGCAGGCGATCAGACGCTTGACCTTCTCGGCCTTCGGCGTCTTCGGGTCCGGAATGACGGTCTGGAAACCGCCCTTGGTGAACTCGGAGATCGGCGAGGTCGCGTCCTTGTTGCGCAGCAGCGACTTCGGCGTGAGGATGATCAGCGGCTTGCGCAGGTTACGCACCATCTGGCGACGCAGCAGATGGAAGATCTGGCTGGCCGTCGTCGGCTGGACCACCTGCATGTTCGTGTCGGCCGACAGCTGCATGAAGCGCTCCAGGCGCGCCGAGCTGTGCTCCGGACCCTGGCCTTCGTAGCCGTGCGGCAGCATCATGGTCAGGCCGTTGACGCGGCCCCACTTCACTTCGCCCGAGGCGATGAACTGGTCGATGACGACCTGCGCACCGTTCACGAAGTCACCGAACTGGGCTTCCCAGATCACGAGGGTGTTCGGGTCGTTCGAGGCGTAGCCGTATTCGAAGGCCAGCACGGCTTCTTCGGACAGGATCGAGTCGATGACGACGAACGGAGCCTGGTTGTCGGCCACGTTCTGCAACGGCACGTAGGTGCCTTCGTCGAACTTCTCGCGGTTCTGGTCGTGCAGCACGGCGTGGCGGTGCGTGAACGTGCCGCGGCCGCTGTCCTCGCCCGACAGGCGGATCGGATAGCCGCTGGCCACCAGCGAAGCGAAAGCCATGTGCTCGCCCATGCCCCAGTCGACGTTGGCGTCGCCGCGGCCCATTGCGGCGCGGTCGTCCAGCACCTTCTTGACCAGCGGATGCACGGTGAAGCCGGCCGGAACGGTCGTGATCTTCTCGGCCAGGCGCTTCCACTCGGCGGTCGGGATCGCGGTGTCGGCTGCGTCGGTCCACTTCTTGTTGAGGTACGGGCTCCAGTCGACGGCGAACTTGCTCTTGAAGTTCGTCAGGACCGGATCGGAGGTGTTCTTGCCGGCGTCGAAGGCCGCGCGTTGCGCCTTGACCATGTCGTCGCCAAGCGTCGCACCCAGGCCTTGCGTCGCAAGCTTGTCGGCGTACAGCTTGCGCGTGCCGGGATGCTGGGCGATCTTCTTGTACATCAGCGGCTGGGTGAGCGAGGGCGTGTCCTGCTCGTTGTGGCCCAGCTTGCGGAAACAGATGATGTCGACGACCACGTCCTTCTGGAATTCCATGCGAAAGTCGAGGGCGAGCTGGGTGGCGAGCACCACGGCTTCAGGATCGTCGCCGTTCACGTGCAGCACCGGCGCCTCGATCATCTTGACGATGTCCGAACAGTACAGCGTCGAGCGGCTGTCGCGCGGGTCGCTGGTGGTGAAGCCGATCTGGTTGTTGATGACGATGTGCACCGTGCCACCGGTGGAATAGCCACGCGTTTCGGCCAGCGCCAGCGTTTCCATCACGACGCCCTGGCCTGCGAAGGCCGCGTCGCCGTGCACGATGATCGGCAGCACCTGCTTGCCGAGCGGATCGCCGCGGCGGTCCATGCGGGCACGCACCGAGCCTTCGACCACGGGGTTCACGATCTCGAGGTGGGACGGGTTGAACGCGAGGCTCAGGTGAACCGGGCCGCCGCGCGTGGTCACGTCGGAACTGAAGCCCTGGTGGTACTTCACGTCGCCGCTGGGCAGCTCTTCGGGCGCGGTGTGGTCGAACTCGGCGAACAGGTCCTTGGGCATCTTGCCCAGCGAGTTGACCAGCACGTTCAGGCGGCCACGGTGGGCCATGCCGATCACGATTTCCTGCACACCCTTGGCGCCGGCTTCGTTGATCAGTTCGTCCATCGAGACGATGAAGCTTTCGCCGCCTTCGAGCGAGAAGCGCTTCTGGCCGACGTACTTGGTGTGCAGGAAGCGCTCGAGGCCTTCGGCTGCAGTGAGGCGCTCGAGAACGCGCTTCTTCTGTTCGGCGTTCAGCTGCGGATTGGCGCGGGCGCTTTCGAGCCGCTGCTGCCACCAGCGCTGATGGCTGTGGTCGGTCGTGTACATGTACTCGGCGCCGATGGTGCCGCAGTACGTTTCGCGCAGCGCGTTCAGCAGGTCGCGCAGGGACATCGTGTCCTTGCCGAAGAACGTGTTGCTGGTGTTGAACACCGTTTCCAGGTCGGCGTCGGTGAAGCCGTAGGAAGAGGGTTCGAGTTCGGGGATCGCCGGACGCTCGGTGCGCTTGAGCGGATCCAGGTCAGCCCAGCGCAGGCCGACGTTGCGGTACGCCGCGATCAGCTGCTGGACGGCCGTGCGCTTGCGTCCGAGTTCGGAGTCGGCACCGCTGGCGACGACCACCTTGGTGGTGCCCTGCTTGGCACGCTCGGCGAACGCGTTGACGACCGGCAGATGCGGAACGTCCTTGACGTTGCTGCCGTCGGAAGCGGGCACGTGCTGCAGCGCGTCGAAATACGAGCGCCAGTTGTCCGGCACGCTGCCAGGGTTCGAAAGATAGTTTTCGTACATCTCTTCGACATAGGGCGCATTGCCGCCGAAGAGGTAGGTGTTGCCTTGATAGGCTTGATAGACGGACGAGGAATCGCTCATATTCCGCTGACCTTCGCTTCCCTGAAGGAAGCATTAGCTGGTTTAAGAAACCTTCCGCGACACGGCTGGACCGATTGGCGGATGCGACTGTGGCTGGGGAAGGGCCTGAGTACCTTGGCATTGTGCCACGTCAACCATGTGACATCGTTTCGCATGCTTGCAAGCCCTCAGGAAACGATGTGCTGAATCTTCTGCAGCACGAGCGGGTCGTCCATCGTGGTCAGGTCGCCCGGATCGCGCCGTTCGCAGACCGCCTGGATCGCCCGGCGCAACAGTTTGCCGCTGCGCGTCTTGGGCAGCGCGGTCACGAAATGCACCCGCGCCGGCCGCGCCAGCGCGCCGAGCTGGCTGGCCACTCGCTGCATGATCTCGCCCTCCAGATGCAGCGCCGCGGCCTCGTCGGCCACCGCGCCGGCGTCCTTCGCCACCGCGAACGCGACCGCCACCTGCCCCTTGAGCGCATCGGCGACGCCCACCACCGCCACCTCGGCAACGGCCGGATGGCCGGAGATGCTTTCCTCGATCTCGCGCGTACCCAGCCGATGGCCGGCGACGTTGATCACGTCGTCAGTCCGTCCCAGGATGTAGAAGTAGCCGTCCGCGTCGCGAATGCCCCAGTCGAAGGTCGAATAGACCGTCGTGCCCGGCACGCTTTTCCAGTAGGTGTTGACGAAACGTGCGTCGTCCTTCCAGATGGTCTGCATGAAGCCTGGCGGCGTCGGCCCGTCGATCACGACCACGCCTTTCCGGTTCGGTTCGCGAAGTTCCTCGCCGGTCGACTCGTCCACGATCTTGACCCGCCAGCCATACATCGGCACGCCAGGGCTGCCGAACTTGCTCGGCTTTTTTTCGACGCCATTGGCGATCGTGATGATGGGCCAGCCGGATTCGGTCTGCCAGTAGTTGTCGATGATCGGCACGCCCAGTCCGTCGCTGATCCAGCGCGCCGTCGGTTCGTCCAGCGGCTCGCCGGCCAGGAAGAGCGCACGCAGGCTGGAGAGGTCGTACTTCTTCAGCAGCGCCGGATCCTGCTTCTTGAGCACGCGCACGGCAGTCGGCGCGCTGAACATCACGCTGACCTTGTACTTCTCGACCAGCCGCCACCAGATGCCGCCGTCCGGCTGGCGGTCGAGCCCCTGCGTGGGCAGGCCCTCATAAAGAATGGTCGCCATGCCGCCGATCAGCGGCCCATAGACGATGTAGCTGTGTCCGACCACCCAGCCGATGTCGCTGGTGCAGAAGTAGGTCTCGCCGGGCTTGCCGTCGAAGATGTGCGGAATGCTCGCGGCCAATGCCACCGCGTAGCCACCGGTGTCGCGCTGGACGCCCTTCGGCTTGCCGGTGGTGCCGCTGGTGTAGATGGTGTAGCTGATTTCGGTCGATTCGAGCCAGGCGCACGGCACCTGCGTACCTGCATGCTGCTCGGCCAGAACGTCCATGCGGTGGTCGCGGCCGGGCACGATCTCCATCGGTGCGAGGCCGCGATCGGCCAGCAGCACGGCCTCGGGCTTGTGGCTGGACAGGCGGATCGCCTCGTCGAGCAACGGCTTGTACGCGATCACCTTGCCGCCGCGCGAACCGCCATCGGCGCTGACGACGACCCTGGGCTCGGCATCCTCGATCCGGGTGGCCAGCGAACCGCTCGCGAAGCCGCCGAACACCACACAGTGGATCGCGCCGATGCGCGCACAGGCAAGCATCGCGAAGACGGCCTGCGGGATCATCGGCATGTAGATCAGCACCCGGTCGCCGCGGCCGACGCCCAAGGCCATCAGGCTGGCCGCCGTGGCCTGCACCTCCGCATGCAGCTGCGCGAAGCTCCAGCTGCGCTCGACACCTGTTTCAGTGGAAACGAAGTGCAACGCAGGCTGATTGCCGCGCGCACCCAGGTGACGGTCGATCGCGTTGTGGCAGAGGTTGGTCCGCCCGCCGACGAACCAGCGGGCGAATGGCGGCCGGCTCGCGTCCAGCACCTGCTCGGGTGGCGTCTGCCAATCGATCAGCTTCGACTGCTCGGCCCAGAAGGCCTCGGGCGCGTCGAGAGAATGGCGGTAGAAATCTTCGTAGCTGGGCATGTCTCTTGTTCTCCGGTTGACGCCGGCCATTGCCGGGCCCCCGAGTCTCAAGCTTCGACTTTGCAGGCAACTGACGCAACCCGCGACAACCCGCATGCCGCGGGCGACGCGCCCGATCCGATCGACCCGCCGTGACGCCTCAGCGGATCAGCGCCTGGAATTCCTTGAACGCCGGATGCTCGGCGCTGCCCAGCCATTCGAAGCCGACCATCTCGGTGGTCACCAGCTCGGCGCCCGCCCCCGCCAGGCGGTCGAAGGCCGCGTCGCGGTTGCGCTCCGTGCGCGAACTGCAGGCGTCGGTCACGACCCAGACCTCGAATTCGTCCTCCAGCAGATCGAGCGCCGTCTGCAGCAGGCAGACGTGCGCCTCGAAGCCGGCGATGACGATGGCATTGCGCTCCTCTGACGCAGCCACCGGCTTCTGCAGATGCTTCGGCAGGCTGCGGGCGTTGCCCTGGGGTGCCTTGGCCGGCGGACGCAACCACTCGCCGAGGCCTTCTTCGACGCCGCTGAATTGCATCTTGGCGAGCGTTCGCTGGCACAGGCTCCGGATGTCTGACGGGTTCTCACCCAGCTTGGACGGGTTCTGCTCGGTGCCCCAGGCCGGCACGTCGAGCATCTTCGCCATCTTGGCGAGCCGGACCGCGTTGGCCACCGCCGCATCGGCCTCGAAGATGGCCGGGATCAGGCGGGCCTGGTAGTCGACCAGGACGAGTTGCGATTGGGAGGCGTCGAGCAGCATGGAAATCCTTCGAAAAACGGGGCGAGGCGGCATTCCGCCTGAACAGGCCGGGATTAGACCGTATCGCCGCGCCGGTCCGGCCGCAATGACATGCCTCGCACGGCAATCCCTTCACTGCGGCTGCAGCCGCAGCAACTTGCCGTCCGACTCGTCGGTCAGGACGTACAGCAGGCCATCAGGGCCCTGCTTGACGTCGCGGATGCGGGCGCGCCGGTCTTCGAGCAGCTTGTGCTCCTCGGCGACCTTGCCGTCGCGCAGCACGATGCGGTCGAGGTAGCCGAACTTCAGCGAACCGACGAACAGATTTCCCCTCCACGCCGGACCGTAGCGGTCGCTGGTCAGGAAGGCTATTCCCGACGGTGCGATCGACGGCACCCAGTAGTGCAGCGGCTGCTCCATCCCGTCGCGCGCGGTGATGCCTTCGCCGATCGGGCCGCCACCGTAGTTCTCGCCGTAGGTGATCACCGGCCAGCCGTAGTTCCGTCCGGCCTGCGACAGGTTGATTTCGTCCCCGCCTTGCGGGCCGTGTTCGTGCATCCAGAGCCGGCCGTCCGGGCCGAGCGTGGCGCCCTGGCCGTTGCGGTGGCCGTAGCTCCAGATTTCGGGCAAGGCGCCGGCCCGTCCGACGAACGGGTTGTCGCGCGGGATCGTGCCGTCCTTGCCGATCCGCACGACCTTGCCGAGATGGTTGTCCAGCTTCTGCGCATCTTCCTTGCGGCTGAAGCGATCGCCGAGCGTGAGGAACAGCGTCCCGTCCTTTGCCTCGACGATCCGGCAGCCGAAATGCGCGCTGCTCGCAACTTTCGGCTTCTGGGAAAAGACGACCTTCATCTCTTCCAGACGACGGCCATCGGTCGACAGCCGGGCGCGTGCCAGGGCCGTGCTGTTGGACGAGCCGCTCGCGGCAGGTTCGGAAAAGCAGAAATACACGGTGCGGTTACTGGCGAAGTTGGTGTCCGCCAGCACATCGAGCAGCCCGCCCTGGCCACCGGCCGCGATGGCCGGCAAGCCACCGATCGGCGGGCCCAGACGGCCGTCGGCCTCGACCGCCCGAAGGCGCCCCGGGCGCTCCGTCACCAGGAATCGCCCGCCAGGCAGGAACGTCACGCCCCAGGGATTTTCAAGACCCGCCGCAACCGTCTGCACCTGCACGCCTTCGGCCGCGGCGGTCGATGACAGCAAGACGGCGACGACCGAGGCGGCGACTCTTCGGAGAACCCTCCGACCTGGAACGGCGGGCGTGGCAACAAACCGGGGCAACGGGCTCACAAGGTTCATGGGATCGAGGCCGCCACAAGCGGCACACAAAGTGCATTGAGAAACCAAGTGTGGAATGCGCCGGCTGAGCACGCCACAAAAGCCCTGAAGCGCGAAAGCGGATGCACCATTTTGGCAACCGTTACATTTTCAAATATCAAATATCGTGTAAATCCCAACTCCGACAAGCACTTACGCCCATAATAGCGAAACAGCGCGAAATTGACACTTCCTTATGTCATCCTTATCCTACGACTGATGCGACTACTCGTCTTACCCGCCTGCATGTTTCTGCTGACAGTCGCCGTCCACGCGGCACCCTTGCAGGATCGTTCCGATGAGATGGAGAGCCTACTGGCCGAGAAGGGCCTGATCGGCCATCTCCAGCAAGTCCGTCAGACCATGGTGGATCGCACCTCGGATCTGGTGGTCAACGCACTCGGCTTTCTCGGCGTGCCTTACCGCCGCGGTGGCAACAGCGCCGAAACCGGTTTCGATTGCAGCGGGTTCGTCCGCGCGATCTACAACCAGACGCTCGGACACTTGCTGCCACGCCGCGCCGAAGAGCAGGCCGCCGCCACCGAAAAGATCGACCGCAGCGAACTCAAGCCGGGCGACCTGGTGTTCTTCAACACGATGCGCCGCGCCTTCAGCCATGTCGGCATCTACGTCGGCGAGGGCAAGTTCATCCACTCCCCGCGTTCCGGCGCGCAAGTGCGTGTGGAAAGCATGAACGAGAGCTACTGGCTGCGCCGCTTCGACGGCGCCCGCCGCGTGCCCGGTGCAGAGGCCGAAGCGCAACAGGTGCAGGCGCAGATCCGGGCGACCTCAGGCAACTGAAGACACGCGTTCCAACCCAACACCCGCTGCTTCCACCCCAGGAAACGGCACCATGAAAAAGTCCCGCAGAAGCGGGACTTTTTTGCTTGCGGAGACGTTGCGCTGATCGATCAGCGCTTCACTGGCGGCAGGTCGGTGCAGCTGCCATGCGCAGCCTCGGCCGCCAGGCCGATGCTCTCGCCCAGCGTCGGATGCGGATGGATCGTCTTGCCGATGTCGATGGCGTCCGCGCCCATCTCGATGGCCAGCGCGATCTCGCCGATCATGTCGCCCGCGTGCGTGCCGACGATGCCGCCACCCACGATGCGATGGGTCTCGGCGTCGAACAGCAGCTTGGTGAAGCCTTCGTCGCGGCCGTTGGCGATGGCGCGGCCCGACGCGTTCCAGGGGAACATGCCCTTGGTGATCTTCACGCCCTGCGCCTTGGCCTGGTCGTCGGTCAGGCCGACCCAGGCCACTTCCGGATCGGTGTAGGCCACGCTCGGGATCACACGTGCGTTGAAGGCAGCGCTCGCGAGCTCCTTGTCGCCCTTCTGCTCACCTGCGATCACTTCGGCAGCGACGTGCGCCTCGTGCACGGCCTTGTGCTCCAGCATCGGCTGGCCGACGATGTCGCCGACCGCAAAGATGTGCGGCACATTGGTCCGCATCTGGATGTCGACCGGGATGAAGCCACGGTCGGTCACCGTCACGCCGGCCTTGTCGGCCGCGATCTTCTTGCCGTTGGGCGTGCGGCCCACGGCCTGCAGCACCAGGTCGTACAGCTGAGGCTCCTTCGGTGCGCCCTCGCCTTCGAAGCTCACGCGGATGCCGTCCTTCGTCGCCTCGGCGCCGACGGTCTTGGTCTTCAGCATGATGTTGTCGAAGCGCGGCGCGTTCATCTTCTGCCAGACCTTCACCAGGTCGCGGTCGGCGCCCTGCATCAGGCCGTCCATCATCTCGACCACGTCGAGACGCGCGCCGAGGCTGGAGTACACCGAACCCATCTCGAGCCCGATGATGCCGCCGCCGAGGATCAGCATGCGCTTCGGGTCGATGCCGAGTTCCAGCGCGCCGGTCGAGTCGACCACGCGCGGATCGCCCTTCGGCATGAACGGCAGGTGCACGGCCTGCGAGCCGGCGGCGATCACGCAATTGCGGAACTTGATGACCTGCGCCTTGCCGGTCGGCTCCTGCCCGGTGCCACCGGTTTCCTGGACCTTGACGTGGAACGCATCGACGAACTCGCCGAGTCCGCGCACGGTCGTGACCTTGCGCATCTTGGCCATCGCGGTCAGCCCGCCGGTGAGCTTGCTCACCACCTTGTTCTTGCGCGCGAGCAGCTTGCTGCGGTCGACCGTCGGCTCGCCGAAGGTGACGCCCATGTCGGCGAAGTGCTTGACCTCGTCCATCACGGCAGCCACGTGCAGCAGCGCCTTCGACGGGATGCAACCCACGTTCAGGCAGACGCCGCCGAGCGTGGCGTAACGCTCCACCAGGATGACCTTCAGGCCGAGGTCGGCCGCGCGGAAAGCCGCCGAGTAGCCGCCGGGGCCGGCGCCCAGAACGAGCAGGTCGCATTCCATGTCGACGCCGCCACCGTAGCTCGACGCGGCAGTGGGTGCGGGAGCGGCCACGGGCGCAGGCGCCGGGGTTGCCGCCGCCGCGGCCGTTGGGGCCGGCGCCGCAGGGGCTGCCGCAGGGGCTGCCGCGGGTGCAGGTGCAGGTGCAGGTGCCGCAGCTTCCGCCGCGTCCAGCGTCACCACGACCGAGCCCTGCTTGACCTTGTCGCCGACCTTCACGGCCACCGACTTGACCACGCCGCCAGCGGACGACGGAATCTCCATCGATGCCTTGTCGGATTCGACCGTGATCAGCGACTGCTCGGCCTTCACCGTGTCGCCCACCTTCACCAGCACCTCGATCACCGCGACTTCGTCGAAATCGCCGATGTCCGGCACCTTGATCTGTTGTTCGCTCATGCTGTTGCGCTCCTTACAGCACGATGCGGCGGTAGTCCGCCAGCAGTTGGCCCAGATAGGCATTGAAGCGTGCGGCCAGGGCGCCGTCGATCACGCGGTGGTCGTACGACAGCGACAACGGCAGCGTGAGACGCGGCACGAACTGTTTGCCGTCCCACACCGGCTTCATCTGGCCCTTCGAGAGGCCGAGGATGGCCACTTCCGGTGCATTGATGATCGGTGTGAAGTGCGTACCGCCGATGCCGCCGAGCGAGCTGATCGAGAAGCAGCCGCCCTGCATGTCGGCCGAGCCGAGCTTGCCGTCGCGCGCCTTCTTGGCGAGTTCGCCCATCTCCTGGCTGATCTGCAGGATGCCCTTCTTGTCGGCGTCCTTGAGCACCGGCACCACCAGCCCGTTGGGCGTGTCCGCCGCGAAGCCGATGTTGTAGTACTGCTTGTAGACGAGCGTGTCGCCGTCCAGGCTGGTGTTGAACTCGGGGAATTTCTTCAGCGCCGAGACGACCGCCTTGATCACGAAGGCCAGCATCGTGACCTTGATGCCCGACTTCTCGTTGTCCTTGTTGGTGGATACGCGGAAGGCTTCGAGCTCGGTGATGTCGGCTTCGTCGTTGTTGGTGACGTGCGGGATCATCACCCAGTTGCGATGCAGGTTCGCGCCGCTGATCTTCTTGATGCGCGACAGGTCCTTGCGTTCGACCGCGCCGAACTTGGCGAAATCGACCTTCGGCCACGGAATCAGGCCGAGCGCCGCGCCGTCGCCACTGCCTGCGGCCGGCGCCTTGGCGGCGGCGGCCTTGGTGCTGGCCTGGCCACTCATCACGGCCTTGGTGAAGCTCTGGACGTCGTCCTGCGTGATGCGGCCCTTGAGGCCCGTGCCCTTGACCTCGTCGAGCGGCACACCGAGTTCGCGCGCGAACTTGCGTACCGACGGCGACGCGTGCGGCAGCTTGCCGCTCGGCGGGGTCGTGGTGTCGTGCGCAGCGGGTGCAGCGGCCGATGCGGCAGGCGCTGGGGTCGCAGCTGGCGCCGCAGGCGCGCTGGCGGTCGCCGGCGCGGGTGCAGCCGCCGCGGCGGCGGGCGCCGATGCGGGGGCGGCTGCCGTCGTGCCTTCGAGCACAGCGATCAGGTCGCCGATGTTGATCACGTCGCCGACCTTGACCTTGAGCTCCTTGAGCACACCGGCTCCGGAGGACGGGATCTCCATCGACGCCTTGTCCGATTCAACCGTGATCAGCGACTGCTCGGCCTTGATGGTGTCGCCAGCCTTCACCAGCACCTCGATCACCGAGACGTCCTTGAAGTCGCCGATGTCGGGCACCTTCACTTCGACCGGGCCGGTGCTCGCGGCCGGTGCCGGTGCAGCAGGTGCTGCGGCCGGTGCCGGCGCTGCGGCTGTCGGGGCCGCTGCCGCAGGGGCCGCGGCGGGCGCGGGAGCAGCCGTCGCTGGCGCGCCTTCTGCCTCGAGCGTGACCACCACCGAGCCCTGCTTCACCTTGTCGCCGACGGCGACCTTGATTTCCTTGACCACGCCACCCTGGCTCGACGGAATCTCCATCGACGCCTTGTCGGATTCGACCGTGATCAGCGACTGCTCGGCCTTCACCGTGTCGCCCACCTTCACCAGCACCTCGATCACCGCGACTTCGTCGAAATCGCCGATGTCCGGCACCTTGATGTCCACTGCTGCCATGTTCTTGTCTCCCGCGCCAGGCGCAGTCGGTTATGCGTAAAGCGGGTTGATCTTGTCGGCATTGATGCCGTACCTGGTGATCGCCTCGGCCACCTTGGCCGCGGGAATCACGCCGTCCTCGGCCAGCGACTTGAGGGCCGCCAGCACGATGTAGTGGCGGTTGATCTCGAAGTGCTCGCGCAGCTTGCTGCGGAAGTCGCTGCGGCCGAAACCGTCGGTGCCCAGCACCTTGTACGTGCGGCCCTTCGGGATGAACGGGCGGATCTGCTCGGCGTACGCCTTCATGTAGTCGGTCGACGCCACCACCGGACCGCTGCTCGCGCCGAGCTGCTGCGCCACGAAGGGCACGCGGGGCGCGTCGGTCGGGTGCAGCAGGTTCCAGCGGTCGGCGTCCTGGCCGTCGCGCGTCAGTTCGTTGAAGCTCGGGCAGCTCCAGACGCCAGCGCTGACGCCCCACTCCTTCTCGAGGAGTTCCTGCGCCGCGAAGCTTTCGCGCAGGATCGTGCCGCTGCCCAGCAGTTGCACGCTCGGCGCCTTCGCGCCCAGGTCCGGCGCCTGCTTGCACAGGTACATGCCCTTGATGATCTGCTCTTCGGTGCCAGGCTGGAGGCCGGGCATCGGGTAGTTCTCGTTGAGCAGCGTCAGGTAGTAATAGACGTTGTCCTGCTTCTCCACCATGCGCTTCAGACCGTGATGCAGGATCACGCCGACTTCGTGCGCGAAGGTCGGGTCGTAGCTCACGCAGTTCGGGATGGTGTTGGCCAGGATGTGGCTGTGGCCGTCTTCATGCTGTAGGCCTTCGCCGTTGAGCGTGGTGCGCCCCGACGTGCCGCCCAGCAGGAACCCGCGGGCCTGCATGTCGCCGGCCGCCCAGGCCAGGTCGCCGATGCGCTGGAAGCCGAACATCGAGTAGTACACGTAGAACGGCACCATGATGCGGTTGTTCGTGCTGTACGACGTAGCCGCCGCGATCCAGCTCGACATGCCGCCGGCTTCGTTGATGCCTTCCTGCAGGATCTGGCCGGACTTGTCTTCCTTGTAGTACATGACCTGGTCCTTGTCGACCGGCGTGTACTGCTGCCCCGCGGGGTTGTAGATGCCGATTTGGCGGAACAGGCCTTCCATGCCGAAGGTACGCGCCTCGTCGACCAGGATCGGCACAGTGCGCGGGCCGAGCGCCTGGTCGCGCAGCAGCTGCGTGAGGAAGCGCACGTAAGCCTGCGTGGTCGAGATCTCGCGGCCTTCCGCGGTCGGCTCGAGCACGGCCTTGAAGGTCTCCAGCGTCGGCACGGTGAAGCTCTCGTCCGACTTCACGCGGCGGTGCGGCAGGTAGCCGCCGAGGGCCTTGCGGCGCTCGTGCAGGTACTTCATTTCCGGCGTGTCGTCGGCCGGCTTGTAGAACGGCAGGTCGGCGATCTGGCTGTCCGGAATCGGGATGTTGAAGCGGTCGCGGAAGGCCTTGATGTCCTCGTCGCCGAGCTTCTTGGTCTGGTGGACCGTGTTCTTGCCCTCGCCGATCTTGCCCATGCCGAAGCCCTTGACGGTCTTGACGAGCAACACGGTCGGCTGGCCGCCATGGTTCTGCGCCGCATGGAAGGCCGCATAGACCTTTTGCGAGTCGTGGCCGCCGCGCTGCAGGTTCCAGACCTCGTCGTCCGTCAGGTGCTCGACCATCTTCAGCGTGCGCGGATCGCGGCCGAAGAAGTTCTTGCGGACGTAGGCGCCGTCGTTGGCCTTGAAGGACTGGTAGTCGCCGTCGTTGCACTCCATCATGATCTTGCGCAGCGCGCCGTCCTTGTCGGCGGCGAGCAGGGCGTCCCAGCCCTTGCCCCAGATCAGCTTGAGAACGTTCCAGCCGGCACCGCGGAACTCGCCTTCGAGCTCCTGGATGATCTTGCCGTTGCCGCGCACCGGGCCGTCGAGGCGCTGCAGGTTGCAGTTGATGACGAAGATCAGGTTGTCGAGCTTCTCGCGCGCAGCCAGGCCGATCGCGCCGAGCGATTCGACCTCGTCCATTTCACCGTCGCCGCAGAACACCCACACCTTGCGGTTCTCGGTGTTCGCGATGCCGCGGGCATGCAGGTACTTCAGAAAGCGCGCCTGGTAGATCGCCATCAGCGGGCCGAGGCCCATTGACACCGTGGGGAACTGCCAGAACTCGGGCATGAGCTTCGGGTGCGGATAGCTCGACAGGCCCTTGCCGTCGACTTCCTGGCGGAAGTTGAGCAGTTGCTCTTCGCTCAGACGGCCTTCGAGGTAGGCGCGGGCATAGATACCTGGCGATACGTGGCCCTGGATGTACAGCAGGTCGCCGCCGTGGTTCTCGCTCTCGGCATGCCAGAAATGATTGAAGCCGGCACCGAACATGCTGGCCAGCGAGGCGAAGGAACCGATATGGCCGCCGAGGTCGCCGCCTTCCGGTGGATGGTGGCGGTTGGCCTTGACCACCATCGCCATCGCGTTCCAGCGCATATAGGCCCGCAGGCGCTGTTCGATCTCCAGGTTGCCGGGGCTGCGCGCTTCCACTTCGGGCTCGAGAGTGTTCACGTAGCCGGTGTTGGCCGAGAACGGCATGTCGACGCTGTTCTGGCGCGCGTGCTCGAGCAGTTGTTCCAACAGGAAATGCGCCCGATCGGGGCCTTCGCTCTGGATGACGGCAGACAGCGCGTCCATCCATTCACGGGTTTCCTGTGCATCCGCGTCGTTCGCGGCCGAGCCGAATGAGTTCTCGGGGATTGCCGACATGCGTGTCTCCTGATGAGGTTGTGGCGGTAATTTAGTGCGGTATTCCGCAGCGCGCGGGAGTTTCTCACAGAAATCAGTCGATTCCAAATGGTGCACATTGATTTCTTATTATGAAAAATCGAGGATGAGAACGAGCTGAATCAACGCCAAACCCGCGCCGCACAGGGGCCGTCCCCTAAACTCGCCGAATGCCCCTCTTCTCCCCGATCGCGGTGGCGCGCAGCGCTGTGAAAGCGTCGCCACTCTCCTGGTGGCGCCGCTGGTGGCGCCGTCAGACGCCCATGCTGCAGGATGCCGTCGCGATGCTGGCGCCGCTGGCCGCAGTGCTGTTGTTCCTGGCAGCCATCGCCTCGGCGTTCTGGTATTTGCGGGTTGAGGAAGTCGAGCGCGAGCAGGAGTCCGTCAAGCGTGATGTCGAATATGCGCAGCAGCGCGTCAGACTGCGGCTGCTGGAGCGCCAGGAACAATTGATGCGCATCGCGCGCGATGCGTCCAATGGCGAAATCGACGCCGCCGAATTCACCAGCCGGGCCGAATCGCTGGTCAGCCAATTCCCGGAACTGCAAGCCGTGAGCTGGGTCGACGATCGGCGCCGGTTCAAGGCCGGCTATGCAGGGCCGAGCGTGCATCCTGCACTTCAGCACACCATCGGCGACGTCTTGCGCCCCGGGGACACCGAAAGCAACTACGCGCTCGCGCGTGAACTGCGCCAGCCGGTGTATTCCCAACCGATGGCCGGCAGCGATCCCCCGCCGATGCTGCAGCTCCATATCCCGCTGTTCGACCAGGGTCTGTTCGCGGGCGTGCTGATGGGCGAATTCTCGGTCGATGGCTTGCTGCGCTATGGCATGCCAGCCGAAGTCTCGGCGCGCTACGCCCTGGCAATGCTCGACGCCAAGGGCGGCGTCATCGCGGGCAACACCGTGGCGAACCCCAGGGAAACGGTGACGCGGCTGCTGCCCTGGATCGAAAGCTCCAATGAATATGAGGTGCCGGTGTCACCGGTTGGCAACGCGCTGGTGCTGCGGGCACAGGCGTACCGCACGTCGCAGGGCGTGGTCGGCAACGGGCTCTTCTGGCTGGTCGGCGCGCTGAGCGTGCTCACCAGCTGGATGCTGATCGGTACATGGCGCCACACGCGCAAGCGGCTCCAGGCGCAGCAGGCGCTGATCGTCGAGACGAATTTCCGGCGTGCCATGGAAAACTCCATGCTCACCGGCATGCGCGTGCTCGACCTCGAGGGTCGCATCACCTATGTGAACGCGGCCTTCTGCGCCATGACCGGCTGGAGCGAAGCCGAGCTGGTCGGGCAGAAGCCGCCGTTCCCCTACTGGCTCGAAACCGACCGCGAGGTGATGAACGAGCGGCTCGAGGAGGAAATCCACGGCCGCGCCCTGCCCGGCGGCTTCCAGGTCCGCGTGAAGCGCAAGAACGGCAGCGTCTTCAATGCACGGCTCTATGTGTCGCCGCTGATCGACGCGCGAGGCCACCAGACCGGCTGGATGACGTCGATGACCGACATCACCGAGCCGACGCGCATCCGCGAACAGCTGTCGGCGTCGTACGAGCGGTTCACGACCGTGCTGGAAGCGCTCGACGCCGCCGTATCGGTCGCACCGATCGGCAGCGAGGAACTGCTGTTCGCCAACAAGCTGTACCGGCTCTGGTTCGGCTCCAACACCGTCGGTCATCTCGGCATGGTGGCGCAGGCCGGCGTTCCGGCCTCCGCCGCGCAGGATGAGGCGCTGGACGACGTCGACCCCTTCGCCGGCCTGCCGATCGACACGCTGACGACGGCGCAGCCGGCCAACAACGAGATCTTCGTGCCCGAACTGGGCAAATGGCTCGAAGTGCGTTCCCGCTATCTGACCTGGGTCGACGGCCGGCTCGCCCAGCTGGTGATCGCGACGGACATCACGCCACGCCGCGACGCGGAGGAACAGGCCGCGGCGCAGGCCGACCGCGCGCAGTCGGCCAGCCGGCTGATCACGATGGGCGAGATGGCGTCGAGCGTGGCGCACGAGCTCAACCAGCCGCTGACCGCGATCAGCAATTACTGCAACGGGATGATGTCGCGCATCAAGAACCAGCAGATCGACTCGGACACGCTCATCGCGGCGCTTGAAAAGACGTCGCGGCAGGCGCAGCGCGCCGGCCAGATCATCCAGCGCATCCGCTCGTTCGTGAAGCGCAGCGAGCCGAACCGCACGCCATCGGACGTGGCACTGATGGTCAGCGAGGCGGTCGAGCTTGCCGGCATCGAATTGCGGCGGCGCAACGTCAGGCTCAACCACTACGTCGCGGCGCGGCTGCCGATCGTGCTGGTGGACCCGATCCTGATCGAGCAGGTGCTGGTCAACCTGCTCAAGAACGCGGCCGAATCGATCGATCTGGCCGAGCGCCCGCTGGCCCGGCGCAGCGTCGAGTTGCGCGTGCTGCCGAAGGTCATCGAAGGGCACAAGGCGGTCGAGTTTTCGGTGCAGGACACGGGCGCCGGCCTGGCGCCGGAAGTCATGGACCGGCTCTATGAGGCTTTCTTCTCCACCAAGCCGGAAGGCATGGGGATCGGCTTGAACCTCTGCCGCACGATCGTCGAGTCGCACCGCGGCCGAATGCAGGCAGAGAACATCTACAATGGACCCGACGTGGTCGGATGCCGTTTTTCCTTCTGGATCCCGGTGATGGACGCTATCAGTTCCGTAGCAAACGACGAGGCAAAGGTACCCGCATGAGCTTGATTCCGAAGAAGGGCACGGTCTATGTCGTCGATGATGACGAGGCCGTTCGAGACTCACTCCAGTGGCTGCTGGAGGGCAAGGACTACAGGGTCCGATGCTTCGATTCAGCCGAATCCTTCTTGTCGCGTTACGACTCCCGCGAGGTGGCCTGCCTGATCGTCGACATCCGCATGGGCGGCATGACCGGCCTCGAATTGCAGGACCGCCTGATCGAACGCCGCTCGCCGCTGCCGATCGTGGTGATCACCGGCCACGGCGACGTGCCGATGGCGGTCGACAGCATGAAGAAGGGCGCGATGGACTTCATCCAGAAGCCCTTCAACGAAGACGAACTCGTGGCCCTCGTCGAACGCATGCTCGAACACGCACGCGGCGCATTTGCCCAGCACCAGCAGTCGGCCAGCCGCGATGCCTTGCTGTCCAAGCTCACGGGCCGCGAGGCACAGGTGCTCGAGCGCATCGTCGCCGGTCGCCTGAACAAGCAGATTGCCGACGACCTCGGCATCAGCATCAAGACGGTGGAGGCGCACCGCGCCAACATCATGGAAAAACTCAACGCCAACACGGTCGCCGACCTGCTGAAGATCGCGCTTGGCCAGGCACAACCGCCCGCGAAGGCACCCTGAACCGGCTATCGCCTCGATAGGCACAGTGGCCCCCACGCCTGCGCAAGCGGGCGTTTTTACTTGGAAAATGCTTTCCCGATGACAGCTCAATTGATCGACGGCAACGCCCTCTCCCGCACACTGCGCGCCGATGTGGCCCAACGCGCCGCAGCCCTCAAGACCCGCGGTGTGACGCCCGGCTTGGCGGTCGTGCTGGTGGGCGAGGACCCGGCCAGCCAGGTCTACGTTCGCAACAAGGTGAAGGCCTGCGAGGACAACGGCCTGCATTCGGTGATGGAAAAGTACCCGGCCGAGTTCAGCGAAGCTGAGCTGCTCGCACGCATCGACGCGCTCAACAACGATCCGACGATCCACGGCATCCTGGTGCAGATGCCGCTGCCGAAGCACATCGATCCGCACAGGATCATCGAGGCCATCGCCACGAGCAAGGACGTGGATGGCTATTCGACGCTGAGCGCAGGCGAGCTGATGACGCAACTGCCGGGTTTCCGACCCTGCACGCCTTACGGCTGCATGAAGCTCATCGAGAGCACAGGCTTCGACCTGCGCGGCAAGCATGCCGTCGTGATCGGCCGCAGCAACACGGTCGGCAAGCCGATGGCGCTGCTGCTGCTGCAGGCCAACGCGACGGTCACTGTCTGCCACAGCGGCACCACCGACATCGGTCACCACACGCGGCAAGCCGACGTCGTCGTGGCCGCGGTCGGCCGCCGGAACGTGCTGACCGCCGACATGGTGAAGCCGGGCGCCCTGGTCATCGACGTCGGCATCAATCGCAACGACGAAGGCAAGCTCTGCGGCGACGTCGACTTCGCGGGCGTCCGCGAAGTGGCGGGCTGGATCACGCCAGTGCCGGGCGGCGTCGGCCCGATGACGATCACCATGCTGCTCGTGAATACGCTGGAAGCTGCGGAACGTTCCGCCAGCTGACTTGAACTTGAGGCGCGCGCCGCCAGATGCCAACCATGACCAATCCGCTCCTCGACTTCACCGACCTTCCGCTGTTCGACCAGATCCGGCCTGAACATGTGGCGCCTGCCGTCGACATCCTGCTGGCCGATGCCGATGCGGCCTTGCAGACAGTCACCGCGCCGGACTTCCCCGCGGAATGGCTGGCGATCTCGAAGGTGCTGGACGTGGCGTCCGAGCGCTTCAGCCGCGCCTGGGGCGCCGTCGGGCATCTGAACGCCGTGGCCGATACGCCCGAGCTGCGCGCCGCCTACAACGACGCGATGCCGCGCGTGACGGCCTTCTGGACGCGCCTGGGCTCCGACGAACGGCTGTACGCCAAGTACAAGGCGATCGACGTCGCTTCGCTCAACGCGGAACAGCGCCAGGCTCACCGCAACGCCGTGCGCAACTTCGTGCTCGGCGGCGCGGAATTGCAGGGCGCGGCAAAGGAACGCTTCGCGGCCATCCAGGAGCGCCAGGCCGAACTGAGCCAGAAGTTCAGCGAGAACTCGCTGGACGCGACGGATGCCTTCGCGCACTACGTCGAGTTCGGTGAACTCGAAGGCGTACCGGCGGACGTGATCGGCGCCGCGCGCGCAGCAGCCGAAGCCGAAGGCCGCAACGACTACAAGCTCACGCTGAAGATGCCTTGCTACCTGCCGGTCATGCAGTTCGCGAAGCGCAGCGCGCTGCGCGAGACGCTCTACCGCGCCTACGCCACGCGCGCCAGCGAGTTCGGCAAACCCGAATTCGACAACACCGCATTGATCGCCGAAATCCTCGCGCTGCGCGAGGAAGAAGCCAAGCTGCTCGGCTACCGCAACTTCGGCGAACTGTCGATCGTCCCGAAGATGGCGGAATCGCCCGAGCAGGTCGTGAAATTCCTGCGCGACCTCGCCACCAAGGCCAAGCCCTATGGCGAACGCGACCTGGCCGACCTGCGCGCATTCGCGTCGAGTGAACTGGGACTGCTCGATCCACAGCCCTGGGACTGGACCTACGTCGGCGAGAAGCTCAAGGAGGCGCGCTATGCCTTCAGCGAGCAGGAGGTCAAGCAGTACTTTCCGGCGCCCAAGGTGATGGCCGGGCTGTTCAAGATCGTCGAGACGCTGTTCGAAGTGGCGATCCGCCGCGACAGCGCGCCGGTGTGGCATCCGAGCGTCGAGTTCTACCGCATCGAACGCGCAGGCCAGAAGGTCGGCCAGTTCTACCTGGACCCGTCCGCGCGCGCCGCCAAGCGCGGTGGCGCCTGGATGGACGACGTGCGCGCCCGCTGGCTGCGCCCCGACACCGGCACGCTGCAAACGCCGATCGCGCAACTGGTCTGCAACTTCGCAGAAGGCGTCGACGGCAATCCGCCGCTGCTCACGCACGACGACGTGACCACGTTGTTCCACGAGTTCGGCCATGGCCTGCATCACATGCTGACGCAGATCAACGAGCGCGACGTGTCGGGCATCAGCGGCGTCGAATGGGATGCGGTCGAACTGCCCAGTCAGTTCATGGAGAACTTCTGCTGGGAATGGGACGTGCTGCAGAACATGACTGCGCACGTCGGCACCGGCGAGCCGCTGCCACGCGCGCTGTTCGACAAGATGACGGCCGCCAAGAACTTCCAGAGCGGCCTGCAGACGCTGCGCCAGATCGAGTTCTCGCTGTTCGACATGCTGCTGCACACCGAATACGACGCCGCCACGGCAAAGCCCGGCGACGTGATGGCGCTGCTCGGCAAGGTGCGCAGCGAAGTGGCGGTGATGCCGTCGCCGCCGTTCAGCCGCACGCCGAACACCTTCGGCCACATCTTCTCGGGCGGTTATGCCGCGGGCTACTACAGCTACAAGTGGGCCGAGGTGCTGAGCGCCGACGCCTACGCGGCCTTCGAAGAGACGGCCGGCAGCGACGGGCAGCCGAACATCGAGACCGGCCGGAAGTACCGCCAGGCGATCCTGGAAGCCGGCGGCAGCCGCAGCGCGATGGAGTCGTTCAAGGCCTTCCGCGGCCGTGAACCCCAACTCGACGCGTTGTTGCGCCACCAGGGCATGGGCGAACCGGTCGCAGCCTGACGCCGGCGGCTACCGGGCTCCGCCTCGCGGCGGATGGCCCGGGCGGGCACCTTTCAGTCGAAGCGCAGCGTCTCGACGCCCGACGGCGTACCAAGCAGGCAGACGTTCGCGCGCTGGTGTGCAAACACACCCACCGTCACCACGCCCGGCCACTGGCTCACCTCGGACTCGAAGCCGCGCGGATCGGTGATCTTCAGGCCTGTCACGTCGACGATGTGCTGGCCGTTGTCGGTCACTAGCGCAATGCCATCCTTCTCGCGCACCTGGGCGTTGCCGCCAAGACGCTCGAATTGCCGAATGATGCGGCGCGCGGCCATCGGGATGATCTCGACCGGCAGCGGAAAGGCGCCCAGCGTGTGCACCCGTTTGGATGCATCTGCAATGCAGACGAAGCTGCGTGACTGCGCCGCGACGATCTTCTCGCGCGTCAGCGCGGCGCCACCGCCCTTGATCATGAAACCGCGGCCATCGATCTCGTCCGCGCCGTCGATGTAGACAGCCAGTTCGTCGACCGCATTGCTGTCGAACACCTCGATGCCCAGCGCCTTCAGGCGCTCGGTGGAAGCGACCGAACTGGACACGGCGCCCTTGATGTCGTTCTTGATCGTAGCCAGCGCGTCGATGAACTTGTTGACCGTCGAACCGGTGCCCACACCGACGATCGCGCCCTTCACCACATAGTCCAGTGCGGCCCGACCAACCTGCTCCTTCAATTGGTCCTGGGTGAATTGGGGGGTGCTCATCAGGGAGAATCCTTGGTTGTTCGAAGTCGAGAATTATCCGATGCCCTTGCCGCCGCCCTCGTCGCTCTATGGACTTGCCCGTCCTTTCCTGTTCGGTTTCGATGCCGAGCACGCTCATGAAATCACGCTCGGCGCGCTGGCACGCACGCAGAACACGCCATTGGCCTGCCTGTACGCGGCTCCGCGCGTGGACGATCCGGTCACGCTGGCCGGGCTGACCTTCCCGAACCGCATCGGGCTGGCTGCCGGGCTGGACAAGAATGCGCGATGCATCGACGCGTTCGCTGCGATGGGCTTCGGCTCGGTCGAGGTCGGCACCGTCACCCCGAAAGCGCAGCCGGGCAACCAGCGCCCTCGGATTTTCCGGATACCCGAGCGCGACGCGCTGATCAACCGGCTCGGCTTCAACAACGATGGCTTGCCAGCCTTCCTGGCCAACGTCGCGAAGGCGCGCTTCCGGACGAACGGCACCACCCGGGCGCCCATGTTGCTTGGCTTGAACATCGGCAAGAACGCTGCAACGCCAATCGACCGAGCGGCAGACGACTATCTCCTGTGCCTCGACGGCGTCTATCCGCACGCCGACTACGTGACGGTCAACATCTCCAGCCCGAACACCGCCAACCTGCGCTCGCTGCAGAGCGATGAAGCGCTCGACGCCTTGCTCGGCACGATCGCGCAACGGCGCGAAGTCCTGGCAGCGCAACACGGCAAGCGCGTGCCGCTGTTCGTGAAGATTGCACCCGACCTCGACGACGTACAGGTCGGCGTGATTGCGGCTACCCTGAAACGTCACGGCATGGATGGCGTGATCGCGACCAACACGACGCTGTCGCGCGAAGCTGTCGCAGGCCTGCCGCATGCGCAGGAAACCGGCGGGCTGTCGGGCGCACCGGTGCGTGAAGCCAGCAATCGGGTGATCGCGCAATTGCGAGCAGCGCTGGGCGCAGGATTTCCGATCATCGGCGTCGGCGGCGTCCTGAGTGGCGCAGATGCCCAGGCCAAGATTGCGGCCGGCGCCGATGTGGTCCAGATCTACACCGGGCTCATCTACCGCGGCCCGGCGCTGGTGCGCGAAGTCGCCCAGGCGCTGCGCGCCACACGCCGCGCCTGACGGCTATCGCGGCCCTTGCGGGGCCGTTATCGATCCGTCAGTGCGTGCGTAACGGTTTTGGCCTCAACGCATGCGCCACAGCACTGGCGCGACGAAAGCGGCCCAGCGCAGCAATCTGCGTGGCCCGACGACCGCCACGACAGCTGCTGCAGCCACACCCGACGCAACTGGATGCGCGCGCGCCATGCGCAGTGCCATTTCGCTCGCGGTCTCATCCGGTGGCGGTTCTTCCGCAGAAGGCTCAGGCGCACGCGGCGCCTGGAGCACCGCAATGCGTTCGCGCTGCCGAGCCATGCGCGCCAGCAACTCGTCGCGCTTCGCGGGACGCCGCTGCGGCACGCGCGGCTCGCCGTCCTCGTCCTTGCCCAGATCGAAACGTTCCTGCGCCCAGGCCCAGTCGCGTGCGATTTCTTCGCGGACCGGCGTGAAGGCGGCGGACGCGCCATTCAGCATCTTCCAGAGCCCGATCAGCGAGGCGGCCCAGAGCACGATCCACACCGCGGCCACGGACCAGGCGGCCGTCGTGCGTTGCGGCGTGTCCCAGAAATGCACGACCACCGCGACCGACAGCAAGGCAACGGCAACCGTCGTCAGTCCCAGCACCACGATCACCAGGACCAGCATCACCTTGAAGCGCTGCTTTTCCTCATCCCACGCCATGCGCAGCAACTGCGCGCGGTCTTCGGCGGCGATCGCACCCTCGCCCGCGGCGATCTTCAATTGCCGGATCTTCCGATCCAGCCCCAGCATCGACAACAGATTCATCGATCAGCGACGGCGGCCGAGCAGCAGTCCGACGAGCACGCCCACTGCAAGCGCACCGGCTGCGATCTGCCATGGCTCGTCGTGTGCGTAAGCATTGGCCGTCGTGGCGGCTTCCTTGGCTTTCTGGGTCGCAAGCTTGCTTTTCTCTGCAGCGAGTTCACGGGCAATGGCCAGCTTGGTTTCGACACGCTGGCGCAGCGCCTTGATCTGCGGCATGGATTCAAGATCCTTGCCGCCAAGCACGCCCTTGACGTCGCTGGCGAGTTCTTCGACCACCGCGTTGGCAGCAGCTTCGAGGTTCTTGGATGCACTCATTGGGATCTTTCTCCGTGATTCGCGCCGGACACCGCGCCGGCAGACGCCATGCCTGCAAGCGGCATGCCGTTCCATGGTACATGCGTACTCAGGCCGCCCCAAGCAATGACGCTACACGTTGTCCGATGGCGAGGCTGCTCGTGAGTCCGGGCGACTCGATGCCGAACAGATTCACCAGTCCAGGGACGCCATGCGCGTCGGGGCCCTCGATCGCGAAGTCGCGCGCAGCTTCACCCGGGCCCGAGATCTTCGGCCGGATCCCGGCATACCCAGGGATCAGGGCACCGTCGGGCAACGCCGGCCAGTACTTGCGCACCTCGGCATAGAAGCCGTCGCCGCGTGATGGATCGACCACCAGGTCATCGGGCGACGAGACCCATTGCACGTCGGGGCCGAACTTGGCCTGCCCACCGAGATCGAGCGTCAGGTGCACGCCCAGGCCCGCCGCTTCCGGCACGGGATAGATCAGCCGGCTGAACGGTGCACGCCCACCCAGCGTGAAGTAACTCCCCTTCGCGAAATGCGGCTCGGGCACGGCGCTGGCCGGCAAACCGGCGAAGCGGCGCGCCAACGCCGGCGCGCCCAGACCGGCGGCGTTCACGACGCTGGCGCAGCGCAGCGTCGTGCCGTCGTCCGTGGTGAGCACGATGCCTTGCGCGGTGCAGGCAGCCTGCGCCACCGGCGACTTCAATGCGAGCACGCCGCCCGCGTTCTCCAGATCGCCCTGATAGGCCAGCATCAACGCGTGGCTGTCGACGATGCCGGTGCTCGGCGAATGCAGCGCTGCAAGGCATTCGAGTTGCGGCTCCATCGCCTGAGCCTGCGCGCGCGTGAGCAGTACCAGATCGTCCACGCCATTGGCCCGGGCCTTGGCGGCGATCGCCTCGAGTTCGGCCACCTGCGCGATCGATGTCGCAACGATCAGCTTGCCACAGCGCCGATGCGGCACGCTGCGCTCGGCCGCATAGGCATAGAGCGCCTGCTTGCCTTCGACGCACAGTTGCGCCTTGAGCGACCCTTGCGGGTAATAGATGCCTGCGTGAATGACTTCGCTGTTGCGCGAACTGGTGCCCGTGCCGATCGCACCTTCGGCCTCCAGCACGATCACGTCGCGCCCTTGAAGCGCCAGAGCCCGCGCGACGGCGAGGCCCACCACACCCGCGCCGATGACGGCGCAATCGATTTCGTCCATGCGCCAAGCTTAGCGGCCTCCGGCCTGGTCAGGCGGGAGGCTCGAAATACTCCAGCCTGTTCGGGCTTGGAGTTCGGCAATGATCGATTTGGGAATTTGGTGGGCGGTCCAGGTTTCGAACCTGGGACCCCAGCAGTGTGAATGCTGTGCTCTACCCCTGAGCTAACCGCCCTTCAAGACGACATGAACATGTCGTCAGAAGATATTTCGCGTTATCTGCGAAGCCTCAGATTATGCCACAGCATTTTGGCTTGCTGCATCGGCTTTTCTGAAAACTGTGCGGCCGCCGCTCGATTTGTCGAGCTGCGCCAAAAGCGCCTCGTGCGCCGCCAGCTCGCTCTCGCCTGCGCTCAGAACGGGCAGGTCGAAGCCACGCAGATCAACCAGCACGATTTCACCCAACGTCGGCTCGTTCGACTGCACGTCGATCAGCAGCGCGTCCTGGCCCCGCGTGAGGTTGATGTAGACGTCGGCCAGCAACTGCGCATCGAGCTTGGCGCCGTGGAAGGTCCGATTGGAACGATCGACACCGAACCGATCGCACAGCGCGTCGAGCGAATTGCGCTTGCCGGGATAAACCTGCTTGGCCATCGCCAGCGTGTCGGTCACATCCGGCGCGAAGGTGCGCAATGGAGGCAAACCGGCGAGCTCGAATTCCTTGTTCAGGAAGCCAACGTCGAATGCCGCGTTGTGGATGATCAGTTCGGCACCGCGCAGGTACTCCACCACGTCGTTCGCCAACGCGGCGAACTTCGGCTTGTCGCGCAGGAAGTCGGTCGTCAGCCCGTGCACCTTGAGCGCGTCCTCATGGCTCTCGCGCTCCGGGTTGAAGTAGATGTGCAGGTCGTTGCCGGTGAGCTTTCGGTTGAACAGCTCCACGCAGCCCAGCTCGATGATCCGGTCACCGTTTTCCGCGGACAGGCCGGTGGTTTCGGTGTCGAGAACGATCTGACGCGTCATCAGTGGTTTTCCTTGGCGTGGTTGATCGAGTATTTGGGGATCTCGATCGTCAGGTCCTGCTGGGCCAGGATCGCCTGGCAGCTCAGCCGCGATTGTGGTTCGAGGCCCCAGGCGCGGTCGAGTAGATCGTCCTCGATCTCGTCGGAAGGGTTGAGCGAATTGAAACCTTGGCGCACCACCACGTGGCAGGTCGTGCAGGCTGCACTCATCTCGCAGGCGTGTTCGATGTCGATGTGGTTGTCGAGCAGCGCCTCGCAGATCGACGTGCCGGCGGGCGCGCTGACCTCGGCGCCCTGCGGGCAGTATTCGGGATGGGGAAGAATCTTGATCGTGGGCATGTGCTTGTTCTAGAGGGACTCGATCTGGCGGCCAGCCAGCGCGCGTGCGATGCCCTGGTTCATTCGGCGTGCGGCAAAGGCCTCCGTGCCGTCGGCCAGCGCCTTGGTGGCCGCTTCGACGACGGCCGCGTCTACCGCCGACAGCGCAGTGCGCAGCGACGCCATCAGGCCGTCGATCGCGGCGCGTTCGTCATCGGTCAACAGCGCGCCATCGGCGTCCAGCGCGCTCTGCGTGGCCATCAGCATGCGGTCGGCATCGACGCGTGCCTCGACCAGCGCGCGCGCCTTCATGTCCTGCTGAGCGGTCGAGAAGCTGTCCTGCAGCATCGTCGCGATCTGGTCGTCCGACAGGCCGTACGACGGCTTGACGGTCACACTGGCTTCGACGCCACTGCCCTGCTCCTTCGCACCGACGCTCAGCAGACCATCCGCGTCGACCGTGAAGGTCACGCGGATCCGCGCCGCACCAGCCGCCATCGGCGGAATGCCACGCAGCGTAAAGCGCGCGAGGCTGCGGCAGTCGGCAACCAGGTCACGCTCGCCCTGCACCACGTGCAACGCCAGCGCCGTCTGGCCGTCCTGGTAGGTCGTGAAGTCCTGCGCCATCGCGGTTGGAATCGTCTGGTTGCGCGGCACGATCCGCTCGACCAGGCCACCCATCGTCTCGATCCCGAGCGACAGCGGGATCACGTCGAGCAGCAGCAGCTCGCCCGCTCCGTTGTTGCCTGCCAATTGATTGGCCTGGATCGCGGCGCCGAGCGCCACGACCTCGTCGGGATTCAGGTTGACGAGCGGCTCGCGGCCGAAGAAATCTGCGACGGCAAGGCGCACCTGCGGCATGCGCGTGGAGCCTCCGACCATCACGATGCCCTGAAGCGCATCGGACTTGAGGCGCGCGTCGCGCAATGCCTTGCGCACGGCGGCGATGGTGCGATCGGTCAGTGGTTTCGTCGCCGCATCGAATTGATCGCGGCTCAGCACGAGCTCGACCGTCTCGCTGCCGAGCCGTGCCTCGAACGCCACCGACTCCGCGTCGGTCAGTGCTTCCTTGGCTGCACGCGCGGCGACCAGCACCGCCGCCTTGTCGAGATCCGTCGATGCTTGAACGCCCGCTTGCGCCAACGCGAAGTCGGCCAGCGCGTGGTCGTAGTCGTCGCCGCCGAGCGCCGAATCGCCACCGGTGGCGATGACCTCGAAAACGCCCTGCGTCAACCGCAGGATGGAGATGTCGAAAGTACCGCCGCCCAAGTCATAGACCGCGTAGACACCCTCGCTGGCATTGTCCAGACCGTAGGCGATCGCAGCGGCAGTGGGCTCGCTGATCAGGCGCAGCACGTTGATGCCTGCGAGCTGCGCGGCGTCCTTGGTCGCCTGACGCTGGCCTTCGTCGAAGTAGGCGGGCACGGTGATGACGGCGCCGTAGAGCTCGTCGTCGAAAGTGTCCTCGGCGCGATAGCGCAGCGTCGCCAGGATCTCGGCGCTGATCTCGACCGGCGACTTCTCGCCGGCGAGCGTCAACACCCGAACCATGCCACCGTCGCCAGCGCCGATGCGATAAGACATGCTGTCACGGTTTGCGATGTCCGCCATGCCGCGCCCCATCAGGCGCTTGACCGAGGTGATCGTGTTGGCCGGGTCCTGCGCGCGCGCAGCCAAGGCGTCATGACCGATCTGCCGGCGGTCGCCGTCCAGATAGCGCACGGCCGACGGCAGCAGCACGCGGCCCTGGTCATCGGGAAGGCATTCGGCCACACCATTGCGCACGGCGGCCACCAGCGAATGCGTGGTGCCGAGGTCGATGCCCACGGCGATGCGGCGCTGATGCGGATCGGGGGCCTGGCCGGGTTCGGAAATTTGGAGAAGCGCCATGTCTTTATTGTCCCAACTGATCCGACTTGCTCTCGATGTCCTGCGCAAAGCGCTCGATGAACATGAGGGCTCTGACCTGTTGCACAGCGGCCGGATAGTCGCCCTTTTCGTCGATCAGCCAATCCAGCGAGGACAAGGCCCTGGCACGTGCCGTATCGACTTCGCCTTGCAGCATGTCCAGCGCCTTGGCGTCGGCCACATCGTCCAGTGCTTCGCGCCATTCCATCTGCTGCATCAGAAAAGCGCCAGGCATCGCGGTGTTGTTCTCGGCGTTCACCGGTGCACCGTGGAGCTCGCACAGGTAGCTGGCGCGACGCACCGGATCCTTCAACCGCTGATAGGCCTCGTTGATGCGCACCGACCATTGCATCGCAATGCGTTGCGCTGCAGCCCCCTGCGCCGCGAAGCGGTCCGGATGCGCCTCGCGCTGCAGCTCTTTCCATCGCGCATCCAGCGCCGCGCGCTCTTGCGCGAAAGTCGCCGGGACCGCAAACAGCTGGAAATCGGTGTCGTTCAGATTCATTGCAAAAAAATGCCGCCAGCAAATGCGGCGGCCTGTCGTTCTGTCCAGAAACACGGCGAAGCGGACTGCGCCGAACTGCCGGTGTGACCACGCCCCGGGAGCGGGGGTGGCGAAGGCATTTAGCAGCCCGCGCAGCCTTCGAATCCAGGCTTCAGATCCGGAAGGACTCGCCGCAACCGCAGCGATCACGCTCGTTCGGATTGATGAACTTGAAGCCTTCGTTCAGACCTTCGCGCACGAAGTCGAGTTGCGTGCCGTCGATGTAGGCCAGGCTCTTCGGATCGACCAGCACCTTGACGCCATGGTCTTCGAACACCACGTCCTCCGGAGAAAACTCGTCGACATATTCCAGCTTGTAGGCCAGGCCGGAACAACCGGTGGTCTTGACGCCCAACCGCACGCCAACGCCTTTGCCCCGTTTGCCGAGGTACCGGTTGACGTGACGCGCAGCAGCGTCGGTGAGCGTGACGGCCATGTCAGTGAACCGCTTCCGCCGAGACGCCAGCGACAGCGGCATGCTTCTGCTTGTAGTCGTTGACAGCCGCCTTGATCGCGTCTTCCGCAAGGATCGAGCAGTGGATCTTGACCGGCGGCAGCGCCAGCTCTTCAGCGATCTGGGCGTTCTTGAGTGCGGCAGCTTCGTCCAGCGTCTTGCCCTTGACCCACTCGGTGACGAGCGAGGACGACGCGATGGCGGAACCGCAGCCATAGGTCTTGAAGCGCGCGTCTTCGATCACGCCGGTTTCCGGGTTGACCTTGATCTGCAGCTTCATCACGTCGCCGCAGGCCGGAGCACCGACCATCCCGGTGCCGACCGAGTCGTCACCCTTTTCGAAGGAACCGACGTTGCGCGGATTTTCGTAGTGGTCAATGACCTTGGAGGAATAAGCCATGGGGAACCTCTTGTTCGAATGTTGTGAATCAGGGAGCCGGCGTCAGTGCGCCGACCACTGGATCGTGCTGATGTCGATGCCGTCCTTGAACATCTCCCACAGCGGGCTCAGCTCGCGGAGCTTGGCCACGTTGTGCTTGATGGTCGAGATCGCGTAGTCGATTTCTTCCTCGGTCGTGAAACGGCCGATGGTCATGCGAAGGCTGCTGTGCGCCAGTTCATCGCTGCGTCCGAGTGCACGCAGCACATAGCTGGGCTCGAGGCTGGCCGAGGTGCAGGCCGAACCACTCGAGACCGCCAGGCCCTTGATGCCCATGATCAGCGACTCGCCTTCGACGTAGTTGAAGCTGATGTTCAGGTTGTGCGGCACCCGATGCTCGAGGTTGCCGTTGACGAACACCTGCTCGACATCCTTCAGGCCGTCCAGCAGACGCTTCTGCAACGCGCTCGCCTTGGCAAGGTCGTCCTTCATCTCGAGCTTGGCGATGCGGAAGGCCTCGCCCATGCCGACGATCTGATGCGTCGGCAACGTGCCCGAACGCATGCCGCGCTCGTGGCCGCCACCGTGCATCTGCGCCTCGAGCCGGACGCGCGGCTTGCGACGCACGTAGAGCGCGCCGATGCCCTTGGGGCCATAGGTCTTGTGCGAAGCAAGGCTCATGAGGTCGATCGGGAGCGACTTCATGTCGATCTCGACCTTGCCGGTGGCCTGGGCTGCGTCGACGTGGAAGATCACGCCCTTTTCGCGGCAGATATTGCCGAGCGCAACGACGTCCTGGATCACGCCGATCTCGTTGTTCACGAACATCACGCTGGCCAGGATGGTGTCCGACCGGATCGCAGCCTTGAAGGCGGCCAGGTCGAGCATGCCGTCTTCCTGCACGTCGAGGTAGGTCACCTCGAAGCCCTGGCGCTCCAACTCACGCATCGTGTCGAGCACGGCCTTGTGCTCGGTCTTGACCGTGATCAGGTGCTTGCCTTTGCCCTTGTAGAAGTTGGCTGCGCCTTTCAAGGCCAGGTTGTTCGACTCGGTCGCACCGGACGTCCAGACGATCTCGCGCGGATCGGCACCAATCAGGTCCGCCACTTCGGCACGGGCTTTTTCGACGGCTTCTTCCGCTTCCCAGCCCCATGCATGACTGCGCGATGCCGGATTGCCGAAATGTTCGCGCAGCCACGGAATCATGGCGTCGACGACGCGTGGATCGACCGGCGTGGTTGCGCCGTAATCGAGGTAGATCGGGAAATGAGGGGTAACGTCCATGGCTGACTCTGTATGGCGTGGGGTTTTATGATTTGACTGTCTGGCCGCCGCATTGGACGAGGCGCCTTACGGCACCCCGTCGCTCCGTCCTTTAGGACTTTGCGAATACGTTGCCGAGCGCGAACACCGAGTTCGGCGCGTTCACGCGAATCGGCTTGACGACCGGCTGGCTCGAGATGGCGCGCTTGACCGCCGGCTTGTTCTCGACCTGAACGCCCTTGGCGATCTGGTCATCGACCAGCTTCTGCAGCGTGACGGAATCGAGGAACTCGACCATGCGCTGATTCAGCGAAGCCCAAAGCTCGTGCGTCATGCAGCGACCCGCCTCGCCGAGACAGTTTTCCTTGCCGCCGCAATGCGTGGCATCGATGGGTTCGTCGACCGACACGATGATGTCGGCCACGGTGATGTCCGCGGCCTTGCGTCCGAGGCTGTAGCCGCCACCAGGGCCACGCGTCGACTCGACCAATTCATGGCGGCGCAGCTTCCCAAACAGCTGTTCCAGATAGGACAGCGAAATCTGCTGGCGCTGGCTGATGGCCGCCAACGTGACCGGGCCCGTGTTCTGGCGCAGTGCCAGATCGATCATGGCCGTGACCGCAAAACGGCCTTTGGTAGTGAGACGCATCGCAAGCTCCTTTGTGCTCGTTACTGTGACACCGCAGGCGGATAGCCCCTGGTGCGTGGTCTCCGCCCTGCCCGGCGTCCGGATCCATCGGATCGGCGCCGGCCCTTCATCGCGAAGTCGCTCTTTTGTTGTTGAGTGTTTCGCTCAAGTATAACAGAAAGCCCCTCGATACGCTCGGGTAAACCCCAGGCCGCGATTTCAGCGCGAATCGCCGAAGGGATCAGCCTGCCGACGGCAGAACGATGTTGTCGCCACCAGCCGCACCGAAGGCCTGTTCGCGCAACGCGGCCAACTGGTCGCGCACGCGCGCGGCCTTTTCGAATTCGAGGTTGCGTGCGTGTTCGAGCATGAGCTTCTCGAGGCGCTTGATTTCCCGCGCCACGTCCTTCTCGCTCATGTCCTCCACCTTGGCGCGCTCCAGTTCGAGCTTCGCCATTTCCTTGCCGGTCTTCTCGCTGTAGACACCGTCGATCAGGTCGCGCACCTTCTTCACGATGCTGCGCGGCGTGATGCCATTCGCGTCGTTGTGCGCGATCTGCTTGAGACGGCGGCGCTCGGTTTCGCCGATCGCCTTCTTCATCGACTCGGTCATGCGATCGGCATACAGGATCGCCCTGCCATTCAGGTTGCGCGCGGCGCGCCCGATGGTCTGGATCAGCGAGCGTTCGGCACGCAGAAAGCCTTCCTTGTCCGCATCGAGGATCGCGACCAGCGACACCTCCGGGATGTCGAGCCCTTCGCGCAGCAGATTGATGCCGACGAGCACGTCGAAGGTACCCAGCCGCAGATCGCGCAGGATCTCGACGCGCTCCACCGTGTCGACGTCGCTGTGCAGGTAACGCACCTTGACGCCGTTGTCGCCGAGGTAGTCGGTCAGTTGTTCGGCCATGCGCTTGGTCAGCGTGGTGATCAGCACGCGTTCGTTCTTGTCGACGCGGATGCGTATTTCCTGCAGCACGTCGTCGACCTGATGCGTCGCCGGCCGAACCTCGACCACCGGGTCGACCAGCCCGGTCGGCCGCACCAACTGCTCGACGACGTTGCCCGCATGGTCGATCTCGTACTGCGCGGGCGTTGCCGACACGAAGATGCACTGCCGCATCCGGCGCTCGAACTCCTCGAACTTGAGCGGCCGGTTGTCCATCGCGGAGGGCAGCCGGAAGCCGTACTCGACCAGCGTCATCTTGCGCGCCCGGTCGCCGTTGTACATGCCGCCGAGCTGGCCGATCATCTGGTGGCTCTCGTCGAGGAACATGATGGCGTCCTTCGGCAGGTAATCGGTCAGCGTCGCAGGCGGTTCGCCGGGCGCGGCTCCGGACAGGTGGCGAGAGTAGTTCTCGATGCCCTTGCAGTGCCCGATCTCGGCCAGCATTTCGAGGTCGAAACGCGTGCGCTGCTCCAGCCGTTGCGCCTCGACCAGCTTGCCCTGCCCCACGAATTCCTTGAGCCGGTCCGCGAGTTCGAGCTTGATCGTCTCCACCGCCGTCAGCACCTTGTCGCGCGGCGTAACGTAGTGGCTCGACGGATAGACCGTGAAGCGCGGAATCTTCTGCCGGATGCGCCCGGTCAACGGGTCGAACAGCTGGAGCGATTCGATTTCGTCGTCGAACAATTCGATACGGATCGCCAGCTCGCTGTGCTCCGCGGGAAACACGTCGATCGTGTCGCCGCGCACACGGAAGGTGCCGCGAGAGAAGTCCTGTTCATTGCGCGTGTACTGCATGCGGATCAGCCGGCCGATCACGTCGCGCTGGCCGATCTCGTCGCCCACCCGCATGATGAAACGCATCTGGGTGTAGTCCTCCGGCGTGCCGATGCCGTAGATGGCGCTCACGGTCGCGACGATCACGGTGTCGCGACGCTCGAGCACGCTCTTGGTGGCCGACAGCCGCATCTGCTCGATGTGTTCGTTGATCGAGCTGTCCTTCTCGATGAACAGGTCGCGCTGAGGCACGTACGCTTCGGGCTGGTAGTAGTCGTAGTAGCTCACGAAATACTCGATGGCGTTCTTCGGAAAGAACTCACGGAATTCGCTGTAGAGCTGTGCGGCCAGCGTCTTGTTGGGCGCAAACACGATCGCCGGCCGGCCGAGCCGGGCGATCACGTTGGCCATCGTGAAGGTCTTGCCGGACCCGGTGACACCCAGCAGCGTCTGGAAAACCTCCCCATTCTCCACACCCTCGACGAGGCCATTGATGGCGGTCGGCTGGTCGCCCGCGGGCGGGTAAGGCTGGAACAGTTCGAAGGGCGAACCGGGATAACGGATGAACGTTCCCTCCTTGGCAGGAGCGGTGTCGTCGATGCTGGCGGGTTCGGAAATGGCGTCGGAAAAATCGGGCATGGCTGTATCCGTCCCAGTTTGCGTGCGGTCGGTAAAATTCAAGGCAACCCGAAAGCCTAATACAGCTTGCGGGCCTGAGCCAGAGGCGGATTTCCGCTCCGCCCGCATCCGATTCATCCAGAGGACTTTTTCATGTCTATGTTCACCGCCGTCGAAATGGCGCCGCGCGACCCCATCCTTGGTCTCAACGAGCAATATGCCGCCGACAGCAACCCCAACAAGGTCAACCTGGGCGTTGGCGTCTATTACGACGACAACGGCAAGCTGCCGTTGCTGGAATGCGTCAAGGCGGCGGAAGCGGACATGATGAAGGCGCCCAGCGCGCGCGGCTACCTGCCGATCGACGGCATCGCGGCCTATGACAACGCAGTCAAGAACCTCGTGTTCGGCGCGGACAGCGAGCCGGTCGCCTCCGGCCGCGTCGCCACGATCCAGGCGATCGGCGGCACGGGCGGCCTGAAGGTCGGCGCGGACTTCCTGAAGAAGCTCAGCCCCGACGCCAAGGTGCTGATCAGCGATCCGAGCTGGGAAAACCACCGCGCGCTGTTCACCAACGCCGGCTTCGTGGTCGAGACCTATCCGTACTACGACGCCGACAAGCGCGGCGTCAACTTCGACGGCATGCTCGGCGCGCTCGACGCCGCAGCGCCTGGCACGATCGTCGTGCTGCACGCCTGCTGCCACAACCCGACCGGCTACGACATCACGGCCGCCCAGTGGGACCAGGTGATCGCCGCCGTCAAGGCCAAGAACCTGACGCCCTTCCTCGACATGGCCTACCAGGGCTTCGGCCACGGCATCGCCGAAGACGGCGCAGTGATCGCCAAGTTCGTCGCGGCGGGCCTCACGTTCTTCGTGTCGACCTCGTTCTCGAAGAGCTTCAGCCTGTACGGCGAGCGCGTCGGCGCCCTGTCGGTGCTGTGCGAAAACAAGGAAGAAACGGCACGCGTGCTGTCGCAGCTCAAGATCGCGATCCGCACCAACTACAGCAACCCGCCGATCCACGGCGGCGCCGTGGTGGCCGCCGTGCTGAACGACCCGGCGCGCCGCGCGGTGTGGGAGAAGGAACTCGCCGAGATGCGCACCCGCATCAAGGCCATGCGCCAGAAGTTCGTCGACGGACTGAAGGCTGCCGGCGTGAAGCAGGACATGAGCTTCATCACCACGCAGATCGGCATGTTCAGCTACTCGGGCCTGAGCAAGGACCAGATGGTTCGCCTGCGCAACGAGTTCGGCGTGTACGGCACCGACACCGGCCGCATGTGCGTTGCCGCACTGAACAGCAAGAACATCGACTACGTCTGCCAGAGTGTCGCCAAGGTGATCTGATGTGAGCGGCATGTAGGGAAGAGCCCCTACATGCCGGTCATCCACCGTTGATATATTGCACCGCAGCAATTTCAACCGGAAACACACCATGCTCTATCAACTCTACGAAGCCCAGCGGTCGCTGATGGAGCCGTTCACGGACTTTGCGCAGGCTGCGTCCAAGCTGTTCAGCAACAACATCTCGCCGTTGGCGCAGAGCCCGCTCGCCCAGCGCATGGCGGCAGGTTATGACCTGCTCTACCGCCTGGGCAAGGACTACGAGAAGCCGGCTTTCGGCATCGACACGGTCGAGGTCGACGGCACCGACGTGGTGATCCACGAGGTGGTCGACGTCGACAAACCGTTCTGCCAGTTGCTGCGCTTCAAGCGCTTCACCGACGATCCGGACACGCTCGACGTACTGAAGAAGCAGCCGGTGGTGCTGATCGTCGCGCCGCTGTCGGGCCACTACGCGACCCTGCTGCGCGACACCGTGCGCACCATGCTGCGCGGCCACAAGGTCTACATCACCGACTGGAAGAACGCACGCACCGTGCCGCTGTCGGAAGGTGAATTCCACCTGGACGACTACATCCATTACGTGGAAGAGTTCATCCGCCACCTGCAGCACGAATACGGCAACTGCCACGTGATCAGCGTGTGCCAGCCGACCGTGCCGGTGCTCGCGGCGGTGTCGCTGATGGCCAGCCGCGGCGAGCAGACGCCGTTGTCGATGACCATGATGGGCGGCCCGATCGACGCGCGCAAGTCGCCCACGGCGGTCAACAACCTGGCGATGAACAAGAGCTTCGAGTGGTTCGAGAACAACGTGATCTACCGCGTGCCGCAAGGCTTTCCCGGCGAAGGCCGACGCGTGTATCCGGGCTTCCTGCAGCACACCGGCTTCGTCGCGATGAACCCGGACCGCCATGCAACCAGCCACTACGACTACTTCAAGGATCTGATCAAGGGCGACGACGCGAGTGCCGAAGCGCACCGCAAGTTCTACGACGAGTACAACGCTGTGCTCGACATGGACGCGGACTACTACCTCGAAACCATCCACGCCGTGTTCCAGGAATTCCTGCTCGTACAGGGCACGTGGGACGTCAAGGCGGCCGATGGCTCGCGCGAACGCGTTCGGCCACAGGACATCCGCGCAACGGCGCTGCTGACGGTCGAAGGCGAGCTCGACGACATCTCGGGTTCGGGGCAGACGCAGGCTGCGCACGACCTGTGCCCGGGCATTCCGGCCGATCAGCGCGAGCACCTCGAAGTCAAGGGCGCCGGCCACTACGGCATCTTCAGTGGCCGCCGCTGGCGCGAGATCACCTACCCGCGCGTGCAGGCCTTCATCGCCGCCCACGATGCGCCGCAGACGCGCGCGTCGACGCCGGCCATCGAAGTGAGCGCAGAAGATCCGATCGAGAAATCGCCTACGTCGCCTGCGCGCAAGGCCGCACCCAGGGCGGCACGAAAGACCGCTGCCGCAGCCAAGGCCGCGCCGGCCGAACTGAACACCGCACCGGAGAAGAAGACCAAGGCCACCCAGGCCGCCGCCAGGAAGCAGCCCTCGCGCAAGCGCGCCACCGCTGCCCCGCGGAGTGCCGGATAGCACCACCGCGCCGCTGCATGCGGCGCTGATCGCGCGCATCGACGATGCACTGCCGCAGACGCAGTGCACGCGCTGCGGCTATCCGGACTGCCACGCCTATGCAGAAGCCATCGCCGACGAGGGGGCCGCCATCAACCGCTGCCCACCCGGCGGCGAGGAAGGCATCGCGCGGCTCGCACGACTGACGGGCCGACCCGCCGAGGCACTCGACCCGAGCTTCGGACTTGAAGGACCGCGGGCCATGGCTGTGATCGACGAGGCCTGGTGCATCGGCTGCACGCTGTGCCTGGACGCCTGCCCGACCGACGCGATCCTCGGCATCCACAAGCGCATGCACACCGTGATCGAAGCGCATTGCACGGGTTGCGAACTGTGCATCCCGGTCTGCCCGGTCGATTGCATCTCGCTGGAGGACGCAAGCCCTGGCCGGAAGGGTTGGCAGGCCTGGTCGCAACCGCAAGCCGACGCGGCGCGACGCCGCTACGCCACCCACACGGCACGTCGGAAAAAAGCGGCCGTGCCGCCCACCACGCCGGAAGCCGGAGACACCGACGCGGAACAGCGCAAGCGGTCGATCGTCGAAGCCGCGCTGGCACGCGCTCGTGCCGCCAAATCCGGCCACGCCAAGGGAACGCCATGACCATCGACACCCTCGCCATCTACACCGCCACGGCCTTTCTTCTGGCGGCAACGCCCGGCCCGACGATGCTGCTCGCGCTGTCGAACGGCATCGGTGGCGGCATGCGACGCGCCAGCTGGGGCATTGCCGGCGCAACGCTCGGCAGCGTCATCGTGATCAGTACCGTCGCGCTGGGACTCGGGTCACTGCTGGCGGTGTCCGCCTGGCTGTTCGATGCATTGCGCGTTGCCGGCGTTGCCTACCTGGCCTGGCTGGGCTACAGGCTCTGGCGCAGCGAACCCGCCGATGTCGATCGCACGCTGGCAGAGAACCATTCGGCGCCGCAAGGCCGCCGTGCACTCGCCAAGAGCCTGGCGGTGGCGCTGTCGAACCCGAAGTCGCTGCTGTTCTTCGCAGCCTTCCTGCCGCAGTTCGTGGACACGGCCCGGCCGCAGGGCGCGCAGTACGCGGTGCTAGGCGCGATCTTCATCAGCATCGACGTGCTGATCATGATGGCCTATGCCGCAGCCGGCACGCAGGCCGTGCGATGGCTTTCCAGGCGCAGCCTGCGCGTGTTGAACCGCAGCTGCGCCGCAGGCATGTGGCTGCTGGCCGGCACGCTGGCCATCTGGCGCCGCCCCGGCGCCTGAAGCGCGCGACACGTCGCAACGCCGCCCGGGATCAGGCCGGTGCCAGCGCGAGGGCCTCGAAGGCCTTCACGACCTCCGCCGGCGCCTGGACCATCTCGATCAGCACGCCTTCGCCCGCGATCGGAAACTCCTCGTTCGCTTTCGGATGCAGGAAGCAGATGTCGAAGCCCGCGGCGCCCTTGCGGATGCCGCCTGGTGCAAAGCGCACGCCATTGGCGGTGAGCCATTCGACCGCCCTGGGCAGGTCGTCGATCCACAGGCCGACGTGGTTCAGCGGCGTCGTGTGCACGGCCGGTTTCTTGTCGGGATCGAGCGGCTGCATCAGGTCGACCTCGACCTTGAACGGGCCGGTGCCCATCGCGCAGATGTCCTCGTCGACGTTCTCGCGCTCGCTCTTGAAGGTGCCGGTGACTTCCAGGCCGAGCATGTCGACCCACAGCTTCTGCAGCCGCAGCTTGTCCGGGCCGCCGATGGCGATCTGCTGGATGCCCAGCACCTTGAACGGACGCGGGCCGCTCACGACGCGAACTCCAGGATGATCTGGTCGACCGCGAGCGACTCGCCCTTCGACGCCGAGATCTTGCCGACCACACCGTCCTGCGTGGCGAACAGCACGTTCTCCATCTTCATCGCCTCGATGACGGCCAGCTTCTCGCCGGCCTGCACCTGCTGGCCCGGCTGTACCGCCACTTCGACCAGCAGCCCGGGCATCGGCGACATCAGGAACTTGCTCAGGTCCGGCGGCGCCTTGTAGGGCATCAGTTCCTGCAGGCGTGCGCCGAGCGGCGACAGCACCATCGCCTCGATCTGCGTGCCGTTGTGCGAGATCCGCAGCGCCAGCGGGTTCTTGCCGGCCCCGCGCTCGACCTGCGCCACGAACGGCTTCTCGTCGACCGTTCCCGCGACGCGCACGCTGCCCAGGGCGGCGCTGCTGACGATGCGGTAGCTCTTGTCGCCGACCTGCACGGCGCTCGCGCCGGTCGTGCCGACGAAGTCCGTCACCGACACCGGCGTGTGCACGTGCTTGCCTTCGGCGCCCAGCGTCACCACGACGAACTTCTCGCCAACCTTCACGCCGTGGCCTTCGAGCTGCCCGCTGATGCCCGACGCACGCGCCCGGTAGCGGCGATGCATGAAGGCGGCCAGCGCCGTGAGGAAGCTCGGGTCGTCGTGCGGTACGTCTTCGGCATGGAAGCCCTTGCCGTAATGCTCGGCGATGAAGCCCGTGTTGAAGTCGCCCGTGACGAACTTCGGATGCGCGAGCAGCGCCGCCTGGAACGGGATGTTGCTGCTGATGCCGCGGATCACGAAGCCGTTGAGTGCCTCGCGCATCATCGCGATCGCATGGTTGCGGTCGCGCCCATGCACGATCAGCTTGGCGATCATCGAGTCGTAGAACATCGGGATCTCGCCGCCGTCGTAGACGCCGGTGTCGACACGCACGCCGTAGAGATGTTCGGTGTCGGCCGAGAACATCGTCTCCTTGGGCGGCTGGAACTTCACCAGGCGGCCGGTCGACGGCAGGAAGTTGCGGAACGGGTCTTCCGCGTTGATGCGGCATTCGATCGCCCAGCCGTTGCGCTTCACGTCGGCCTGCGCGAGCGGCAGCGGCTCGCCGGCCGCGACACGGATCATCAGCTCGACGAGGTCGAGGCCGGTGATGCACTCGGTCACCGGGTGCTCCACCTGCAGGCGCGTGTTCATCTCGAGGAAGTAGAAGCTCTGGTCTTTGCCGACCACGAACTCCACCGTGCCCGCGCTCTGGTACTTCACGGCCTTGGCCAACTGCACGGCCTGCTCGCCCATCGCCTTGCGCGTCTCGTCGCTGATGAAGGGCGATGGTGCTTCCTCGATCACCTTCTGATGGCGCCGCTGGATCGAGCATTCGCGCTCGTTCAGGTAGATGACGTGGCCTTGGGAATCGCCGAGCACCTGGATCTCGATGTGGCGCGGCTCCTCGACGAATTTCTCGATGAAGATGCGGTCGTCGCCGAAGCTGTTGCGTGCCTCGTTGCGGCAGGACGTGAAGCCCTCGAACGCTTCCTTGTCGTTGAAGGCCACGCGCAGGCCCTTGCCGCCGCCGCCGGCCGAGGCCTTGATCATCACGGGGTAGCCGATGTCCCTGGCGATCTCGACCGCGCGCTCGGCGGTCTCGATGGCTTCGTTCCATCCCGGGATGGTGTTGACCTTGGCCTCGTTCGCCAGCTTCTTCGAGGCGATCTTGTCGCCCATGGCCGCGATCGAGTAGTGCTTGGGTCCGATGAAGACGATGCCTTCTTCCTCGACCTTGCGCGCGAAGGCCTCGTTCTCCGACAGGAAGCCGTAGCCGGGATGCACGGCTTCGGCGCCGGTCTTCTTGCAGGCCGCGATGATGCGATCGGCCTGGAGATAGCTGTCGCGGCTCGCAGCGCCGCCGATGTGCACGGCCTCGTCGGCCAGCTCGACGTGGCGCGCGTCCTTGTCGGCATCGGAATAGACGGCCACCGTTAGGATGCCCATCTTCTTCGCGGTCTTGATGACGCGGCAGGCGATTTCGCCGCGGTTGGCGATCAGGATTTTCTTGAACATGTTCTTCGTCTCCGTGCTCAAAGTGGGATGTTGCCGTGCTTGCGCCACGGGTTCTCGAGCTTCTTCTCGCGCAGCATCACCAGCGAGCGGCAGATGCGCTTGCGCGTCTCGCTTGGCAGGATCACGTCGTCGATGTAGCCGCGCGTGCTCGCCACGTACGGATTCGCGAAGCGGGCCTTGTATTCGGCCTCGCGCGCAGCAAGCTTTTCGGGGTCGTTCTTGTCCTCGCGGAAGATGATCTCGACGGCGCCCTTCGCACCCATCACGGCGATCTCGGCGCGTGGCCAGGCGAGGTTGACGTCGCCGCGCAGGTGCTTCGACGCCATCACGTCATAGGCACCACCGTAGGCCTTGCGGGTGATCACGGTGATCTTTGGCACCGTGCACTCGGCGTATGCGTACAGCAGCTTGGCGCCGTGCTTGATGATGCCGCCGTACTCCTGCGAAGTGCCTGGCATGAAGCCGGGCACGTCGACGAAGGTCACGACCGGAATGTTGAAGGCATCGCAGAAGCGCACGAAGCGCGCTGCCTTGATCGAGCTCTTGATGTCGAGGCATCCCGCCAGCACCAGCGGCTGGTTGGCGACGATGCCGATGCTCTGGCCTTCCATGCGCGCGAAGCCGATCACGATGTTCTTCGCATAGTCGGGCTGCAGTTCGAAGAAGTCGCCGTCGTCGACCACCTTGCTGATCAGCTCCTTCATGTCGTAGGGCTTGTTCGCGTTGTCCGGCACCAGCGTGTCGAGCGACAGGTCGGCGCGGTCGGCCGGGTCGCCGCTCGGGCGCACCGGCGGCTTCTCGCGGTTGTTCAGCGGCAGGTAGTTGTAGAGGCGGCGCAGCATCATCAGCGCCTCGACGTCGTTCTCGAAGGCCATGTCGGCCACGCCGCTCTTGGTCGTGTGCGTGAGGGCACCGCCGAGTTCTTCGGCGGTCACGTCCTCGTGCGTCACGGTCTTCACGACTTCCGGGCCGGTCACGAACATGTACGAGCTGTCGCGCACCATGAAGATGAAATCGGTCATGGCCGGCGAGTACACCGCGCCGCCCGCGCAGGGGCCCATGATCATGCTGATCTGCGGCACCACGCCCGAGGCCATCACGTTGCGCTGGAACACGTCGGCATAGCCGCCGAGCGAGGCCACGCCTTCCTGGATGCGGGCGCCGCCCGAGTCGTTGAGGCCGATCACCGGTGCGCCGACCTTCATGGCCTGGTCCATCACCTTGCAGATCTTCTCGGCGTGGGCCTCGGAGAGCGCACCGCCGAACACCGTGAAGTCCTGGCTGAAGATGAAGACCAGCCGGCCGTTGATCATTCCGTAGCCGGTGACCACGCCATCGCCCGGAATTTTCTGCTCGGCCATGCCGAAGTCGGTCGAGCGGTGCTCGACGAACATGTCCCACTCTTCGAAAGTGTTGTCGTCGAGCAGCAGTTCGATGCGCTCGCGCGCCGTCAGCTTGCCCTTCTTGTGCTGCGCGTCGATGCGCTTCTGGCCACCGCCAAGCCGGGCCTGAGCGCGGCGCTTTTCGAGTTGTTCGAGGATTTCTTTCATGGCATTCAGTCGGGAAGATGAATCGGAAGGGTGGCTTGTCTCTGTCTCAAAAAACCTGGGCGCCCGCCGCTTGTGCAGCGAGCAGGTTACGCGCGGCGGTCGATGCGGGCAGCCGGCCGGCCGCGACCTGCGCGATCGTGTCCGGCAGCAGCGCCCGCACCTGGGGATGCTGGCGAAAGGCCTGTTTCAGGCCGGCGTCGATGCGCTCCCACATCCAGGAGAGCGCCTGCTTCTCACGGCGCGTCGAGAGCCGGCCGTTGGCCGACTGCAGCGCCTTGAACTGCGTGACCGCGGCCCAGAACGCGTCGACACCGGTACCGACCAGCGCGCTCAGCTGCATCACCTGCGGCAGCCAGAAGCGGACCTCGGCCTCGGGCGATCCGGGCGCCGCATGCGCAACCTGCATGGCGTGGGCGTGCGCCGGATTGCCATGGTGGCCGAACAGCCGCAGCGCCGACGTGATCTGCGCCTGCGCACGCGTCGCGGCGTCGCGGTCGATGTCGGCCTTGTTGATGACGACCAGGTCGGCGATCTCCATCACGCCCTTCTTGATCGCCTGCAGGTCGTCGCCGGCATTGGGCAACTGCATCAGCACGAACATGTCGGTCATGCCGGCAACGGCCGTTTCGCTCTGGCCGACGCCGACAGTCTCGACGATCACGATGTCGTAGCCCGCGGCCTCGCAGACCAGCATCGCCTCGCGCGTCTTCTCGGCCACGCCGCCGAGCGTGCCCGACGACGGGCTCGGCCGGATGTAGGCCTGCTCGTGCACCGACAGCCGCTCCATGCGCGTCTTGTCGCCGAGGATCGAGCCACCGGAGACGGTGGACGACGGGTCGATGGTGAGCACCGCGACGCGATGCCCCTGCGCGATCAGGAAGAGCCCGAGCGTCTCGATGAAGGTCGACTTGCCCACGCCGGGCACACCCGAGATGCCGAGGCGGAATGACTTGCCCGTGTGCGGCAACAGCGCCGTCAGCAGCTCGTCGGCCTGCGCACGATGGTCGGCGCGGGTCGACTCGAGCAGCGTGATCGCCTTGGCGATTGCACGACGCTGCTGCGGTCCTTGAGCCGCGAGCAGCCCGTCCGCCGTGACGGGAGGTTGAACCACCGGCATGGTCAGGCGGCAACTGCCGCGCGGATCTGTTCCAGCACGTCCTTGGCGCTCGCCGGAATCGGCGTGCCGGGGCCATAGATGCCCTTCACGCCGGCCTCGTACAGCATGTCGTAGTCGCCGCGCGGGATCACGCCACCGACGAACACGATGATGTCGTCGGCGCCCTGCTTCTTGAGCTCCTCGATGATCGCGGGCACCAGCGTCTTGTGGCCGGCCGCGAGCGTGCTCACGCCCACCGCATGCACGTCGTTCTCGATCGCCTGGCGCGCGCATTCTTCCGGCGTCTGGAACAGCGGGCCCATGTCGACGTCGAAGCCGAGGTCGGCAAAGGCCGTCGCCACGACTTTCGCGCCGCGGTCGTGCCCGTCCTGGCCGAGCTTGGAGATCATCACGCGCGGACGACGGCCCTGCTCTTCGGCAAAGGCGGCGATCTCGTGCTGCAGCGCTTCCCAGCCTTCGGCCGAGTCGTAGGCAGCCGCGTAGACGCCGGTCACCTTCTGCGTGTCGGCGCGATGGCGGCCGTAGATCTTTTCCAGCGCATCGCTGATCTCGCCGACCGTTGCGCGCAGCCGCACCGCGTCGATGCTCAGCGCGAGCAGGTTGCCCTCGCCGCTCTCGGCCGCGACGGTCAGCGCGTCGAGCGCCTTCTGCACGGCCGCCGAGTCGCGCGTCTCGCGGATCGCCTTCAGCTTGGCGACCTGGCTGTCGCGCACCTTCATGTTGTCGATCGACAGGCTGTCGATCGCATCTTCGGTCTTGAGCTTGTACTTGTTGACACCGACGATGACGTCCTTGCCGGAGTCGATGCGCGCCTGCTTGTCGGCCGCAGCGGCCTCGATCTTGAGCTTGGCCCAGCCGCTGTCGACCGCCTTGGTCATGCCGCCCATCGCCTCGACCTCTTCGATGATGGTCCAGGCGGCATCGGCCATGTCCTGGGTGAGCTTCTCCATCATGTAGCTGCCGGCCCACGGGTCGATCACGTTCGTGATGTGGGTCTCTTCCTGGATGATCAGCTGCGTGTTGCGCGCGATGCGCGAGCTGAACTCGGTTGGCAGCGCGATGGCTTCGTCGAGCGCATTGGTGTGCAGGCTCTGCGTGCCGCCGAACACTGCGGCCATGGCCTCGATGGTGGTGCGCACGACGTTGTTGTACGGGTCCTGCTCGGTCAGCGACCAGCCCGAGGTCTGGCAGTGCGTGCGCAGCATCAGGCTCTTGGCGGTCTTCGGGTTGAACTCCTTCATGATCCGGCACCACAGCAGGCGCGCGGCGCGCATCTTGGCGACTTCGAGGTAGAAGTTCATGCCGATGGCCCAGAAGAAGCTGAGCCGGCCGGCGAAGTCGTCGACGTTCAGGCCCTTCGACAACGCCGTCTTCACGTATTCCTTGCCGTCGGCCAGCGTGAAGGCCAGCTCCAGCGCCTGGTTGGCGCCGGCTTCCTGCATGTGGTAGCCGCTGATCGAGATCGAGTTGAACTTCGGCATCTTCTGCGCCGTGTACTCGATGATGTCGCCGATGATCCGCATGCTCGGCGCGGGCGGAAAGATGTAGGTGTTGCGGACCATGAACTCCTTGAGGATGTCGTTCTGGATGGTTCCGCTCAACTGGTCCTGCGCCACGCCCTGTTCCTCGGCCGCGACCACATAGCCCGCCAGCACCGGCAGCACGGCGCCGTTCATGGTCATCGACACGCTCACCTTGTCGAGCGGGATCTGGTCGAACAGGATCTTCATGTCCTCGACCGAGTCGATCGCCACGCCGGCCTTGCCGACGTCGCCGGTCACGCGCGGGTGGTCGCTGTCGTAGCCGCGGTGGGTCGCCAGGTCGAAGGCGACCGACACGCCCTGGCCACCCGCAGCCAGCGCCTTGCGATAGAACGCATTCGATTCCTCGGCGGTCGAGAAACCGGCGTACTGGCGGATCGTCCAGGGCCGCACGGCGTACATCGTGGCCTGCGGGCCGCGCAGGTAGGGCTCGAAACCGGGCAGCGTGTCGGTGTACTTCAGCCCCTGCAGGTCGGCCGCGGTGTAGAGCGGCTTGACGCGGATGCCGTCGGGCGTGATCCAGTTCAGCGCCTCCACATTGCCGCCCGGCGCGGACTTGGCGGCCGCCTTGGCCCAGGCGTCGAGGTCGGAAGTCTTGAAGGTAGGTTCGGGTGTGCTCATGGCGTCTCTTGTGCTTTTCCGGATGGAGCGCGTCGTTGTCCGTGCTGGTTTTCCACGAGTCTAACCATTCGTAATTATTAATTCAAACGGATTTCGTGCGGTACATTCGGGCCATGTCCGCCGCCACCCTCACCCCCCGCGCGCTCTACGAAGAGGTAGCCGAACTGCTGCGCCAGCGGATCTTCAGCCGAGAGCTGGAGCCGGGCAGCTGGATCGATGAACTGAAGATCGCCGAGGAATACGGCATCAGCCGCACGCCACTGCGCGAAGCGCTCAAGGTGCTGGCCGCCGAAGGCCTGGTGACGATGAAGGTGCGCCGCGGCGCGTATGTGACGGAGGTGTCGCAGCAGGATCTGGCCGACGTCTACCACCTGCTGTCGCTGCTGGAGAGCGATGCGGCAAGCGTCGTCGCTGTCCAGGCGACGCCGGCGCAGCTGGCGTCCCTGCAGGCGCTGCACGCCGAGCTCGAGGCCGCGGCGGTCCCCGGGCATGTCGACCGGGAGCACTTCTTCGCGATCAACGAGCGCTTCCACATGCAGCTGCTCGCCATCGCCAACAACCGATGGCGCGATCAGATGGTGGCGGACCTGCGCAAGGTGATGAAGCTCAATCGCCACAACTCGCTGCTGAAGTCGGGCCGCATCGACGAGTCGCTCAAGGAGCATCGCGCGCTCATGGCGGCGCTGGTGGCCAGGGATCCCGATGCGGCCATGGCCCGCATGCGGGAGCACTTCAGCAGCGGGCTCGAAGCCGCGGCCTGAGTCCGGGGTCTACCCGGCTTACCGGGGCCGCCGGACTCCTTGCACAATACTTGCTTCATCAGCTTGCGGCGTTGCGATGTGCGCCCGCAAACAGAAAGCAGCTTCGAATGAGTAGCGTGGTCGTGACGGGTGCGGGGTCCGGAATCGGAGCCGCGACTTGCAGGCGTCTTGCCGCCCAAGGCATCGACTTGGTGATCCACACCGGCAGTCAACGGGAAGCGGCCGAGGCCTTGGCGGCGGAATGCCGTGCCGTGCGCAGCACCGTGGTGATCGGCGACATGGCGGCCGCATCGACGACGGACGCCCTCATCGATGCGGCGCAAACCCTTGGCGGATTGCGTGGCGTTGTCGCCAATGCCGGCTTCGCGGATCGCAGGTCGCTTGCAGAGCTCGACGACGATGCGCTCGAACGCTCGCTGCGGACCATGGTGGTCTCGCTGGCCGGCCTGCTGCGCAAGAGCCTGCCGCTGCTCGAAAAATCCGGCCAGGGCCGCTTCGTGGCCGTGAGTTCGTTCGTCGCGCACCGCTTCACGCTGGGCGCGTCCACCTTTCCCGCCACGGCTGCCGCCAAGGCCGGCGTGGAGGCATTGATCCGGGCGGCCGCGGCAGAAAACGCTTCGCGCGGCATCACCGTCAATGCAGTCGCACCGGGCTACGTGCGCAAGGACCGCCCGAACAAGGGAGCGCTCACGGACGCCCAGTGGCAGCAGGCCCTGACCCGCGTTCCGGCAGGACGCCTGGCCACACCCGACGACATTGCGGCACCCATCGCCTTCCTGCTGAGCGCGGAGGCCGCTTACATCACGGGCCAAGTGCTTCATGTCGATGGCGGCATGACACTCTGACAACGGGGCTGACGCCCCGGTCCCTTCACCTTTTTTCAACCCGATGGAGAACAAACTCATGACAAACCGTCGTCACTTCCTGGCCGGCATCGCCGCAGCCGGCACCGCAGGCACCTGGGCCATGCAGGCGCTGGCGCAGACCGACACCACCGAGAGCGCCTGGGCGCGCATCAACCGCACCAAGGTGCTGCGCATGGGCGCAGTCGCAGGCGCGGCGCCCTACTATCACAAGGACCTCGCCTCGGGCGAGTGGCAGGGCTTCATGATCGACTTCGGCAAGAGCCTCGCGGCCGGCCTGAACGTCAAGCTCGAGATCAACGAGACGACCTGGGGCAATTCGGTGCTCGATCTCCAGGCGAACAAGATCGACGTGTTCTTCGGCCTCAACCCGACGCCCGCGCGCGCGCTGGTGGTCGACTTTTCCGACCCGCTGTTCAACAACGCCTTCGTGCTCGTCGCGCGCAAGGGCTTCAGCCCCAAGACCTGGGACGAGATGAACAAGCCCGATGTGAAGATCGCCGTCGACATCGGCTCGTCGCACGACCAGGTCGTCACCAAGATGTGTCCCAACGCGCAGATCATCCGGCTCGAGAAGGCGGCCGACGCCACGCTGGCGCTGCAGACCGGCCGTGCCGACGCCCAGGTGCTCGCCGTCGTGCTGGCCCTCACGGTGGTCAGCAAGAACCCGAGCGTCGGCCACATCGTGCTGCCGACGCCCACGCAGGCCACCACCACCAACCTCGGCTTCCGCAAGGAAACGGACCGGCAATGGGTCGAGTACGTCAACAAGTGGATCGCCCAGACGCGTGCGAGCGGCAAGGTCAAGGACGTCGTGCTGTCGAACATGCAGACGCTGTCGGGCGTGAAGCCGGACCAGGTACCCAGCGAAATCAGCTTCTGACCGGACCACCGTGTACCACTGGGACTTCGAATTTCTCTGGGGCTTCCGCAAGCTGCTCCTTCTCGGCCTGGGCTACACGGCGGCCTACACGGTCATCTGTACGCTGCTGGGCCTGTCGATCGGGCTGATCGTCGCCATGGGCCGGCTCTCGCGCCACGCGTGGGTGCGGGCGCCGCTGCGCGGCTACGTCGAGGTGTTCCGGTGCACGCCGGTGCTGGTACAGCTGGTGTGGTTCTATTACGCGCTGCCGGTGCTCACCGGGATCCAGATCTCGGCGGCCCTGGCAGCGATCCTGGCGCTGTCGCTGTACGGCAGCTCGTTCTACTCGGAAATCATCCGCGGCGGGATCATCTCCATCGACCCCGGGCAGACCGAAGCGGCCCGGGCGCTCGGCATGCGGCATTTTCAGATGATGCGCCGCGTGGTGCTGCCGCAGGCCTTGCGCCGCATGGTGCCGCCGCTGTTGAACCAATCGATCCTCCAGCTCAAGAACACGTCGCTGCTGTCGGTGCTGGCCCTGCCCGACCTGCTCTACCAGGGCCAGAGCATCGCGCACGAAACCTACCGGCCGCTTGAAACCTATACCGTCGTCGCGATCGCCTATTTTCTCGTGCTGCTGCCAGCCACCATCCTGGTCAAGCGCACGGAAAGCCGGCTGTCGAACACGGCGCACGCATGACCATGAGCACTCCCATGATCGAGGTCAGCCACCTCGGCAAGCGATTCGGCGACAACCCTGTGCTTCGCGACGTGTCGCTCACCGTCGACAAGGGCCAGGTCGTCGCGCTGATCGGGCCGTCGGGCTCCGGCAAGTCGACACTCCTGCGCTGCCTGAACCTGCTGACCGTGCCCGACGAAGGCATGGTGCGGGTCGGCGATCAGGCGCTCACCTTCAAGGGCGCCGCCACGCGGCTGCCCAAGGATGCCGTGCTCTCGGGCTTTCGCGCGCGCACCGGCATGGTCTTCCAGCACTTCAACCTGTTTCCGCACATGACGGTGCTCGGCAACGTGATGGAGGGACCGGTCACGGTCCTGAAAGTGCCCAAGGCCCAGGCCGAACTCCGCGCGCGCGCGCTGCTCGACAAGGTGGGACTGCTCGACAAGGCCGATGCCTGGCCCGACCGGCTCTCGGGCGGGCAGAAGCAGCGCGTCGCCATCGCGCGGGCGCTGGCGATGGAACCGCAGGTGATGCTGTTCGACGAAGCGACATCCGCCCTCGACCCCGAACTCGTCGGCGAGGTGCTGCGCGTCATCAAGGTACTGGCCGAGGACGGCATGACCATGCTGATCGTCACGCACGAGATGTCGTTCGCGCGCGAGGTGGCCGACCAGGTGGCCTTCATGCGTGACGGCGTGATCGTCGAGTGTGGCCCGGCCCGCCAGGTCATCGACGCACCGAACGAAGAAGCCACGCGGGCCTTCCTGGCGCGCTTTCACGAAGACCGCTCGGCTCCCGCCTGAGCCGGCCTGAACCTCAGGCGATCTCCGCCTCCGCTCCGCTCGGCATGTGGGCCATGGCCATCACGGCATGCGGATCGAGCTGCTTGAGCCTGTGATCGCTCCAGACCTGGCGCCAGCGGCGAGCGCCCGGCAGGCCGTTGCGCAAGCCGAGCATGTGGCGCGCGATGTTGGACCACGGCGTGCCGTGTCTCGCGGCCTCGAGGACCATGTAGTCGCACATCTGGCGCTCGACATCTTCGCGTGACAACGCGCGCGTCGGCTCGCCGAAGAACGCCGTGTCCCATTCGGCCAGCCACCACGGATTGTGGTACGCCTCGCGGCCCACCATGACACCGTCGAGCAGACGCAGCTGCGCGTGCACCTGGCCGCTTTGCGCGATGCCACCGTTGATCGAGAAACGCAGCGCGGGGAAATCGTGCTTCAGGCGATGCACGACTTCATAACGCAGCGGCGGAACTTCGCGGTTCTGCTTGGGCGACAGGCCTTTGAGCCATGCATTGCGCGCGTGCACGATGAAAGTCCTGCATCCCGCTTCGCTGACCGTTCCGACGAAGTCGCGCACGAACTCATAGCTCTCGGACTTGTCGATGCCGATACGGTGCTTGACCGTGACCGGGAGCGCGGTCACGTCGACCATCGCCTTGACGCAATCGGCCACGAGTTGAGGCTCGTTCATCAGGCAGGCGCCGAAAGCGCCCCGCTGCACGCGCTCGCTCGGACAGCCGCAGTTCAGGTTGATCTCGTCGTAGCCCCAGGTTTCGCCCAGGCGCGCGCAATGCGCCAGGTCGGCCGGTTCGCTGCCGCCGAGCTGCAGCGCCACGGCGTGCTCCTCGATGTTGAAACGCAGATGGCGCGGCACATCACCGTGCACCAATGCGCCAGTCGTGACCATCTCGGTGTAGAGCAGCGCGCGTTGTGTGAGGAGTCGATGGAGATAGCGGCAATGCCGATCAGTCCAGTCCATCATCGGCGCCACGGAGACGCGGTCAGCGGCGTGTGTCATGAGGTCCATTGGAATGTCGTTGAGGGTTGGGTTCGATTCGAGGATGGCGGATACACGCGCCACCGGAACCGTCATCGGCATTTTCCATCAGACGCGCCTCGTCGGCGTACGCAGGGCCATGGGCTGCGGAACGGCAGGTCGCACACGTGCAGTTCGACGACCTGATCGACTTCCGCGACCTCGTTCAGCGCGGCTTCGGCCCGGCGCACACCCTGCTCAAAGCCGGGGCTTCACGAAGCCGGCCGCGTTCTCGTCCAACCCTGGTTCGCCGTCCTCGGAACCTGGCTTGTCGCCATGCTCGTCGGTGGGAAATTCGGGTTCAACGGGCAGTTGGGCCGGATCGTCCGGCGACGGTTGGGGTTTGGTCATGTCGATGCGACTCCATGAAGTTGAAGGGACAGCAGTCACGCGACTGCAGCACCATGGACGCTAAGAAGCACCGAGGCGACCCGACGTAGGCATACACCGCGCACTTGGGTTTCACACATCCGCGGCCGACGGACAGGTGACCAGGCCCGGCGCTGCTTGATGTGCCGCCAGGATCTGATGACGCCAGACCAGTATCTGCGCACCGGCCATGCCGCTCGCATAGCTCGTGACGCGGGTTGTGTTGCGCCCCAGGTCCTTGAGTTCGATGAGGCCGTAGTACGGGCCGCTGCCGATCGTGATCTCCGCACGGCCATCGGCCAGCACCACGTTCAGCGAGCCGACGGCCTTTCCCGATCCATTGGTCCGCGCACTGTCGTTCCAGTAGCGCGCCAGTTGCATGTAGCTGCCGCATGCAATCGCGACACCTCCGGTCGCATGTTGCGGCGAACGCAAATCGGCCATGGTGCTCACCGGCGCGGCACAGCCCGCGAGAAGCAGCGCGGCCGTCGCCACGACCCACGCCGCTCTTCTCCTGCCTGATTGGATTTCAGTTCGATGCAAGCCGATGCTCCTAGAGAGACAGGAAGAATTGTCGCTCCTCGACGGGCCGCGGACTGAGAGAAGCCGGACGACAGGGGAGCCGACGTTAGAATCGCACCGCCGCGCAGATGTCGTCTGCGGCCAATACGCATCAACGATATTTCGGTAACCCGAAGTGTTCGCACCAATTACCTGTCCGTAGCTCAGTTGGATAGAGCATCGGCCTTCTAAGCCGAATGTCGGGGGTTCGATCCCCTCCGGACAGGCCAAATAAATCGCCGATTTATTTGAATCCCATCAGCGTCATCAGCAAGCCTGCATCTTTCGCAAATGCGTTGAGCTGCCATGGCCAATATTCACGCTCGCCAAAACCCGAAGCCCGAAACCCATCGCGCGCTTTTGTTTCGGCCAAAAAAAAGTCTTGTCGCCATCGATTGATGGTGACAAGACTTTATCTATATTGGTGCCGGAGAGATGAATCGAACACCCGACCTTCTCATTACGAATGAGCTGCTCTACCGACTGAGCTACACCGGCTAAGTCTTCGATTATACATCATCTTTTTCAGCATTCCGGCGCGAGCCATGCCAAGTGAAGTGCCCGATGACGTCGGCATCGGATCTGCCGCCGACCTCCTCAGAGGTACTGCCGGATCATCCAGTTGAGATCAGGCCAGAACCAGCAGACCAGCGCGATCACGATGGCAAAAGCGGCAACGGCCACCAACGCCAGCAATGCTTCGAGCGTCAAGACTGCACCGAAGGCGTGTCGCAGTTTTTCCTTCTCGACTTTCGGCTTGCCGGATCCGGCAGACTTCTTGGAAGGCGCTGCATCTTGCTTTTTCTCTGCAGCGGCAGCCTTCGGTTTTGCCATTGCCCAGGCGGGCGTGGGCAACCCGCCGAACGCACTTTCGGCGGACTGTGCTTCGGGTTTCTTTTGGGTTGGAAATTCGAGGCCAGCCACTGGCAACTCCTTCAGAGTGGGCAAGAAATGGGGATCAGTGCTCGCAAGTGTAAATTACGGTTACTGACTGCCAGCTGCCTCCAGGAATGCTGCAGGGCGATTGCCCAAAGCAAGGGTCTCATTACGGTCGAGCGCTTGGCCTGCCTGAAAGAGCCCGAGAGCCCGCACCCCACCCATCAAGAGATTCGCGGCAGGCACCTGAAGCCTCGCCTGTCGTCAAGAAAACGCCGGACCGCCTGCGCAGACGAACCGACCATCGCCACCGGCTCACGCCATCAGGCCGCGAGCGTGGACGGCAGAACGTGATTGGCAGCAGGTCGGGTAACTTCCACGCGACTCGGCACGACAGGCGTCCGCCGATCCGGCAGATGGACAGATTCCAGCGCGAAGTCCGCTGTCTGCAGCACGATCGGCTTGCGGGTGTCGGCGCGATAGCAGCGCAGCGCTGCAGCGTCGATGGCCTGTGCATGGCGGTCATAGGCGGCAATCAACGTGTCGCCGCCGCCATCGGCACCAAAGAGATCGCGCAATGGAAATTCGCTGATCTGGGCAATGACCCGAGCGCCGTCAAAGCCGTCCGGGTAAATGGCGAATCGCACGGTCGCCGTGTCGAAACAAAAAATCGCTTCACGCGTCATGGGTTGTCTCCGTCGGTTTTATCCCGAGGAGCAGAACCGCGCCGAAGAAGCTGCTGCATCGGCCGTCTGCGCAACGGCATGTCGGCGGATACCTACAGCAACAGCTGTGTCAGCGCCAACACGATGGACACGGTCAACAAGCCCAGCCCGGTCGAGACCACGACGCTTGCGGTCACCAGTTCCTCTGCCGTCCGATAGCGCTGCGAGAACAGGAACACGTTCGCGCCCATCGGCAACGCGCCGGCCAATGTCATGACGGCCAGCTGGAACCCTCGCACGCCCAGCAACCAGCCTGCGCCGAACACGAGCAACGGGTGCACCAGATTCTTGATCGCGACCTGTTGCAGCGCGCTGCGCCAATGCTCCCCGACACGGGTCAGCGCCAGCGTGATGCCGACCATGACCAGCGCCACCGGCGTGAAGGCCTGGCCCAGCAGCAGGATCGGCGTGTCCAGGAAAGGAGGCATCGTGAGCCCGGTCTGCGCAAACAACAGCCCCGCGATGATCGGCAACGGAACCGGATGGATGATGGCATTGCGCAATGCGCGGCCGGCAGTGCGCAGCGTGGAGCGCATGGAGCGGCTCCCGCCATGCCTCGCCGCCTGCTCGTTGGCAACGGCCAGTTCGATCAGCAGCGTCGCGCCCGTCATCAGCACCAGCGAATGCAGCGAGATCAGGGTCAGCAGCAGCACCATGCCTTCCGCCCCATAGGCCAGGCTGATGATCGGAATGCCGATCATCGTGGTGTTGCTGTAAGTGTTGGCCAGTGCCAGCACAGCCGACGTGCGGTTGAAGCCGCGCCAGGCGATGGTGACGACGAAGATGAGGCCGGCACCGATGAAATATGCGGCAACCGGCTTGAGGCTCAGTTGCTGGACCTGCACGGTGCTCATCGCGCGGAACAACAGCGCCGGCGCGAGCAGCAGGAAGATCAGGTTCGACAGATCACGGACGGCACCGCCACCGACCCATCGCATGCGCCCCGCGAAAAAGCCGACGGCGATCAGCAGGACGACAGGCAGGAGAGAGGAAACGACCGATGAGTTCACCGCGGCGAGGATACCCGCCGCGCCGCGGCGAAAACGATCAATCGGACATCAGAAGGTCGCGCGCAGTCCGACCTTGAGCGAGCGGCCCGGCAGCGGCGCGGCCGGATAGACGGTGGTCGTCAGGATCGACGTCGCGCTGTAGGCCAATCGGTTCGTCAGGTTGTCCAGCCGCGCATACCAGGTGAGGTTGGCCCCGCCCGCCTTCATGCGGTAGGTGAACGCGGCGTTCCAGAGCGTGTAGCCGGACGTCTCGCGATCGCCCTCGGCAGGCACGCGGTGTTGCGCGGCATAGCTGTCGAAACCGAAGCGCGCGCCCCACGGCCCGTTGCCATAGGCCAGCGTCGCGCCCACACGCAGCGGCGAGATGCGCGGCAGCGGTTCGCCCGTGTCGGTGTTGGTCGCGCGCACCAGGTCGCCGCGCCATTCGAGGTCGAGTGTCGAGCCATCGGCCGCGCGCGAGAAACCGTCGGCGCCGAGCAACTGCAGATTGCCGCTGGCCTCGATGCCCGTGAAGCGCGCGCGCACGCCGTTGTAGACGTACTCGGCCAACGTGTCGCTGGCGCCGGGCGCCGCGAGAGCGCCCTCCTCGTCGAGCTGATTGCCGGTCGCGGTCAGGCCGATGTAGTTGCGGAAGCGCGTGACGTAGGCATTCACCCGCGCCGTGTTCGCGCCCGACTTCCATTGCGCGCCCACATCCAGGCCGAGCGAACGCTCCTTCTGCAATGTGTCGTCGCCGAGCTCCCATGCCGCGGTTGCGACGTGCGGGCCGTTGGCGAACAGCTCGTAGTCCTTGGGCGCGCGCTCGGTGTATGCGAGGTTCGACGTCAGCTGCCATTGCGGCGCCACGTTCACCAGTGCGCCGAAGGCCGCGCTGTGCGGGTTGAAGCTGCGCTCGCCGGTCGCAAAACGCGTGATCGACAGATCGTCCGGATAACCGAAGGACGTGACCTTGGTCTGCTCCGTGCGCGCACCGAAGCTCAAGCGACCCCAGGACGTCGCGAGCTCTTCGTGCAGGAACAACGCATTCGACTGCGTCAGGCTGTGCGGTGCAAAGGCTTCTTCGCCGTCGGCCGAGAAGCGGCCGCGTTCGCTCGTGAAGCCGATCAGCCCTTCGACGTTGCCGATCTTCTGGTGGCGCGCCTCGATGCGCAGGTCGTCGCTCTTGTTGGCGAAGGTGGTGCCAGCCTGGGCGCCCTCGTACTCGGTATGGCTGTAGTCGGTGTGGCTGAGCTTGGCGTGCACGCTGGTGAAGAAGCCGCCCGGACGCCATTCGCCTTCCAGCGCGTAACGGTCGGACTGCATGCCGATGGTCACGTCGTCCTCGGCCACGGTGCCGTAGGTGCTGCGGTAGGTGCTGGCCGATGCGCCGATCCAGCCCTGATCGAAGAACAGGCTGCCGCCGATCGCGCCGCCATGCGCGCTGTTGGCGGAGTTGCAGATCTTGCGCGCCAGCGTGGGCGAGCCGGGCTTGGCGCATTCGAGATCGACCGGCACCGACACGTCGTCGGACTTCCGGTCGAAGGCATCGACGTGCAGCGCATAGCGGTCGTTGCCGCCTTCGAGCACCACGCCGCCGCTCTTCTCCTTGTTGCCGGTCGCGTAGCCCATGTCGGCACGGCCGCCGAAGCCGTTCAGCGGCTCGCTCGGAATGCGGTTGTCGATGACGTTGACCACGCCGCCGACGGCGCTGCCGCCGTACTGCAGCGCCGACGGGCCGCGCAGCACTTCGATGCGCTCGGTGACCAAGGCGTCGACCGGCACCGCATGGTCGTAGCTCAACGCCGACGCGTCGGGCGCGGTGCCGCCGTTCTGCAGGATGCGGATGCGGTCGCCGTCCTGGCCGCGCACGATCGGCCGGCTGGCGTTCGGGCCGAAGTAGCTGCTGCTCACGCCGGGCATGTTGTTGAGCGTTTCGCCCAGCGTCGAGTCGGAGCGCAGCAGCAAGGCGTCGCCCTGCAGCTTGTCGGTGGGCGCGATCAGCTCCGTGGCGCCCAGTGGGTTGCCGGTGACGGTGACCTCCTTCAGGCTGGGCGCGGTGGCGTCGCTCTGTGCAAGGGCGGGCCAGGCCAGGAGGGACAGGGCGGAAGCGGCGGCCAGCGCGACAGCGCTGCGATGGAATCGGAAAGACATGGGAATGAAGACTCGTTGAATCGATAGGGCAGCGCGCCGCACCCGTGAACCGGGTGCGGCGAACCGTGAAACCTGACAGGAAGATTCAGCGAGCCGAGGGCGGGCCGCGGGCACGCAGCAGCGCGACCCAGCGGGCGAAGATTTCGCCCTGCAGCCACGCGAAGGTGGCGGCCGGCAACGACACCGGCAATGCGACGAAAGGTACGGCCGGCATCGCCGTGCCGTGCGCCAACTGGTCGTAGAGACGGCAGTCGGCATCCGAGTGATCGCCGAACAGCACGGCAAGCCCGTGCGGCGCATGCCGCAAGGGTTCGCGCTTCACGATGCTGTCGACAACGGCGGACGCTGCAACGTCGGCCAGGCTGGCCGGCGTCGCGGACTGCAAGGTGGCCGGCGGATTCAGCCCGGGCACGTGCAGCGTGCGGTGCACCAGCCCCAGCGTCGAGGCGAGCCACAGCGCCACGGCCAGCGCAAGGATCAGCGCAGCCGGGTGGCGAGGGAAGACGACGGAGGAACGATGCACGCGAGGACGAAAGATCAGCGGATCAGGACTTCACCCGGGCCGCGAAGGTCTTCTGGAACTTCTCGACCTTCGGGCCAACCACGAAGGCGCAGTAGCCCTGGTTCGGGTGATTCAGGAAATAGTCCTGATGGTAAGCCTCGGCGGTCGAGTAATTGGCGAGCGGCACGACCTCGGTCACGATCGGCGCGCGGTAGGTGCCGCTGTCGGCGATCTCGCGGATCACCGATTCGGCAACCTGCTTCTGCGCATCGCTGGTGGTGTAGATGCCGCTGCGGTATTGCGTGCCGACGTCGTTGCCCTGGCGGTTCAACGTCGTCGGATCATGGATCACGAAGAAGATCTCGAGGATCTCGCGCAGCGAGATCTGCGCCGTGTCGAACGCCACCTTGACGACCTCGACATGTCCGGTACGGCCGGTGCAGACCTGCTCGTAGCTCGGATTGATCACCTCGCCATTGCAATAGCCGGACTCCACGTCCACCACGCCCTGCACGCGATCGAACACCGCTTCGGTGCACCAGAAGCAACCACCACCCAAGGTGATGGTTTCGGTCGACGATGAAGACTGGGACATGGCGTGGCTCCGGCAGGTTGCAGAAAGGCGAGCCCGTGATTGTCGCGGCTTGACGGAGCGGATGCAGCTCACTACATTACTAACCCGTCAGTCAGTAGCAGTTCTGCCAACGCCGTTTCTTCTGTTCCTGGCATCACCACCGTCAATTCTGCCGTTCGTTCCCCTCGCTGCCTCGATGTCCTCACCTCGCCGATTTCTCGCCGACAAGCTCTGCCCGGTGCGCGCCAAGCGCGAGCGGCGCAAGGAAGCGCGCCCTGGCGAGTTGCTCGAGGCCGCCCTTGACCTGTTCGTCGAAAAGGGCTTTGCCGCCACGCGCTCCGAAGAAGTCGCGGCCCGCGCCGGCGTGTCGAAGGGCACGCTGTTCCTGTACTTCCCGAGCAAGGAAGAGCTGTTCAAGGCGGTCGTGGTCGAGAACCTCGCGAGCCTCTTCGCCGGCTGGAACCAGGAATTCGAGGCTTTCGAAGGCAGCACCGCCGAGATGCTGCGCTACTGCATGCGCGTCTGGTGGGAGCGCGTCGCATCCACCAAGGCCTCCGGCCTGACCAAGCTCATGCTGAGCGAGGGCCGCAACTTCCCCGAGCTGGCGGAGTTCTATCGCAAGCAGGTGGTCCATCCAGGGCACGACCTGATTCGCCGCATCCTGCGGCGCGGCATCGACAGCGGCGAATTCGCACCGATCGACGTCGACCATGCGATCTACGCCGTGATCGCCCCGATGCTCTTCCTGATGCTGTGGAAGCACTCGGTCAACGTCTGCATCGACGGCCAGGCCGAACTGGACCCTGAAACCTATCTGGCGGTCCAGACCGGCATCGTGCTGCGCGGGCTGCTCGCCGAGCCGGGGGCCCCAACCTCGGGCAAACCCCAACGTGGCGCCCCCGGCGCCTAAAATTGAAGGTTTGTCCTGAGCCCACAAAAGGAAAGAGCCCCTATGAACACCCCCGCCAGCCTTGCGCAACTGCGCTTCAACATGATCGAGCAACAAATCCGTCCCTGGGACGTGCTCGATCTCGAGATCCTCGACCTGCTCGCGCAGATCCGTCGCGAGGACTACGTGCCCGAAGCGCACCGTGCCCTCGCCTTCTTCGACATGGAGCTGCCGCTGGAAGGCGCCAACGGCGTCTCGCTGCCCGGCCAGATCATGCTGTCGCCCCGCGTCGAGGCCCGCACGCTGCAGGACCTGCACGTGCAGAAGCACGAGTCGGTGCTCGAGATCGGCACCGGCTCCGGCTTCATGGCCGCGCTGCTCGCCCACCGCGCAGCCAGCGTGCTGTCGCTCGAGATCGACCCGGTGCTGGCCGCTCGCGCCGCCACCACGCTCGCACGCAACGGCGTGACCAACGTCGAGGTGCGCAATGCCGACGGCGCCACGCCGCTGCCCAGCGGCCCGAGCTTCGACGTGATCGTGCTGAGCGGCTCGGTCGCCCGCATTCCGCAGAACCTGCTGGGTTCGCTCAAGGTCGGTGGCCGCCTCGCAGCGATCGTCGGCGAGGAGCCGATGATGCGCGCGCATTTCGTCACGCGCGTGAGCGAAGGCAAGTGGGAAACCATCCAGCCGTGGGACACCATCGCACCGCGTCTGCTCGGCTTCCCCGAGCCCTCGCGCTTCGCCTTCTGAGCCGGCGGGACGCCACTGACATGATCGACCAAGTCCGCCCCGCCGACCTCGCCGCCTGGTTCGCACACGACGCCACAGCAGCGCCGGTGCTGCTCGACGTGCGCGAGCCCTGGGAACTGCAGACCGCCAGCGTGGCGCCCGAGGGCTTCACGCTGGTGGCCGTCCCGATGAACGAGATTCCAGGCCGGCTGGCCGAACTCGACGCGGGACAACGCATCGCCTGTCTCTGCCACCACGGCGCACGCAGCCAGCGCGTCGCCGCCTTCCTGGTGCAGAACGGCTTCGAACATGTGGCGAACGTGGCAGGCGGCATCGACGCCTGGTCCGCGACGCACGACGCGGCGGTGCCGCGTTACTGAGATGAAAGCGGCGGTGCCGCGCTACTGATTCTTCGCTCCCCAGGACTCTTCATGCCCGTGCCTCGACTTCTTCCTCTCGCGGCGGCCCTCGTCGCCGCGCTCGCCCTGCCGGCCCACAGCCAGAGCCTGGTCGAGCTGTACGAGTCGGCACGGAGCTATGACGCCACCTACCAGGGCGCCCGCGCGCAGTACGAAGCCAGCGTGGCCCGCGCCGCGCAAGCCAAGGCCGGCATCCTGCCGAGCGTCGCGGCCAGCGCGAGCGCCTCGCGCACCGATCTCGACATCGACGTGATCGCGGGCGCGCCGCGCTCGTCGGGTCCACGCGACTACACGACGCAGACCGTCGGCATCAACGCGTCGCAGCCGCTCTATCGGCCGGCCAACTGGGCGACCTACGAGCAAGGCAAGCGCCAGGCCGTGATCGCCGAAGCCGTGCTGACCAGCGCCGACCAGGACCTGATCGTGCGCGTGAGCCAAACCTATTTCGACGTGCTGGGCAGCCAGGACTCGCTCGGGCTGGTGCGTGCGCAGAAGGCCGCGGTGGCCGAACAACTGGCCTCGGCCAAGCGCAACTTCGAGGTCGGCACATCGACCGTGACCGACTCGCGCGAGGCGCAGGCGCGCTACGACCTCGTGATCGCGCAGGAGATCGCCGCCGAGAACGAACTCCAGGTGCGCAAGCTGGCGCTCGACCAGCTGGTCGGACGCACCGGCAGCGCGCCGCTGCCGCTCGCCACGCCGGTGGCCCTGCCCGCGCCCGACCCAGCCGACATGAACGCCTGGGTGATGCAGGCCGAAGGCGTGCACCCCGCCATCCGCCAGGCGCTGCTGGGCGTCGATGTCGCGGGGCTCGAAGTGAAGAAGGCGGAAGCCGGGCACAAGCCGACCATCGACGCCACGCTCGGCTACAGCGTCACGCGCAGCCCCGAAGGCACGAACCTGACCACCATCGGCACGCGCGTGAACGGTGCCCAGGTCGGCGTCACGCTGACCGTGCCGCTGTTCGCGGGCTTCGCCACCGAGAACCGCATCCGCGAGACGCTGGCGCTCGAGGACCAGTCGCGCTCCACGCTCGAAGCCACGCGCCGCAACGTGACGCAAGCCACGCGCGCGGCCTACCTCGGCCTGATCTCGGGTGCCGGCCAGGTGAAGGCGCTCGAAGCTGCCGAGGCGTCGAGCCAGAGTGCGCTGGACGCTAACAAGCTCGGCTACCAGGTCGGCGTGCGGATCAACATCGACGTGCTCAATTCGCAGAGCCAGCTCTACCAGACGAAGCGCGACCTGGCGCTCGCGCGCTACAACGTGCTGCTCGGCAATTTGAAGCTGCGGCAGGCCAACGGCACGCTGACGGCGTCCGATCTGGCGCCGATCAACCTCACACTGGCGACGGCACGCTGAAGCAGCAGGCCTCAGTCGAGGCTGGGTTCGGGCCGGTCGTCGAGCACCGGCGCGGCGACCGTCGATTCGGCGATCGCGAGGATCGCCTTCGCGGTGCGCTCGGAAGCACCGCGGTTGGCCGATGCGAAGGCCAGCGCGGCTTCGGCCATGGCTTCACGGCGCGAGGCGTCGGCGACCAGCGAGAGCGCGGTCTTCACGGCCTGCTCCATGTTCGTGACCCGCACGGCGGCACCCGCGGCCAGCGACAGTTCGGCCGCCTCCGAGAAATTGAAGGTCGACGGCCCGAGTACCACCGGGCAGCCGCAGGCCGCGGCCTCGATCAGGTTCTGCCCGCCGAGCGGCGCAAAGCTGCCACCCAGCATCGCGACGTCGGCCAGCCCGTAGTAAAGGGCCATCTCGCCGAGCGAATCGCCGAGCCAGATCTCCTGCTCCGCGGGCGCACCCGCCGTGCTGCGGCGTGCGACGCCGAAACCGTTCGATTCGATCAGCGCAGCCACCTCGTCGAAACGCTGCGGATGGCGCGGCACGATCATCCATTGCACGCCCGCCACCTGGCGCGCGATCGACTGCACGCCCGGCTGCTCGGGCGGCAGCGGCGCACCCGCACCGAAGCGCTTGAGCGCATCGAGGAACATCTGCTCCTCGCCATCGCGCGAACTCGCGAGCACGACCAGCGGCTTCGGCAGCTGCGTGCGGAATTTCGTCGCGGCCGCAAGCTGCCGCGCATCGGGCGTGGCGTCGAACTTGAGATTGCCGAACACGCCTGCGACCTTGGCGCCGAGCGACACCAGTCGATGCGAGTCGGCCTCGGTCTGCGCCCAGACGGCGGCCAGCGACGAATAGGCCGGCCGCGCGAGCCAGCCGAGCCGCTCGGCGGACGCGAGCGACTTCGCATTGAGCCGCGCGTTCGCCAGCACCAGCGGAATGCGCCGCTCGGCGCACGCAGCGACCATCACCGGCCAGACCTCGGTTTCCATCAGCACGCCGATGCGCGGCGCGAAGCGTGTGAGAAAGCGATCGACCGCGCCGGGCGTGTCCCAGGGCTGCCAGACCTGCAGATCGCCGGGCTCGAGCAGCTTGGCGCCCTCCTCGCGGCCGGTCGCCGTGCCGTGCGTGAGCAGGATCGGAATGCCCGGCTGCTGGCGCCGTAGTTCGGCGATCAGGATGCCCGCGGCGCGCGACTCGCCGAGCGACACGGCATGCACCCAGCACCAGCCGGTGCCGGTCGCCGCGGCGTCGTAGTGGCCGAAACGCTCCTCGACCGCCACCGCGTAGCCGGGCTCGGCCACGGCGCGCTTGCGCAACTTGCGCCGCACGACCGGCTGGACAAGGAAAGTGAACGCGCCATAGAGGCGCAGCAGCAGCGAACGCAAAGCCGACCGATTCCTGCTCAGTGCGCCGCAGCCGCCAACGTGGCGTCGGGCTTCACGGACTTCAGCAGCGCCATCATGTCGCCCTCGATGCGGTGCAGCGCCTCTTCGGTGTGACCCTCGAAGCGCATCACCAGCACCGGCGTCGTGTTCGATGCGCGGATCAGGCCGAAGCCGTCCGGCCAGTCCACCCGCACGCCGTCGATGGTCGACAGCTTCGCCGGCGCCGGGAAGTCGATCTTCTTCACCAGTTGCTCGACCAGCCCGTGCGGCTCGCCTTCGGCGCACGCCACGTTCAGCTCGGGCGTCGAGAAGCTCGTCGGCAGCGCGTTCAGCACCGCGCCCGCGTCCGGGCTCTTGCTCAGGATCTCGAGCAGGCGGCAGCCCGCGTAGGTGCCGTCGTCGAAGCCGAACCAGCGCTCCTTGAAGAAGATGTGGCCGCTCATCTCGCCACCCAGCGGCGAGTCGATCTCCTTCATCTTCGCCTTGATCAGCGAGTGGCCGGTCTTGTAGATCATCGCCACGCCGCCGGCCGCCTCGATCGCGGGCGCCAGGCGCTGCGAGCACTTCACGTCGAACAGGATGGTGCCGCCCGGCACGCGCGACAGCACGTCCTGCGCGAACAGCATCATCTGGCGGTCGGGGTAGATGTTCTGGCCGTCCTTGGTGACGATGCCCAGGCGGTCGCCGTCGCCGTCGAAGGCCAGGCCCAGTTCGGCGTCGCCGGCCTGCAGCGCGGCGATCAGGTCCTTGAGGTTCTCGGGCTTGCTCGGGTCCGGATGGTGGTTGGGGAAGTTGCCGTCGACTTCGCTGAAGAGTTCGGTGACTTCGCAGCCAATGGCGCGCAGGATGGCCGGGGCCGAGGCGCCGGCGATGCCGTTGCCCGAGTCGACCACGATCTTCATCGGGCGCGCGAGTTGGATGTCGCCCACGATGCGCTGGGTGTAGGCCTCGGTCACGTCGACCTTGCGCACGCTGCCGCCGGGGGCGAGCGTGGCGCTGTCGGCTTCCATCACGCGGCGCAGCGCCTGGATCTCGTCGCCGTAGATCGCGCGGCCGGCCATGATCATCTTGAAGCCGTTGTAGTCCTTGGGGTTGTGGCTGCCGGTGAGCTGGATGCCGCTGGTGCACAGCGTGTGGGCGGCGAAGTACAGCATCGGCGTGGTGACGGCGCCGACGTCGATCACCTCGACGCCGGTGGCGATCAGGCCGCGGATCAGCGCCTCGACCAGCGACGGGCCCGACAGGCGGCCGTCGCGGCCCACCGCCACGCTCTTTTCACCGGCCGCCCGTGCGGCGCTGCCGAAGGCCTTGCCCAGCGCTTCGGCGATCTCCGGATTCAACGTACTGGGCACGACGCCGCGAATGTCATAGGCCTTGAAGATCGACGCGCTGAGCTGCATGAAAAACATCCTGGAAGATTGCAAGAAACTGCGTCCATTGTAGGCACGCGATGCGTCGCCCAAATGTCCGGAAACGGCCAGTCCAGAGCATGCGCAACCGTATGATCGACCGCATGCACACCGATGCCGAACCCACCGCCGGACTCGAGAGCGACGCCTGCTACCTCGCCATGAAGGCGCACGACGCGCGCTTCGACGGCACCTTCTTCACGGCGGTGACCTCGACCGGCATCTACTGCCGCCCGGTCTGCCGCGTGAAGCTGCCGCGCCGCGAGAACTGCCGGTTCTACAAGCATGCCGCGCAGGCCGAGGCGGCCGGCTTCCGGCCCTGCCTGCGCTGCCGGCCGGAGCTCGCACCGCGCGCCGCCAGCTGGTCGACCGAGGACGCATCGCGCATCCTCGCCTTGCAGGCGGCACGGCTGATCGACGAACCCGACGCCTGGCCCGAGGACGGCCCGGGCGCCGCACAGATCGCGGCGCGGCTGGGCGTGAGCGACCGGCATCTGCGGCGCATCTTCGAAGTCCAGTTCGGCGTGTCGCCGCTGCAGTACCTGCAGACGCGCCGGCTGCTGGCCGCCAAGCAGCTCATCGCCGACACACGGTTGCCGATGGCGCAGGTCGCGCTGGCCAGCGGCTTCGCGAGCGTGCGGCGCTTCAATGCGGCTTTCGGTGCGCACTACGGACTCAACCCCAGCGCGCTGCGCCGGGCCGGCCGCGAAGGTGCGGCACGTGCCGACACGATCGACGTGCGGCTCGGCCTGCGTCCGCCCTATGACGCCGACGCCATGCTCGGCTTTCTCGCGAAGCGCAGCCTGCGCGGCGTCGAACTGGCCGGCACCGACAAGCACGGCGCCTTCTTCGCGCGAACGCTGCGCGTGAGCCACGCCGGCCAGACGCACACCGGCTGGCTGCGGCTGCACTTCGACATGCCACGCGAGCAGCTCTGCCTGGCCGTCGCCGAATCGCTGGCCGCCGTGCTGCCGATCGTGATCAGCCGTGTGCGCGCCATGCTGGACCTCGATGCCGAACCGATGGCGATCAACGCGGTGCTGCACGAGGCCTTCCCCGACGGCGACGGCCTGCGCGTGCCGGGCACGGTCGACGGCTTCGAGCTCGCGGTGCGCGCGGTGCTGGGCCAGCAGATCACCGTGGCCGCGGCGCGCACGCTCGGCGCGCGGCTGGTCGAGGCCTTCGGCGAGCCGGTCGTGACGCCGATCGCCGGGCTCGACCGCCTGTTCCCGACGCCGACGGCCCTGGCGGCAGCGAGCGGCGATGCGCTGGGCAGCCTCGGCATCGTCAAGCAGCGGCAGGCCGCATTGCAGGCGCTGGCGCGCGAAAGCGTGGCCGGACGGCTGGCCCTGCATGCCGGCGCCGACGTGCCGGCGACGCTGGCCGCGCTGCAGGCGTTGCCCGGCATCGGCGACTGGACTGCGCAGTACATCGCGATGCGCGCCTTGCGCTGGCCCGATGCCTTCCCCTCCGGCGACGTGGCCTTGCAAAAGGCGCTGGGCGTGAGTTCGGCGCGCGCCGCGGCCGAAGCCTCGCAGGCCTGGCGGCCCTGGCGCGGCTATGCCGTGCTGCGCGCCTGGCAGGCACCGCGCGCCCCCATCACCCGACCCACTCCGGCGGCAACGCCCGACGCACCATGAAATTCAGGAACACCGCGCTGCGCATGCAGCACATCGACAGCCCGCTCGGCGGCATCACGCTGGCCGCGACGCCGGCCGGCCTGGCCGGCCTCTGGTTCGACGCCCAGCGCCACTGGCCCGACATGACCGGCTGGCAGCCCGACGACGCCGACCCGGTGCTGCAAGCGGCTGCCGCCCAGGTGCAGGACTACTTCGCCGGCCGGCGCAACAGCTTCGACCTGCCGCTCGACCTGTCGCACGGCACGGCCTTCCAGCAGGCCGTGTGGCAGGCACTGCTCGCGATACCCGCTGGCGAGACGACCAGCTACGGCCTGCTGAGCGCCCGCATCGATCGGCCGGCCGCCGTGCGCGCCGTGGGCGCCGCGGTCGGGCGCAATCCGATCAGCGTGATCGTGCCCTGCCACCGCGTGGTCGGCGCCGACGGTTCGCTGACCGGCTATGCCGGCGGCCTCGACCGCAAGACCGCGCTGCTCGCACTGGAGGGCGCCCGTTGAACGCCCGCAGCAACGCCACGGTGCCCAAGTCCACGTCCGCACCCCCACCTGCCGCCACAACACCCGCCGGCGGCGCGCTGTCGCGCCGCTGGCTGATCGACCTCGTCCTGCTGGGCGCGCTGTGGGGCGCTTCCTTCCTGTTCATGCGCATCGGCGGAGCCGAATTCGGCGCGCTGCCGACCGCGGCCCTGCGTGTCGCCATCGGCGCGCTGGTCCTGCTGCCGTTGATGCTCGCCAAGGGCCACTGGGGTGCCTTCGCCGCACGCTGGAAGCCGACGCTGGCGGTCGGCGTGATGAACTCCGGCCTGCCCTTCGCGCTGTTCGCGATCGCGCTGCTCACGATCAACACGGGGCTGGCGGCGGTGATCAATGCGACGACGCCGATGTTCGGTGCGCTGGTGGCCTGGGCCTGGTTCCGCGAGCGGCCGGACAACTGGCGGCTGGTCGGCCTGGTGGTCGGCTTCGCCGGCGTCGCGGCGCTGGCCAGCCGCAACGCGGGCCTGCAGTCCGGACAGGGCGGCGGCGCGGCCATGTGGGCCACGCTGGCCTGCCTGGGCGCCTGCGCCAGCTACGGCATCGCGGCCAGCATGACGCGGCGCTACCTGATGGGCATGCCCTCGCTGGCGACCGCGGGCGGCACGCAGATCGGCGCCACGCTGTTCCTCGTGCTGCCCGCGCTCTGGCTGCATCCCACGCAGATGCCGAGCCTGCGCGCCTGGCTCGCGGTCGCGGCACTGGGCATCGCCTGCACCGGGCTCGCCTACATCCTGCTGTTCCGGCTGATCGAGACCGCCGGTCCGGCGCGCGCGCTGACCGTGACCTTCCTGGTGCCGGTGTTCGCGATCATCTATGGCTGGATCTTCCTGGGCGAGCAGGTCACGCCGTGGATGCTTGGTTGCGCAGGCGTGATCGTCTGCGGCGTGGCGTTGTCGACCGGCTTCGTGAAGCCGGGCCGCGGCCGCTGAGCCGCGCCCGCGCGGCTAGATCGCGCCCGCCACCACGTTGATCGACAGCGCGAGCACCAGCATGTTGAAGGCGAAGGCCAGCACGCTGTGCACGAGCGTGATGCGGCGCATCTCGCGCGAGGTGACCTCCACGTCCGACACCTGCGAGGTCATGCCCACCACGAAGGAGAAATACAGGAAGTCGAAGTAGTCCGGGTCGAGCTTGCCCGGAAAGTCGAGCCCGGCGCCTGCCACCTTGTCGCTCTGTTCCAGCTGGTAGTAGCGGTGCGCGTAGTGAAAGGCATAGATCGTGTGGATCACCAGCCACGACGCTGCCAGCGCCACCATGCCCAGCGCGATGTGGGCGGCGCGCTGCAGCCCGTCCATCTGCTTGACCTGCATCAGCAGCATCGCGATCACCGTGACGCTCACGCCCACCGCGGTGAGCATGATCACCAGGATCAGCACGTTGGGCTGGTCGAGCGACCGGGAGCGTGCCCGGGTGCGCTGCGCGTCGAAGGTCTCGGCCAGCCACCAGGCGAGCGCCAGGTAGACCACGATGCCGGCGCACCAGCCGATCAGGCCGCGTGCCAGGCCGTCGGTCGGCCAGGGTGCGAAGCCGGCGGCGAGCCCGACGCCGCAGCCGTAGGCGAGCCGCTCCAGGCCAGCCGCTTCAGAGAGATGTTTGCGCATACGGCGACTTTACGTGGAGCCCGGCCGACAATGCCGGCAGAACCCGATGAGAGACAAGAAAGAATGAAGCTCCCACGCTCCCTTGCACGCATGGCCTTGCCACTGCTGGCCGGGGTCGCATGGATCGCGGCCGGCCTTGCCGGTGCGGTGCATGCGGCCACGCCACCGCCGACGGCGCCAGCCGCATCATCGGCAACGTCCAGCACCGGCGTGCCGGACACGCTCGAACAGCGGGTCGCCGCCTGCATCGCCTGCCACGGGCGCGAGGCCGCAGCCGCCAACGCCGACTACTTCCCGCGGCTGTCCGGCAAGCCGGCCACCTACCTCTTCAACCAGCTGATGAGCTTCCGCGACGGGCGCCGCTCCAACCCCGACATGAACTACATGGTGCAGCACCTGTCGGACGGCTACCTGCGCGAGATCGCCGAGTACTTCGCAGCGCTCGAACTGCCCTACCCGCCCGCGGCCACGCGCAGCGACGCGACGCCCGACATGCTGGCACGCGGCAAGGCGCTGGTGTTCGAAGGCGACACGCGGCGCGGCATACCGGCCTGCGCGCAATGCCATGGCAGCGCGCTCACCGGCGTGCTGCCCGGCATTCCGGCGCTGGTCGGCCTGCCGCGGCTGTACCTGTCGTCGCAGCTCGGCGCATGGCTTTCCGACGAGCGCCATGCACTCGCGCCCGACTGCATGGCGCAGGTCGGCCGCAAGCTGGACAACCGCGACATCACGGCGGTCGCGAGCTGGCTTGCACTGCAGCCCGTGCCCGCCGACCCCAAGCCCGCGGCGGCGCCGCCCGGACCGATGCCGATGGCCTGCAGCGCGATGGTGCAGCCCGAGGCGGGCACGCGATGAGCACGCCGATGAACGCGCCCAACCCATCCGCACGCCGCGTCACCTTGCGCCGGGTGCTGATCGCGCTGCTGCTCGCCGTCGTGCTGCTGGCTGCATTGGCCGCCGCGGCGGTGGTGGCCCTCAACCTGCGCGGCGAAGACCCGCTCCCCACCGGCGACGCACCCTTCGCCAGCACGCCCGCACAGGTCGAACGCGGCCGCTACCTCGCGCTGGCCGGCAACTGCGCCGGCTGCCACAGCGCACGCGGCGCCGCTGCCTATTCGGGCGGCCTCGGCATCGCGACGCCCTTCGGCACCATCTTCTCGACCAACCTGACACCCGACCCGCAGCAGGGCATCGGCGGCTGGAGCGCGGCGCACTTCTGGCGCGCGATGCACAACGGCCGCGCCAAGGACGGACGGCTGCTGTACCCGGCCTTCCCGTACCCGAGCTTCACCAAGATCACGCGCGAGGATTCGGATGCCATCTACGCCTATCTGCGCAGCCTGCCGCCCGACGCCACGCCGAACCGGCCGCACAAGCTGCGCTTTCCCTACGACACGCAGGCCGCCCTGGCGGTGTGGCGCGCGCTGTCGTTCCAGCCGGGCAGCTTCGTGCCCGACCCGGCACAGCCGGCCGAATGGAACCGCGGTGCCTACCTGACCGAGGGCCTGGGCCACTGCATCGCCTGCCACGGCAGCCGCAACGCGCTGGGCGCCACCGAGGAAGCGCGCGGCCTGTCTGGCGGCGTGATCCCGGTCGAGAACTGGTATGCGCCCTCGCTCACGTCGGCGCGCGAGGCCGGCGTCGCGACCTGGGAAGCACGGCACGTGGTGCAGCTGCTGAAGACCGGCACGGCGCCCGGCGGCTCGGTGATGGGGCCGATGGCCGACGTGGTGTTCCGCAGCACGCAGTACCTGGACGACGCCGACCTGGCGGCCATGGCGGCCTATCTGCAGAAGCTGCCGGAAGCCGCACCCGCCGCCACGCCGGCACCGACCGTGCGGCGCGACCCGGGCACCATGGAACGCGGCGCCACGATCTACGCCCAGCGCTGCGCCTACTGCCACGGCGATGCGGGCCAGGGCGCACCCGGTGCCTACCCGCCATTGGCCGGCAACCGTGCCGTGCTGATGGACAGCGCGGTGAACCTGATGCAGATGGTGCGGCACGGCGGCTTCCTGCCGGCCACCGCGGGCAATCCGCGGCCCTACGGCATGCCGCCCTTCGGCCATGTGCTGGACGACCGGCAGATCGCCGACGTGCTGACCTGGGTGCGTGGTTCCTGGGGCAACGACGCGCCGCCGGTCAGCCAGCGCGATATGGCGCGGCGCTGAGGACGAGACGAAAGCATGCAAGGGCCTGCGTGAGCCCATCGACGATTTGCCATAAAGACTGTATAAATTCACAGTTCTTATCGCAACCCTCGTTTTTCTCCCGCAAGGATCCTCCATGCCCTACACCGTCAGCCTCCAGGAATTCCCCGGCCTTCCCTTCGACGCCCAGCAGCAGGCCGAACAGCGCTTCCGCCGCGCCCTCGACAAGGCACTCGGCGAGCGCGTCGACCCCGTGCTGCGCGCCTTCCAGGTGGCGTCCGACTCCAGCGCAGAAGACCTGTCGAAAGAGGATTTCGCGCTCGCCAGCGCCTGGCCCAAGGCCTACGACCTGGCCCGCACCGCCGGCTTCCGCGACCTCGGCGGCGCGGAAGAAGCCTTCTTCGAAGTCAGGGCCGCCTGAAGGTCAAGGCGGGCCGAGGCCAAGGCCAAGCCCGCCACCCAATCCGTTGCCGAGCCCGCCGACACGGTCGACCCGCCGTGCGATGGCCGCCTGCAGCACGTCCTGCGTGGACGCCAGCGTGAACCAATGCTTCGCCCGCGTGATGCCGGTGTAGACCAGCTCCCGAGTGAGCACCGGACTCATGCGCTCGGGCAGCAGCAACGCGGCATGCGCGAACTCCGAGCCCTGCGACTTGTGGACTGTCATCGCGAACACGGTTTCCACCGCACGCAGCCGGCTCGGCAGCACCCAGCGGATGCCGCCTTGCCCGTCGCCCGCGGCGAAGGCCACGCGCAGTATCCATTGCGGTTCGGGCTTGCCGGCCGTCCATGACGGCAGCGCCAGGGTCACGCCCACGTCGCCGTTCATCAGCCCCAGGCCGTAGTCGTTGCGCGTGACGAGCACCGGCCGGCCCAGGTACCAGCCGCCTTGCGCCGCCTCGATCAGCCGCTCCTCCATCAGCAACTGCGCGATGCGCGCGTTCAGGCCCTCCACGCCGCGCGGCCCGCTGCGCAGCGCGCACAGCAACTGGAAGCGGCCATAGGCCGCGAGCACCTCGCGCGCCCAGCCGTCGAACGCGACTTGCGTGGCGTCGGGCGCCGGCTGGCGCTCGTGCATCAGCGTGAGGTAGTGCCGGTAGCCGACCGGCGGCAGCACACCGCCAGCGCGCGTCTCGCCCTGCGGAAAGGCGGCGGGCGCACCGTCGACCACCAGCCGCCGGAACGCGCGATCGTCGCTGGCCGACCGCCGCGCGAGATCGGCGAAGCGGCCATCGAACACACGCCGTGCGGCCGTGGCGTTGCCCGCGTTGACGGCCTCGGCGAGCTGGCCGATGCCGCTGTCGGCGCTGAAGCGATGGCTCACGCGCAGCTTGACCACCGCCTGGTCGAGCGGCCCGCCGTAGAGGTCGCAGAGCGCGTCGTCCAGCCGCTCGCCGGTCACGGCGGCGAGCCATGCCGCGGTGTCCGGCCGGTAGTAGCCGCCATCGGCACGCTGGCACAGGTCGCCGAGCACCGCGCCCGCCTCCACCGACGCGAGCTGGTCCTTGTCGCCGAGCAGGATCAGGCAGGCCTGCGGCGGGAGCGCGGCGAACACGGCGGCCATCATCTCGAGGTCGAGCATCGAGGCCTCGTCGATCACCAGCACGTCGAGCGCCAGCGGATGCTGCGCGTCGTGCCGGAAATGCCGGCTGTCGGGCCGGCTGCCGAGCAGGCGATGCACAGTGCTCACCTCGGTCGGAATCGAGTCCCTCAGCGCCTCCGGTTCCGGCAGGCCGGCGAGCGGCAATTGCGCGACCGCACCGGCAATCGATTCGTTCAACCGCGCCGCGGCCTTGCCGGTCGGCGCAGCCAGCCGGATGCGCAACCGCCGCGCGCCGGTGGTCGCCGACAGCGACAGGTGCTGCAGCAGCGCGAGCAGCCGCACCACGGTGGTCGTCTTGCCGGTGCCCGGACCGCCGGTGACGATGCCGAAGCGCTGCCGCGCCGCGAGCGCGCAGGCGATCTTCTGCCAGTCGACGGCGCCGCCGGGCCGCGCCGGAAACAGCACGCCCAGCGCGGCGGCCAGCGTCGCCTGCGCCTCGGGCGCGGCGGCCGCGGTGGGCATCTCGACACGCCGCAGGATCGCCTCGCGCACCGACTGCTCGTACTGCCAGTAGCGGCGCAGATAGAGCCGCGTGCCGATGCGCACCAGCGGCGTGTCGCCCGGCCCGTCGCCGACCAGCGCAGGCGCATCGAGCGCCGCGGTCCAGCGCGCCAGATCGACGCCCGCAAGCAGCGCCGAGGGCTGTGCGGGCGGCGTCTCGCCCACCCCATCGGGCCGATCGCGATCGTGGCCGTGCATTCGGGCGTCGCCTTCGGGCGGCAACGACAGCGCACGCTCGGCGTCATCGAGCGCGGCGCGCAGGTCGAGGCAGGCATGGCCGCGGCCGAGCTGGTGACTGGCCAGCGCGGCGGCCAGGATCAGCAGCGGATCGGCCTCGGGCGCCTGATGCGCGAGGAAGTCGGCGAAGCTGGCGTCGAGCGCGCGCAGCCAGCCCTCCGCCACCCAGCGTTCGAGGGCGGCGAGCATCGGTGCATGCCGCGCGGGGCGCGGACCGAGAAATACTGCGGACACGGCGGTCACTGCCATCATGGCGCCTCCTCCGCGCCCGCGCCCTGGAACAGCGCATCGAGCGCCTCGATCAGCACGCGCGGCGGCCGTTCGGCATGCAGCCCCTGGCCGGGCGCCGCATGGCCGCGCAGGAACAGGCAGGCCGCGCCGCCGACGTGGCGGTCGTAGTCGTAGCCGGGCAGGCGCACGCTCAGCAGCCGGTGCAGTGCGAACACGTAGAGCACGTACTGCAGCTCGTAGCGATGCGCCAGCACCGCCTCGCGCAGTGCCTCGGCCGTGTAGTCGGCGTCCGCCGGGCCGAGCCAGTTGGACTTGTAGTCGACCACGACATAGCGGCCGTCGTGTTCGAACACCAGGTCGATGAAACCCTTGAGCATGCCGTTGACCTGCTGCGGCAGCAGCGCAGGCCGCGCCACGCCGCCGAGCGTGTGGCGGCACACCAGTGCGTCCAGCGCGCGCGTGTCGACGCGGTCGATGCCGAACCAGAACTCCATCTCGATCTGCACGCGGCCGAGTGCCGCCGGGGCGATCGGCGTCAATTCGGCACCGAGCGCCTGCAGGTCGAGCGGCGCGGCGAGCCAGCCGAGCAGCCAGTCGCGCAGCGGCTCGGTCCAATGGCTCCAGCCGCTCAGGTTGCAGCGCCGCGCGACCAGGTCGGCCAGATCGGCCTGCAGTGCCGGCTCGGCCAGCACCCGCGCAAAGCCCTGGCGGCCCAGCCATTCGAGCAGGCCGTGCAGGAAGCTGCCGGGTCCGGCGCCACGTGGAAAGCCATGCAGGCCACCGGCGTCGGGCACCGCGACACCGGCCAGCGAAAGAGACAGCGCCGACGCGGCCTCCGTCGTCGGTGCGTCGCTCGCGCTGTCGGCATAGATGTCCTCGGCCGCATCCGTCGGGCCCGGCTGCGGTGCCGGCCAGCCGGGCGCATCCGCGTCCCCACCACCTGCGCCGTCCGCGCCGTAGGCGATCACGGTCTCGTCATCGACCGCCTGGTGTGCCCGGCGCAACGCCGAGTAGCTCGCGATCCACCAGCGCTCGGGCGGCGCGGGCGGCAAAGGCGGCTCCGGCGCGAGCCGCGGCACGACCGACTCGGCCTGGTAAAGCGCGTCGCCAGCTTCGGGTGCGGGCTCGACCGCGATCGCCGGATGGCCCGCGGCCAGCGCATCGAGCGCCGGCCGCAAGGCCTCGGGCGGCAGCGGCGCACCGCCGGCCAGCAGGTAGCCGATCGCGCTGCGCTCCATGCCCGGCAGCGGCGCGATGCCGAGCCAGGTCGCGTGACGCGCCCGCGTCAACGCGACGTAGAGCTTGCGCAGGTCTTCGCCCAGCCGCTCGCGGTCCGCGCGCGCGAGCACCTCGTCGTCGGCGTGCAGGCTCACCCGCAAACGGCCGGTGTCGTCGTGCCACTTGAGCGGCAGGTCGCCCGCCTTGGTGGCACGAAACGCGGTGGCGAAAGGCAGGAAGACCAGCGGATATTCGAGCCCCTTCGACTTGTGGACGGTAACGACCTTGACCAGCGCCGCATCGCTTTCGAGGCGCAGCTTGGGCGCCTCGCCCTGGGCGTCTTCGTCGTGGCGTTGTTCGGCCAGCCAGCGGATCAACGCGTGCTCGCCATGCAGCTGACCCGCGGCCTCCTGCAGCAGTTCGGACAGGTGCAGCAGATCGGTCAGCAGGCGCTCGCCATTGGCGGCGAGCAGGCGTTGCGGCACGCCGAAGTCGTGCAGCAGCCGGCGCAGCATCGGCAGCACGCCCTGGCGGCGCCAGACCTGCTGGTAGCCGCGGAACTGCACGACGCACCTTTCCCACTCGAGCTCGTCGTGGTTCAGCCGGTCGAGCTCGGCCCAGGACAAGGCCAGTGCGGCCGTGCCCAGCGCGGCGCGCAGCGGACGGTCGTCGTCCGGCTCGGCGCAGGCGGCGAGCCAGCGCTGTACCTCGGCCGCGGCTGGGCTCTGGAACACCGACTCCTTGTCCGACAGGTACACGCTGCGTACACCGCGGGCCGACAGCGCCTGCCGCACGGCGCGCGCCTCGCGGCCGCTGTTGACCAGCACGGCGATGTCGCCCGGCGACACCGGCCGCAGCGTGCCGTCGGCCGACGCGAAGCCGGCATCGCCGGCCTGGCCGCCATTGAGCAGGCGCACGATCTCGGTGGCGCAGGCCGAGGCCAGCACACGCTGGGCCTCGCCGCTGCGGACGGCTTGATCGGGTTGATCGGTCTGGTCGGAATCCAGCGTCCAGCAGGTCAGCGCGGGCGCATCGCGGCCCTGCACCTGCCAGCGCTCGCTCCGGCCGCGGGCCTGCACTGCGACGAAGGGCAAGGGGTTGTCGCCGCCGTGGCGGAACAGGAAGGCGCCCTCGCCGGCCTCGCGCGCTTCGGCCTGCAGGAACACGCGGTTCACCGCATCGACCATCGCCGCGGTCGACCGGAAGTTGGTGCCCAGCGTCGCGTGGCGATCGCCGGTGTCGCGTCGCGCCGCGAGGTAGGTGTGGATGTCGGCGCCGCGGAACGCATAGATCGCCTGTTTGGGGTCGCCGATCAGCACCAGCGCCGTGTCCTGCGCGTTCGCGGCGACGCCATAGATCGCGTCGAAGATGCGGTACTGCAGCGGGTCGGTGTCCTGGAACTCGTCGATCAGCGCGACCGGGAATTGCTGGCGGATCAGCGCGGCCAGGCGCGGTCCGTTCGGCCCCTGCAATGCGGCGTCGAGCCGGGTCAGCAGCTCGTCGAAACCCATCTGCGCGCGCCGCGCCTGCTCGGCCGCGAGGCGCGCCGCGCACCAATGCACCGCGTGGCGCAGCAGCGCCTCGCGGCCGTCGGCCAGCGCGCCGATCGCCTCGCGGAGACTGCCGCAGGCCTGCAATGCGGGGTGGCGCAACGGCGCGTCGTCGCCGCTCCAGCCTTCGCCAAGGCCGGCGGGCGACAGGCGCTTCCAGGCCGTGTCGGTCAAGGCGGGCAGCACCGCGTCGCCTTCGGCCCAGTCGCGCAAGGCCTGCAGCCAGTCCTTGCGCTTGGGCAGTTTGCATTGCTTGGCGGCGACGGCTGCTTCGAGCAGCGCGAGCAGCTCGACGGCCCAGCCCTGCTCGCCAGCCCAGGGCCGCTTGAGCGCCGCCAGCGCAGCCGCGGCCTCTTCGCGCGCCTCGCGCAAGGCCTCGGCCGGCGGCCGGCCGGCGGGCAGCGCTTCGGTCAGGCCCAGCAGACGATCGACCTCGCCTTCCAGCGCATCGGGCGTGGCCCACCAGGTGCGAACCTGCCTCGCATCGGCGGGCGGCAGGGGTGCGAAGAAGCTGCGCCAGTAGTCGCGCACGGTCTCGGCATGGAGCAGGCGCTGGTCGGTCTCCAGCGTCTGCGTGAACAGGCTGCCGCTGTCGAAGGCGTGCTCGCTCAGCATGCGGTTGCACCAGCCGTGGATGGTGGACACGGCCGCCTCGTCCATCCATTCGGCGGCGAGCCGCAGCGTGCGGGCGCAGGCGTGCCATTGCGCGGTGGGGTAGCTCGCGCGCAGGTCGTGCAGCAGGTCCTGCCCGGTGGGACGCTGCGGCACGTCGGCCGGTTCGATGAGGAAGGCTTCGGCCGCCTCGGCGAGGCGCGCGCGGATGCGGTCGCGCAGCTCCTTGGTCGCGGCGTCGGTGAAGGTCACGACCAGGATCTCGGGCGGCGTGAGCGGCCGCGCGAAGGCCGCGTCGCCATCGCCATGGCCGAGCACCAGCCGCAGGTACAGCGCGGCGATGGTGAAGGTCTTGCCGGTGCCGGCGCTGGCCTCGATCAACCGGCTGCCGCGCAACGGGAAGTCGAGCGGTTGCAGGAGCGTGGGCAGGCGGCTCATTCGGACGCTCCAGAAGCCGTGTCAACCGCTGCAGCCTTGGCCGGCTTCGACGACGCACGCAGGATGGCGTCGTCGATCGGCTGCAGCAGCGCGCGCGCCCAGGTCGCGAATTCGCCGCCGGACCACAGCGCGGCGAAATCGGCGAAGGTGCGCGCGAGGTAGGCGTTGTCGTCGCGCTCGCCGTACTGCATGAAGGCCGGCTCACTGTCCTCGTAGCGCGCGCGGGCGGCTGCGTAGGCTTCGCTGCCGGGCTGGGCCGCGTCGCTGCCGCCCTTGTCGCGCCAGGCGATGCCGCTGCGCAGCGCGAACGGCAAGGGCCGCGACAGGCCCAGCGTCCACGCATCGAGCAAGGTCGCCCAGTGCTGCCGCGCCTGCTCCGCGCCGAGCGGCATCAGCGTGACGCTGCCGGCCTTGCTGATGATGCGGGTGGTGAGCACGTCGCCATCCAGATGCGCCGCCAGGTGCGCGACCCAGCAGGGCACGAGCCGGTCGAGCCGGTAGCGGCCCTTGGTGACGAGGCTGCCGCTGTCGAGCACCAGCCGGCATCGCAAGCCCGCCGCATTGGCGCGCAAGCCGTCGAGCCAGTCGACCAGCCGCAACGCCTCGCCACGACCCGCGGGCAGATGGTCGAGTGCCGCGTCGGGCAACGCATCCGGCCAGTCGGCCAGCGCGCTGGCGTACTCCGCGAACATCTTCTCCATCGGCTCGGCCAGCTCGCCCTGCACGAGTTCCGCGAAGTGGCCGGCCGGCAGCTCGCCGCGGCGCTGCATGCGCGCGAGTGCATGGTCCAGCGCTGCCTCGCGCGGCGCGCCATCGGCGATGGCAGCCTGCTGCGCCAGGATCAGTTCGTCCTGCAGCCGCCAGTTGCCGAGCGCGTCGATCGCGAAGGGTTCCTGGTCTTCGCCGACCGGATCGGCCGCGCCGAAATGGATGTGCAGCCGCTCCTTGAAGAAGCTGCCGACCGGGTCCTTGAGAAAGCCGGCCAGCAGCCGCAAGGTGAGCGGGCCTTCGAAGGCCCAGGGCGCGAGCCCGGGCGCATCGATATCGGCCGGCACGGTCGCAAAACCCGCGCGCCATTCGCGCGCATGGCTGAACAGCCGCGTATCGCCGCCTTCGCTGAAATACGCCGCGTGGAAAGGCTGCAGCCGGTGTTCGACCGTGAGCGCATGCAGCAGCCGCGCGCCCGCGTCGTCCTGCGCCAGCGCTTCGTCGCCCGCCAGCCGCCAGCCCGCCGCGAGGTGATCGCGCAACTGCGCGACGAGCACCGACGGTGGACGTTCCGACTGGTCGTGGATGCTGCGGCCGACCCAGCTGATGTGCAGGCGCTCGCGCGCCGACAGCAGCGCTTCGAGGAACAGGTAGCGGTCGTCCTCGCGGCGCGAGCGGTCGCCCGGGCGGTAGTCGGGCCCCATCAGGTCGAAGTCCATCGGCACGCGGCTGCGCGGATAGTCGCCGTCGTTCATGCCGAGCAGCGCGACGACGCGAAACGGAATGGCCCGCATCGGCATCAGCGTCGCGAAGGTCACGGCGCCGGCGAAGAAAGGCTGGTTCAAGGAGGTCTGGTCGATCTGCGCCAGCCAGTGCTCGCGCACGACCGACAGCGGCAACGGCTCGTCGAGCGCGGCGGCGTCGCAGGCCGCGAGCCAGTCCTGCAGCGACGATTCGAGCCGGCGCAGCGTGAAGCCGTCGCCCTCGCTGGTCGCGAGGAAGAAGTCGGTGAGCAGCGCGCGCAGCCGCACGCCCCACTCGGCCGGTGTCGCGGTCATGGCGAGCGTGCGCCAATGCGCTTCGAGGGTGCTCAGCAACTGCACCAGCGGGCCGAGCAATGCGGCATCGAGCCCGCCGACCTCGTCGAGCGGCTCGATGCCGTCCCAGGCCGCGCCGCTGCCCACCGCATAACCGAGCAGCATCCGCTTCAGCCCGAAGTCCCAGCTGTTCTGGCCCGACGCATCGGGCAGGTCGAACGCACGCCGCTGGTCGGCATGCAGGCCCCAGCGGATGTTGGCGGCCGACATCCAGCGGTGCAGCAGCGGCAACTGGTCTTCGTCGATGCCGAAGCGAGCGCGCAGCGCCGGCACTTCGAGCCAGTCGAGCACGTCGCTCATCGCGACACGCGACTGCGGCAACGCGAGCAGTGCTTCGAGCGCGGCGAGCAGCGGATCGTGGTGCCGCCGCGCCTGGTCGGCCAGCGTGAACGGGATGTGGCGCCGATCGTCCGGACCGAACAGCCCGAACACGGCCTGGATGTGCGGCGCGTAGGCGGCCACGTCCGGCACCATCACGATGACGTCGCGCGGCCGCAGCGCCGGGTCGGCCGCCAGCGCGGCCAGCAACTGGTCGTGCAGCACCTCGACCTCGCGCTGCGGACCGTGCGCGACGTGGAAGCGGATCGAGTCGTCGGCCTGCGCATCGAGCGCCGGCCACAGCGCGCGCGACTCGGCCAGCGGCCGCAGGTCGCGGATGTCGTCCTGCAACTGGCGCAGCAGCGTGTCGCGCGCGTTCGGCTCGAAGTGATCGATGCGCTCGCCGATCGCGGCAAAGCGCTGCGCATAGGCCTCGTGCGCATCGTGCGTGTCGAGCAGGCGGATGAAGTCGCGGCCCTGCTTGCCCCAGGCGGCGAGCAGCGGCTGCGCATGCAGGTGCAGCGCCTCGTCGGCGATGGCGCGCTCGCTGCCCGGACGGCGGCGCTGGCGCCAGCGCTCGGCGCGCAGCAGGTCCTTGTCGGCCACGATGTGCGACCAGTCGTGCTCGCAGGGGTTGTGCACGCACATCAGCACCTGCACCCAGCGCGCCAACGCAGCCAGCACCTCGAGCGACTGCTGCGGCAGCGACGAGATGCCGAACACGACGAGCCGCCGCGGCAGGCCCACGGGGCGCTCGTCCGGGCCGCTCTCGACGGCGGCCATGAAGCGCCGGTGCACGGCGGCACGGCTGCTGGCCGCACCGTCGGCACCTTCGGCGCCCACGTCTTCCAGCAACGCGCGCCAGAGCCGCGGCTGCCAGCGCAGCGCATCGGGCACCGGCTGCGTTCCGCTGCGGCTGGTGACGATGTCGTCGCCGCCCGCGGCCCAGCCTGCGAGCCAGCCGGCGCGATAGACCTGGTATTGATCGAACAGGTCGGCCAGCCGCTCGGCCAGCTGATGGCGCTTGCGGCGGTCGGTGTCGTCGTCGAGAAAGCGTGCGAGCGGCGCGAACACCTCTTCGGCCAGCAGCGCCGGCAACAGCCGCATCAGGCGCCAGACCAGCAGCGGCTTGTCGAAGGGCGAGGCCGCGGGCACCGCCTGCGCGCCGAGCACGGCGCGGTAGGCCTGCCAGATGAAGCGCGATGGCAGTTCGGTCTGCAAGGCCGCCGCGATGCCGACGCCGCCGTGCCGCACGTCGCGCGCCAGCGACAGCCGCAGCCACTGCGCGACGCCGTTGCTCTGCACCAGCACCCATTCGTCTTCCAGCGGCGCGAGCGGATGCCTGGCGATCCAGGCGAGCACCAGGTCACGCAGGGCTTCGGGGTGGTTGCTGTGCACCGCCATGAAGCCGGGGGAAAGGGGCGTGTCGCTCATCGGTCGAAGTGTGTCGAGAGTTCGGGAGATCGCTCAGGACAGCGGCAGCGCGCGCACGCCGACGCCCATGTCGCGCCAGTGTTCGGGATGGCAGGTGAACAGCAGCACCTGGTGGCGCTGCGCGGCATCGAACAGCACGCGCTTCATCTGCGCGAGCCGGCCGGCGTCACTGTGGACCAGCGCGTCGTCCAGGATCAGCAGCGTCGGCCGGCCGGCCTGCTGCAACAGGTCGGCATAGGCGAAGCGGCTGATCAACCCGAGCTGCTCGCGCGCGCCGAAGCTCAGCGCCTGCACCTGGCCGGTTTCGCTTGCGCCGCCGACGCCGGGGCGCACCAGCGTGCCGGGCGCCAGGCCGGCGTCCATCTGCACCGTCGCACCGGGCATGAGCAGCGGCAGGTAATGCTGCAGGCGGTCCTGCAACGGTGCCTGCAGGCGTGCGAGCGTGTCGCGGCGCTTGTCGTCGAGCCGCCGGCACAGCAGGTCGAGCGCGTCGGCACGGCGTTGCAGTTCGGCATGCCGGCGCTGCGCCTGGCCGAGCTGGCCGGCGAGCGCATCGCGCTGTTCTTCGAGTCCCTGCGCGCCGGCCTGCTGCAGCGTGTTCTCGAGCAGCAGCAGTTCTTCGCGGCGCTGCTGGTGGCCGCGCACCATCTGTTCGATGCTGCGCTGCAGCCGCTCGATGTCCTGCGCGACGATGTCGGGCCGCGCGTCCTGCACCTGGGCGGCGGCAGCGTCGATGCGCTCGGCCAGCGCTTCGCGCTCGGCGCCATTGGCCAGCAACTGATCGCGCGCCTGCGCCTGGCGCTGGCCGCGGGCCGGATCGGCGAGCGCGGCCTGGGCGGCGGCATGCTCGTGCTGCGCGGTGTCGTGCTGGCTCTGCGCAGCCGCTTGCCTGCGCTGCGCATCGGCCAGCGCCTTGGCGGCCGCCTGCTCGGCGGCGGCGGCGGCGTCCTGCGCGGCCTCGGCGCTGTCGAGCGGAAGAAGGCCGCCGGTCGACGCAGCGGGATCGATGGGAGCGGCCGGCAGTCGCGCCAAGGCCTCCTGCGCGGTGGCGGCACGCGAGCGTGCCTCGGCCTGCGCGCCATGCAGCGGCTCCAGACCCTGCGGCGCAACGATGGCGAGCGCCTGCTCGGCCAGCCGGATCTGCGCTTCGCGGTCGGTCGACGCGGCCAGCCGCGCCTGCGCCTCGGCCAGGTCGGCGACGCCCGCGGCCTGCAGCGCGGCGATCAGCGACGCCTGCGCCTGCTCGTGGCTGCGGGCCAGGTCGGACAGGTTGGCGCCACCGGGCGTGACGATCAGCTCGCCACCGCCGGGCAGTTGCAAGGTGGCCGGCGCATCGAGCAGCCGCTCGCCTCGCGACTGCAGGCGGTCGGTTCGCCCCTGCGTGTGCAGATCGACCGCCTGGCCGCCGGGCAGATCGAACTGCAGCCGCGTCGCGACGGCTTCGCGACGCAATGCCGCATCGCGCTCGGTGCGTTCGAGGTCGACCAGCTGGCGCACTTGCGCGGCACGGATGGCCGGCGCCGCGGCCGCTTGCGCACGCAGCGCGGCCAGGCGCAAGCCGGCTTCTTCGGCGCGCTGCAGCGCCTGGGAGCTGCGCTCCGCATCGACACCGGCGCGCTGCAACTGCTGATGGAGCGCCAGCCGATTGGCCTCTTGCCGGGCGACGCGCCACGCATCGCGTGCGGCCTGCGCGCGACGCTGCGCGGCGTCGGCCTGTGTACGCGCGTGCGTGGTGGCCTGGTCGGCGGCCTGCCGCTGCGCGTCGGCCTGTGCGAGCGCCCGGGCGCGGGCATCGGCATCGGCCTGCTGGCGCGCGAGGCCGTCCAGTTCCTTCAGCAGCAGATCGCGCGTGCCGTCGAGCTGGCGCAGCCGCCCGCGGTCGGCCTGCAGCTGTGCCTGCTGCACCTGAAGCGCCTGCTGCTGCGCCTGCGCGCCAGCGAGCGACTGGCGCAGTGGCTCCCACGGCTGCGCGACTTCATCGGCCTGATGCTGCGTGCGCAGTTCGGCCAACTGGTCGACCTGCCGACGGTAAGTGACGATCTGCGCGTCCATGGCGGCCAGTTGCGGCTGCAGCGTCTGGATGGATTCGGCCGCCTCGGCATAGGCGGCGCGCGGCTTGCCGGCGCCGGTCAGAAGCTCGTTGCGCTGGGCTCGGAGCTGTTCGAGGATCTCGTCGCCACCGGTCGCGGCCAGCGCGCCGGCGGATGCGCCGACCTGGCCTTGCAGCGCATCGTGCAGATGGTCGCGCGCATGGCTCACTTCGAGCTCCTGGCCCGCGCCCTGCTCCACCCACAGCAGGCCCGGAATGCCCCAATGCTCGGGCTTGCTCGCGCCCTTGCCGGCGAAGGCGAAGCCGAAGCGCTGCGCCAGATGGTCTTCGGCGTCGGTGCCGTCGAACATCCGCGTGCCGACCTGCAACGTGCAGCGCTTCTTGCCGAGGAAGCTCTTGACGAGCCGGTGCGCCTCGCCGTCGAGCAGGAAGTCCAGCTCGACCTGCGGTGCCGCGCCGCTGCCTTCGCCCCAGGGACGCAGGTCGTCGACCGCGGTCGAACGGTGCCGTTCGAAGAAGGCGGCGCGGATGGCGCGCACCAGCGTGCTCTTGCCGGCCTCGTTGGGCGCCGCGACGATGTTCAGGCCGGGTTCGAAGCCGGAGAGTTCCAGGGGCTGGCGAAAGCGCCGCAACTGCTCGACGCGCAGGCGAGTGATCTGCAGGCTCATGGCTGGGAAGCTCCTGCCGTCGCCGTCGCCGTCGCGGTCACCGTTGCTTCGGCGGCGACGGCAGCGCTCGAGGACGCCGTTGCAGGCAGGCGCTGGGCCAGCGCGGCGGCGAGAAGCGCCAGCGCGTCCTGCGCCGTGCGGGCTTGCGCCGGGTCGCCGCCGGACTGCAGGTCGCGCAGCTCCGTCAGCAACTCGCCGAGGTAGCCGTCGGCCTGCAGTCCGGCGATGTCTTCATCGGTCGGCACCAACTGCAGTGCCGACAGGTCGGCCTGAAGATGGCGTGCGCGGGCTTCGGCACGACCGATCGCGGCCTTCAGGCCCTGCAGGCCGCCGAGGTCGATGCGGCCCTGCACGCGCAGGTCGACCACGTCGCGCGGCCCGAGCGCGTCGAGCTGCGTGTGCAGCGCGTCCATGTCGCTCGGTACCTGCAGCGCCACGGCGAGCAACTGCCAGCGGTACTGGCCGACGGCGATCGGCGTGACGACCGGCTCGCTGCCCGGCGCGGCAATCTCCACCAGCAGCGCCTGGCCGGCGTCGTTGGCCTTGAAGCGGTCGGGCTCGGGCGTGCCGGCGTACCAGGTGCGCGCGTCGATCCGCTTGCAGCCATGCCAGTCGCCGAGCGCGAGATAGTCGAGCCGTGCCCGCTCGGCGCGATCGGGCGCGATCGGGTTGGCCGAATCGATGTCTTCCGACAGGATGCCCTGCACGCTGCCATGTGCGATGCCGATGCGCAGCAGGCCGGCGGGGGTTTCGGCCAGGTTGAACCCGGCGGTGAGATCGTCGTAGGTGTGGCGTTGCGTGAGCGGCGCGGGCAGCACGGCAAAGCCCTGGGCGCCGAACAGCGCAGGCGTCGAGGTCAGCAGCAGGTGCGCGTTGGCCGGCACCGCACCCAGGCGCTGCGCACGCGTCCAGACGCTTTCAGCCAGCGCTGCGTCGTGGTTGCCGGGAATCATCAGCCACGGGCCCGCATAACCGGCCAGCGCATTGAAGAGCCTGCGCACGGTGCGCTCGGACACCGTCTGCGCATCGAACACGTCGCCGGCCACCAGCACCGCATCGACCGCATGCTGCGTCGCGAGCGCGGCCATGCGCTCGACCACCGCAATGCGCGCCTCCGCCAGGATGGGCGCGTGCTCGGGGTCGAAGGTGGCGAACTGGCGGCCGATCTGCCAGTCGGCGGTGTGCAGGAAGCGGATCATGGAACCTCGGAATGGAGTGCCAAGTTTGGCAGCATTCGAGACGCGGATGCGTCGTACAGGTGCGCGATCGGCGGGCACCGAGGAAGCTGTTTGACGGGCGGCTTGCCATCAACGCGGCGCGGTTGCCAAAGCGCCTCAAAGGCAAAGAAAAACGGCCTAGGTCTTGTGAACCTAGGCCGTTGATCTGCTTGCTGTTTTTGGTCGGTGTGAAAGGATTCGAACCTTCGACCCCTTGCACCCCATGCAAGTGCGCTACCAGGCTGCGCCACACACCGAAGCCCGCGATTATAGCTGGAGAGATCAGTAAGTTGGCGCGAGCAGCTCTCGAATTTCGAACAACTCGCGTCGCAACTGCAGCAACTGGGACGCCGCAAAGCTGGGAGCGGACTCGAAGGTCGAAGCAGCAATCGCCTGCTGCGCCGTCGACGCCTGCAGGCCCGCCTCGGCATCGCTGCCCTGCCGCAGCACCGCATCGAATTCTTCCTGATCGATCTCGATGGCCTCCACGCCATCGAGCGGCACCTCGCCGGCCTTGCGCCGATCGCGCTCGTGCTGCACCAGTTCCTGCAGCTTGTTGCGCGCGCCGCTGATGGTGAAGCCCTGGTCGTAGAGCAGGTCGCGGATGCGGCGGATCATCAGCACTTCGTGGTGCTGGTAGTAGCGCCGGTTGCCGCGCCGCTTCATGGGCCGCAGCTGCGTGAACTCCTGTTCCCAGTAGCGCAGCACGTGCGGCTTCACGCCGCACAGTTCGCCGACCTCACCGATGGTGAAGTAGCGTTTGACGGGAATCGGGGGGAGCGTTTTCTCCATTGAAATCAAGACGGTGCGGGCGAAACCTCAGAGGTTACTCCACGCCCGTGCGCGGCACCAAGAACTATTGCGCTCCGATGTTCCAGGCGACCGCTTCTTCGCTCGTGGCCTCGCCTTCTTCAGCCAGGCTGCCCTGGATCTGCTCCTTGAGCTTGGCGCTCGCATGGAAGGTCGCGACGCGGCGCGCACCGATCGGGATCGCCTCGCCGGTGCGCGGATTGCGACCGGGCCGCGGCGCCTTCACACGGATCTGGAAGTTGCCGAAGCCCGAGATCTTGACGTCGGTGCCCTCGATCAGGCTGCCGGCGACGAGCTCGAAGAAGGCCTCGACCATGTCTTTCGACTCGCGCTTGTTCAGGCCGATCTGCTCGAACAGCAGTTCCGCCAGATGCGCCTTGGTCAGCGCGGGGGTTTCGAGGGCTTCGAGCGTGAAATCCATGGCCTTCATCCTCGCAGGCGCGCACCCAGGCGGGCACCGAGTTGGTCAATGATCGCGCGCACGGCCGGATCGATCTGCTCGTCGGTCAGCGTCGCCGTGTCGCTGTGGAAGCTCAGGCGCACGGCCATGCTCTTCTCGCCGGGCGCAAGGCCGCCGGCTGCCGGCGCTGCGCCATCGCGTGCGGGTTGCGGCCGGTAGATGTCGAACAGCGCCACGTCGCGGAGCAGACCTTGCGTGGACGCCGACTGGATCGCCTGCACCAGCGCGTCGTGCGTGACGGCTTCAGCCACCACGACCGCGAGGTCGCGCTCGACCGCCTGGTGTTTCGGCACCGGCTGGGCCACAGGCACGTGGCGCGCCACGACCGCATCGAGATCGAGCTCGAACAGCAGCGGCGCCTGCGCGAGATCCCACTTCTGGCGCCAGCGCGGGTGCAGCTCGCCGACCACGCCGATCACCTTGCCGTCGATCAGCACGCGCGCCGCACGGCCCGGGTGCAGCGCTGGATGCTCGGTGGGTTCGAAGGTCGCGGCGAGCGGCGCGAGCAGTGCCTCGACGTCGCCCTTCGCGTCGAAGAAATCGACGCGCTGCGCCTTGCCGTCCCAGCGCGCGTTTTCGGCGTCACCCCAGGCGAGGCCAGCCACGCGCATCGGCTGATGGATGCCCTTCACCGTGGTGTCGGTGGTCGCGACACTGGCGTCGCGCAGGAACACCCGGCCCGACTCGAACACACGCACACGCTGCGCCTTGCGGTCGATGTTGAACTTGAGCACCTGCAGCAGCGAACCGAGCAGCGACGAACGCATCACGCTCATCTGGCTCGCGATCGGGTTCAGCAGCTTGATCGGATCGTCATTGCCGGCCAGCTCGTGCTCCCAATGCGCCTCGACGAAGCTGAAGTTGATCGTCTCTTGATAGCCCAGCGCCGCCAGCCGATGGCGGACGGCGAAGCGGCTGCGCTGCGACTCGGGCCGCACGCGGGCCGTGATGGGTGCGAGCGGCGCCGTGACCGGCAGGTTGTTGTAGCCGATGAGGCGCGCGACCTCCTCGATCAGGTCTTCCTCGATCAGCAGGTCGAAACGATGCGGTGCCGGCGTCACGATCACCGTGCCGTCGCCCTCCTCGATCGGCAGGCCGAGACGGCGCAATGCATCCACGCATTGCGCCTGCGTGACCGGCATGCCGATCACGCGAGCGGCGCGCGCAACGCGCAGCGTGACGGGCTTGGCTTCGGGCAGGCGCAAGGTCTGGTCAGTCACCGGACCGGCATCGCCGCCGCAGATCTGCAGGATCAGCTGCGTGATGCGCTCGATGATCTCGACGGTGCGGCTCGGATCGACGCCGCGCTCATAGCGATGCCCTGCGTCGGTCGAGAAATTGAATCGGCGCGAACGCCCCTGGATCGCCTCGGGCCACCAGAACGCGGCCTCGACATAGATGTTCTTCGTGGCGTCCGACACGGCCGTCGCGTCGCCGCCCATGATGCCGGCCAGCGATTCGACCTCGCGTTCGTCGGCGATCACACCCACCTTTTCGTCGACGGTCACGGTGTTGCCGTTGAGCAGCTTGAGCTGTTCGCCCGCCCGGCCCCAGCGCACGGTAAGGCCGCCATGGATCTTGTCCAGATCGAAGATGTGGGTCGGCTGGCCGTACTCGAACATCACGTAGTTCGAGATGTCGACCAGCGGCGACACGCTGCGCTGGCCGCAACGCGCCAGCCGATCGACCAGCCATGCCGGCGTAGCGACCTGGGTGTTCACCGCGCGCACGATGCGGCCGGAAAAACGGCCGCAAAGCTCAGGCGCGTCGACCTTGACGGGCAGCGTATCGGACTGCGTCGCCGGCACCGCGGCGATGGCCGGCGTCTTCAGCGGCGCACCGGTCAGGGCCGACAGTTCGCGCGCGATGCCGTAGACGCTCAGGCCATGCGCCAGGTTCGGCGTGAGCTTGAGCGTGAGCAGCGCGTCGTCGAGCGCGAGCACTTCGCGCACATCGGCGCCGATCGGCGCATCGGCCGCGAGTTCGAGCAGGCCGCCATGGTCGTCGCTCAGCTTCAGTTCGCGCGCCGAGCACAGCATGCCCTGGCTCTCCACGCCGCGCAGCTTGCCGAGCTTGATGAGGAAGGGCTTGCCGTCGTCGCCTGGCGGCAGTTCGGCGCCGACCAGTGCGCACGGCACCTTGATGCCGACGCGCGCATTGGGTGCGCCGCAGACGATGTTCAGCAGCGCACCCTGACCGACGTCGACCTGGCACACGCGCAGGCGATCGGCATTCGGATGCTGGACGGCTTCCTTGATCTCGCCGACGACGATCTTCGTGAAGGGCGGCGCGACGGGCCGGCGTTCTTCAACCTCGAAGCCGCCCATCGTGAGGGTTTCGGCCAGTTCGGTACTCGACAGCGGCGGGTTGCAGAACTCGCGCAACCAGGACTCGGGGAATTGCATCTTCTGTTCTCGTTGTTGGGCTGTTACGGCTGCGATGAGGTCACTGGAACTGCGACAGGAAGCGCAGATCGCCGTCGAAGAACAGCCGCAGGTCGTTCACGCCGTAGCGCAGCATGGTGAGCCGGTCAGGGCCCATGCCGAAGGCGAAACCGATGTAGCGCTCGGGGTCCAGCCCCATGTTGCGCACCACGTTCGGATGCACCTGGCCGGAACCGGCGACCTCGAGCCAGCGGCCAGCCAGCGGTCCGCTCTGGAACTGGATGTCGATCTCGGCGCTTGGCTCGGTGAAGGGAAAGAAGCTCGGACGGAAGCGCAGCACCAGGTCGTCGCTTTCGAAGAAGGTGCGGCAGAAATCGGTGAACACGACCTTCAGGTCCTTGAAGCTCACGTTCTCGCCCAGCCACAGGCCTTCGCACTGATGGAACATCGGCGAGTGCGTCGCGTCACTGTCGACGCGGTACGTGCGACCGGGCGCGATCACCCGGATCTCGGGCGCCTTCAGCATGCCGGTGGCATCGGCAGCGGCGGCCTCGAAGGCGGCGGCGTGCTTCTTGATGTGCTGATGGGCGTAGCGCACCTGCATCGGGCTGGTGTGCGGGCGCAGGTTGTAGGGAACGCCGTCGTCGCCGTTGATGTCGACGTAGAAGGTGTCCTGCATGGAACGCGCCGGATGGTTCGGCGGGTTGTTGAGCGACGTGAAGCTGTGCCAGTCGCTCTCGATCTCGGGGCCGTCGGCCACGTCGAAACCCATGCTGGAGAAGATCGCCTCGATGCGCTCCATCGTGCGGCTGACCGGGTGCAGGCCACCGCCGATCTGGCGGCGTCCAGGCAAGGTGACGTCGAGCGATTCGGCGCGCAATTGCACAGCGAGCTCTTCATCGGCCAACTGCTGGCGGCGCTCGTTCAGCGCAGCCTCGATGCTCTGCTTGACGACATTGATGGCGGCACCGCGGGACTTTTTCTCTTCCACGCTGAGCTGCGCCATGCCCTTCATGAATTCGGTGACGCGGCCGGACTTGCCGAGGAACTGCGCCTTCGCGTTCTCGAGATCGGCCGGAGCCTTGGCTTGCGCGAATGCGGCGCGGGCGTTGTCGACCAGGGTGTCCAACTCGTTCATGACAATGCTTCGGGGAAATGGGGGATGGCCGTGGCCATGAAAAAAGGGCTGGGCTCTTTCAAGCGCCAGCCCTTGTACCGTGGGCGCAGGCGGGCTCGTCCAGGAACGAACCGCCCACTGTGCAAAATCAAGCAGCCAGCTTGGCCCTGACCTGCTCCACGATGCCGGCAAAAGCGGCCTTGTCGTGCACGGCGATATCGGCCAGGACCTTGCGGTCGATCTCGATACCGGCCTTGCGGATGCCGTTGGCGAACTGGCTGTAGGTCATGCCCAGTTCGCGGGAGGCGGCGTTGATACGCGCAATCCACAACTGACGGAACACGCGCTTCTTGGTGCGGCGATCACGGTAGGCATATTGACCTGCCTTCATCACCGCCTGTTTGGCGACGCGGAAGACATTGCCGCGGCGACCGCGGAAACCCTTGGCGAGTGCGAGAACTTTCTTGTGGCGGGCGCGAGCCGTTACACCACGTTTGACGCGAGGCATGTGTTTACTCCTTGTTCGTCTTGTTAAATGCCACGGCCGGGCAGCATGGCCGCCATCGAAACCATGTTGGTTTCATGGACTGCCACGGCACCACGCAGGTGACGCTTGTTCTTGGTGGTCTTCTTCGTCAAGATGTGACGCTTGAAGGCTTGACCGCGCTTGACGGTGCCACCTGGACGAACGCGGAAACGTTTTTTCGCGCTGCTCTTGGTCTTCATTTTGGGCATGTTCATGCTCCTTTAATTTGTGCTCGTGAGGCGCTGCGGAAACTCCACAGGCTTGTTGGCCCCGAGACACTTCTTCATCCCACCGCTGCCTTCACCTTGCGGCACAGGCAGCGGCGAAATCTCTTCGTAACTGCTTTTCTAATCAGGCGGCTGCCGGAGCAGCTGCCTCTGTCGCCGGCTTGGCCGGACCACCGGACTTGCGACGACCAGGCGCGATCATCATGATCATCTGACGCCCTTCCAGCTTCGGAAACTGCTCGACGACGATCAGATCACCCAGCTCATCGCGAATGCGCTGCAGCAAGGCCAGACCGAGTTCCTGGTGCGTGATTTCGCGCCCCCGGAAACGCAACGTGATCTTGCACTTGTCGCCATCTTCAAGAAAGCGCTTGATATTGCGCATCTTGATGTTGTAGTCGCCATCGTCGGTACCGGGCCGGAACTTGATTTCCTTGACCTCGATGACCTTCTGCTTCGACTTCGCCTCGGCCGCCTTCTTCTGCTCGTGGTACTTGAACTTGCCGTACTCGATCAGGCGGCAGACCGGCGGGTTGGCGGCCGCGACGACTTCCACCAGGTCCACGTCCTGCTCACCGGCCAGACGCAGCGCCTCGTTCAGACTCACAACACCCAACGGCTCGTTCTCAGGGCCGATCAGGCGAACTTCCGGGGCCATGATTTCCCGGTTCAGGCGGTGTTGGCGTTCCTCGCGGTGGCGGCGGTCGCGAAATGCAGTAGCGATGGTCAGAATCCTTCAAACAGTTTGCTACCAAAATAGTAGCTAACACCGTCGAGTCCGCGCGCACAAGCGATGTGTTGCATCAACAATCAGCGTTTGTGTTGGATGTCGTCGGCGACCTTTTGGGAGAACGCCTCCACCGACATGGCACCGAGGTCAACATTGCCTCGGGCGCGCACTGCGACGGCACCTGCTTCCTTTTCCTTGTCGCCCACGACAATGATGTAAGGAAGCTTTTGCAGCGAATGCTTTCGTATTTTATACGTAATCTTTTCGTTGTGCAGATCGAGCGTGACCCTAAGCCCTTGATCCTGCAGCGTTTTAGCAACTGATGCTGCGTAATCCGCCTGTCCTTCACTGATATTCAGCACAGCCACCTGCACTGGCGCGAGCCATGCAGGCATCGCGCCAGCATGGTGCTCGACCAACATGCCGATGAAGCGCTCGAGGCTACCGACGATCGCGCGGTGCAGCATCACCGGGTTGGCGCGCCCGCTGCTTTCCGTCACGTATTCGGCGCCCAGCCGCTCGGCCGTATTGAAGTCGACCTGCATCGTGCCGCACTGCCAGTGACGGCCGATCGCGTCCTTCAGCGTGTACTCGATCTTCGGGCCATAGAAAGCTCCGTCGCCCGGCGACACGATGAAATCGACGCCCGAACGGCGCAGCGCCTCCATGCAGGCGAATTCGGCCTTGTCCCAGAGCTCGTCCGAGCCCACGCGGTTGTCCGGACGCGTCGCGACCTTGTAGAGAATCTCCGTGAAACCGAAGTCGGCGTAGACCTTCTGCAGCTTGGCCGTGTAGGCGACACATTCCTCGAGGATGTGATCTTCCGTGCAGAACACGTGCCCGTCATCCTGCGTGAAGCCACGCACACGCATGATGCCGTGCAGCGCGCCCGATGGCTCGTTGCGGTGGCACTGGCCGAACTCGCCGTAGCGGATCGGCAGGTCACGGTAGCTGCGCAGGTCGCTCTTGAAGATCAGCACGTGGCCCGGGCAATTCATCGGCTTCAGCGCATATTCACGCTTCTCCGACTCCGTCGTGAACATGTTCTCGCGGTAGTTCTGCCAGTGTCCCGTCTTCTCCCAGAGACTTTTGTCGAGGATCTGCGGCCCCTTGACCTCCTGGTAGCCCGTGTCGCGGTACACCTTGCGCATGTACTGCTCGACCTGCTGCCACATCGCCCAGCCCTTCGGGTGCCAAAACACCACGCCCGGCGCCACTTCGTCGATGTGGTACAGATCCAGCTCCTTGCCCAGGCGACGATGGTCTCGCTTCTCGGCCTCTTCGATGCGCTGGATATATTGGTCGAGCTGCTTCTTGTCGGCCCAGGCCGTGCCGTAGATGCGCTGGAGCTGCTCGTTCTTCGCATCGCCACGCCAGTAGGCGCCGGCCAGCTTCGTGAGCTTGAAGACCTTCAGGAAGCGCGTGTTCGGCACGTGCGGGCCGCGGCACATGTCGACGTATTCCTGGTGGTAGTACAGACCCATCGCCTGCTCGTCGGGCATGTCCTCGACCAGACGCAGCTTGTAGTCTTCACCGCGCGACTTGAACACCTCGATCACCTCGGCGCGCGGCGTCATCTTCTTCACGACGTCGTAGTCCTGCGCGATGAGCTCACGCATGCGTGCCTCGATGGCAGCCATGTCATCGGGCGTGAACGGGCGTTCGTACGAGATGTCGTAGTAGAAGCCTTCGTCGATCACCGGCCCGATCACCATCTTCGCCGTGGGATACAGCTGCTTGACCGCGTGGCCGACCAGGTGGGCCGTCGAATGGCGAATGATCTCGAGCCCTTCGTCGTCCTTGGGCGTGATGATCTGCAGCTTCGCATCGTGGTCGATGACATCGCTGGCGTCGACCAGCTTGCCGTCGACCTTGCCGGCCACCGTCATCTTGGCCAGGCCGGGGCCGATCGATTTGGCAACGTCGGCAACCGAAACCGGGCCGGGATACTCGCGCTGCGAGTTGTCGGGAAGCGTGATCTGGATCATGGAAAACCTTGGCTTGAAAAAACAAAAAGCGCGGTGGATGACCGCGCTTTTTCTGGTTGAACGACTGGCGGAGCCAGCGTGCGCGGACTAGCAGCGCGTTCCTTCGGTGGAAGCGCCGTTGAATGCGTCGGTCGTAGTTCGCGGTGTCATAACCAGATTGCCTTTCTCGCTCTTGTGTTGGAGACGGAGCTTTTGATTCTAGCCGAGCACAAAAAAGCCCGGCGCAGGGCCGGGCTCGATCTCACGGCGCAGTCGCCAGTCAGTGGAACTGCTCTTCTTCGGTCGAACCGGTCAGCGCCTTGACGCTGGACGAACCGCCCTGGATCACGGTGGTCACGTCGTCGAAGTAACCGGCGCCGACTTCCTGTTGGTGCGACACGAAGGTGTAGCCCTTGTCGCGCGCCGCGAATTCAGGCTCCTGCACCATTTCAACGTAGTGCTTCATGCCTTCGCCTTGCGCGTAGGCGTTGGCGAACTTGAAGGTGTTGTACCAGTTGATGTGGATGCCGGCCAGCGTGATGAACTGGTACTTGTAGCCGAGCGCTGCCAAGTCTTCCTGGAACGATGCGATCTGCTTGTCGTCCAGGTTCTTCTTCCAGTTGAACGACGGCGAGCAGTTGTACGACAGCAGCTTGCCCGGGCAAGCGGCGTGCACGGCCTGCGCGAACTCACGGGCAAAGCCGATGTCGGGCACGCCGGTTTCGCACCACACGAGGTCGGCGTAGGGAGCGTAGGCAACGCCGCGGCTGATCGCTTGCTCCAGTCCGTTCTTGACTCGGTAGAAGCCTTCCTGCGTGCGCTCGCCGGTCAGGAAGGGCTTGTCGTTTGCGTCGTGATCGGACGTGATCAGGTTGGCAGCCTCGGCATCGGTACGCGCCAGCACGATGGTCGACACGCCCATGACGTCGGCTGCAAAGCGCGCCGAGATCAGCTTCTCGCAGGCTTCCTGCGTCGGCACGAGCACCTTGCCACCCATGTGGCCGCACTTCTTGACGGCAGCCAGTTGGTCTTCGAAGTGCACGCCGGCGGCGCCGGAGGCGATCATGTTCTTCATCAGTTCGAAGGCATTCAGCACGCCACCGAAGCCAGCTTCTGCATCGGCCACGATCGGCAGGAAGTAGTCGATGAATTCCTTGTCGCCCGGGTTGATGCCGCGGCCCCACTGGATCTCATCGGCGCGCTTGAAGGTGTTGTTGATGCGGCGAACCATGGTCGGCACCGAGTCGTACGCATAGAGCGACTGGTCGGGGTACATGGTTTCGGACGTGTTGCCGTCGGCGGCGACCTGCCAGCCCGACAGGTACACGGCCTCCAGGCCGGCCTTGGCCTGCTGCATTGCCTGGCCGGCGCTGATGGCGCCGAAAGCGTTCACGTAGCCCTTCTTCGATCCACCGTTGATCTTGTCCCACAGCTTTTCGGCACCACGGCGCGCCAGCGTGTGTTCGATGGGGAACGAACCGCGAAGACGCACGACATCCGCTGCGCTGTAGCCACGCTTGACGCCCTTCCAGCGCGGGTTCGTAGCCCAGTCCTTTTCGAGGGCGGCAATCTGTTGTTCGCGGCTGAGTTGTTCTGTGAGGGTCTGGGGCATGGTCTCTCCGAAGGGTTGGTTGATGCACGAAGGCGCTGCGGCCTTGGCATTTACTTTAAATCGGCGACCGACTCTTATGTCTTATACAAGACATATTTTTATTCTTTGAAAATCAACAAGTTACATTGAAATATCTCAATGCGAAATTATTTTTCTTATATTGAGAAAAATTCTTGCGGTGCAGCATGCTTGAATTTCACATTGCAGAAGGATTTCTTCGGTCGTGAAAAATGCAGCGCTCAGCGCCGCGCGAGCCAGTCGCCACCTGCGATCACCGGTGCATCCAGCACACGCTGCAGCTGGATCTCATAGACCAGGCACCACCAGCTTCCATCGCTGCCTGACACCTGCAGCTCGCGCTTCACGTACTCACCGGAACCGTCTTCTTCCACCTCCTCCAGCAGATCAAGTTCGGCCTCGACCGCCGCCGTGATGGCATAGACCTCGCCGTGGATCCGGCCATCACCGCCCAGCCGCGCGCCAGGATAGGCACCCAGGTCGTACAGGGTGCCCGCGATCACGGCGCGCCCCGCGAACACCGGCTGCGGCCGATAACGCGCGATGTCGTTGCGACCGCCGCTGCGCAGCGTGCCGTAGACGAAGACATGGCGCTGGGCGCGGTTCAGGGCAGTGGTTTGGGGCATCATCGATCCATCTCCTTCAACGTCCATCCAGTCTATTGAACCCCGCTGTCCACGCACCGGGCCGTCTGCTTTCATACGGCTGCCTTGCCCTGAGCATGTCCCTGGTCGGCGGCTACGTCGCACTGTCCAAGCCCTTGGTGGCTGCCTTCCCGGTGTTGCTGCTGGCCTGGCTGCGATTCGGCATTGCGGCGCTCGCGATGCCGCACTGGCTGAAGCGACCTGCCGACGAACCACCCATGACGGCACGCACACGCGGCCTGGTCTTTCTCGAGTCGCTGCTCGGCAACTTCCTGTTCTCGATCTGCATGCTGTACGGCGTCAGCATGACGAGCGCCGTTTCCGCTGGCGTGATCATGGCGTCGATCCCCGCGGTCGTTGCCATCGAAAGCGCGGTGTTCCTGCGCGAGCGCATCACGCTCCGCATAGCGCTTGCCATCGGTTGCGCCGCGATCGGCATCGGACTGCTGGCGCTCACGCCGACCCATGGTGGCGATGCCGGCGCGAACACGGGCGGCCACCTGCCGTGGCTGGGCAACGTGCTGGTGTTCTGTGCGGTGATCTGCGAAGCGTCCTATGCGGTCATCGGCAAGTCCCTGACCGGACGGCTGGGCCCCAAGCGCATTTCGTCGCTGATCAATCTCTGGGGCTTCGCGCTGTCGACACCGCTGGGCCTCTGGTTCGCGCTGCATTTCGATTTCGGATCGGTGCATGTCGGGACCTGGGCATTGCTCGTGGTCTACGCGCTCGCTGCCAGCATCTGGACCGTCTGGCTATGGATGACCGGCCTGCGACGCGTACCCGCCGCGCAGGCCGGTGTCTTCACCGTGCTGCTGCCCGTGAGCGCGGCGCTGGTAGGCGTCGTCGTGCTGGGCGAGACACTCGCTTCGATGCAGCTGTTTGCGTTTGCGATGGCGCTGCTGGGTGTCGTGCTGGCGACGTGGCCGGCACAGCGAAAGCCGTCTGAAACGGGCTCGGAAGTGCACTGAGCGGCCCCAGGGCCGCACGAGGGCCGTTTTCCCTCTGAAAAAACAACAGCTCCCAATGAAAAAGTGCCTTTTTCCCTTGGAAACGCGTTTCTTCTCATTTAGCATTCCTGCTGCCAGTGGAGACGCAGCTTTTCATTGGTGAAATGACCAACCAAAAAAGGAAATCAACCATGGCAACTGCAAAGAAGGCTCCGGCCAAGAAAGCTCCCGCAAAGAAGGTCGCTCCGGCCAAGAAGGCGGCTGCACCCGCAAAGAAGGTCGCTGCACCGGCGAAGAAGGCTGCTCCTGCCAAGACGGCTCCGGCCAAGAAGGTCGCTGCAAAGAAGGCTGCTCCCGCCAAGAAGCGCACGCCCAACGCAGCCTTCATGAAGGCGCTGACGCCCAGCCCGGCACTGGCCGCCGTGGTCGGTTCGACGCCGCTGCCGCGCACCGCCGTCGTGAGCAAGCTGTGGGACTACATCAAGAAGAACAACCTGCAGGACAAGGCCAACAAGCGCAACATCAACGCCGACGCCAAGCTGAAGGAAATCTTCGGCAAGCCGCAAGTGTCGATGTTCGAACTGGCCGCACTGATCGGCAAGCACGTCAAGTAAGCCAACGGCGCCTCGTGCGCCTCATGAAAAAGCCGGCCGCGTGCCGGCTTTTTTTTGCCTCCTTCAGCCGCGCGCTTGTGCCGCCTGGGTGATGGCCGACAACGTTCCGCGCGTCGTGATCACCTCGGGGTCGAGCGGGATCTCGATCAAGGTGCCGGTATCGGCCGCGAGTGCACGCAGCAACGCGGCCTCGAATTGATCGGTGGCCGTCACGCGCTCGGCCGCATAGCCATAGGCGCGCGCCAATGCACAGAAGTCCGGGTTGTGCAGCGCAGTCCCGCTCACGTTCTGCGGGTACTCGCGCTCCTGGTGCATCCGGATCGTGCCGAACATGCCGTTGTTGAGCAGGACGACGATGCTCTTGCCGCCGTGCTGCACCGCTGTGGCGAGTTCCTGGCCGTTCATCAGGAAGTCGCCGTCGCCGGCAATCGTGAAGGCGATGCGGCCCGTCGCCAGATTGGCGGCGATGCCGGCGGGCACGCCGTAGCCCATCGCGCCGCTGGTCGGTGCCAGCTGCGTCTTGTGGCCCTTGGCGAGGCCGTGATAGCGAAAGAAGCGATGCACCCAGCTCGCGAAGTTGCCCGCGCCGTTGGTGATCGCCGCATCCTCGGGCAGATGCCGCTGCAGCAGCGCGACGACCTCTGCCATGTCGACCGCACCGCGCGGCGCGTCGGCCGGCAGTCCGGGCAAGGGCTGTGGCACGAGGTTCGACAGATAGTCGGCATGCGCGGCCGCCGTCCAGGCCTCCCACGGCAACTCGGGCGGCGCGCTCAGCACCTCGAGGCTGCGCGCGGCGGCGCTCATGCCTGCATTGATCGCGAGATCGGCTTGATAGACGCGGTTGAGCTCTTCCGCACTCGCATGGATATGCACCAGCGTCTGCTTCGCCTTGGGCGCCTCGAGCAGCGTGTAGCCGCCGGTCGTCATCTCGCCGAGCCGCGGACCGATCGCGATCACCAGGTCTGCCTCCTTCACGCGCGCGGCGAGCTTCGGATTGATCGCGATGCCGACATCGCCGGCATACAGCGGATGGTGGTTGTCGAAAGTATCCTGAAAGCGAAAGGCGTTGCCCACCGGCAGACACCAGTTCTCGGCAAAGCGCCGCAGCGCCTGCGCGGCCTGCGGCGTCCAGCCGCCGCCGCCTGCGATCACGAAGGGCCGTTGCGACTTCAGCAGCATCTGGCGCAGCGTGCGCAGTGCGCCGGGGTCGCTCCAGGGCTCGACGGCCGCCACGCGCGGCAGCGGGCGCGCAGCGGTGAACGAACGCAGCATGTCCTCGGGCAGCACCAGCACGACCGGACCGGGACGGCCGTTCATCGCAGTGGCAAATGCGCGCGCGATGTATTCGGGAATGCGGTCGGCATCGTCGATGCGCTCGACACGCTTCGCAAAACCCTTGGTGCTCGGGCCGAAGAAAGCACCGAAGTCGACTTCCTGGAAGGCCTCGCGATCGCGGAAATCGCTGCCCACGTCACCGACGAACAGCACCATCGGCGTCGAGTCCTGGAACGCGGTGTGAACGCCGATCGACGCGTTGGTCGCGCCGGGTCCGCGGGTCACGAAGCACACGCCGGGCCGGCCCGTGAGCTTGCCGTGCGCCTCGGCCATGAAGGCCGCACCGCCCTCCTGCCGGTTGACGACGAAGCGGATGCGATCGGCTTGCGCGTGGAAGCCGTCGAGCACCGCCAGGAAGCTTTCGCCCGGCACGCCGAAGGCGATCTCGACGCCCTGCTCGATGAGACATTCGACGATCAGGCGGCCGGCATGCGATGCGCTCATGGAACTTGGCTCGATGGAGAAATGAAGGAGCGCCGATTATCGTGAGCCGCACGCGCGATGCGCCAGCCGCGCGCGCGTGCTGCAATCCGCGAATGCCCGATCCGACCCTCGACGACCTGCGCCGCTACGCGGTGGCGCGCACCCTGTTCAAGCCGACCACGCTGCCAGGCGCGATCCGCAAGCTCGGCTTCGTTCAGGCCGATCCGATCCGCGCCCCGGCACGCGCGCAGGACCTGACGCTGCGGCACCGTGTCACCGACTACCGCGCCGGCGATCTGGAAAGCCGCTATGCACGGCTCGCGGTGGAGGAGGACTGCCTCGTCAACTACGGCTTCCTGCCGCGCGAGCACCTCGCGCTGATGCATCCACGTGAAGCGCGGCGCGCCTGGGACGAGGACACGCAGCGCAAGGCTGCCGACGTGCTGGCCTACGTGCGCGAGCGTGGCGCCGTGCATCCGCGCGACGTCGAGCTGCACTTCTCGCATGGCCGGGTCAAGAACTATTGGGGCGGGTCGAGCAACGCCACCACGCACATCCTCGACGGGCTGCACTACCGCGGCCATCTGCGGGTGGTCCGGCGCGACAGCGGCACGCGCGTCTATGCGGCGGTGACGCATCCGCCTGCGGACGACAGCCCCGCCGGTCGTGCGCGTCGCGCCGCGGCGCTGATCGCGCTGGTGGTCCACAAGTACGCGCCGCTGCCTGCCGTCAGCCTGACGTACCTGGTACGCCTGCTGGGCTACGGCGCGCCGCACCTGTCGGCGCACACGCAGGCCGCACTGCGCATGGCACGCGATGAGCTCGCAAGCTGCCGCATCGACGGCGTCACCTGGTATTGGCCAACCGAAGAAAGCCCGCGTTCGCGCCGCCACGCCCCGGACGACGACGTCCGCCTGCTCGCACCCTTCGACCCCGTGGTGTGGGACCGACGCCGCTTCGAACTGCTCTGGGGCTGGACCTACAAGTTCGAGGCGTACACGCCGGAAGCCAAGCGCCAGTTCGGCTACTACGCACTGCCGCTGCTGCAGCACGACCGCGTGATCGGATGGGCCAACGTATCGGCGCGCGACGGCCAGTTGACGCCCGCCTTCGGCTATGCCGGCAAAGCGCCGACAGGTGCCGCCTACCGCGCATCGATCGACGACGAACTGCAACGCATGACGGCCTTTCTGCAACGACGCTGAGCGCGCCTCGGTCACCCCGCGGCACCCAAGGGTTTTGCCCCATGCGCGACAGCGCACCGTGCAGGCGCTCCCTAGAATCAAGACCGCCCTGGCGCAAGCCCGGGCAAGCGTTCTCAGGGCGGGGTGCAATTCCCCACCGGCGGTGATGGCGGTCCTCGAAAGGGGCTGCATGAGCCCGCGAGCGCCCGGTACCCTGCCTGGGTTCCGGGGTCAGCAGATCCGGTGCGATTCCGGAGCCGACGGTCACAGTCCGGATGAAAGAGAGCGCGAAATGCGGGGCTGCCCGCGTGTCCCGTCGCATGCATGGCTGCATGGAGGCGGCGACGCGCGGTCGGCTTCGTGGTTTCGTGCGCCCTGATTCAGGAAACCTGCTTTTTGAGGCACACCATGAGTCAGATCAACGACCTTCCCCTTTCCGCCATCCAGGCATCGGACACGCCCGATGCAAGCCGCGTCGCATTCGTCGAAGCGCAATGGCATTCGGACATCGTCCACCAGGCGCGCGACGCCTTCCTCGTGGAGATGGAGCGGCTGGGCTTCCCGCGCGACCGCATCGACGTGATCGACGTGCCCGGCGCGTTCGAGATCCCGCTGCATGCCAAGCGGCTCGCGTTGTCGGGCCGCTATGCGGCCATCGTCGGTTGCGCGCTGGTGGTCGACGGCGGCATCTACCGCCACGAGTTCGTCGCGAGCACCGTGGTCAGCACGCTGATGTCGCTGCAGCTCGAGACGAACGTGCCGATCCTGTCGGCCGTGCTCACGCCGCACCACTTCCACGAGCACGTCGAGCACCGCAAGTACTTCCACCGCCACTTCGCGGTGAAGGGCACCGAAGCTGCCGAAGCCTGCATCAAGACCATCGAAGGCCTGCGCCAGGTCGACGCCCTGCTGGCCGCCTGAAAGGCCGCAAGAAGCAGCCTGAGGGGCCTCAGGCCGAAACCGGCACCAGCGCCTCGCGCCGCACCCGGCGCACATTGAAGGCGCTGGCGATCAGCACGCCCTGCACCAGGGCCAGGCCGATGATCACGCTCAGGTACTGGCCGTGGTCCATCAGGCGGCCGAAGATCAGCGGCGCGGTCGCCTGACCAATGTCGAGGCCCGCGTAGACCACGCCGTAGACGCGGCCCGTCGCGTTGGCCGGCGTCGAGCGCTTCACCAGCAGGTCGCGCGACGGGCCGGCGATGCCGGACGCAAAGCCCATCGCACCGAACATCACCGGCACCAGCACCGGCGCGAAGTCGGCGAACGCGAGGATCAATGCGAGCACCGCCGCCACGCCGAAGCCGGCGCCGACGATGCGTTCGCAGCGCGACGGGTCCGACGCCAGGAAGCCGCCGAACACCATGCCGATCGCGCTCGCCACCATGTAGACCGTCAGGCAGACGGCCACCAGCGCCACGGGCACCGCATGCAGATGCCCTGCGGCCACCGGCGCGAAGGTCTGCACCACGCTGATCACCATCGCGTAGAAAAAGAAGAAGCCGAAGCACATCCAGACCGCCGGTATCTTCAGGAAGCCGAACTCGCCGCCGGCCATCGCCGGCGCGCCTTGCCCGGTGGCCTTGTGGACCGCCTTCACGTCGAGCGACAACACGCTGCGGTAGATCCAAAGAACCGCCAGAACGATGATGGCCAGTGCGCCTGCGGCCGCCAGCGCCACGCGCCACGAATACGCCATGGCCAGCGGCACGACGAAGGCTGGCGCGAGCGCCCAGCCGAGACTGCCGGTGATGCCGTGCACGCTGTACGCATGGCCGAGCCGCGTCGGCGCGACCTTGCGGTTGAAGAGCGTGTAGTCGACCGGATGGAACACGCCATTGCCGACCCCTGCAACCACGGCGCTCGCCAGCAGCATCCAGTAGCTCTGCGCCAGCGCATAGCCGAACGCCGCGATGCCCAGCAGGCCGAGCCCCACGAACAGCACCGGCCGCGGGCCGAGCTTGTCGACGACGAAGCCCGACGCCGCCTGCACGATGCACGACACCACGAAGAACACCGTCAACACCCCGCCGAGTTCGGTGTAGCTGACGTCGAACGCGTCCTTGAGCCAGGGGAACAGCGGCGCCAGCACGAGCTGGCTGAAATGGCTGATGGCGTGTGCCAGACCCACGAGCCCGATCAACTGGGCATCGGAGCGCAAGGTCGGGCCCACGGCGGCGGAAGAGTGATTGATGGACATGGCTGATGTGCAAAGCAGAGGTAAGCGTCGATCGTAGAAGCGCACCTCGCGGCAGAATGGCGATACATGGACAAGATTTGTCGGATTCATGCCAAACCCTGACGCACCCACCTCTCCCTCGACCTCTCCCTCGACTTCCCCCGCGGGTCCATCGCCGACGCGGCCTCGGCGCACGGAGCCCGCATTGCGGGTCGTGTCCGGGCCGTCCAACATCGTCGGCCCGTTGACACCGCACTTCTACGCGCCCGACGCCGTGCGCCCGCTGCGCGCCAAGGAGCATTTCCTCAAGGCCGACACCTTCGTCGCGCTGCACCAGCATCCGTGGCCGCAGCTGACCTTCTCGACGCGCGGCGTGATCCGGCTGTCGACGGAAGACGGCAGCTACATCGTGCCGCCATCGCGCGCGCTCTGGGTGCCGGCCGACATGCCGCACAGCATCACGCTGGTGGAGGACGCCGAGCTGCGCACGGTCTATCTGCACGGCTGGGTCGCGCCGTCCTGGGAGCGCTGCGAGGTGCTCGAGATCAGCCCGTTGCTGCGCGCCCTGATGCTGGCGCTCGACACCACGCCCGACGACCGTGGCGGCGTCGACCCGGACGCCGCGCAGCGCGAGCGCTGGATCGCACCGCTGCTGGTCAACGAGCTCGAGCGCGCCACGCAGATCCGCATCGACGTGCCGTTGCCCGCCGACAAGCGCCTGCGCCAGCTCTGCGAGACGATGCTGCGCAATCCCGCGGCGCGCGCCACGCTCGCTGAACGGGCCGCGGCCATCGGCGCGAGCGAACGTACGGTGGCGCGCATGTTCCGCGACCAGCTGGGCATGAGCTGGCAGGCGTGGCGTCAGCAGGCGGTGATGGCACACGCGCTGCCGCTGCTGGCGCGCGGCATGCCGGTGAGCCAGGTCGCCGCGGCGAGCGGCTACGCCACCGACAGCGCGTTCTGTGCGATGTTCAAGACGGCCACGGGCCAGTCGCCGACGGCTTTTCAGCATCGCAAGACGCGCTAGCCGGCGACCGCGGGAGGCGGCTTCCGTATCATCGGCCGGTGCCTTCCGAACCCTACCGCGCGCAGCATCCATGGCCTTGACCCGCGACCAGCTCGTCCGCTGGCTTCCCTTCCTTTCCTGGCCGCGTCCCGACCGCGCGCTGCTCGTCAACGAGGCCTCCGCCGGCGTCACCGTCGCGCTGATGGTGATCCCGCAGGGCGTGGCCTACGCGGCGCTTGCCGGCATGCCGCTGATCACGGGCATCTACGCGGCGCTGTTCCCGGCGCTGATCGCGGTGCTGTTCAGCTCGTCGGCACGCCTGTCGGTCGGCCCGACCGCGCTCACCAGCCTGCTGGTCGGCGCCTCGCTGGCACCGCTGGCGATTCCGGGCAGCCGCGAATGGGTGTCGCTGGCGGTCTGGCTCACGCTGCTGTCGGGCCTGATGCAGCTCGCGCTCGGCATCGGCCGCTTCGGCTGGCTGCTGCGGCTGGTCAATTCGCCGGTGCTGATGGGCTTCACCCAGGGCGCCGCGGTGCTGATCACGCTGTCGCAACTGCCTGCCCTGCTCGGCTTCACCGGCCGCAGCTATGCACAGCTGCTGGAAGGGCCGCCGCCCGACTTCTACGCGATCGCCTTCGGCCTCGGCGGCATGGCGATGCTGTGGGCCGGCAAGCGCTTCGTGCCGAAACTGCCGACCACGATGGCCCTGGTCGCGGTGGCCGCCGCAGCGAGCGCAGCCATCGGCTATGCGCTCAACGGCGGCGCCGTCATCGGCAAACTGCCATCGGGCCTGCCGTCGTTCTACTGGCCCGGCGCGATCACCTTCTCGGAACTCGGCACGCTGCTGTTGCCGGCCTTCCTCGTCACGCTGGTGAGCTTCCTGGAAACCGCGTCGAGCGCCAAGGTCGACAACGCGCGTGCCGGCAAGCTCTGGAACGAGAACCAGGACCTGATCGGCCAGGGCCTGGGCAAGATCGCCTCGGGGCTCAGCGGCTCGTTCCCGACCAGCTCGTCGTTCTCGCGCTCGGCCATCACGCTCTACGCCGGCGCAAAGACGCAGTGGGCGACGCTGTTCAGCGTGCTGGTGGTCGCGGGCGCGCTGCTGTGGGCGATGCCGCTGCTCTACCACGTGCCGCAGGCCGTGCTCGCGTCGGTCGTGGTCACGGCCACGCTGGGCCTGCTGAAGCCGCGCGCGTTCGTCGCGCTGTGGCGCGTGTCGCCGATCGAGGCGTCCATCGCCGGCGCGACCTTCGTGCTGACCATCGCGACCGCGCCGTCGATCTATTGGGGCGTGCTGGGCGGCCTGCTCGCGGCCCTGGCGCACTACATGTTCCGGCACCTGCATCCGCGCATCATCGAGGTCGGCCTGCATGCCGACGGCAGCTTGCGCGACCGTCACCTGTGGCACCTGCCGCCGCTCGCGCCCGATCTGTATGCGCTGCGCATGGACGCCGAGCTCGACTTCGCATCCGCCAGCACGCTGGAGCACGCGATCACCGTCGCGCTCGCCGAACGGCCGGGCCTGACCGACGTCTGCCTGTTCGCACACCCGATCAATCGCATCGACATCACGGGTGCCGAGGTGTTCGGCAACATCCGCAAACTGCTCGAATCGCAGAAGGTGCGCCTGCACCTGTCGGGCCTCAAGCTGCCCGCGCAGCAGGTACTCGAACGCGCGGGCCTGCTGTCGCCGGGCCCGCTGTTCCTCAGCTACCGCACCGACGCGGAAGCGCTGGCCGCGCTCAGTCCCAGACGGGCGCCAGGCCTTCCGGACTGACCAGCCGCTCGTTGCGTTCCAGCGCGGCGATCTGCGCCATCTCGTCGGCGCTCAGCACCAGCTGCTGCGCCTTCAGGTTGCCGGCCAGATTCACGCGCTTCGTGGACGACGGGATGACCGCGTAGCCGAGCTGCAGCGCCCAGGCCAGCACGACCTGGGCCGTGGTCGCACCGCGTGCGGCGGCGATCGCCTCGATCACCGGGTCTTTCAGCACCTTGCCGTAGGCCAGCGTCATGTACGAGGTGATGCGAATGCCCTGGCTGGCGGCGAACGCGGCCACCTTGCCGTTCTGCAGGTAGGGATGAAGCTCGATCTGGTTGGTCGCGATCTCGCCCGCGCCGACCGCGTCGATCGCCTGCTTCATGAGATCGATGTTGAAGTTCGACACGCCGATCTGCTTCGTGAGGCCCTGTGCCTTGGCATCGGCCAGCGCGCCCATGAACTCGGCGAGCGGCACCGGATTGCCCGGCGCGGGCCAGTGGATCAGCGTCAGGTCGACCTGGTCGGTGCGCAGCTTCGCGAGGCTGCCCTTGAGGCTGGGCACGAGCTTGTCGGCGGCGTAGCTGTCGGTCCATATCTTGGTCGTGAGGAACAGCTCGCTGCGGGCAACGCCGCTCTCGGCGATCGCCTGGCCGACCTCGGCCTCGTTGCCGTAGATCTGGGCGGTGTCGATCAGCCGGTAGCCGAGGTCGAGCCCGTTGCGGACCGAGTCGATGACGACCTGGTCCTTCAGGCGGAAGGTGCCGAGGCCGAAGGCAGGGATGGTGTTCGTGTTCATAGGTTCTTTCGTTGACGAAATCGATCAGTTCGTGAAGCGCCGCGGGACCGGCTTCGCCGGACCGCCGGCGTTGCCCCCTGCAAGGGGGTTGGCGGCGCGAAGCGAAGCCTGGGGGTGTGCATCCAGCCTTCCGCTCCACTGCGTGAGTGCCAGGGAGACCAGCACCACCAGCGCGCCGATCCAAGGTGTGTGCATCAGGCCCAGGTGCGTGACGATCAGGCCGCCGGCCCAGGCCGCGCCGGCAATGCCGAGGTTGAAGGCCGCGATGTTCAGGCCCGAGGCTACATCGACGGCCTGCGGCGTGAAGCGCTCGGCCTGCTTGACCACGTAGACCTGCAGGCCCGGCACGTTGCCGAAGGCGACCGCGCCCCAGGCCAGCACCGTGGCCAATGCCAGCCACTTGTGCGGCGCGGTGAACTGGAAGACCAGCAGCACGGCAGCCAGCAGCGTGAAGATGATCTTCAGCGCCGGGATCGGACCCAGGCGGTCGGCCAGCCTGCCGCCCCAGATGTTGCCGACTGCGACCGACACGCCATACACCAGCATCACCCAGCCCACCGCACCCGCGCTGAAGCCGGCGACGTCGGTGAGGATCGGCGCGAGGAAGGTGAACGGAATGAAGGAGCCGCCGTAGCCGATCGCGGTCTTCGCATAGACCAGCAGAAGCCGCGGTTCGGCCAGCACCCTGGCCTGCTGCGCCAGCGAGGCCGGCGCGCTGTGGCGGATGTCCCCGGGCACGAAGATCCAGCTGCCGATGAAGGCGATCACGCCCAGTGCCGACACGGCGAGGAAGGTCTCTCGCCAGCCGAAGTGCTGACCGATGAAGGTGCCCAGCGGCACGCCGGTGACCAGCGCCACCGTGAGGCCGGTGAACATGATCGCGATGGCGCTCGCGGCCTTCTCCTTCGGCACCAGACCGGTTGCGATGGTCGAGCCGATCGAGAAGAACACGCCATGCGCCAGCCCGGTGAGGACGCGCGCGGCCACCAGCGTCTCGTAGCTGGGCGCCTGCCAGGCCAGCAGGTTGCCGGCGGTGAAGAGCGCCATCAGCCCGAGCAGCAGCGCCTTGCGCGGCACCTTGCCGGTGAGTGCGGTGAGCACCGGTGCGCCGACAGCGACGCCGAGCGCATACAGGCTGACCAGCAGGCCGGCCGACGGCAGGCCGATGCCGAGGTCGGCTGCTACGGTGGGCAGCAGGCCGACGATCACGAACTCGGTCGTGCCGATGGCGAATGCGCTGAGGGTCAGCGCGAGCAGAGCGATGGGCATGGTGGCTCCAGGAATGTCCGGTACGTTGAGGAGCCTGGAGTCTCGGCCTTTCACCTTTGCAGAAAAACCCCTTAAGCTCCCAAAGTCAATTGACCCGGAGTCAACAATGAAGACCACCATCGAAGAACTCGCGGCCTTCCGCGCCGTGGTGGACGCGGGCTCCATCACCGCGGCGGCCGAGCAGCTTTCGCAGACCGTCTCGGGCATCAGCCGCGCACTGAGCCGGCTCGAACAGAAGCTCGACACCACGCTGCTGCGCCGTACCACCCGCCGGCTGGAACTCACGGAAGAAGGCGCGGCGTTCCTGGCGCACGCACGCGGCATCCTCGACGCGATCGACCATGCGGAAGAACACATGGCCACGCGCCGCGAACAGCCCGCCGGCCGCCTGCGCGTGAACGCCGCGTCGCCCTTCATGCTGCACGTCATCGTGCCGCTGGTGCCCGCCTTCCGCGAGCGCTTTCCGCAGATCCAGCTCGAGCTCGACACCGACGACCTCAACATCGACCTGATCGAACGCCGCACCGACATCGCCATCCGCATCGGCGCGCTGCGCGACTCCACGCTGCATGCGCGGCCGCTCGGCAGCCATCGGCTGCGCGTGCTGGCGAGCCCGGCGTACATCGAGGCGCACGGCCGGCCGAAGCGCGTCGACGAGCTCACCCAGCATCTGCTGTTGGGCTTCAACCAGCCGGAGTCGCTCAACCGCTGGCCGCTGCGCGGCGCGCATGGCGAGGAATGGCCGATCACGCCGCAGCTCACGGCGTCGAGCGGCGAAACGCTGCGCCAGCTCGCGCTGCAGGGCGTGGGCATCGCCTGCCTGTCGGACTTCATGACCGGCGCGGACCGCGAAAGCGGCGCGCTAGTGCCGCTGCTGGTGCGCGACACGGTCGACGTGCGCCAGCCGATCCATGCGGTCTATTACCGCAACACGCAGCTGTCGGCGCGCATCACCTCGTTCCTGGATTTCGTGTCGGAGCGGCTGCGCTGATGTGGCGCTGCTCGATGGCGAAGATCAGTCCCGCACCCGGCCGCGCAGGCTCTTGACCTCCGACCGCTGGCTCTTGCCTTCGAGCCGCCGCTGCTTCGAGCCATAGGTCGGCTTGGTGGCGCGCCGTGCACGTGGCGGCGTGGCCACGCTGTCGACCAGGGCCTGCAGGCGCGCCAGCGCATCGGCGCGGTTCATCTCCTGCGTGCGATGCTGCTGCGCCTTGAGCACCAGCACGCCTTCCTGGGTGATGCGGCTGTCGCGCAACGCGAGCAGCCGCTCCTTCACGTCCGCCGGCAGCGAACTCGCCGGAATGTCGTAGCGCAAGTGCACCGCGCTCGACACCTTGTTGACGTTCTGGCCGCCCGCTCCCTGTGCGCGGATGGCGCTCATCTCGACCTCGTCGGGGTCGACCTGGAGGGATGGACGAAGGGGCACCATCCGGCGATTGTCCAGGAACACCGCGGAACCGGGTTCGCCGGCCCGCTGGTCGCGAACGTCAGACCCTTTCGAAGATCGCAGCGATGCCTTGCCCACCGCCGATGCACATCGTCACCAGCGCATAGCGGCCGCCGACGCGATGCAGCTCCGCGATCGCCTTCGTCGTGATGATCGCGCCGGTCGCGCCGACCGGGTGGCCCAGCGAGATGCCCGAGCCGTTCGGGTTCACCTTGGCCGGGTCGAAGCCCAGCTCCTGGATCACCGCACAGGCCTGCGCCGCGAAGGCTTCGTTCGACTCGATCACGTCCAGGTCCTTCACGCTCAGGCCGGTGCGCTCGAGCACCTTGCGCGTCGCCGGCACCGGGCCGATGCCCATGTATGCCGGTTCGACACCCGCATGCGCATAGCCGACCAGGCGCGCGAGCGGCTTGAGGTTCAGTGCCTTCACGCGATCGGCGTTGGCCAGCACCACGGCGGCTGCGCCGTCGTTGATGCCCGACGCGTTGCCGGCCGTCACCAGGCCGTCCTTCTTGAACGCCGGCTTCATCTTGGCGAGCGTCTCGACCGTGGTGTCGGCACGCACGTGCTCGTCGGTGTCGAACAGCACGACGCCCTTGCGCGTCTTGACTTCGACCGGAACGATCTGTTCCTTGAAGCGGCCGGCCGCGATGGCCGCAGCCGCGCGCTGCTGGCTCTGCACGGCGAGCTGGTCCTGCATCTCGCGCGAGATCTTGTAGCGCGCCGCCACGTTCTCGGCCGTGATGCCCATGTGCATCTTCTCCCACGGGTCGTGCAGGATGCCGAGCATATAGTCGACCAGCACGGCGTCGCCCATGCGCATGCCGTAGCGCGCCGAGGTGTCGAAGTACGGGCCGCGGCTCATCGACTCGGAGCCGCCGCCGATCGCGATGTCGCAGTCGCCCAGCGAGATTGCCTGGGCCGCCGACACGATCGCCTGCAAGCCGGAGCCGCACAGCCGGTTGACGTTGAAGGCCGGCGTCTCGATCGGGCAGCCGGCGTCAATCGCGGCCACGCGGCTCAGGTAGGCGTCCTTCACGTCGGTCGGGATCACGTTGCCCATGACGACGTGGCCGATCGCATCGGGCGCCACGCCGCTGCGTTCGATCGCGGCCTTCACGGCGGTGGTCGCCAGTTGCGTGTTGGGAACGTCCTTCAGCGAGCCGCCGAAGGTGCCGATGGCGGTGCGCGCGGTGCCGACCACGAAGATGTCTGGAAGAGCCATGAAATTCTCCTGAATGATGAAGTGAAGCGGATGCTCAGCGACCGGTGAAGGCGGCCGGCTTGCGGGCAAAGAAGGCGTCGATGCCGATCTTGAAATCGTCGGTGGCGGCGCAGTTGCGGAAGGCGGCCGATTCGGCGTCGAGCTGCGCACCGAGTTCACGGTCGAACGAACTGCGCATCAGCCGGCGCAGGTTGCCGAGCGCGACCGTCGGGCCGTTCGCCAGCCGCTGCGCGAAGGCCATGGCCTCGGATTCGAGTTCGGCCACGGGCACCACGCGGTTGATCAGTCCCATGCGCTCGGCCGCAGCCGCATCCAGTGCGTCGCCGAGCATCGCGATCTCGAGCGCGCGGCGCAGGCCGACCAGCCGCGGCAACGCCCACGAGGCGCCGACATCGCAGCTGGCGCCGACGTTCACATAGGCCAGGTTGAAGCGCGTGCCTTCGGCCGCGAGCACGAAGTCGGCCTGCAGCATCAGGCTCAGGCCGGCGCCGGCCGCGACGCCGTGGACCTGCGCGACCACCGGTGCGTCCAACGTCGCCAGCACGGTCAGTGCTTCGTGCAGCGGGCCGATCAGGTCGCTCGCGCCCTGGATCGGATCGGCGCGCAACACGGCGAGGTCGCCGCCGGCCATGAAGCCCTTGCCCGCGCCACTGAGCAGCACCGCGCGCACGGTCTTGTCGCTGGCGAGCTCGCGCGCGGCGGCGAGGAAGGCGATGGCCATGGAAACGTCGATGGCGTTCAGCGCGCCGGGGCGGTTGAAGCGGATGGTCGCCACCGCGCCTTCGCGGCCCAGCAACAGGGGGGAATCGTTGGTCATGTCTTTCCTTTCTTTCGGGCGGCCGGAATGGCCGGAGTAGCCGCGATGAGGGACGTGGCCAGCGCCGCAGGCTGCTGGATCACGCCGTTCAACAACAGCGCGATGGCCTGGTCGGCGATCTGGTCGGGCGTCAGTGCGCCGTCGCTGCGGTACCAGCGGCCGATCCAGCTCAGCGCGCCGGCGAGCATGAACGCCGCCATCTTCGGGTCGCAGGGTGCCAGCGAGCCCTCGGCGATGCCGTCCGCGATCAGCCGGCGGAACTGGCTGTCGATGCCGGCCTTGAGCCTGCGCAATTCCTTCTTGAGCGGCATCGGCAGCGGGTCTTCGCCGATCCGGATCACGCACATGCCGAAGTCCTGCATGACCACGCTGGAGTAGCTGCGCATGCAGGCCTTGAGCTGGTCGATCGCGCTGCCGCCCGCGGCGCGCACTTCGTCGATGCCGGCATGCATCAGGTCGAGCGCGGTGCGCACGCACTCCAGCAGGATCTGGTCCTTGTTCTCGACGTAGTAGTAGAGCGTGGGCTTGCTCACGTTCAGGCGTTCGGCGATGTCGTCGAGCGAGGTCGCGTGGAAGCCGCGCTCGTTGAAGAGCCGGGCCGCCGCCTGCAGCACCGCGTTGCGCTTGACCTCGCGCTGCAGCGCCCGGCTGCCCGCGGAATCCCAGGGTGAGACGAACGCTGCGGCGGCAGGCTGTGCGGGGAGCTCGCGCGAGGCGCGAGCTGGAGGCACGGGGCGGGAGGAAGTGGAAGCCATCGGGTTTGTGCTGGCAGGAAAGTCCGATGTCGATCGCTCGGGGCGACCTGGGACCTTACCGGCCAGTAGGAATTCTACGGATGAGTAGGGTTCCTGTCCTGCACGCAAACCCTGACCGTTGCCCGGGGTCACCTGAATGCAGGCTCCACCCCGTTTGTGCGCGCACCAGCGCCACTGAAGCCGTGCGCAGGTGGCAAGGCTTCACCTGGCTGCGCCTTGGCGCGAAAGGAGCCATGGCCGGCTCCGGCGCTTCAGTCGTTGCGCGGCACAGGACGTGCGCGCACGTCGGTCACGTCCTGCGGATCGCCCAGCGCGATCGGTGTGCGAACCGATTCGCCCCGCGCCCGCGCATTCGCGACGTCCGCGGCCCTCGGCTCCGCCGGCCTGGCCGCCGAGGTGAAGCGGTCGAAACCGCTGCGCGGATTGAATCGCATCACCCACGGCGTGACCGGCTTACCGGTCAGGCGGGCCCAGCCGGCACGCAGTGCCCAGATCGCCGCAAAAAGCAGCACAGCACACAGCAGACTGGCCGCGAACACCAGCCCGAAAAGGAAGAGAACGACGCGGAGCAGGAAATTGAACATCTGCGCTTAGGCCGCGGCAGCGCCCAAATGTTCCCCGGTCGCCTCTGCCTTGGTGAAGCTGAACTGGCCCGGCGACTGGATCGGATCGGTCTCGACCCGGATCGTGTCCTTCGGCCCGAAGCTGCCGTCCAGCAGCAGCTTCGACAGCGGGTTCTCGATGCGCTGCTGGATCGCCCGCTTGAGCGGTCGCGCACCGAACACCGGGTCGAACCCGACCTTGGCGATCTCGGCGAGCGCCGGCGCCGATACATCCAGGAACAGGTCCATCTTCGCCAGACGCGCCTGCAGCACCTTGAGCTGGATCGCGGCGATCGATTCGATGTTCTTCGCGTCGAGCGCATGGAACACCACCGTCTCGTCGATCCGGTTCAGGAACTCGGGGCGGAAGTGGTTCTTGAGCTCGTCCCACACCGCTTCCTTGATCTCCTCGCCGGGGCGTCCGACCATCGCCTGGATGATCGGCGAGCCGATGTTGCTGGTCATGACGATCACCGTGTTCTTGAAGTTCACGGTGCGGCCCTGGCCATCGGTCAGGCGGCCGTCGTCCAGCACCTGCAGCAGGATGTTGAACACGTCCGGATGCGCCTTCTCGACCTCGTCGAGCAGCAGCACGCTGTAAGGCTTGCGGCGCACGGCTTCCGTCAGGTAGCCGCCCTCCTCGTAGCCCACGTAGCCGGGCGGCGCGCCGATCAGGCGAGCCACCGAATGCTTTTCCATGAACTCGCTCATGTCGATGCGGATCAGGTGGTCTTCGCTGTCGAACAGGAAGCCCGCAAGCGCCTTGCACAGCTCGGTCTTGCCCACGCCCGTCGGGCCGAGGAATAGGAAGGAACCGGTCGGGCGGTTCGGGTCGGAGAGACCCGAGCGCGAGCGGCGGATCGCATTCGCGACCGCACCGATGGCTTCGTCCTGGCCGACCACGCGCTCGTGCAGGCGGTCTTCCATCATGAGCAGCTTGTCGCGCTCGCCCTGCATCAGCTTGGACACCGGAATGCCGGTGGCACGCGCCACGACTTCGGCGATCTCCTCCGCGCCGACCTGGGTGCGCAGCAGCGTGGGCGCACTCGACTTGCCCTTGCTGGTTTCGCTCTCCTGCGCTTCCTTCAGCCGCTTCTCGAGCGCCGGCAACTGGCCGTACTGCAGTTCGGCGACCTTGTTGAAGTCGCCCTTCTGCGTGAACTCGGCGATCTGGAACTTGATCTTGTCGATGTCTTCGCGCACGTGGGCGCTGCCCTGCGCCTGGGCCTTCTCGGCCTGCCAGATCTCGTCGTAGTCGGCGATCTCCTTCTGCAGCTTGGCGATCTCTTCCTCGATCAGCGCAAAGCGCTTGAGCGAGGACTCGTCCTTCTCGCGGCGCACGGCTTCGCGCTCGATCTGCAGCTGGATCAGCCGGCGGTCGAGCCGGTCCATGACCTCGGGCTTCGAGTCCATCTCGATCTTGATCTTGGCCGCGGCCTCGTCGATCAGGTCGATCGCCTTGTCGGGCAGGAAACGGTCGGTGATGTAGCGGTCGCTCAGTTCGGCCGCGGCCACGATGGCCGGGTCGGTGATGTCGACGCCGTGGTGGACTTCGTACTTCTCCTGCAGGCCGCGCAGGATGGCGATGGTCGCCTCGACCGACGGCTCGCCCACGATGATCTTCTGGAAGCGGCGCTCCAGCGCGGCGTCCTTCTCGATGTACTTGCGGTATTCGTCGAGCGTGGTGGCGCCGACGCAGTGCAGCTCGCCGCGCGCCAGCGCCGGCTTGAGCATGTTGCCCGCGTCCATCGCGCCCTCGGCCTTGCCGGCGCCGACCATGGTGTGCAGTTCGTCGATGAAGACGATGGTCTGGCCCTCGTCCTTGGCCAGCTCGTTGAGCACGGTCTTCAGGCGTTCCTCGAACTCACCGCGGAACTTGGCGCCGGCCAGCAGGGCCGCCATGTCGAGCGACAGCACGCGCTTGCCCTTGAGCGACTCGGGCACTTCGCCCGCGACGATGCGTTGCGCCAAGCCTTCGACGATGGCGGTCTTGCCGACGCCGGGCTCGCCGATCAGCACCGGATTGTTCTTGGTACGGCGCTGCAGCACCTGGATCGCGCGGCGGATTTCCTCGTCGCGGCCGATCACCGGATCGAGCTTGCCGAGCCGGGCGCGCTCGGTCAGGTCGAGGCAGTACTTCTTGAGCGCCTCGCGCTGGCCTTCGGCGTCGGCGCTGTTCACGCCCTGGCCCCCGCGGACCGCGTCGATCGCGGCTTCGAGCGACTTGCGCGTCATGCCCTGGCTGCGCGCCAGGTTGCCGATGTCGGCCTTGCTGTCGGCCAGCGCCAGCAGGAACAGCTCACCGGCGATGAACTGGTCGTTGCGCTTGATGGCTTCCTTCTCGGTCGCCTGCAGCAGCTTGCCGAGCTCGGGGCCGACCTGCACCGCGTCGCCGCCCTGCACCTGCGGCAGCTTCTTGATGGCCGCTTCCGCCGCCTGCGTCAGGCCGGGTACGTTGACGCCGGCACGCTCCAGCAGCGCGCGTGGGCCGTCGTCCTGCCGCAGCATCGCCACCAGCAGATGGGCCGGTTCGATGTAGGCGTTGTCGTTGCCGAGCGCGAGCGATTGCGCGTCACCCAGCGCTTCCTGGAATTTGGTGGTGAGTTTGTCTTGTCGCATGTTGAAAAGCCTCGTGTGCCTTGTGCTTCCGTATTGCGAACCATATTGGGCAGCGGCGCCCGGCTTCAAGGGCGCAGGACGCGCCCGCATCGTCGGGTCGGCCGTTCCTTGCGCTGGATCAAGGCCCGCGCAGCGCCCCGCTGCCGGATGACCCGGGGCGCGCGCCCTCAGGCGTTCGGCGCGTCGACGCCCCACCGCGCAAGCGCGGCGTCGTCGGCCACGCGGGCGTCGACCCAGCGTGCGCCTTCGGGCGTCTGTTCCTTCTTCCAGAACGGCGCCTGGGTCTTCAGATAGTCCATCAGGAACTCGCAGGCCTGGAAGCTCTGGCCGCGATGCGCCGAGATCACCGCCACCATCATGATGCGGTCGGTCGGCTCCAGCATGCCGATGCGGTGCACCACGCGCGCGCCGAAGATGTCGAAACGGCGCTGTGCCTCGTCGATCATGGCCTCGATCGCCTTCTCGGTCATGCCGGGGTAATGTTCGAGCTCCATCGCGCTGACCTCGCTGCCCTGGCTGCGGTCGCGCACCGTGCCGATGAAGCTGCAGATCGCGCCCACGCGCCTGTCGCCCGCATGCAACGCCATGACCTCCTGCTGCAGGTCGAAATCACCGGTCTGGATGGAAACGCGCGCGCTGCTCATGCCTGAATTGTGGCATCAGGCTAGACTCCTGCGATGCCTTGCCGTACCTCGTCCGCCATGCCGTCGCTCCGTGCGACGGCCTGCGCGCACGTGGCCGGCAAAGCGAAAAAACCAAAGCTCGTCTGACCGGAGCTTCGGTTCCGTCGTCGGATGAGCGACGGAACCGAAGCCTCTCCAGAGGACCCCGCGGGTCGTGTGCGCGCATCGGACGATGGTTCATCCATCGGTCGCTTTCCTGAAGGAAACCTGCGTGCAATCCCATCGAACTCCCACGTCGCCCATCGACGCTTCCGAACGCGCTCCCGCCGACTTCTCCGGCCTCTGGATACCGCTCGTCACGCCGTTCCGTGACGGCGCGGTCGACCATCCGGCACTCGAGGCACTCGTGCGCCAGCTGGCGCCGAGCGGCATTGCGGGCTTCGTCGTCTGCGGCTCGACCGGTGAAGCTGCCGCGCTCGACGACGACGAGCAACTGGCGGTGTTCGCCACCGTGGCCGCGGCAGCACCGGCGCTGCCGCGAATCATGGGCATCGGCGGCAGCCATCTCGGCCAGACGCTGGCCTGGGTGAGGCGCCTGGCAGCGCTGCAGCCGGCCGGCCTGCTGGTGCCGGCGCCCAGCTACATCCGCCCGTCGCAAGCCGGACTGATCGACTGGTTTCGAGCGATCGCCGATGCCAGCCCCGCGCCGGTGCTGCTCTACGACATTCCCTACCGGACCGGCAGCACGCTCGCGCTCGACACCCTGCTGGCGCTTGCATCCCATCCGAACATCCGCGCCATCAAGGACTGCGGCGGCGATGCGGCCAAGACGCGCGCCCTGATCGCGGATGGCCGCCTGCAGGTGCTGGCCGGGGAAGACGCGCAGATGCTCAGCCTGCTGGCTGAAGGCGGCAGCGGAGCGATCGCCGCCAGCGCGCATCTTCAGCCGGCGCGCTTCGTGCGCTTGATCGAGCTGCTGGCAGATGGACAGATGGCCGAGGCACGCGCCGAGTGGCAGGCACTCACGCCGTTGATCGGACTGCTCTTCGCGGAGCCGAATCCGGCGCCCGTGAAGGCGTTGCTCGCACAGGATCTCGCCATGTCGGCCGAATTGCGTGCGCCGATGACGGCGGCCAGCGCCGAGCTGACCGAGCGGCTGCGCGCGGCACACGACGTGCTCGCGGCGCCGCAGGCTGCGTTCAGCCGCCGGTGACGGGCGGGAAGAACGCGACCTCGCTGCCCTCACGCAGCGGCGCGCTCTCGGCGCTCATCACCTGGTCGAGCGCCATCCGCACGGCCCTGCCGCGCGCCAGCGCCATCGCATGCGCCTCGTCGCGCGCGATGAGCTCGTCGCGCAGTTCGGCCAGTGTGGCGGCCTGGGTGTCGACGACGTCGCCGCCGCCGAGCGCTTCGCGCACCGAAGCGAAATAACGGATCGAGATCTTCATGCCAGCAGCGATTCGAAAGCGATGAACTGGACGATGTCGCCGGCCTTGACCGGCTGGCCGGCGGGCGTGTCGACCACGCCGTCGCCCCAGACCGCCGAGGTCAGCACGCCCGAGCTCTGGTTGGGAAACAGGTCGAGTCCACCGGCTGAGTTGCGCCGTGCCCGCAGGAACTCGCGACGCTTGTCGGCACGCGGCCAGTCGAAATCTGCGCGCATGGCGACCGCAGGCGGTGCCACGCGAGCCGCCCCCTGCAACGCCAGCAGGAACGGCCGCACCAGCAGCACGAAAGTCATGAAGCTCGACACCGGATTGCCCGGCAGGCCGGTGACGTGTGCGTTGCCGATCCGCCCATAGGCGAAGGGCTTGCCAGGCTTGATGCCGAGCGACCACATCTGGAGTTCGCCGAGCGCTTCGACCGCTGCACGGATGTGGTCTTCCTCGCCGACCGAAACGCCACCCGTGGTGACGATCAGGTCGTTGCTCGCCGCCGCGCCGCGCAGGGCCTCGATGGTCGCGTCGCGCCGGTCCGGCACGATGCCCAGGTCGCTGACCTCGCAACCCAGCCGCGCGAGCAGCGCGCGCATGAAGAAGCGGTTGGAGTTGTAGATGGCGCCGGGCTTCATCGCTTCCGGCGCGACTTCGCCGGGCATCACGAGCTCATCGCCGGTCGACAGCAGCACGACGCGCGGGCGTCGCGCGACCTGCAGCCGGTCCAGGCCGACGCTGGCCGCCAGGCCCAGCGCGGCCGGTGTCAGGCGGCTGCCGCGTGCCAGCACGACATCGCCGGCCGCCACGTCCTCGCCGGCACGGCGGATCCACTGACCGACGGTCGGCGACGCGTCGACGCGCACCTGGCCGAGCGAGCCGTCCTGCGGCAATGCGGTCGTCTCTTCCTGCATGACGACCGCGTCGGCGCCTTCGGGTATCTGGGCGCCGGTGAAGATGCGTGCAGCAGTGCCACCCGCGAGCGTCGTGCCGACGCTGCCGGCCGGAATGCGCTGTGCCACCGTCAACACGGCGCCGGGCACGGCGCAATCGGCAGCGCGCACCGCATAGCCGTCCATCGCGCTGTTGTCGCGCGGCGGAACGGTGAGCGCGGAAACCACGTCCTGCGCCAGCACGCGGCCATCGGCCTCGAAGGTCGAGATGCTTTCGGTGTCGAGCACCGGTGTGGCGCGGGCCAGCAGGCGCGACAGCGCCTCGTCCAGCGACATCAGCGGCGGACGGCCGGAAGGGGCTGAACTAGCCATGGGTCGGTGCTCCGTATTCAAATCGGTCGCCGTGATCGAGCAGCCAATGCCCGACGGCTTCCGCGTCGTTGACATCGAAGATCGGCAGCGCGGTCGGCACGGGCAGGCGCTCCGGCACGTCGGTCGCGATGCCGACGATACAGGGGTCGTCCATGTAGCGGGCCGGCCGGTCGGCGTCGGCATGCGCGGCACGCCAGATCTCGATCTTGGGCAGTTCGCTGCGCTTGAAGCCCTCGACCAGCACCCAGTCGGCCTGCGCGTCGAGCTCGGCCAGCATGTGGTGCACCGAGAGTTCGGTGGGCTGTTCGAATTCGCGCATCAGCGCCAGGCGACGCTCGGAGGCGATCACCACCTCGAACGCGCCGGCCTGGCGATGCCGGTAGCTGTCCTTGCCGGGATGGTCGATGTCGAAGTTGTGGTGCGCGTGCTTCACGACCGACACGCGCTGGCCGCCGCGCCTCAGCACCGGGATCAGGCGCTCGACCAGCGTGGTCTTGCCTGCACCCGAAAAGCCCGCGAAGCCGACGACCTTCATACGCGCCTCAGGCGCAGTGCGCCGCGATGTAGGCCTTGACGGCTTCGGCGTCGGCCGGCAGCTTCACGACCCGCTTGGGCAGCGACTCGATGCCTTCGAAACGCGCCGGCCGCTCGGGCTCATGGCCCAGCGCCTCGACGATGGTCGCTGCGAACTTGATGGGCAGCGCGGTCTCCAGCACGATCATCGGCACGCCCGGCGCCATGTGTTCGCGCGCGGCCTTCAGGCCGTCGGCCGTGTGCGTATCGATCAACGTGACGAAGCGCTTGTCGGTGTCGCGGATGGTCGCGAGGCGATCCGCGTGCGTGCTGCGGCTGCTCGCGAAGCCGAACCTGGCTTTGGCGTTGGCGAATACCGGGTCGGCGCCCAGATCGAAACGGCCGGTGCGGCCAAGCTCGCCTTCGAACAGCGAACGCGTGCGCGCGCCGTCGCGGCCCAGCAGGTCGAACACGAATCGCTCGAAATTGCTGGCCTTGCTGATGTCCATCGACGGGCTCGAGGTCTCGTGCGTGTCGGCTGCGCCACGCACGCGGTAGACGCCGGTGCGGAAGAACTCGTCGAGCACGTCGTTCTCGTTGGTGGCGACCACCAGCGTCTTGATCGGCAGGCCCATCATGCGGGCCACGTGGCCTGCGCAGACGTTGCCGAAGTTGCCGGACGGCACCGCGAAGCTGACCTGCGCATCTTCCGAGCCCGTCGCCTGGAAATAGCCGGCGAAGTAGTAGACGACCTGCGCCAGCAGCCGCGCCCAGTTGATCGAATTGACGGTGCCGATCTTGTACTTGCGTTTGAAGTCGAGATCGTTCGACACCGCCTTGACGATGTCCTGGCAGTCGTCGAACACGCCGGTGATGGCGATGTTGTGGATGTTCGCGTCCTGCAGGCTGAACATCTGCGCCTGCTGGAACGGGCTCATGCGGCCGTCCGGCGAGGTCATGAAGACGCGCACGCCCTTCTTGCCGCGCATCGCGTACTCGGCCGCGCTGCCGGTGTCGCCACTGGTCGCACCGAGGATGTTGAGCTCGGCGCCGCGGCGGGCCAGTTCGTACTCGAACAGGTTGCCCAGCAGCTGCATCGCCATGTCCTTGAAGGCGAGCGTCGGCCCGTTCGACAAGGCCTCGAGGTAGGTGCCGTCCTCGAGCTCGCGCAGCGGGACGATCTCGTCGGAACCGAACACCTCGGCGGTGTAGGTCTTCGCGCAAAGCGCCTTCAGGTCGGCCGGCGGAATGTCGTCGATGTAGAGCGACAGGATCTCGAAGGCCAGTTCCGCATAGGGCAGTGCACGCCAGCGCGCCAGCGTGGCCTTGTCGACCTGCGGATAGCGTTCGGGCAGGTACAGGCCGCCGTCCGGCGCAAGGCCTTCGAGCAGGATGTCGCAGAACTGGCGCGACGTGTTGTCGCCGCGGGTCGAGATGTAGCGCATCAGGACAGCTCCTCCTTGCGGATGCGCACGATCGGCGCCAGCACGGTCGGCAGCGCCTGCAGTTCCGCCATCGCGTCGTCGAGCGTGCCTTCGCGGGTGTCGTGCGTGAGGATGATCAGGTCGGTCTGCGTGGAGCCCTCGCCGCCGACTTCGTCGGCTTCGCGCTGCAGCACCGCATCGATGCTGATGCCGGCATTGGCCAGCAGGCCCGTGACCTTGGCCAGCACGCCCGCCTCGTCGGCCACGCGCAGACGCAGGTAGTAGCTGGTCACGACCTCGCGCATCGGCACGACGTCGAGATGGTCGCTCATCGCGTTCGGATGGAAGGCCAGGTAAGGCACGCGCTGTGCCGCGTCGGCACTGTGCAGACGGGTGATGTCGACCAGGTCGGCGATCACCGCGCTGGCCGTCGGCTCGCTGCCTGCGCCCTTGCCGTAGTACAGCGTGGTGCCGACGGCATCGCCATGCACGACGACGGCGTTCATCGCGCCCTCGACGTTGGCCAGCAGGCGCTTTGCGGGCACCAGGCTCGGATGCACACGCAGCTCGATGCCATTCCTGGCGCGCCGCGTGATGCCCAGCAGCTTGATGCGGTAGCCGAGCTGCTCGGCGTACTTGATGTCCTGCGCCGCGAGCTTGGTGATGCCCTCGACGTGGGCCTTGTCGAACTGCACCGGGATGCCGAAGGCGATCGCGCTCATCAGCGTCACCTTGTGCGCCGCGTCGACGCCTTCGATGTCGAAGGTCGGGTCGGCTTCGGCATAGCCCAGGCGCTGGGCCTCCTTGAGAACCGTGCCGAAGTCCAGGCCCTTGTCACGCATCTCGGACAGGATGAAGTTGGTTGTGCCGTTGATGATGCCGGCGATCCACTGGATGCTGTTGGCCGTCAGGCCCTCGCGCAGCGCCTTGATGATCGGGATGCCGCCGGCCACTGCGGCCTCGAAGGCCACCATCACGCCCTTCTGCTGCGCCGCCGCGAAGATCTCGGTGCCATGCACCGCAAGCAACGCTTTGTTGGCCGTGACCACGTGCTTGCCGGCCGCGATGGCTTCGAGCACCAATTGCTTGGCGATGCCATAACCGCCGATGAGCTCGATGACGATGTCGATCTTGGGGTTGGCGATCACGGCGCGCGCGTCGGCGACGACCTGCACGCCTTCGCCGACGGCGGCTTGCGCGCGCGCCGTATCGAGGTCGGCGACCATCGTGATCTCGATGCCGCGTCCGGCACGGCGCTTGATTTCTTCCTGGTTGCGCCGCAACACGTTGAAGGTGCCGCTGCCGACAGTGCCGATGCCGAGCAGGCCGACCTGGATGGGTTTCATGGATTCAGTCATTTCAAGCAATGGGCCTTCTGCGGCCGTCAGGTCAGGATTCGGGTCAGGCGTGGCGCAGCCGGTAGCGTTCGAGGAACTTCGCGATGCGGTTGATCGCCTCGCGCAGGTCCTCTTCATGCGGCAGGAACACGATTCGGAAATGGTCGGGCGTGGCCCAGTTGAAGCCGGAGCCTTGCACCAGCATCACCTTGGTTTCCTTGAGAAGCTCGAGGAAGAATTCGCGATCGTCCTTGATCGGATAGACCGCCGGATCGAGCTTCGGGAACATGTAGAGCGCCGCCACCGGCTTCACGCAGCTCACGCCGGGGATCGCGGTGATCAGCTCGTAGGCCAGGTCGCGCTGGCGGCGCAACCGGCCGCCCTTGCCGACGAGTTCGTCGATGCTCTGGTAGCCGCCGAGCGCCGTCTGGATGGCCCATTGGCCCGGCACGTTGGCGCACAGACGCATGTTCGAAAGCATGTTCAAGCCCTCGATGTAGTCGTGCGCACGCGCCTTGTCGCCCGACACCACCAGCCAGCCCGCACGATAGCCGCACGAGCGATAGCTCTTGGAAAGCGAATTGAAGGTCAGCGTGACGACATCGGTCGACAGGCTGGCGATCGCGGTGTGCTTGACGCCGTCGTACAACACCTTGTCATAGACCTCGTCCGCGAAGATGACGAGATCGTGCTCGCGGGCGATCGCGACGATGCCCTTGAGCAGCTCGTCGGAATACAGCGCGCCCGTCGGGTTGTTCGGATTGATGACGACGATGCCCTTGGTCGCGGGCGTGATGCGCGCGCGAATGTCGCTCAGGTCGGGCATCCAGCCGTTGGCTTCGTCGCACAGATAGTGCACAGGCTTGCCGCCCGACAGACTGGTGCATGCCGTCCACAGCGGATAGTCCGGCGCCGGAAGAAGCAATTCGTCGCCGTCGTCGAGCAGTGCATTGGTTGCCATCGCGATCAGCTCGCTGGCACCGTTGCCCAGGTAGATGTCGTCCAGCGTGACGCCCGCGATGCGCTGCTTCTGCGTCTCGTGCATCACGGCCTTGCGTGCCGCGAAGATGCCCTTGCTGTCCGAGTAGCCCGCCGAGGCCGGCAGATTGCGGATCATGTCCTGCTGGACTTCTTCAGGTGCATCGAAACCGAACACCGCCAGATTGCCGATGTTGAGCTTGATGATCTTCTGACCCTCTTCCTCCATCTGTTTCGCGGCGTCCATGATCGGGCCGCGGATGTCGTAGAGAACGTTGGCCAGCTTGGCCGATTTCTTGAGCGGTTTCAAAGTCCCTCCAAGGGGCATCTACACAGGGGAAAACCTATAATTTGACCACAGTTCCAACCCCTCTCCAGATGAAGCTCCAACCCGACAAATCCGACGTTCAGACACTCACTGCGCACGGTCCGGGCTGGGTAGCGATCAACAACGAGAAGGTCACGAGCAGCGTGGTGATCGGCTCCAACGGCGAGCGCTTCGCGTGGGACTGCAGGAATTTCGGCGAGGTCGGCCCCTCGCACTTCGCGCAACTGGCCGAACTGGGCGCCGAAATGATCATCTTCGGGAGCGGCGAGCGCATCCGGTTTCCGTCGCCGGCGTGGCTGCAACCCCTGATGGCCCGGCGCATCGGCGTCGAAACGATGGACACGGCTGCGGCATGCCGTACTTACAACATCCTTGCGGGCGAAGGACGTCACGTGGTCGCCGCACTGCTCCTGGAACAGCCCACCAATGGCGGGTGACTCTCATTTCAAGGTAAAATTGCAGGTTGCGAGCCGGCGATCCGCCCTCGATTAGCAACGACCAATCTTCCATCTGCGGCACCGATGCGCAGACGGAGCCCAACGGAGAAAACAAGTTTCATGGCGATCGTTGTCAACAAACCTATCCCCGAATTCGAGTCTAACGCCACTGGCGGCATCAAGGTCTCGAACACCTCCCACCTCGGGCACGTGCTGGTGATGTATTTTTACCCCAAAGACAACACGCCCGGTTGTACGACCGAAGCGATGCAGTTCCGCGACCACTACAAGGATTTCGTGAAAGCTGGCGCAACGGTGTTCGGCGTGTCACGCGACAACATGAAGTCGCACGACGAATTCAAGGCCAAGCTCGAATTGCCCTTCGAACTCATTGCCGACACGGAAGAAAAGATGTGTCACATGTTCGGCGTCGTGAAGAACAAGATCATGTATGGCAAGAAGGTGAAGGGCATCGAGCGCAGCACCTTCCTGATCGGCGCCGATGGCGTGCTCAAGGCGGAGTGGCGCGGACTGAAGGTGCCTGGCCACGTCGAGGAAGTACTCAAGGCCGTCAAGACCCTCAAGAAGGCCGCCTGAGTTCGCTTCTTCTCCGGACTTCGATTTGCGCGTTGCAACGATCGCAGGGCATGCCGCCCGCGATGTGCATAATGAGCTCATGCCGTTGAGCTCCACGACCGCATCCACCGAACAAAGCCGCCCTGGCCTTCAGGCGGCTTTTTCGCTTTCTGGCCTTCTCTTTGCGAGCTAACAGCCTCATGCCTCTGCCTCCCGCACCCACGAAACGCGCAGCCCTCCTCTCTCCGGATGCCATCGATGCGCCGGCGCATTCGCCGCAGAAAACCTCGCGCCGCGGCGGCCGCAGGGCGGCAGACGATGTCCGCGCCGAGGGCCCTCAAGCCCTGGAGCTGTTCGATGAAGCGCAGGACACGATCGGTGCAGCACCCCTCGTGCCGCCACCCGCAGCGCCGGTTGCCGCACCGATGCAGCAGATCGAGACCAAGCCGCGCCCGATACAGATCGAATCGCCCGCCGACGAGGCACCTCCTGCCGCTCGCAAGCCGTCGCCCGCTCCGACGGCCGTGCCGGTTGCGGCGGCAGCGCCCGCAGCCCGTGCGCGCGCGGAACGCGCACCGGCCGAAACCACACGCCCGCGCCGGGCGCGCGCCACGGGTCCGGCCAAGTTGTTCGTGCTCGACACCAACGTGTTGCTGCACGATCCGATGTGCCTGTTCCGCTTCGAGGAACACGACATCTATCTCCCGATGATCGTGCTGGAGGAGCTGGACGGCCACAAGAAGGGAACGACCGAGGTCGCTCGGAATGGCCGCCAGACCAGCCGCACGCTCGATGCGCTGGCAGGCGCGCAAGGCGCCGACATCGCCAAGGGCCTGAAGCTCGACACGACCGGCCACCGGGAAGCGGGCGGCAAGCTGTTCTTCCAGACCGAGACGCTCGACTACACGCTGCCGGCAAGCCTGCCGCAAGGCAAGGCCGACAACCAGATCCTGGGGGTGGTGCAGGCCCTGCGCGACCTGTACGCGAAGGATCGTCCGGGTCATCCGAAGCAGGAAGTCGTGCTGGTGTCGAAGGACATCAACATGCGCGTCAAGGCACGTGCGCTGGGCCTTGCTGCGGACGACTACCAGAACGACAAGACGCTCGAAGATGGCGATCTGCTCTATGCGGGCTCGATGGCCCTGCCGCCCGATTTCTGGACGCGGCAGAGCAAGACCGTGGAAAGCTGGCAGAGCGGCAGCAGCACCTTCTATCGGATCAGCGGCCCGATCGTTCCCAACCTCTACATCAACCAGTTCGTCTTCTTCGAAGCGCCCGGCGAGCCCAGCATGTACGCGCGCGTGACGGAAATCCGCGACAAGACGGCCGTGCTCAAGACGCTCAAGGACTACAGCTCCGGCAAGAACGCCGTCTGGGGCGTCGCCACACGCAATCGCGAACAGAACTTCGCGATGAACCTGCTGATGGACCCGGACATCGACTTCGTCACCCTGACAGGCACCGCCGGCACCGGCAAGACGCTGATGGCGCTGGCCTCGGGCTTGACCCAGGTTCTCGACGATCGCCGGTACACCGAGATCATCATGACCCGGGCGACGGTGAGCGTCGGGGAAGACATCGGCTTCCTGCCCGGCACGGAAGAGGAAAAGATGGGCCCGTGGATGGGCGCACTCGACGACAACCTCGAGTTCCTCGCCAAGGGCGACGGCGGCGGTGCCGGCGAATGGGGGCGTGCAGCCACCAATGAATTGATTCGCAGCCGGATCAAGATCAAGAGCATGAACTTCATGCGCGGCCGCACCTTCCTCAACAAGTACGTGATCGTCGACGAGGCTCAGAACCTCACGCCCAAGCAGATGAAGACGCTGATCACACGTGCCGGCCCTGGCACCAAGATCATCTGCATGGGCAACCTCGCGCAGATCGACACGCCCTACCTCACCGAAGGTTCGTCGGGCCTGACCTTCGCGGTCGACAGGTTCAAGGGCTGGCCGCACGGCGGACACATCACGCTGGCCCGCGGCGAACGCTCGCGCCTGGCGGACTTCGCCAGCGAAGCGCTCTGACCGCCTGAGTCGCCCACCCGGATGAAGCCCGCGCACCCTTTGGGTACGCGGGCTTTTCTCATTCGCAAGCCAGCTCCTGACAGCACGTTGTCAGGAGCACTCGCGCAGCATGAAGCCTCACTCAACAACAGGAGCTTCTCATGCGCAACGCCACCACCTGGTTCGAAATTCCGGTCGCCGATCTCGGCAGATCTCAACGCTTCTACGAAGCCATGCTCGACCGCCCGATGCGTGGAACCGAAGACGTCGGTGGCGAAGCGATGGCTGTTTTTGCGCACGACAAACCTGGCGCCGGCGGCTGCCTGGTTCAACGGCCGGCGCATCAGCCCGTGCGTGGCGGCACGCTGGTGTACCTGGATTGCGCGCCGAGCGTGGAGGCAGCACTGCAGCGTGCGCAGACCGCGGGCGGCCGCATCGTGGCGCCCAGAACGCTGATCGCACCCGGCGTCGGTTACTTCGCACAGATAGAGGATGTCGACGGGAATCTTGTCGGACTCCATGCGGCCGCCTGAACATGACGTCCATCCATCTGCTTTTCCGCATGCGCGATGACGCGAAAGCGCCGATGCATGACGATGGCGCATGCGCCGATTCCGGCCGCGGACCAAGGGTTCGCAACAACTGGATCGCTGTCGCCAGCGCCGAGCACGCGCGCATCGGCCGCGATCACCGGCCGGTCGGCTTCATGCAGGTCGGCCATGGCAAGGGCACGCCGCTCCAGCGCATCGCGCCGGGCGATCGCGTGGCCTACTACGCGCCCGCCACGGTCTATGGTGGCAACGATCGGCTGCAGAGCTTCGTCTCGATCGGCATCGTGCAGCCCGGCGTGCCATATGTCGGGGACATGGGCAACGGCTTCAAGCCGTGGCGCCGCGATGTACGCTATGCGCCATCGCAGGAAGCGCCGATCGCGCCTCTGGTCGAGGCCTTCGACTTCGTCGAAGATCCGAAACGCTGGGGCGCGAAATTCCGCTTCGGGCTTTTCAAGGTCAGCGAGCACGACATGACGCTGATTGCGAGCGCCATGCAAGCCGACGGGAAGACACTTCGACTTGCGCCCCGCTCTCTCACAGGATGACAGGAGATATCGAGATGGAGCCCCTTCGCCAGCATCTGAATGCCTTTTCCGTCGCAGGCCCGTCGGTGCGCACCACGAACGCCGATGAGGCCAGGCCCGCCACCGGTCGCATCCCTGGCCTCTGGGCTGGATTTTTCCGCGACAACGTCATGGGCCTGACACCGCATCGCGACGCGACCGACCTGCGCAATTTCGGCGTCTACTCGGGCTACGAGTCCGACGTGACAGGCGCCTTCGATGTGACCGCCGGCGTTGCGGTCACGCAGGGCGGCAGCGCGCAGATCGAGGCTGGCGACTACCTCGTGTTCAAGGCCAACGGACCGATGCCGCAAGCGGTGCTCGGTGCCTGGATGGCCGCATGGCAATACATCGAAGCGCATCCTCAAGTACGACGTCGCTATGTGAGCGACTTCGAGGCCTACAGCAGTCCTGTCGATGTGGCTGTCTACATCGGCGTCGCGTGAGCATGGCCCTCATCGACTGAATGACGCACGCTGTCCGCCATTCGCGCATGCACGCCAAGACGGTCGACGCCTCAGCCGTTCTGCTCGGCACCTTGCGCCTCGGCGCCGACATCGAACGCGGAAGCGCCTGATGCGCCGTGCCGACCGACTGTTCCAGGTCGTGCAGTTGATCCGCGGGCGCCGGTTGACCACAGCCGCGATGCTCGCCCGGCGGCTCGAGGTGTCAGAGCGCACCATCTATCGCGACATAGCCGACTTGCAACATCAGGGCGTACCGATTGAAGGCGAAGCCGGTGTCGGCTATCGACTGGGAGCCGGCTTCGAACTGCCGCCGTTGATGTTCACGCAGGATGAGGCCCGCGCACTCGTGGCTGCGGCGCGGCTGGCGCAAAGCTGGGTCGATCCGGCGATGGCGCGCGACGTGGAAACGGCACTCGGCAAGATCCTGTCGGTGTTGTCACCCACAGCGCGGGCGTCCGCCGAAGCGATTGCACTCTACGCTCCGGCGCTTGCACTCGACGACACGACGCGCGCACGACTGCAGACGGTGCGCGAGGCTGTTCAGGCGCGACACAAGTTGTGCATCAACTACCGCGACGCGAGCGATTCGGGCAGCACGCGAACGGTACGCCCGCTCGGCTGCTTCTACTGGGGGAAGGTCTGGACGCTGTCGGCGTGGTGTGAACTCCGCGCTGACTTTCGAGGTTTCCGCATCGATCGCATCGATGCCCTGGACGTGCTGCCGGAGCGCTTCAGCCACGAAGCCGGCAAGACGCTGGCCGATCTGCTGCGCAAGGTGCGGGCGGAACAAGGGCTCGATCTGCCAATACAACCCGCAGGGAAATGATCCTGCGGGATGGCGCGCATGCCTCCCAAAGCTCAGTAGTCGTGCCCGCCGCCGCCCGCCAGGCTCTCGAACTTGGTGATCGACTTCAGGAAAGCAAGCTTCACGGTACCGGTCGGGCCATTGCGCTGCTTGCTGATGATCACCTCGGCGACGCCCGGCTCCTTGCTGTCCTTGTTGTAGTAGTCGTCGCGGTAGATGAACATGATCACATCCGCGTCCTGTTCGATGGCGCCGGACTCCCGCAAGTCGCTCATCATCGGGCGCTTGTCTGTACGCGATTCAACACCACGGCTCAGCTGGGACAGCGCGATCACCGGACATTTGAGCTCTTTCGCGAGCATCTTCAGGCCGCGGGAAATTTCACCCACCGCCGTGGCGCGGTTCTCGTCGTTCATGGCCGTCGACACGCTCATCAGCTGCAGGTAGTCGACCACGATCAGGCCGAGTTGACCGCAGGTACGGGCCAACCGACGCGAGTTGGCGCGCAGCTCGCTGGTGGTCAACCCGGGTGTCTCGTCGATGTGCAGCGAGATGTTCCGCAGCTTTTCGATCGCTTCGGTGAGACGTGGCCATTCCTCGTCGGTCAGCTTGCCAGTACGCAAGTGGCCCTGGTCGATACGACCGATCGAGCCGACGATACGCACCGCAAGTTGTGCCGCACCCATTTCCATCGAAAACACGGCCACCGGCAAGCCTTCGTTGAGGGCCACGTGCTCGGCGATGTTGATCGCGAAGGCCGTCTTGCCCATGGACGGCCGCGCGGCCAGCACGATCATGTCGCCAGCCTGGAAGCCGGAAGTCATGCGATCGAGGTCGATGAAACCTGTCGGCACACCCGTGATGTCGTTCGGGTTGTCGGCCATCTCCGTCACGCGATCCAGCAGATCGACAACCAGGGTGTGCATGCCCTGGAAGCCCTGCTTCATTCGCGAGCCTTCTTCGCCAATGTTGAAGATCTTCTGCTCGGATTCGTCCAGGATCTTGTCGACTGCCTTGCCCTGTGGATTGAAGGCCTCGGTCGCGATCTCGTCGGCGGCCGACACCAGCTTGCGCAGGATCGACCGCTCCCGCACGATCTCGGCGTAGCGACGAATATTGCTCGCGCTTGGCACGTATTGCGCCAGCGAGTTGAGGTACAGCAGGCCACCGATCTCGTCGGCTTTGCCAAGGTTCTGCAGTTGTTCGAAGACGGTGATCACGTCAGCCGGCTTCGAGGCATTGATCAGCGTGCCGATGGCCGCGTAGATCAGCTTGTGCTCGTAGCGGTAGAAGTCGCCATCCACCAGCAGGTCGCCCATGCGGTCCCATGCGCCGTTGTCCAGCAGCAGGCCGCCCAGTACGCTGGACTCGGCCTCGATGGAATGCGGAGGAATGCGCAGTTGCGCGACCTGGCGGTCGGCCGACGGGTCGTTGTCGGCATAAGAAAAAACGGCGGACATGGCTCTCCTTGCAGCCAAGCATGCTACGGCGCATGCTTGGCAGCGTCACGGGACAACGCTGTGGATAAGCGGTGATTTTCCAGTGAAGCAACGAGGACAACCTCTGTGGGTTGCCCTGGAAAAAGAAAAGCCGCCCGAAGGCGGCTTTACGGCGCGCGAGAAGCGCGACTTGCGATCAGGCGCTTTCGCCGTAGACCGTGACGGTGATGTCGACCACCACGTCGGTGTGCAGCGCAACGCTGACGGTGCTGTCGCCGACGACCTTGATCTGGCCGTTGGGCATGCGCACTTGCGACTTCGCGACCTTGTAGCCCAGCTTGTTGAGCTCTTCGGCGATGTCGTTGTTGGTGACCGAACCGAACAGACGGCCATCAACGCCGGCCTTCTGCGTGATCTTGACGACGGTGCCGCCGAGCTTTTCGCCCTGGGCTTGCGATTCGGCCAGCTTTGCAGCGGCAGCCTTTTCGAGCTCGACGCGCTTGGCTTCGAATTCGGCCTTGTTCGCAGCGGTGGCGCGGCGTGCGCGGCCCGTCGGAATCAGGAAGTTGCGTGCGTAACCGTCCTTGACCTTGACGATTTCGCCGAGGGTGCCGAGGTTGACGACCTTGTCCAGAAGAATGACTTGCATGGTGTCTGGCTCCTTAGATGCGGTGCTGGTCGCTGTACGGAACCATCGCGAGGAAGCGCGCACGCTTGATCGCGGTGTTCAGCTGGCGCTGATAGATCGCGCGCGTGCCGGTCAGGCGTGCGGGAATGATCTTGCCGTTTTCGCTGATGAAGTCACGCAGCGTGTCGATGTCCTTGTAGTCGATCTCTTCGACGCCAGCGACGGTGAAACGGCAGAAGCGCTTGCGCTTGAACAGAAGCGACTGGGTGTTGCGCTTCGGGCGCTTGTCTTTGTTGAATTTCTTGAACGTGGCCATTTCTGGACCTCTCTTCGAAAATTAATCTTGCTGAAAATCCTGAATGTGCAGCACGGGATGCTTGGCGTTGCCCGGTGTGGCGAGGAAGCCCTGGAAACGCCAGAGACTGCCCAATGCCTGCTTCGCGAGCCGTTCGGCCACTGCGCCGAACGCCACGGCCTTGAGGGCCGCTTTCACCTGCCTCGGTGCACCGGCCTCTTCGATCTTCGACTCGTGTTCGAGCTTAAGGTCCAGGGCGGGCACGCCGGCCGGCGTGAAACGCAAATTACCGAGTTCGGCTACGCAGGCAGTCAGCAGGAGCTGATTGACTGCAGCGGCCACTGCACGATCAGTTGTTGTTGGCGGCGTATTCGGCCTGCTGAGCCTTGCGGGCTTCTTCGCGTTCGACCGTCTTCATCATCGACGAAGGGCCGGTGTCAGCCTTCTTCTTGACGACGGTGAGGTGACGCAGCACGGCATCGTTGAACTTGAACGCGTGTTCCAGCTCGCCCATCACGGCCTGTTCGGCTTCGATGTTCACGCACAGGTAGTGCGCCTTGTTGAGCTTGTTGATCTGGTAAGCCAGCTGACGACGGCCCCAGTCTTCCACGCGATGAACCTTGCCACCGCCGGCGGTGATCAGACCCTTGTAACGCTCCAGCATGGCCGGAACTTGCTCGCTCTGATCCGGATGGATCAGCAAAATGATTTCGTAATGACGCATGGCACTCCTTGTGGGTCTTCCGTAGAAGGGATTAAGCCACCCGCAGCGTCGGCGCAGTGTGGCAAGGCAAAGCCGAGCATTATAGCCCGGCTTTTTGCTAAACAGCAACTGGCCGGGCGAGAGCCTCGCTCTCGCTCAGCCAGGAGATCAACGCGCCGACAGCAGCTTCCAGGTATCGATCACGCTGTCGGGGTTCAGTGAAATCGACTCGATCCCTTGCTCTGCCAGCCAAAGCGCGAAGTCGGGATGGTCGCTGGGGCCCTGACCACAGATGCCGACATACTTGCCTGCCGACTTGCACGCCGTGATGGCGCGGCTCAGCATGGCCTTGACGGCTGGATCGCGCTCATCGAAGTCGGCCGCCAGCAGTTCAAGGCCGGAGTCGCGGTCCAGGCCCAGCGTGAGCTGCGTCAAGTCGTTCGAGCCGATCGAGAAGCCATCGAAGTACTTCAGGAACTCATCTGCCAGGATGGCGTTGCTCGGCACCTCGCACATCATGATGATCTTCAGTTCGTTCTCGCCGCGCTTCAGCCCCTGCTCGGCCAGCAGCCCGGTGACGCGCTCGGCCTGGCCCAACGTACGGACGAAAGGCACCATGATCTGAACATTGGTCAGGCCCATGTCGTTGCGCACGCGACGCATGGCTTCGCACTCCATCAGGAAGGCTTCGCGGAACTCCTCGCTCACGTAACGCGCGGCACCCCGGAAACCCAGCATCGGGTTTTCTTCTTCGGGCTCGTAGCGGCTGCCGCCGATCAGCTTGCGGTATTCGTTCGACTTGAAGTCGGACAGACGCACGATCACCGGCTTGGGCCAGAAGGCGGCGCCGATGGTCGCAATGCCTTCGGCCACCTTGTCGACGTAGAAAGCGCGTGGCGACGCATGGCCGCGAGCGACCGACTCGACAGCCTTCTTCAGGTCGGCATCGACATTCGGATAATCGAGGATCGCCTTCGGGTGCACGCCGATGTTGTTGTTGATGATGAATTCGAGGCGCGCCAGACCTACGCCGTGGTTCGGCAGTTGCGCGAAGTCGAAGGCGAGCTGGGGATTGCCCACGTTCATCATGACCTTGACGTCGACGGGCGGCATCTCGCCACGCACGACTTCGGTCACTTCGGTTTCGAGCAGGCCGTCATAGATGAAGCCGGTATCGCCCTCGGCGCAGCTCACCGTGACGAGCGTGCCGTCCTTGAGCAGGTCGGTGGCATCGCCGCAGCCGACCACGGCGGGAATGCCGAGTTCACGCGCGATGATGGCGGCGTGGCAGGTGCGGCCACCACGGTTCGTGACGATGGCGCTGGCGCGCTTCATCACGGGCTCCCAGTTCGGATCCGTCATGTCGGTCACGAGCACGTCGCCGGCCTGGACCTTGTCCATCTCGCTGATGTTGTAGACCAGCCGGACCGGGCCGGTACCGATCTTCTGGCCGATGGCGCGGCCTTCTGCCAGCACGGTGCCCTTGCCCAGCAGCTTGTAGCGCTGCTCGGCCTTGCCCTGCTGCTGGCTCTTCACGGTTTCCGGGCGGGCCTGCAGGATATAGAGATGGCCGTCCGTGCCGTCCTTGCCCCATTCGATGTCCATGGGACGGCCGTAGTGCTCTTCGATCACGAGCGCGTACTTGGCAAGCTGCTCGACATCGGCATCGGTCAGCGAATAGCGATTGCGCAGCTCCGCCTTGACGTCGGTGGTCTTGACCAGCTTGCCGGTTGCGGCCTTCTCTTCCGGCGTGGCGAACTCCATCTGGATCAGCTTCGAGCCCAGGTTGCGGCGGATGAGCGCACGCTTGCCGGCCTTGAGCATGGGCTTGTGCACGTAGAACTCGTCAGGATTGACGGCGCCCTGCACCACCGTCTCGCCGAGACCGTAGCTGGAGGTAATGAACACCACGTCCTCGAAACCGGATTCGGTGTCGATCGTGAACATCACGCCCGCGGCGCCGAGGTCGGAGCGCACCATGCGCTGCACGCCGGCTGACAGCGCCACGACGTCATGCGCGAAGCCCTTGTGCACGCGATAGCTGATGGCACGGTCGTTGTACAGGGACGCGAACACTTCCTTCATCTTGTGCAGCACGTCGTCGATGCCGACCACGTTCAGGAAGGTTTCCTGTTGGCCGGCGAAAGACGCGTCGGGCAGGTCTTCGGCCGTGGCGGACGAGCGCACGGCGAAAGAAGCAGCCGGATTGCCGGCGCTCAGCGTGGCGAATGCATCGGAGATCGCTTTCTGCAGATCGGTCGGAAAGGGTTGCGCCTCGACCATCGCACGGATCTCGGCGCCGACGGTGGCCAGTGCGCGCACGTCCTCGGTGTCCAGCGTCGCGAGCTTGTCGCTGATGCGTGCAGCCAGACCGTCGTGCGCGAGGAACTCACGAAAAGCATGCGCCGTGGTGGCGAAGCCCGTCGGAACACGCACGCCCTGCGGCAGTTGGGAGATCATTTCGCCGAGGCTGGCGTTCTTGCCGCCCACCGACTCGACGTCGGTCATTCTCAGATTTTCAAACGGGACGACCAGGGCGGTCGCTTCGAAGAGTGCAGACATGGGAAGCTCCAGAAGTTAAAACCTGTGCCGCATGCGGCCAGGGCGCGGCACGATCGTTCTCGTTGCTTTGGGTGCTCGCGCGCTGGTCATGGGATGAATTCGATGGCTGGGAAAACCGTCAGGGACCGTACCGGAATCCGACCGGAATCCCGATAATGAAGCGGATTGTAGGCGCGCCAAGCCCCGGCGTGCCGCAGGACAAGACCGCTCAAAATCATGCACACGCGCACTGTTTTCTTCGTGTCGGACGGCACCGGCATTACCGCCGAAACCTTCGGTAACGCCGTCATCTCGCAGTTCGAGATGAAACCGCGCCACATCCGGCTGCCATTCACCGACACCGTCGACAAGGCGCACCAGGCGGTGCGACAGATTAACCATACGGCGGAGCTCGAGGGTCAGCGTCCCATCGTCTTCTCGACGCTGGCCAACATGGAAGTGCTGGAGGTTCTTGAAACCGGTTGCAAGGGCATGCTGCTGGACATGTTCGGCACCTTCGTTCGGCCGCTCGAGATCGAACTGAACATGAAGTCGAACCACCGCATTGGCCGCTTCAGCGACGTGAGCAAGAGCAAGGAATACAACGACCGCATCGCGGCGATCGATTTCAGCCTGGCGCATGACGATGGCCAGAGCAACCGCGACCTCGAAGGTGCCGACGTGATCCTGGTCGGCGTGAGCCGCAGCGGCAAGACGCCGACATCGCTTTACCTGGCAATGCAGCATGGCCTCAAAGCCGCGAACTACCCGCTCATCCCCGAAGACTTCGACCGCCGCCAATTGCCACCGGCCCTGATGCCGCACCGCAAGAAGATCTTCGGGCTCACGATCCAGCCGGAACGGCTGTCCGAAATCCGCAACGAGCGCCGCCCGAATTCGCGCTATGCGAGCCTCGAGAACTGTCGCAACGAGATCAGCGAGGCGGAAGCGATGATGCGGCGCGCCGGCATCCGCTGGCTGTCGACGACGACCAAGTCGATCGAGGAGATCGCAACGACGATCCTTCAGGAATTGCGCCCGGAGCGGCTCACTTACTGAACGTTTCCTGGGCCTCTATCCGAAGAGGAACTGCACGATGCCGTCGCCGCCAGCCACCGGCTGGCATGGCATGGCCCAGACCCGTTCGACCAGCGACGGCTGCAGAACCTCATGTGCGGCGCCTGCATGCAGGCCGGCCGGACCACCCAGTACCAGCACATCGTCTGCGTAGCGCAGTGCAAGGTTCAGGTCATGCAGCACCGCAACGACGCCGACGCCCTGCCCTGCCCAGTTGCGCAAGAGCCGCATGGTCGCGTGCTGATGCGCCAGATCGAGTGCTGCGGTGGGCTCGTCCAACAGCAGCCAACGCGCGGCGCCATCGGGGCGTGGGTGCCAGAGTTGCACCAACGCGCGCGCCAGATGCACACGGGCCTTTTCGCCACCCGACAACGTATTGAGCACGCGCCCCGACAACCGCTCGACACCGGTCAACGCCATCGCCTCTGACACGATACGGTCCTCGTCGTCGGCTGGCTGACTGCGGTGCGGATAGCGCCCGAGTGCGACGATTTCCTGGGCAGTGAACTCGAAAGCCACTGCGCTCTCTTGCGGCATCAGCGCCCGCCGCAAGGCCAGCGCAGCAGGCGTGTACTTGGTCAGCGGCTGGCCGTCGAGCGAAACCCGCCCTCCTGTGGGCACACGCTGACCGCCAAGGATCGACAGCAGCGTGGACTTGCCCGCACCGTTGGGGCCGAGGATCGCGGTCACGCGGCCTGCACCGAACACCGTGGACGTCGAAGCCATGATCGTCTTGCCGCCGGCCAGCATCGTGGCATCCGTGCAGGCGAGTGAACCCGCGGTGTTCATGCACGTTCCCGGAAATGGCGGAGCATCAACAGGAACATCGGTGCGCCGATGAAGGCGGTCAACACGCCCAGTGGCAGCTCGGCTGGTGCCATGGCCGTGCGCGCGACCGTGTCGGCCACCAGCACCAGGGTCGCGCCGAGCAATGCGGAACCGGGCAGCACCACGCGATGGTCAGGCCCCGCCACCATGCGCACCCAATGCGGCGCGATTAGCCCGATGAAACCGATGATGCCCGTGGTGGCCGTGACAGCGCCCACCGCAATGGCGGTGATCCAGACGGCGTGCCGCTTGACGCGCTCCACTTCGACACCCAGAAGAGTGGCCTGCGCCTCGCCAAGCGCAACGGCATTGAGCTGCGATGCCAGCGTCATGCCCGCCAGCAGTGCGATCAGCACGACCGAGCCGACCAGCACCACGGCACTCCAGCGCGCACCGCCAAGGCTCCCCAACAGCCAGAACTGCAGGCTGCGCAATTGTTCATCGGTCGCCATCACGCTCAGGAAGCCGAGCCCGGCGCCGGCCAGCGCATTCACGGCGATGCCGGCCAGCAGCATCAGCGCCATGCGCGTCGACCCGCCGCTTTGCGAGAGACCATAGATCAACAACGTCACCAGGAACCCACCGCCGAAGGCCATCGAGACCAACGTCCAGCTGCCGAGTGTGCGCGGCAGCGATGGCCACAGCCAGGCGCCCAGAACGATGGTGACGCCCGCCGCGAGCGCCGCGCCGCTGCTGATGCCGATCAGCCCCGGATCGGCCAGCGGATTGCGGAAAAGCCCCTGCATGAGTGCGCCGGAGAAACCGAGGCCGGCTCCCGCCGCCACGCCCAGCACCAGCCTTGGCAAACGGATATTGACGAACACGAGGTGTTCGGGAGACGGATCGCCCGTGCCGCGCAGCAGATCGCCAAAGACGCCCCAAAGTTGCGTCGGACTGATCGCATACGCACCCGATGCACTACCCGCCAGCAATGCCAGAAGGAGCAGCAGCACGCCGGCGCAGATCACCGTGCGCGCGCGAATGCGTCGGCTCATGCGGCGAGAAATTGCGTGTGCAGCTCATCGATGGCGGACGGAAGCCGTGGACCGAAACCGAGCAGCAGCAGTGCGTCTTGCGTGATCAACGCACGCTTGCGGTAGGCAGGCGTCAGCGCGAGCTCAGGACGTTGCCAGAACTTGTCCACGCCACCATGCGCCTCGATGCTCTGCGTGCTGGTCAGGATGATGTCGGGCGCGGCGCTGGCCATCGCCTCCGCCGTCATCGGTCGGTAACCTTGGAAACCGCTCAGGCAGTTGACCCCGCCGGCAAAACCGATCACCGAATGCGCAGCCGTCTTTTCACCAGACACTTGCGGACTTGCGCTGTGCGACAGCACGAACAACACGCGCGGCTTGCGTGTTGCCGAGGCAGCCACACGCTTCTGAACGCCAGCCCATTCGGCGTCCAGTTTTGCCTGCAGATCGCGCGCCTGCGCTTCGCGGGCGGAGGCACGGCCGACCGCCTGAACCTTGCGCTGGACTTCGCCCCAGCTGTGGTCGGCATCGATCAGCTCCAGCTTGACGCCGGCGCTGCGAATCTGGTCAAGGACGACGGGCGGGCCCGATTCGGTCGTGGCGATCACGGCGTCCGGCTTGAGCGACAACAGACCTTCCGCGGACAGTTGGCGCATGTAGCCGACCTTCGGCGTCCGCAGCGCGGCCGGCGGGTACAGACTGGTGGTGTCCGTGCCCACCAACTGTGTCTCCGCACCCAGCGCGTAGACCACTTCGGTGATTGCGCCACTGATGGTGACCAGGCGCGGCGCGCCCGCCCCTTGCGCCCAACCTGGGAGCGCCGCCGCGCCCAGGGAAGCAGAAAAAGCGCGCAGCATGGCGCGGCGGCCAGAAAGAATAGAGAGCTTGTCGGTCATGGGTCTGGGGGAAAAGGCAAGGTGAAGATCAAGGCTGCGCGGGCTCGTTCTGCGCGATGCGCCAGAGAACCCCGCTGGGATCGATCAGAACGAAGTCGGTCATTCCCCAAGGCTGCAATTGCGGCGGCACGGAGCGCAATGCATAGCGCTCGATCACGCCGCTCGCAACGACGGCAGCCCACCAGGCGTGTACGTCTTCCACCAGCAGATGCATCATCAGGTTCTCGGCCAGCGCCTGCTCATAGAAATCCTGAAGCAGGAAGCTGGTCTGCCCGTGATGGAAGTACGCCAGGTTGCCGCCATCCCAGGCCATGGTGAACCCGAGCTCCTGATAGAACTGCTTGGAGCGCGTGAAGTCCTTCGCAGGGACGAACGCCTTGATCTCGACCGTCTTCAGATTGCTCATGCCGGCAACTCGATCGGCGAGAGCTTGCGCACGATGGCGCGCCACGCTTCGAGCTCGGGCGCCCCTGGCTTGCGTGCACCGAAGAACATCGCCATCACGTTGCCTTCGCCGTCGAAGGCCTCGACAGAAGTCACCACGCCATCGCTCGTCGGCTTCTCGACCACCCACACCGTATCGATCCAATCCTCTCGCAAGTGCAGGTTGAAGCCAGGATCGAGCACGTTGAGCCACTGCGCCCCATGAATTTCCATGGGCTCGATGCGCATCACCGGCCCGGTGTGGATCTGGATGCAGCCCGGACTGCCGACGAACACCATGATGGGCGTGCCATCGAACGCAGCCTCGTTCAGAAGTTCGCGCAATGCCGACGGCGCCACGCGCCGCGTGAAGCGACCTTCGGCCAGCCGGAAGCTTTGTTGCCGCTCGACCTCGAATTTCTTCAGCAGACCGAAGAATTCGTGGGTGTCCTGCATTGCGCTCCAGGCTGTATTGAGACCGGCCGCATCGATCGCAGCATCGGGCCTTGGCAGTGCCTTGGCTGACGTCGCGCCAAAGACGGCGCGCAGCGACGTATCGGCATGGGCGCTGATCACCGACTGGAGCGCACCGCGGTCGGTCGCGTCGCGCGCGAAGATCTTGTGCACGGCCAGCCCAGCCGCATCGAAGAACTGAAGGCTCAGCGACGACGGATTGCCCGCATTGGCCGCCGCCTCTTCCACGGCGAAACCCGCATGCCACTGGCTGAAGAAAAGACGCAGATCGATGTCTTCACCCAGCGCGAGCCCCATGGGGCCGCTGCCCGACACTTTCTGATAGACGCCAGTTTTCTCATGCACCGTCGACGCGTTGCGGGTCAGCGCCAGCAGCGGCCCGCAAAGCTCCAGGGCTTGCAGCAGATCGATCCACGGGGCGCGCAGCGGCGTCGCTTGGAGTGCGCCGTCGTGCGCATCAGCGTGCGCGGCGACAGCGGCGCCTTCGCTCAAGCCCAAGGCCTCGGCGGCATCCTTGTGGCGTTTGCCCTGCGTACGCAGCGCCGCAAAGGCGGTGCGGATTTCACTTGCGTTCATCGTGTCGCTCCTTGGAAAGGAACATGCACGCAAGCGCTGGCAATCAGACCGCGCGTGCACGACAGCGCAGATCGGTCAAGAAGAAGGGAAGAGAGGCTGGCCACTGGACATCCGGGAAAACAGTGAGTGAACTGCTTGCTGGACGGCGCATGGTGCGCGTAGCCTGGCTGGCGTGGACTCGGACGGCGTGCCCGAGTCCACGGATTATATGAGAACCGCTCTCATTTGAAAGCGCCGATCAGACCGTGGCCAGCACCTTTTCTTCCGGTGCCGACGTGCGGATCAGATGATCGAACGCGCCCAGCGCGGCCTTCGCGCCGTCGCCTGCGGCGATGATGATCTGCTTGAACGGCACCGTGGTCGCGTCACCCGCGGCAAACACGCCAGGCACCGAGGTCTGACCGCGCGAGTCGACCACGATCTCGCCGTGCTTCGACAACTCGACGACGCCCTTCAGCCAGTCAGTGTTCGGAACCAGCCCGATCTGCACGAACACACCATCCAACGGCACGGTGTGGCTGTCACCGCTCACCCGATCCTTGAACACCAGGCCATTCACCTTCTGCCCGTCGCCGGTGATTTCCGTCGTCTGCGCGTTCAAGTGAACGGCGACGTTCTTCAGGCTGCCCAACTTGCGCTGCAGAACCGCGTCGGCACGCAGTTGCTTGTCGAACTCGATCAGCGTGACGTGGCCCACGATGCCCGCCAGATCGATCGCCGCTTCGACGCCCGAATTACCGCCACCGATGACAGCCACGCGCTTGCCCTTGAACAGCGGACCGTCGCAGTGCGGGCAATAGGCCACGCCCTTGTTCTTGTATTCCTGCTCGCCTGGAACGTTGACGTTGCGCCAGCGCGCGCCCGTGGAAATCACGACTGAACGGCTCTTCAGTGTTGCACCGCTTTCGAGCTGCACCTCGATCAGATCGCCATCCGCGCCGCCTTGCGGAATCAATGCCTTGGCGCGCTGCAGATTCATGATGTCCACGTCGTAGTTGCGAACGTGCTCTTCCAGCGCATGCGCGAACTTGGGCCCTTCGGTCTCCTTGATGGAGATGAAGTTCTCGATGCCCATGGTGTCGAGCACCTGGCCGCCGAAGCGCTCCGATGCCACACCGGTGCGAATGCCCTTGCGGGCCGCATAGACCGCCGCCGCCGCACCAGCCGGACCACCACCGACGATCAGCACGTCGAACGGTGCCTTGCCATCGATCTTCTTCGCCTCGCGCTCGACGCCGCTGGTATCGATCTTTGCGAGGATTTCTTCCAGGCTCATGCGGCCCTGGCCGAACTCGGTGCCGTTCAGGAACACGGTCGGCACGGCCATCACCTGGCGTTCCTTGACTTCGTCCTGGAAGGTGCCGCCCTCGATCATCGTGGTGCGAATGCGCGGGTTCTGCACTGCCATCAGGTTCAGCGCCTGTACGACGTCAGGGCAGTTGTGGCAGGTCAGCGAAACATAGACCTCGAACTCGAAGTCGCCATCGAGTGCGCGGATCTGCTCGAGGATCGCCTGTTCGACCTTCGGCGGGTAGCCGCCGATCTGAAGCAGCGCCAGGATCAACGACGTGAATTCATGGCCCATCGGCAGGCCGGCGAAGCGCGGCCCGTGGTTCTCGCTTGGCCGGTTGACGGAGAACGAGGGCTTGCGATGCTCATCGTCGCGGCTCTCGGTGAGCTTGATGAGCGGCGACGCCTCCGCGACGTCCTTCAGCAGCGACTGCAGTTCACCCGAAGCCTTGCTGTCGTCGAGCGAAGCGACGATTTCGATCGGCTGCGTGGCGCGTTCGAGGTAACTCTTGAGTTGGGCTTTGGTGGCTGCGTCGAGCATGGCGGACTCACTTTCCTGAAATACGGGGAGGAACAAAAAAGCCCGGGAGCCGAAGCGCCCGGGCTTGGGCGCAAAGGAGCGCTTAGATCTTGCCGACGAGGTCGAACGACGGCTTCAGCGTGGCAGCGCCTTCTTCCCACTTGGCGGGGCAGACTTCACCGGGGTGCGAAGCGACGTACTGAGCCGCCTTGACCTTGCGCAGCAGGTCGCTGGCATCGCGGCCAATGCCTTCAGCGGTGATTTCCAGCGCCTGGATCACGCCTTGCGGGTCGACGATGAAGGTGCCGCGGTTGGCGAGGCCCTGATCTTCGCGCAGGACTTCGAAATTGCGGCTGATCGCCAGGGTCGGGTCGCCGATCATCGTGTACTTGATCTTGCCGATCGTTTCCGACGAATCGTGCCAGGCCTTGTGCGTGAAGTGGGTGTCGGTCGACACGGAGAAGATCTCCACGCCCAGCTTCTGGAACTCGGCGTAGTGGTCAGCCACATCGCCCAGTTCGGTCGGGCACACGAACGTGAAGTCGGCGGGGTAGAAGAAGAAGACGGACCACTTGCCCTTGGCATCGGCATCCGACACGTCGACGAATTTGCCATCCTTGTAGGCGGTTGCCTTGAAGGGCTTGATTTCGGTATTGATCACGGACATGGTGTTTTCCTTGGCGGTGCAGGTGGATAAAAAGTGCGAGCAGCTAGTATAACTACCGATTCACTCAAATCAATAGTCATAAACTATTCAATGTATTGCACCGGCCTATGTCAGCGCCCCTTCGTGACATGCTTCTGACATAACCAAACACGAACGCCTATCACCCTCAGCCGCATGCAGACCGGCAGGGCATGGGTTTGCTTGCAAAGACCCCTTTCGCCCTCGGACAATCGTGGTTTCAGAAGAGGACAACAATCATGAAGGGCGACCCCCAAGTCATCGAACATCTGCAGGCTCAGCTGAAGAACGAGCTGACTGCGATCAACCAGTATTTCCTGCACTACCGGATGCTCAAGCACTGGGGGCTCGACAAGCTGGCGAAGAAAGAATACGAAGAGTCGATCGGCGAGATGAAGCACGCGGACTGGCTCATGGACCGCATCTTCATGCTGGATGGCCTGCCCAACCTGCAGGATCTCGCCAAGCTCAATGTCGGCGAAGACGTGCCTGAACTGCTCGCCTGCGACTTGAAGACTGAATACGGCGCACAAGCCACCATCAAGGCCGGCATCGCGCATTGCGAGACGGTGCGCGACTACGTGTCACGCGAACTGCTGCAGAAGATCCTCGACGACACGGAGGAACACATCGATTTCCTGGAAACACAGATCGACCTGATCGACAAGGTCGGCCTGCAAAATTACCAGCAGTCCCAAATGGGCGAACTCGCCTGAGCGGCACACGTCGACAATTCAGAAGGGCCCCATGAGGGCCTTTTTTTTCTTTACCGAACTTCACACGCTATCGATTCAGGAGCATCGACGCGAGCTCTTGCAAGTCTTTCAGAAGCTATTGACACGGCATCCACAAGACTACAAATAACATTCATTCTCATTCGAGCCGCTAGAATCTGCGGCGCCGATGACCGCCACCTCCACCGACAACCGCCGACGTGCCTACTGGCTGAAAACTCTGCACGAGTGGCATTGGGTCAGTTCCGCCATCTGTTTGATCGGCATGATCTTGTTCAGCGTGACTGGCTTCACGCTGAATCACGCGGGGCAGATCGAAGCCAAACCCGTCACGACCAATCTGCGCGCAACCATCGATGACGCCCTGCGCGCACAACTGGAAAAGCAACAGCCTGCGGTGAAGTCCCAGCAAAAGGGGCACGCACCCTTGTCGACGGAACTGCAAACCTGGGTAAAGACCCACTGGGCCATCGATACGGCCGGGCGCGACGCCGAATGGTCGGACGACGAGATCTACCTCTCCCTGCCGCGGCCGGGGGGCGATGCATGGCTGCGGCTGAATTTGGGTGACGGCGAGATCGAGTACGAGCGCACCGACCGCGGCTGGATCTCGTATCTCAACGACCTGCACAAGGGCCGCAACGCCGGCACCGCGTGGAGCTGGTTCATCGATGTCTTTGCAGCCGCGGCCATGATCTTCTCGATCACCGGTCTCTTCATTCTCAAGATGCATGCGGGCAACCGACCCTTCACCTGGCCGATGGTCGGCATGGGACTGGTGATCCCGGTCCTGCTGGCCCTGCTCTTCATCCACTAATCACCAATCAGAAAGAGGTCTCTTCGTGCAAGTTCGTTATTCGCTCGCAATCCCGGCGCTCGCCGCCCTGTTCGGCGCCCCGGCATTTTCGGCTGGCGTGGGCGTGAGCATCGAGGTGCCACGCCTCAGCGGAGCGGAATACCACCGTCCTTATGTGGCGGCCTGGATCGAACGCGCCGACAACTCTGTCGCCAGCACGGTCGCCGTCTGGTATGACATCCGCACCCGTACCAACAATCCTGAAGGTGAAGGCACCAAGTGGCTCAAGGATCTGCGCCAGTGGTGGCGCCGTACCGGCCGAGAGCTGCAGATGCCGATCGACGGCATCAGTGGCGCCACCAAGCCGGTCGGCAAGCATCAGATCAACCTGACGGAAGGCACGGCAGCGCTGCCGAAACTCGCACCTGGCGCCTACAAGTTCGTCGTCGAAGCGGCGCGCGAGGCAGGCGGCCGCGAAGTGGTGACCGTGCCCTTCCAATGGCCGCCGACCGGTGCGGCGCAAGCCACCGCCACAGGCAGCAACGAGCTCGGCGAGATCAAGCTCGATTTCAAGCCCTGACCACCGCCCCGCCCATCGAATCCACTCACAGGAGTCCGCCATGAAACTTTCCATCCGTACCGCCGCGCTTGCAACCGCCCTCATTGCCGCCCTGGGCACCGCTCACGCGCACAACGCCTGGATCCTGCCGTCGACCACGGTGCTGTCGAAGGCCGACACGATCACCGTCGATGCCGCTGTTTCGAACGATCTGTTCGTGGCCAATCACGCTGCCCTGCGCCTCGATGGCCTGCAGATCACCGCTCCGGATGGCACCGCGGTGAAAGCCGAGTCCGAAGCCAAGCTGAAGCAGCGCAGCGTCTTCGACCTGAGCATCGCGCAGCCAGGCACCTACCGTATCGCCGTGATCAACGGCGGCGCATTTGCCAGCTGGAAGGACAAAGCCACCGGCCAGCAGAAGCGCGCACGCGGCACGCCAGAGACGATCGGCAAGGAGATTCCTGCCGACGCGACCGATGTGGTCATCACGCAGTCGTCGGGTCGCATCGAGACCTTCGTGACGATGGGCAAGCCTTCGGCACTCAAGCCGATCGGCCAGGGCCTGGAGTTGGTGTCGACCGGCAGCCCGACGGACCTGGTGAAGGGCGAAAAGGCAACGTTCACCCTGCTGGTCGACGGCCAGGCCGCCAAGGACCTCGAAGTCACCGTGACGCAGGGCGACACGCAATACCGGGACGCCCTGGCGGAACTGAAGCTCAAGACCGACGACAAGGGCCAGTTCAGCGTGACGTGGCCTGTGGCAGGCATGTACTACCTCGACGCCAACACGAAGGACAACAAGACCACCTTGCCGCAGGCCAAGGAGCGGCGCCTGAGCTACGCAGCGACGCTGCAAGTGCTGCCCTGATCGCCTGATCGGAGTTGCACCGGTGCGCCCCTCTTTCGCCACCTGGCGCGCCGGTGGCTATGCGAACACGGCCATCCCTCGGCCGGCGGACCCCAGCCGCTTGCAGAAGCTGGCCGGTCGCACGATGGGGACGACCTGGTCGCTGGTCTTCGACAACCCGGCGATGCGCGCGCACGACACCGTGCTTGCAGCGATCAACGAGGCGCTGCGCGAAGTGATCGACCAGATGAGCACCTGGGAAGCCACATCGGACATCAGCCGCTACAACCAGGCACCTGCAGGCAGCCGGCACGTCCTGCCGAAGGACTTCGCGCAAGTACTGGCCTGCGCGCTGCAATGGGCCGAGGCCAGCGGTGGTGCCATCGATCCCACCATCGGCTCGCTGGTGGCGCTGTGGGGTTTTGGCGCGCACGCCAGCGTCATCTCCGCGGAGCCGACTCCTGCAGCGCTGGCTGACGCGAGATCGCGCACAGGGCGGGAACGACTCGCCTTCGACCCGGACGCGCGCACGATCACCCAGCCCGGCGGCTTGTCTCTCGATTTTTCGGGCGTGGCCAAGGGCTTTGCCGTCGACAAGGTCGTCGAGGCTCTGCTCGCGCTGGGCCTGTGCAATTTTCTGGTCGAGATCGGCGGCGAGCTGCGCGGCATCGGCGTTCGACCGGGCGGGCAAGCATGGCGTGTTCGCATCGATGTCGTCGACGACGCATTGCCGCCGGTGGCGTTGAATGGAATGTCCATCGCCACCTCGGGCGATCGATGGCATGTCCACGAGCAGAGCGGGCGCCGCTGGTCGCACACCATCGACCCACGCAGCGGTGAACCGTTGTCCGCAACATTGGCGTCCGTCAGCGTGCTTCATCCGCAATGCATGCATGCGGACGCGCTCGCCACTGCGCTCATGGTGCTTGGCGCAACGGAAGGGCCCGCGTTCGCGGAGCGTCATCGAATCGCGGCGGTTTTCGTGCGCCGCAATGGTGAAACCCAGCAAGTCCTCGCGACCCAGACCTGGCGCGCCTTGTCGGCGTGACGCCACGCGCGCCCATTCAAGTAGTAACCTCTCGCGATCGACACGATGACTGAGCCTTACTTCCGCATGCTGGCGGCTGGCCTCGTGGTGCTCGCCTACATCGCGCTGTGCCTGGCCATTTATCTGCGCGAACGCCGTCGGCGGTCCGCGACCGCGAACGCGGCAGCTGCTCTCGCTGGCGCTGGCGACAAGCCAGCCGTCCTGGTGGCTTTCGCCAGCCAGACCGGGCAGGCGGAATCCATCGCCTGGCAAACCGCACGGGCTCTGCATGCCACCGGCGCGCCGGTCCGCGTGATGCCGCTGAACGAACTCGATGCGCCAACGCTGAGTGCGGCAAAGCACGCGCTCTTCATCGTCAGCACCTATGGTGAAGGCGACGCCCCGGACGATGCCAGCCTCTTCGCCGAGCAGTTGATGGGCGAACCAATGCAGTTGCCTTCGCTGCACTACGCGGTGCTGGCACTTGGCGATCGCCAATATGCGCAGTTCTGCGGCTTCGGCCGCGCGCTCGACGAATGGCTGCAGGCCAGCGGTGCGCTCGCCTCGGAACCTCGTATCGAAGTCGACAACGGCGATCCTGCTGCGCTTGCCCGCTGGCATGCCCAATGGGGCAGTGAAAGCACATCCACCTCGAACGACGAAGGCAAGGATGACGCGACTTATGCCGCCTGGCAGCTCGTTCGCCGTGAACTGCTCAACCCAGGCAGCCAGGGCGGGCCTGTCTATCACCTGGGTCTGCGGCCCGTATCTGGCGCCAAAGCGACCTGGCAGTCGGGTGATCTCGTACAGGTGGCCCTCAACAGCGACCCGAAGCGCCCGCGCGACTATTCCATCGCATCCATTCCTTCGGATGGAGAAGTCCAACTGCTGGTGCGGCAGGAGCGTCATCCCGACGGCACGCTCGGCGCGGCGTCCGGTCTGCTCACGTCGACGCTGGCGCTTGGTGACTCGGTGTCACTGCGTGTGCGGGCCCACCGCAATTTCCGCCTTGACGGGAATCTCGAGCGACCGTTGATTCTGATCGGCAACGGAACCGGCCTGGCGGGTTTGCGCGGCCATCTCCGCGCGCGAGCGGCCATGCGCCAGCATCAGAACTGGCTGATCTTCGGCGAGCGCCAGGCAACGCACGACTACTTCTGCCGCAGCGAACTCGAAGCATGGCAAGCCATGGGCGTATTGCAACGACTCGACATGGTGTTCTCGCGCGACCAGCAGGAGCCGATCTACGTGCAGCATCGGCTGCTGCAGGCTGCCGACGAGCTTCAGTCCTGGCTGGCGCGCGATGCCGCCATCTATGTGTGCGGCAGCCTCCAAGGAATGGCCAGCGGCGTGGATGCCGCTCTGCGCCAGATCGCTGGCGACGCGCTCGTGCGTGAGCTGATCGGCAACGGCCGCTATCACCGCGACGTCTATTAAGCGCCTCCGGGGCATCGACCCCGCGACGGCCACCACCTAGCACCTGAGCCGCTTCCGGCTGTCGCATTGCGCCGGCAATGCGACCCGGCGTCGTCCGACAGTTGCTGTACCGCAACATCTGGTGGAAATTTTGGTGAACTCAGGCAGCGCGTGTGACCAAAGGTATTGATAGTTATTATCATTTGCATGCATTTCCGCGGCGTCGCGCCCCGGAGGCCTCAACAAGCCAATCCTGACCGGCCTCTCTGCCCGGCGCCGGACCCGCCAGTCGAGTTCAAGTCCAAAACAATTCCCAAACAACTCGGAAGATTTCATGGCCTACATCAAAAGCCGCAAGCACGCCGTGGCGCGTGCCGTCCCTCCCTTGAGCAGCGTGGCAGCCGCCACCCTGATGGTGCTTGCACTTCCTGTGGGCGCACAAACCAACACGCTGAAGGAAGTCCGCGTGCAGGACTCCGGCACCGCCAGCGACTACAAGGCCGATACGTCTGCGAATCCGAAGTTCACTGCGCCATTGGTCGACACACCGCAAACCATCGCCGTGATCAAGGAGCAGATCATTCGCGAGCAAGGTGCGACGACGCTGACCGAAGCGCTGCGCAACACGCCCGGCGCCAGTGCGTTCTACCTCGGTGAAAACGGCAGCACCAGCACCGGCGACGCGATCTACATGCGTGGCTTCGACAGCTCCAGCAGCATCTTCGTGGACGGCATCCGCGACATCGGCTCGATCTCGCGCGACGTGTTCAATATCGAGCAAGTTGAAGTGGTCAAGGGCCCCGCCGGCACGGACGTCGGCCGTACGTCGCCGACGGGCTACATCAACATGATCACCAAGAAGCCCAAGCTGGAAGACAGCTTCAGCGGCTCGATCGGATTCGGCACGGCCGACTACAAGCGCGGCAGCATCGACTGGAACAAGTCGTTGAGCGGCGAGAACGGCGTGGGTGCGGCGTTCCGTCTGAACGCAGTGGCGCAGGACGCTGGCGTCGACGGCCGCGACTATGTGAAGAACAAGCGTACGGCGATCGCACCGTCGCTCGCCCTGGGCCTCAACACCCCGACCCGTACGTACATCGACTACCTGCACGTCAAGCAGGACAACGTGCCTGATGGCGGTGTTCCGACCATCGGCCTGCCCGGCTACACGAACCCGGATCCGCTGGCTCTCGGCAGCCGCCGCCGGACCTTCCTGGACTCGGCCGCGCGCGTTGACTCGAGCAACTTCTATGGCACCAGCTCCGACTTCGACAAGGTGACGACGGACATGCTGACGGTGCGCATCGAACACGACATCACGCCGGACGTGACGTTGCGCAACACCACGCGCTATGCGAAGACGTCGCAAGACTACATGCTGACGTCGTTCATGGCCGCCGGTCTTACGGCGACCGGCGCCGCACCGGCCGCAAGCGCGGCTTCGCTCACCACGCCGTCGGCGTCGGATCCCTCGGGCTGGACGATCACCCGCAACTCGCCGACCAACAAGGACCAGGTCAACAAGGTCTTCATCAACCAGACCAATGTGCAAGCCAAGGTCAATACGGGCAGTGTGAGCCACACCATCAGCGCTGGCGTCGAGTTCAGCCACGAAGAGCAGACCAACGAGAACTTCTACGCCCCAGGATTTGCCACGGTCGGCACGACCTACGCAGCCGCCGGCTCCTGGCCGGCCGCCAACCTCTACAACCCGAACCCGAACGTGACCGGCTACAACCGCATCCCGAACGGCACGGGTTCGGACGGCAGCACCGACACCGTCGGCCTGTACATCTTCGACACGGCCAAGCTCAACGAGCAGTGGCAGATCACGGGTGGCATCCGCTTCGAGCACTACAACACCGACTACAACGCCACCGCCCTGACGTTGGCCGGCACCGGTGCGGCTCAGACCCGCACCATCGCCGTGACGGATCTGAAGACCTCGGACAACCTCTTCACCGGCAAGCTGGGCGTGGTTTACAAGCCCGTCGACAACGCAAGCATCTACGCCGCTTACGGCACAGCCGCTCAGCCTCCGGGCGGCGCCAACTTCGCACTGAGTTCGGCGGCCAACAGCGCGGCCAACACGAACTATCTGCCGCAAAAGGCCAAGACCTATGAGATCGGCACCAAGTGGGACGTGCTGAACAAGCGCGTGGCACTGACCGCAGCGCTCTACCGCACGCAAGTGAGCAACGAAGTGGTGCAGGACACCGCATCGAGTCTCTACTACCAGACTGGTAAGAAGCAGGTGCAGGGTATCGAACTCGGCGCGGCTGGCGCGATCACCGACGCATGGGGCGTGAGCGCAGGCTTCACGACGATGGACACCAAGGTCAAGAGCGGTCCGGTGGTTCTGGCCGATGGCAGCACGGCGCTTGCTTACACGCCGAAGAGTGCGTTCACGTCCTGGACCACCTACGTACTGCCCTTCGGCCTGACGATCGGCGCGGGCGCCCGCTTCAACGGCAAGCTGCACCGCGGCACCGATGGCGCAGTCGGCACGCCGGCGTATGTCGACTCCTATTGGGTGGTCGACGCCATGGCGTCCTACCGGATCAACAAGAACCTCGACCTCCAGTTCAATCTGTACAACGTGTTCGACAAGGACTACGTGGCCGCAATCAACAAGAGCGGCTACCGTTACACCCCCGGCACGCCCCGCTCGGCACGGATCACTGCGAACTTCGCGTTCTGATCTCCATCAAGACGTACCGCTGACGGCGGTGCGACACTCGAGCCCCGGCGCTGCCGGGGCTTTTTTCATTGTGAAGGCCCTTGAAAATGATGTTGCATGTTCCCGAAGTCCTGAGCGCCGCACAGGTCCAGCAGTTGCGCCGAGCCCTCGACGCCACCGAATGGGTAGACGGCCGGGAGACCGTCGGTGACCAGGGTGCCAAGGTGAAGCGCAATCGGCAGTTGCCGGAACAATCCCCGGTCAGCCAGGAACTCGGCCGTTCCGTGCTTGCAGCCCTGGCCCGCCACCCGCTTTTCTTTTCTGCTGCGTTGCCACTGCGCTACGTACCGCCGTTGTTCAATCGCTACGAAGGGGGCGAACATTACGGTCTGCACATCGACGGCTCGGTGCGCAGTGTTCCAGGGACCGGTGCACAGCTCCGCACGGACCTGTCATGTACGCTGTTCCTCTGCGATCCCGAGGAATACGACGGCGGAGAACTGGAAGTGGTCGACACCTACGGCGTCCACGAAGTCAAGCTCCCGGCGGGTGATCTGATCCTCTACCCATCGACCAGCCTGCACCGGGTGACCCCTGTGACGCGCGGCGCACGTGTCTGCTCTTTTTTCTGGCTGCAAAGCATGGTGCGTGACAACCATCAGCGCGGCCTGCTGTTCGAACTCGATCAGTCGATACAGAAGCTGCGCACGCGATTGGGCGAAACGGAGGAAACCGTTGCGCTGACGGGTCACTATCACAATCTTTTGCGGATGTGGTCCGAGATCTAGAGGCTGATGGCAGGCCGAAGAATCGATAGCGATTGCAAATGCGACAAATTCGTATTTATAATGAAGCTTCTTCAAACAGCCAGCCAAAGCGCCTTCACTCCCATGATCGTTTGCGTTTGCCGCCGAGTGTCGGACCGGGAGATTGCGCGCCATGCGCGTGCCGGCATGACCTTTGACGAGGTGCAATTTGAGCTTGGCGTGGCCACACAGTGTGGTCGATGCGAAGGTTGCGCACGCGAGGTCGTCGCGCAATGCAGTGCGTCCCACCCCGTCGCCGCGCTTCATCGCGACGACGCGAGGACTATCCAGCTTGCCACTTCCATTCAGGAAAGCAGCGCATGGAACTCTTCTCGGCACTCGCTGGCAGCCTGATTTTCGTCGCCGGCTCCGTCTGGTGGATCTTTCGCAAATAAGCAGCGGTTTGTGCTGAATCGGGGTGCGTTCGGCGCACCCATATCCCGAATGGTGGACCGTGTCTGAGCGCTTCTCTTCGCCTCCCAGTTACGCACTGGGGTTATCCCGCAATGCCCTCATTGCGGGCGGTGTGGTTCTTTTTCACGTAGCAGCTCTGTGGGCACTGCAAAGCGGCCTGATTCGAAAAGCCGCCGAAGTCGTTGTTCCTGTCGAGATACTGAGCGAGTTCGTGGAACCGCCCAAGCCAAAGGAACCGCCTCCGCCCCCTCCACCGCCGCCGCCCGCGCCGCGGCCCAAGGAAATCAGGACGCCCCCGCCTCCACGGCCGATGGCCATCCGCACACCCGCACCGGCGCCGGACGCGCCGACCGGCGTGCTCGAGCCGCAGCCGCCAGCGCCACCACTGGCGCCGCCCGCACCACCAGCACCGCCCGCTCCTCCTGCCCCGCCGCCGGCTCCACCGGCGCCGCCCAGCGTGCAGCTTCCGAGCAGCGATGCGGATTACCTGCAGAACCCGAAACCTGTTTATCCGGCCATGAGCAAGCGGCTCGGCGAACAAGGCAAGACAGTGGTGCGCGTGCTGATCGGGATCGACGGTCTGCCCAAGCAGGCAAGCATTCGCACATCGAGCGGCTACGAGCGGCTCGATGAGGCCGCGCGCACAGCCGTCATGAGCTGGCGTTATGTGCCTGGCAAAAGAAATGGGGTCGTTGAACCGATGGAGTTCAACGTACCGATCAACTGGGTTCTCAACTAATTTTCTCTGGAGCTGTTCGTATGGATTCCCACTTTGGCCTGATGAATGTATGGAGTCAGGGCGACTTCGTCACCAAGGCAGTCGCCGTGATTCTGGTCGGCATGTCGCTCGCATCATGGATCGTCATCTTCATCAAGGCGCTCGACGTCATCAAGTACAAGCGCCTCGCACGGCACTCGCAGGATTTCTGGCACAGCGAAGATTTCGCGACGGCACTCAACAAATTGGGCAAGGACGAGACCAATCCCTTCCGGGGACTGGCGCTCGAAGGTCGCGAGGCGGCTGCGCACCATCGCAACACCAAGGCACACCTGCACGACTCGCTCGACGTCAGCGACTGGATCACGCGTGCATTGCGCAACGGCATCGACGAGTTCACCGCACGCCTGCAGAACGGCCTCGCCGTGCTCGCCTCGGTCGGATCGACCGCGCCGTTCATCGGTCTGTTCGGCACGGTGTGGGGCATCTATCACGCGCTGATGAGCATCAGCACGGTCGGTCAGGCCACCATCGACAAGGTGGCGGGCCCCATCGGGGAAGCACTGATCATGACGGCGCTGGGCCTGGCGGTCGCAATCCCCGCCGTGCTGGGCTACAACACCCTCGTGCGCGGCAACAAGTTCGTGCTGAACAAGCTCAACAGTTTCGCGCACGACCTGCATGCTTACTTCGTCACCGGCGCCCGCGTTCAGAGCGGCAGTGAAACGCCGATCGTCGTGCCGCTCAAGAAGGGCTGAACACCATGGCATTCGGAACACAAGACGAACCGGATGAGGTGATGAATGAAATCAACATGACGCCACTGGTCGACGTCATGCTTGTGCTTCTCATCATCTTCATCATCACCGTGCCGGTGATGAAGCACGCGGTGAACATCGATCTGCCTCAGGCCACCAGCGAGCCGGAGGTCAACAAACCACAGAACATCCTGTTCACGGTAGCTGCCGACGGCAGCTATTACTGGAACGAAAACAAGATCGACGACACGGCGCTCAAACCGCTATTGGCGGCCGAGGCGGCGAAGGATCCGCAGCCTGAACTGCACATCCGCGGGGACAAGGCCGTTCGCTATGAGCGGGTGGCACAGGCCATGTCGGCAGCACGCGAGGCCGGCGTGCGCAAGATTGGATTCATCACCGAGCCCGACGCAAAGTGAGCAACGGTGGTTCGCAAAAAAGATTGATCGCGACGATTGACTTTTAATTGCGAATCATTATCATTCGCTCATCGTTTCGAGAAAGGAACTCCAGATGCAACGCAATCCCTCCGCCACCTTGGTGCTGAACCACCCTTCGCTCGACCATTCCGGTGGCGGCCAGGCCTCGACACAAAGTGGCGCGCGTCCTGCGCATCTGCTGGAAAGCGCCGATCTTCTGCGGGGCAGCAAGACCGTCGCCATCCTTCACAACGGCTCGCTCTATCGGCTTCAGGCCACCAAACTCGGCAAGCTGATCCTGACGAAATAAGGATCGCAGCCACTGTGCAAGTTTCATCGTGGGGCGACTCCAGGAGATCATTCTCCGAAGGGTCGTTTTTTGCTAGCCAACGGTTCGCCGACTAGCCAAGCTTTTTTTCCACGCTGATCGCTCAAGAAAACGCCGACCTCGAGGTCGGCGTTTTGCTTTGCATCTATTTCAGAGGCCGATCGCTGCAATACCTGCCTTGGCGATCTGTGCATCCTCGCTGGACTTCACGCCACTCACGCCCACGGCACCGATCACGTGCCCGTCTTTCAGGATCGGCACTCCGCCCTCGAGCATTCCCTCGACGAGGGGCGCCGTAAGGAAGGCGATTCGTCCGCCATTGATGATGTCCTCATAGACCTTGCTCTCGCGCCGTCCGAGGGCGGCCGTGTGCGCCTTGGCGGGGGCAATGTGGGACGACAGTGCCGCCGCTCCATCCAACCGCTGCAGCCACAGCAGATGTCCGGCGTCGTCGGCGATAGCGATCGTCACGGCCCAATTGTTCTTGAGTGCCTCTGCTTCCGCCGCTGCCGCGATGGCCTTGACGTCTGCAAGTTCGAGGAAGGATTTGGTCTTCATGGTCAGGTTGATTTGATGAGCCGTCGAGCATACCGCCAGGCACGGGTAGAGCCCACACATGATGTAGGCACATAGACGGCGAGCTTTTGTGACCAACCGTGAAGCCGCATCCTAGAATGCTTCGATCTGCAGTGTTGCAGTCAACCCCCAGGAGTTTCAGCAATGAACGACCGCGTCACTACCCTCGACACTTCCGTCGGCTACGGCCAGACGCTGCCGCAGGCGGAGCGCCAGCGCGTCCTGCGCAACACCTACTGGCTCCTTGCGTTGAGCCTGGTTCCCACGGTACTTGGCGCGTGGCTGGGCGTGTCCACCGGCATCACACGCTCTCTGTCGGGCGGCCTTGGCCTGATCGTCTTCATGGGCGGTGCGTTCGGTTTCATGTTCGCCATCGAGAAAACAAAGAACTCCGCAACCGGCATCCCCGTGCTGCTGGGCTTCACTTTCTTCATGGGGCTGATGCTCTCGCGCCTGATCGCGATGGTGCTGGGCTTCAAGAACGGCTCAGAGCTGATCATGACGGCGTTCGGCGGCACGGCAGGTGTTTTCTTCGTGATGGCATCGCTTGCCACCGTCATCAAACGCGACCTGTCCGGCATGGGCAAATGGCTGTTCGTCGGCGCGATGGTCCTGATGGTTGGCGGAATCATCAACATATTCGTCGGCTCCAGCGCGGGCATGCTGGCCATCTCGGTCGCAGCCATCGGCATTTTTTCTGCCTACATGCTCTATGACCTGAAGCAGATCATCGACGGCGGCGAGACGAACTACATCAGTGCAACGCTGGCCCTTTATCTCGATCTGTTCAATGTGTTCCAGAGCCTGCTCGCGTTGCTCGGCATCATGGGTGGCGAACGGGATTGATCAACTGGTCGGGCCCGAGTGGCACGCAAGAAAAAAGGCCCTTCGGGGCCTTTTTTCATATCCGGTCGAACACCGCGATCGATTCGACATGTGCCGTGTGCGGAAACATGTTGACCACCCCCGCGAACGTGCATCGATAGCCGGCCTGGTGCACCAGCAATCCGGCATCGCGTGCCAGCGTCGACGGGTTGCAGCTGACATAGACGATGCGCTTTGGCGGCGTCCAGCTGCCTTCATGGGACTCGACCTGCTGATGGATGTCGGCGAGTGCCTTCGCCAAGGCGAAAGCGCCTTCCCGCGGCGGGTCGACAAGCCATTTGTCTGCCGCGCCATCCGCGACCAGCATGGCTGGCGTCATGTCGAACAGGTTACGGGCGACGAAGCTCGCATTCGACAACGCACCGCGTGACGACGTAGCAGGCTGGTTGCGGAGGAAGTTGTCACCCGCCCGCGCCACCAGCGTGTCGCTACCTTCTATGCCCAGCACCTCGCGCGCGCGCGTTGCCAGAGGCAGCGTGAAATTGCCCAAGCCACAGAACCAGTCGATCACACGCTCGTGAGGCTGTACGTCCAGCAAGCGCAGCGCCCGACCGACCAGCGCCCGATTGATGTGCGGATTCACTTGCGTGAAGTCCGTCGGCTTGAACGGCATGGTGACGCCGAATTCAGGCAGCTCGTAAGACAGCGGCATGCCGCCCTCATCGAGCAACTTCACGGTCTCCGGTCCCTTGGCCTGCAGCCACCACTGCACACCTTCATGCACGGCCGCAAAAGCACGCAGCCGGTCGGCATCGCTCTTCGACACCGGCACGAGATGGCGCAGCACGAGCGCGATTGTTCCGAGCTGGGTGCTACCCGGGGCATCACCGCAGGCGAGCTCGATCTGGGGACACGTATCGCGAGCATCCAGCGACGCAATGAGTTCACGCAGCGGTACCAGCATGTCGCTGATCCGTGCAGGAAGCACGGGGCAGACCGTCATGTCCGCAAGATAGCGACTCTTGCGCTCATGGAAGCCGATGAGCACCGTGCCCTTCTTCACCACATAGCGCACCGAAAGCCGGGCACGGTAGCGGTAATGCCAGGACGGCCCGGCCAACGGGCGCAGCATGGTTTCCGCACGAACCTTGCCGAGGTGCCACAGGTTGTCTTCCAATGCGCGTTGCTTGACCGCGACCTGTGCCGACGCATCCAGATGCTGCATCTTGCAGCCGCCGCAAGCGCCTGTATGCAATCCGAAATGCGGGCAACCTGGCCGAACGCGCTGCGACGATTCGCGCCGGATGGCGGTCACAGTTCCCTGTGCCCAGTTGTTCTTCTTGCGATGAACGTTGAGCTGCACTTCCTCGAAAGGCAATGCGCCTTCGATGAAGACGACCATGCCGTCCGCCTTGTGTGCAACGCCTTGGGCGTCGAGATCAAGCGACTCGACGTTCAGCCATTCATCGCTCGGGTGGGTCACCCCTTTTTTTTCTGTCGTATCCGTCATGCGGCGATTGTCTCAGGCTGGCAAGCCCGACCAAGCGCCAAGCAACGGATCGGTGCCTACCGCGTCGGCAGATAACGTGCGGGGTCGACTGGCTTACCCTGCCGCCGGATCTCGAAGTGGAGCTTGACCCGATCTGCGTCGCTGTTGCCCATTTCGGCAATCTTCTGGCCTCGCTGCACCGACTGATCTTCCTTGACCAACAGCGCTTGGTTGTGCGCATACGCAGTCAGGTAAGTGTTGTTGTGCTTCAGGATGATCAGATTGCCGTAACCGCGCAAGCCGGCACCGGCATAGACAACGCGGCCATCGGCCGCAGCGAGCACGGCGTCGCCGGCCTTGCCGCCAATGTCCAGCCCCTTGTTCTTGGCCTCGTCAAAGCCCGCGATCAATGAACCACTGGCAGGCCAGATCCAGCCCACGTCTTCATCCCCGCCTGTTGCCGCCGGTGCTTTGGCAGCGGTCGAAGGCACAGGGGGAGGAACCGACGCCGTCGAGCCGTTGTTGCCCGGCACGACGACGGCGGGCGGCAATACCGGCCGCGTCACTGCACCCGAAGACTCTGCAGTCGCCGATGGCGGAATCACGCGCAACACCTGCCCGACCTCGATACGGTCCGGGTTCTCGAGGTTGTTCCAGCGAACGATGTTCTGCCAACTCTGACCCGTCTCTGCGCCGATACGGCGCAGCGTGTCGCCGGGGCGTACGGCGTAATAGCCGGGTTTTCCGTAATTCTCGATACCCGGCAGCGGCTTGCCGGAGGCGTCGGTGGTGATCGGCGGCACCCCTGCCGCTGTGGACGGCGTCATGATGGTCGATGCGCGATCCTCGACCGGCGCCGGAACGCGCGGCGGTGCCGTACAAGCTGCCAGCGCCAGGACCGAAACCAGCGTTACGCCAGCAAGCCAGCCCCGATTGCCAAAACCCTGCATGTATTCTTCCTTCAAGCAATTCCCGATTTTAGGGGGACAAAATGAACCGCCTCCAGCACACGACGCTGGACCCCGGCGGGCATCTTGTCGATCACGACCAGCACCTGCCCGCCACTCGCGGACTGTGTCGGCGCGACGATCCGGCCACCAACGGCAAGCTGGTCGATCCAGGCTTGCGGCACCGCTTCGCCTCCGGCCGCAGCAATGATGCCCGCATACGGGCCGCCCTTGGCATAGCCCACCATGCCATCGCCAAAGAGAAGATGAACGGTTGCCAGACGAAGCGGCCGTATGTTGGTACGGGCGCGCTCGTGCAAGCCACGCAGCCGCTCAATGCTGTAGACCTCGCTGGCCACATGGCTCAGCACCGTCGCCTGGTAACCGCACCCCGTCCCGACCTCGAGTATGCGGCCCAGGCGTCCATCGGGCTGCCCTGTCAGAGCCGACGCACCCAGCAGCAACTCGACCATTCGCGCAACCACGTTCGGCTTGGAAATGGTCTGCCCGAAACCGATAGGCAGGCTCGTGTCTTCATAGGCTTGATTCACCAGTGCGCTATCGACGAAGAGGTGGCGCTCGACCGCCATCATCGCGCGCAGGACCCGCGCATCGCCGATGCCCTGCCCGGCAAGACGCTGGACCATGCGCGCACGGATCGCATCGGAGGCCATGGAGGGCGTTGCCGGCAACGTCGGCCTCGCGGGTGCCGCGGGCATCCGTCCGCGTGTCGCAGCAGATGCCGTGGGCGTGAGCCGTATGGGGAAGCCGGGGCGTTGCGTCACCATCAGATCTTCACAGCATCCGCGCTCGGCGGCACCGGCATCAATGGGCGCAGGCGCAAGCTCATGCTTATCCCGCCAATCGCGCCACCGAGTCGCGCCATTGGCCAAGGTTGGCATGGTCCGTCAAGTCGATCTGCAGCGGCGTGAGAGACACGTGGCCAGCCGCCGTCGCGTGGAAATCCGTCCCCTCGCCACTGTCCTTGGCACCACCGGCGCCAGCGATCCAATACATCGTCTCGCCGCGTGGACTGTCCTGGGTAATGACCTTCTCCGCCGCATGGCGCCGCCCGAGTCGGCAGACCTTGACGGGTTTGAGTTCGCCAAAGGGCCTGTTGGGCACATTCACATTGAGGAGCCAGGGTGCTCCTTCCAGCATCCGCTCGCGCCGAACCTGCTCTACCAATCGCCGTGCCACCTGGCCAGCGGCATCGACGTGTGCCCAGCCCTTTTCAATCTGAGAAAAAGCGATCGCGGGAATACCGAACAGATACGCCTCCATGGCTGCACCGACCGTGCCGGAATAGATCGTGTCGTCGCCCATGTTGGCGCCGTTGTTGATGCCGGAGACGACCAGATCGGGACGGTAGCCCAGAAGGCCCTTCAAGGCGATGTGAACACAGTCGGCCGGAGTTCCGGTCACGTAGCGAAAGCCGTTGTGCGCCCGATGCACGTAGAGCGGAGCCGCCAGCGTCAGCGCGTTGGACTTGGCACTGTTGTTGTGCTCCGGAGCAACCACCTCGACGTCGACATCTGGCAGATCCTTGAGTGCCTCATAGAGGGCCACGATGCCCGGAGCCTGAAAACCGTCGTCGTTGGAAATGAGTATCTTCATGGATGTCTTGGAGTGCGCGGAATTGTAGGTTGCAGCGGTCGCCGCAGGGACAAGGGCACTCTGGCGCGCCACCTATCATGCCCGCATTCACCGACCCCCACCGCACCTGAAGGAGACATCGGCATGCATGCCTGGCTTTGTGAAACCCCGACTGGCGTTGACGCGCTGACCTGGAAAGAGTTGCCCACGCCCCAACCAGGCCCCGGAGAGGTGCTGATCGAGATCAAGGCGGCGAGCCTGAACTTTCCGGATCTGCTGATCGTGCAGAACAAGTATCAGATGAAGCCCGCACTCCCCTTCGTGCCCGGCTCGGAATACGCCGGCACCGTCCAGGCAGTGGGCGAGGGAGTCAAGCATCTGCAAGTGGGCCAGAGCGTTGCCTGTCTTTCCGGCACGGGCGGCTTTGCGACGCACACATTGGCACCTGCTGCGCTGTGCATACCGCTGCCGGACGGATTCAGCCATGTGGACGCTGCCGCCTTCATCATGATCTACGCGACGTCGTGGCATGCATTGATGGACCGGGCGCAGCTGAAAGCCGGCGAGACCGTCCTGGTGCTCGGCGCGGCCGGCGGCGTCGGCACTGCCGCAATCCAGATCGCCAAGGCTGCGGGCGCCAGGGTCATCGCCGCAGCTTCGACGGATGAGAAATGCGAACTCTGCCGATCGATCGGCGCCGATGAGACGATCAACTACACAACGCATGCGCTGCCCGGCGGATTTCGCGATGCCATCAAGACAGCAACCGGAGGCAAGGGACCGGACGTGATCTATGACCCGGTCGGCGGGGACTTTGCAGAGCCGGCGTTCCGCTCGATCGCATGGCGCGGCCGCTACCTCGTCGTTGGATTTGCGGCTGGCCCCATTCCATCACTCCCATTGAATCTGACACTGCTAAAAGGAGCGTCTCTGGTCGGTGTATTTTGGGGCGATTTTGCACGCCGAGAACCGAAGGCCAATGCCGCAATGATGGCGGAATTGGTTGCGTCGTATGCCCAGGGAAAGATCAAACCCGTAATCGACAGCACGATGCCGATGAGCCAGCTGAAAGCAGCCTATGCCCACATGGGTTCGCGTGGCGTGAAGGGGAAATTGGTCATGACCAACTGAGCGCCACCTGACCGAATTCTCTTCACATGAAAAAGCCCGCTATGCGGGCTTTTTCATGGGGTACTTCAAGTGCAAGTGGGTCACTTGATTTCAAAGTCGGTCAGGGACTTTCCAGCTGCGAGTGCTTCCGTGATCCAGCGAGGCTTGCGACCACGGCCACCAGACCATGTCTCACCCGTCGGACTGCGGTATTTGGCCTCTGCCTTGGTCGTCGGCGCGCTTGCGGCACGTTTGCCGGAAGGTCCGCGTACATTGAGTTTCAGGTCGGCAGCGCTTAATCCGTATTCAGCGATCTTCTTGCGCAGCTCTTCGATGACACCGGCACGTTCGTGATTGCGAAGCTCTTCAGCCTGCTTGCGCAATTGAGCGATCTGTTCTTCGTTCTTCTTGATCTGTGAATTGATGTCTGCAAGAGTGGATGAAGCCATGCTTGAGTCCTTGAATTAAATTGGAACGCGGAATTCTAATTCAACTTCAAATTATCACAAGACAATGCCCATAAGAAAAAAGGGCGCCTGTTTGTAACAGGCGCCCTTTTCGAAGGCTGGGGTGGCTGATGGGACTCGAACCCACGACGACCAGAATCACAATCTGGGACTCTACCAACTGAGCTACAGCCACCGTAGAGCCTTAGATTATAGGGCAAAAATCAGCGCTGCACGGCAGACTGCGCATCCACCGGCTTCGGAACCAGGATTTCCGCCTTGAAACGAGTCTTCAACAGATCGAAGTACGCCATGTTCTCTGCGGCCCCGACAGCCTGCGCGAACTGCTCACGCTCCTGCTTGGCAGCATCGGGGGCCAGCGCCGTCCTTGGGACCGCTTTCGTCACACGGACAATGGCATAACCCGCCGGCCCCAGATCGACACCTTGCAATACCGGTAGCTTCGACAAGTCGGCACGCAACGCGCTTTCCACGATTGCACCGGGCAGGGACTGGGGCTCCGGGCGCGACACGACCACAACCGGACCAAACGCTGCGCCAGCAGCATCCTTCTGCCACGCTGCCAGCTTGGCCTGTCCGTCGGTGTGCGCAAGCGCAGCGGCTTTCTCCGCAACCAGCTGACTGCGAACCTGCTCGCGAACTTCCGTCAGGGGCAGCGTGCGTGCAGCGGAATATTGCGTCACCCGACCTGAAGCGAGCTGGTTCGGGCCGATTTCGATCGCCTCCGTGTTGTGCTTTCTGTCGATCGCCTCAGGCGCAAAAAGCGCCGAAATGAAATTCCGGCTGGACAGCGGGCCGACAGCACCAGGTGCAGGAGAACGCGTCACATGGTTCGCCGTCTTGATAACGAGCTTGAGCTTGTCAGCCGCAGGCCGCAAGCTGTCAGGCTGCTGGTACACCGCGTCAGTGAAAGTCTCTGCCGCCTTGGCAAATTCCTGGGTCGCCTGTTGACTGCGAACATCGTTTTCAATGGTTGCACGCACTTGTGCGAACGGCTGCACGACAGACGGCTTGATGTCATTCAACTGAATGATGTGGTAGCCGAATTCAGTCTCCACGATGCCGCTGATCTCTCCCTTTTTCAACGAGAACATCGCGTCCTCAAAAGGCTTGACCATCGCGCCTCTGCTCACGAAATCCAGGTCTCCACCTTTTTCCGCCGAGCCAGGATCTTGTGAATTCTTGCGCGCCACATCCGCGAACGTATTCGGTGACTTCTTTACTTCTGCCAGGAGCTGTTCTGCCTTGGCACGCGCCTTCTCGCGATCGGATGCCGATGCGCTCGCAGGGGCATTGATCAAAATATGACTGGCACGACGCTCTTCAGGCGTGCCGAAGCGGGTCAGGTTCTGCTGGTAATAGCTCTGCAGATCCGCATCGCTGACAGCGATATTCTTTTTTGCGGCATCGAGATCGAGCACGAGATATTCGATGGAGGCTTCTTCCGGCGCCTGGAACTGCGCAGTGTTTGCCTTGTAGTAGGCATCGATATCCGCATCGCTCACTTGCACCTTGCCATTGAAATCGGCGGTGTTGAAGCGCGCCACCTGAATCTCTCGCCGATCGAAATAAGCGCCGAGTGCCAGGTCCGCCTGCGCGTTTGCCGCGAAGGCCGTGCCGGACACGCCGAGCAGCACCTGCTGCGTCGAGAGATCCGCACGGACTGCGGCTTCGTACTGCTCGGGCGTACGGCCGGTCACCATCACGAAGCGCTCGCGATCGAACTTGCCGTCGGCAGTACGGAAAGAAGCCAGGCCGGCATCTTCGGCAAAGAGCCGCGCGAGACGATCCTCGGACACCGTCATGTTCGACTTTGCAGCGGCGACCGCCATCACTCGGTCACGCACCATGCGCTCCAGCGTTGCATAGCGCGCAGCATCCGAGTCCAGGAGCGCGACGTCCACGTTGGGAGCACGTTCGCGGATGCGCGCCACTTCGTTTCGATGTTGGGCATCCCATTCCGGCCGAGTGATCGGCTGGCCATCGACCTGGGCCACCTTGTCGCCGGAGCTGTCGCCCTTGTAACGATCGACGCCGAACAGGACGAACGAAGGAATGATCAGCAAGAACAAGAGGCCCATGACGATCTTGTTGTACTTGCGGAAGAACTCAAACATGCTTGAACACTCTCTGTGACGATCTCGGGCGGGAAAACAAAAAAGGCGAACAAATGCTCGCCTTTTTGTCGGGGTGGTGGGTGCTACAGGGCTCGAACCTGTGACCTACGCCTTGTAAGGGCGCCGCTCTACCAACTGAGCTAAGCACCCCCGAGAAGCAATGACTCAGTTCAGCGCATCTTTCAGCGCCTTGCCGGGACGGAACTTCGGAATCTTGGCAGCCTTGATTTTAATCGCGTCGCCGGTACGCGGATTGCGGCCGGTTCGCGCTGCGCGCTTTCCGACGGCGAATGTGCCGAAACCAACCAAAGAAACCGAACCACCCTTCTTGAGCGTTGTACGAATGGCGCCGATGGTCGATTCAAGTGCGCGAGTAGCAGCGGCTTTGGAGATGTCGGCGTTTTTTGCGATGTGCTCAATCAGTTCGGTCTTGTTCACAAGGGCCCCTTGCAGAAAATGTTGATCAGTTTGTCGCCAGCTGTCGCCGGGCCCATGGCATTGCCGACAGACCAGCTGCGGCGATAGGGGGCGAAGGGAACAGCTGGTGGACGTGTTGGCAGCGACAGCCGCCAACGATTACAACCACTGGTCCACGGGGTGTCAATAAGACACCAAGCCACGTGATCCAGCGGGGAGCGCGATTCTAGGGGCGTTTTGCGAACTCGCTCAGAGGGCCTCGGCAATCGCCCTTCCGAGATCGGCTGTCGAAGCGTTTCCGCCGATGTCGGGCGTGCGAGGCGCGCCGCTTTGTGGTGCCAGCACTTTTTCGATCGCAGCAAGCACTGCGTCGTGCGCCTCCTTATGCCCCAGGAACTCGAGCATCATCGCGCCGCACCAGATCTGGCCGATCGGGTTCGCGATGCCCTTGCCCGCGATGTCGGGGGCCGAGCCGTGGACCGGCTCGAACAGCGACGGCGTCGTACGCTCCGGATTCAGATTCGCGCTGGGCGCGATGCCGATCGTGCCGGTGCAGGCTGGACCGAGGTCCGACAGGATGTCGCCGAAAAGGTTGCTCGCGACCACCACATCGAAAAAGTCGGGGCGCTGCACGAAATGCGCCGTCAGGATGTCGATGTGGAACTTGTCGAGCGTGATGCCCGGATAGTTCTTCGCCATCGCAGCCACGCGCTCGTCCCAATAGGGCATCGTGATCGAGATGCCGTTCGACTTGGTGGCGCTGGTCAGGTGCTTCTTGGGCCGCGACTGCGCAAGTTCAAAGGCGAACTTGAGCACGCGATCGACACCGTGACGTGACATCACGGTCTCCTGGACCACGATCTCGCGCGCAGTGCCCTCGTACATGCGGCCGCCGATGCTCGAGTACTCTCCCTCGGTGTTCTCGCGCACGATGTACATGTCGATTTCGCCCGGCTGGCGCGGGCTGCCATCCCTGCGCACGACCGGCGCCGTGATGCCCGGCATCAGGCGCGCCGGGCGCAGGTTGATGTATTGATCGAACTCACGGCGAAACAGCAGCAGCGAGCCCCACAACGAGATGTGATCGGGAATCTTCTCGGGCCAGCCGACCGCGCCGAAGAAGATCGCGTCGTGGCCGCCGATCTGATCCTTCCAGTCGTCCGGCAGCATCTTGCCGTGCTTCTCGCAGTAGTCCCAGCTCGAGAAGTCGAAGTGGTCGAATTTCAGGTCGATGCCGAACTTGCGGGAGGCAGCGTCCAACACGCGCAGGCCTTCGGGCATGGTTTCCTTGCCGATGCCGTCGCCGGCGATGACTGCGATTCTTTTGGTGCTCATGAAGTGTCCTAGGTTTCAGGAATGGAAGAAGGCGAGCGCCTCGCGCAACAGCTCGTCCGGCGCTTCTTCAGGGATGTAGTGACCACAGGCGACCGATCGGCCTGCGATGTCGGCGGCACGTTCGCGCCACAGCGCCAGCACGTCGAAGCATTTTCCAACCGCGCCGTGCTCGCCCCACAGCACGCGCAACGGCTGCTGCAGACGACGCCCCGCCGTCACGTCGGCGCGGTCGTGTTCCAGGTCGATGGTGGCCGATGCGCGGTAGTCTTCGCAGATCGCCATCGCCGTACCCGGAAGCGCGGCACACCGCTCGTACTCGGCCAGCGCTTCCGGCGCGAAAGGCGCGAGGCCGGCGTGCCGGCCGCCCATCACGCTGCGCACATAGCGCGAGGGATCGGACGACAGCAGAGCCTCTGGCAAAGGCGGCGGCTGGATCAGAAAGAACCAGTGCCAGTACGCGCGCGCAAAGGCATCGGAGGTGTTCTCGTACATGGACAACGTCGGCGCGATATCGAGCAACAGGAGCCGCTCCACCTCGGCCGGGTGATCTGCCGCCAGACGATGCGCCACGCGCGCACCGCGGTCGTGGGCCAACACCTGGAATTGGTTGAAGCCGTGGTGCTGCATCACATGCAACGCATCCAACGCCATCTCACGCTTGCTGTAGGGCCGATGCGTCGTGTCCGATTCGGGTCGCCCGGAGTCTCCGTAGCCCCGCAGATCCATCAGGACGAGGGTGAAGTGCTCGGCGAGCGCGGGCGCCACGCGGTGCCAGATCACGTGGGTCTGTGGATGGCCATGGAGCAGCAGCAACGGCCGCCCGCGACCGCCGATGCGGCCATGCAGGGAGACACCGTCGCGCACCACATCGAACGAAGTGAAGGTATTGAGCACGCCAAGATTGTGCGTTGCGCTCCGAAGCGAATCAAGAAACAATCACCGAATTCATCATTTCCTTTCAGGCCTGAATGGACCGCAGTGATCTGGTTCTGGTGCAGGCCATCCGGCAGCATGGCAGTCTTGCTGGCGCCGCCTTGTCCATCGGCGTTGCGCCCTCTGTCGTCACCAAGCGGCTCGCCAGCATCGAGTCCGGCCTGGGCCAGCGCCTGTTCGATCGCACCACCCGCAAGCTCAGTCTGACGGCCGAGGGCGAAACAGTCTGCCGGCATGCCGACAGGCTCCTTGAGGGCTTCGCCGAACTCGAAGCCGAATTGAGCGAACACCACAGCCAGTTGCGCGGCGCGCTCCGCCTTGCCGCGACGCTGGGGTTCGGCCGTCGCTGGCTGGGCCCGGCGCTGGCCGATTTCCAGGCGCTGTATCCGGGACTCCATGTCCAGCTGCAGTTGAGCGAAGAGCTGCCCGATCTGAGCACCGAAGGCTATGACGGCGCCATCTGGCTGTGGTCCGTCCAAGGGACGCGGCAGACGCAGTGGACATCGCGCCGCCTTGCGGGAAACCAGCGTGTCCTGGCCGCTGCACCGGCCTACCTTGCCCTCCGCGGAATGCCGACCACACTGGCCGAACTGGAACAGCATGACTGTCTGGCGGTTCAGGAAAACGGTGAGTTGCTGCGGCAACGCAGCATGCACTGGACGCTGAAGCACGACAAGGAAAGCAACATGACGCGTGTGCGTGTCCGCGGACCGCTGTCGAGCAACTCGGGAGAGATGGTGCGCGACTGGTGCCTCGCCGGCCGTGGAATCATGCTGCGCAGCCTCTGGGACATTGCGCCGCAGTTGAGCAGCGGCACCTTGGTCCGCGTGCTGCCCCAGTACGCGATGCCCGACGCCGACATCCACTGGATCGCGCCGTGGCGTCCCCGCACGCCGCAGCGTGTTCGCCTGCTGATCGACTTTCTGACGGAGCGCTTCCGCAGCGAACCCTGGAAGCCCGCACGCCCACCGGCCGCCGGCAAACGCACTGGCTAGGCGGGCGGGCGCTCTCGAACGACGAGACCGACGCCGACCGCCGTGATGGCGATACCCGCCAAGGTCAGCCCCGTGATCGGCTCGTCGAACAGGAACCAGGCCATCACCGCAGTGCAAGGCGGAACCAGATACAGCAGGCTGGCCACGGCAGTCGCGGTACCGCGCTGGATCAACAGATAGAACAGCGAACCCGCGCCGAGCGTGAGCGCCAGCACCGACCAGGCCATTGCGCCGATGGAGAACACATTCCACTCGATCGACTGCGACTCCAGCAACACGAATGGCAACGTCACCAGCAACGCCGCGCCTTGTTGCACGGTGGCCGCGCTGCGCACGTCGCACGGCGCCACGAAGCGCTTCTGGTACAGCGTGCCGGCGGTGATCGAGATCAGCGCGGCGATCGCCAGCATCATGGTCCAGGCGCTGACCTCACCGCCCTGCACGAGCTTGCGCGCGACCACGAGCGCCAGGCCGGCAAAACCGAGCGCCAGGCCGGTCCATTGCCTGCGCGACACCCGATTGCCCTGCGTGGACAGCCATATCGCCGTCAGAACCGGCTGGAGACCGACCAGAAGCGACACCAGGCCAGATCCCATGCCGGCATGAACGGCCGCCCAGACACCGCCCAGATAACCGGCATGCATCAACACGCCGGTGACCGCCAGATGCATCCATTGCGAGCGCCGCGCCGGCCACGACACGCCGGATGCCAAGGCCCACACCGCAAAGCAGACACCGCTCAGCGCATAGCGAATGGCAAGAAACTTGAGCGGCGGTGCGTAAGGCATGCCGTAGCGCGCAACGATGAAACCCGTGCTCCAGATCAGCACGAACACCGTGGGCATGGACCGCAACCAGCCCGTCATGCGGGCTGCACCGGTCATTTGGCGCGCGCCCTTATCTCGGGAATCGCCTTCTGCAGGTAATACACCATCGACCAGATCGTCAGCACGGCGGAGATCCAGATCAGCCATTGCCCCCAGACGCCGGTATCGATGACGCCGAACAACCGGCCCTCGAACAGCAGGAACGGAATGGCCACCATCTGCACGACCGTCTTCACCTTGCCGATCATGTGGACCGCCACGCTCTTGCTTGCGCCGATCTGGGCCATCCACTCGCGCAAGGCGGAAATGGCGATCTCGCGGCCGATGATGATGAGCGCCACGAAGACATCGGCCCGGTTCAGGTGGACCAGCACCAGCAGCGACGCGCACACCAGGAACTTGTCGGCCACCGGATCGAGGAAGGCGCCGAACGCCGAAGTCTGATTGAGCCGGCGCGCCAGGAAGCCGTCGAGCCAGTCCGTGGCCGCGAACACGATGAACATCACCGTGGCGATCAGGTTGCGCATCGGCTCCGAAATCGGCAGATAGAAGACGCCCACGATCAAGGGTATTGCGACGATGCGCGCCCAGGTCATGATGGTTGGCAGGGTCCAGAACATGACGGCTATTGTCACACCCCTGGAAGACCGCCTGGTCGCATCGCCCTTCCAGCCCGCAAGGGCAGTTGCGGCGCCGGCGACCTAATGCAGCGCACGGTAGATATCCTCCGCCAGATCGGCCGCGATGCCCTCGACCGACGCGATGTCCTCCACGCTCGCAGCGGCCACGCCACGAATCCCGCCAAAACGCTGAAGCAGCCGCGCGCGGCGCTTCGGACCGATGCCCGGAATGTCCTCGAGCTGGCTGCCGCCAACCCGCACCTTGGCGCGCTTGGCGCGCATGCCGGTAATGGCAAAACGGTGCGCCTCGTCGCGGATCTGCGCCACCAGCATCAGGGCAGCCGAGTCGCGGCCCAGATAGACCTTCTCTCGGCCATCGGCGAAGACCAGTTCCTCGAGCCCGACCTTGCGGCCCTCGCCCTTCTCGACGCCGACGATGAGCGACAGCGACAGGCCCAGTTCGCTGAACACCTCGCGCGCCATCGACACCTGGCCCTTGCCGCCATCGACCAGCACGAGGTCCGGCATGCGGGCGCTCTTGCTGCCGACCGGCGCGTCGGTGCCGACACCGTCTGCGTCGCCGGCGGTCGGCGCATCGACATCGGCCGCCATCGCCTCGGCAAGCTTGCCGTAGCGCCGCAAGAGCACCTGCCGCATCGCCGCGTAGTCGTCGCCGGGCGTGATGCCGTCGATGTTGTAGCGCCGGTACTCGCGGTTCTGCATCGCATGCCGCTCGAAGACCACGCAGGACGCCTGCGTCGCCTCGCCAGCCGTGTGCGAAATGTCGAAGCACTCGATGCGGAAGTTGTCGAGATCGTCCGGCGCGAGTTCCAGCGCGTCGACCAGCGCGCGCGTACGCGCCTGCTGGGACCCTTCTTCTGACAGCAGCCGCGCCAGTTGCAGGTCGGCATTGGTCTGCGCCATCTCGAGCCAATGGCGACGCTGCTCCCGGGGCTGGAACACGGCGGTGACGCGCGTGCCCGACTGCTGCGAGATCGCCTCGATCAGCGAACGGCCGACCTGCTGGCTCAGCACCAACGTCGCCGGCACCGGCACGTCGATGTAGTGCTGCGCGATGAAGGCTTCCAGCACCTGCACCTCGACCGGCTCGTCGGGCACGATGTCGCTGCCTTCGTCCTCCTCGTCCCGTTCGCCGTGGTGGATCTGCGCCGCATCCTCCACATGCACCGGGAAGTAGGGGCGGTCACCGAGATGCCGGCCGCCACGCACCATTGCCAGATTGACGCAGGCGCGTCCACCCTGCACCCGCACGGCCAGGATGTCCACATCCTTGTCCGAGGCGATCTCGATCGATTGCTGGTGCAGCACGCGCGACAGGGCCGACATCTGGTTGCGCAGTTCCGCCGCCTGCTCGAACTGCAGTTTCTCGGCATGGGCCGTCATGCGCGCCTCGAGCTGGCTCAGCACCGCCTGCGTATCGCCCATCAGGAAGGCTTCGGCATTGGCGACGTCCTGCGCGTAGGCTTCCGGCGTGACGTAGCCGACGCACGGGCCGGTGCAGCGCTTGATCTGATAGAGCAGACAGGGCCGGGTGCGGTTGGCATAGACCGTGTCTTCGCAGGTCCGCAGCTTGAATACCTTCTGCAGCAGCTGGATCGATTCCTTCACGGCCCAGGCGCTGGGGTACGGCCCGAAGTAGCGGTGCTTGCGATCGGTCGCACCACGGTAGTAGGCCAGCCGCGGAAAGGTGTGCGAGGCGATCTTCAGGTACGGATAGCTCTTGTCGTCGCGAAACAGGATGTTGTAGCGCGGCTTGAGCGTCTTGATCAGATTGTTCTCGAGCAGCAGCGCCTCGGCCTCGGAGCGCACCACCGTCGTCTCCATGCGCGCGATCTTGCTGATCATGTGACCGATGCGCGTGCCGCCATGGCTCTTCTGGAAATAGTTGGCAACGCGCTTCTTCAGATTGCGCGCCTTGCCCACGTAGAGCACGGCACCTGCCGCATCGAAATAGCGGTAGACGCCGGGCAACTGCGGCAGGGCCGCGACTTCACTGAGCAACTGATCGGAATGCACGTCGGACATGGCAGCTATTGTCGCGTGGCAGAACGCCGGCCTGCCCGTGGGCGAACCCGTGCGGCCTGCAACATCCGCATCTCATCCGCTAGGCTCCGGCAGCGGCGGGCCGCGGGGCCCCTTTCCAATTTCGGACGAACACACCATGCGCTGGGACATCTTCTGCCAAGTCATCGACAACCACGGCGATCTGGGCGTCTGCTGGCGCCTGGCGTGCCAATTGGCGAAGCGCGGCGAGGCTGTGCGGCTCTGGGTCGACGACGGACGCGCACTGCGCTGGATGGCACCGCAGGGCTGCGCGGGCGTGTCCGTCGTCGACTGGTCGAACGCCGACGCCGTCGCCGAAGCTGCGCGAGACACCCCGCCCGACGTGCTGGTGGAAGCCTTCGGCTGCGATCCGGCGCCTGCATTGGTCGCGCGCTTCGCCGGGCACCGGCAAGCCAGCGGCGCGCATGGCGCCTGGATCAACCTCGAATATTTGTCGGCCGAGCCTTATGTCGAACGGCTTCACACGCTGCCCTCCCCCGTCTTCAAGGGCGCGGGCCAGGGGTTGACCAAGCATTTCTTTTACCCCGGTTTCACTCCGGCGACCGGCGGATTGCTGCGCGAAGCCGACCTGGCCGACCGGCGCGCCCGCTTCCGCCGCGCCGACTGGCTCGCGGCCCGCAACATCGACTGGCAGGGCGAGCGCCTCGTGTCGCTCTTCTGCTACGAACCGCCGCATCTGGACGCACTGCTGGCGCAATGGGCCGCGGGCGCAACCCCGACGCACCTGCTGGTGACCGAAGGCCGCGCAGCGGACGCGATCCGCTCGGCGCTACCGTCGCTGGCCGATGCCGTACCGACACGAACAGGCGCTCTGCGCATCAGCTTTCTGCCGCTCATGCCGCAAACCGCGTTCGACGAATTGCTCTGGAGCTGCGATTTCAACTTCGTGCGCGGAGAAGATTCGCTGGTTCGCGCGATCTGGGCCGGCCGACCCTTCGCCTGGCAGATCTACCCCCAGGACGACGACGCGCACCATGTCAAGCTCGAAGCCTTCCTCGACGCGATCGGCGCACCGCCGTCGCTGCGTGCATTCCACCGCGCCTGGAACGGCATCGGCGAAACCGCACCCGCCTGGCCCGACGACACCCTGCTGCAACGCTGGAGCACCGACGTGCAAGCCGCCCGCGACGCACTTGGCGCACAAGCCGACCTCTGCACGCAGCTCCTGGATTTCGTCCGGCGCCGGCGCTGATGCCGCGGGTCGACCGCTCAGCCGACCGTCAGGCGCGCCTCGCCGATCCCGTCGAACGCCGCATCCACCCGCGCCGGGCCGTCGAGCCACACCATGCCGCACCACGAGCCCGTCGTGAGCACGCTGCCGGCCGCGAGTTGCCCATGGCGCAGCACCGCATGTTGAAGCCATTGAGGCGTCATCCAGAGCGGATCGCCGCAGGGATGCGCACCCTGATAGCGGCCGATCTCCCGGCCGTCGATGTGCAACGAGGCTGTCTGCGCCGCCCAGTCGACCGACCGGATCGGCGTCCAGTCGCCGACCACCAGCGCGCCGTTCGACTGCAGATCGGCCAGCTTCAACATGCCCGGCGCACGGTCAGTACCCTGCCACCGGAAGTCGACCAACTCGATGGTCACCGCCATGGCGTCCAGCAGCGCAGCCGCGTCATGCGTGCCGCGGGCAGCCAGATCCTCGGCCGTCACGTCGCGCGCCAGCCGAAAGGCAACCTCGATTTCGATGCCGAGCCGATGGAAATCGCGCGCCGCGAGCCGGCCCGGCGACGGCTGCACCCAAGGCCGCGGCAGCCGAGCGAAGACGGCGGTCGAAGTCGGCGTCGGCCCGCCACCCTTCCAGTGGCTCGGCAATTCGGGCTCGGCTGCCCAGCCCAGTGCGGCTGCGACCTCGTCGTGTACGGCATAGGCATCGTCCGCGGTGAGCGGCGTGTCTTTCCAGGGCGTTTCGTCGGCTGCGACGCCACTGCGGCGGGCGTCGATCAGGGCGGAGGCAATGGCATGAAGCGTGTCGTCGTGCATCGCTCAAGTCTGCCGCAAATAGCCGCGGTCTGCGAAAACCGCTAAAATCGGAGGCTCTCCGAAATTTGCTGCCCGCTGTTCGGTCCGGATCTGCAAAGCGTCCAGGAACCGCAATGGCCACAGGGCCTGCCGCGCCCCGCGGCCAACCAGCCAGACAACCTTATGAAAATCGCTCAAGAAATCCGCGCCGGCAACGTGATCATGCACGGCAAGGACCCAATGGTCGTTCTGAAGACCGAGTACAGCCGCGGCGGCCGCAACTCCGCCACCGTGCGCATGAAGATGAAGAGCCTGATCGCCAACTTCAACACCGAAGTGGTCTTCAAGGCAGACGACAAGATCGACCAGATCGTGCTGGACAAGAAGGAGTGCACCTACTCCTACTTCGCCGACCCGATGTACGTCTGCATGGACGAAGAGTTCAACCAGTACGAAGTCGAAGCCGAGAACATGGGCGATGCGCTCAACTACCTCGAAGACGGCATGGCCGTCGAAGTGGTGTTCTACGACGGCAAGGCGATCTCGGTCGAAGTGCCGACCAGCGTCGAGCGCGAAGTCACCTGGACCGAACCCGCCGTCAAGGGCGACACCTCGGGCAAGGTCATGAAGCCGGCCAAGATTTCCACCGGTTTCGAAGTCGGCGTGCCGCTGTTCGTGGCGCAAGGCGACCGGATCGAAATCGACACCCGCACCGGCGAATACCGCAAGCGCGTCTGAGCGCAGCACACGAATCCAAAGGCTCCATCGGGAGCCTTTTTTCATGGTCGCTCCTGCTGGCGACCGGGCCCCGAAATTGCTCTCCATCCGCATGAACAAGACGCACGACCTTCACGACAAACGCCTGGCCGACGCATGGGCCACGCTGCAGGCCCATTCCGATCGCGGGCTGCCGCTCGACGCCGACCCGTCGCGTCTGGCCTTCGCCGATCCTGAATTCCTGCTGCGCCGCGAGACGCGCGGCCTGCGCATGCAGCTCGAGTTGATGAAGCCCGATCTGGAAATGCGCGAGCACGGCATCGAGAACACCGTGGTCGTCTTCGGCAGCGCACGCTTTCGCAGCCAGGAAGAATCCGGCGCGCTGATCGCCCAGGCCGAAGCCTCGGGCGACGTTATCGCCGCCGAACGCTGGCGCAAGCTGGCCCGCAACTCGCACTACTACGAAAAGGCGCGGGCCTTCGGCAAGCTGGTTGCGCAGTACAGCAACGACAAGGAACCCGAGGACAAGCTGTTCATCTGCACGGGCGGCGGCCCCGGCATCATGCAGGCAGCCAACCGCGGCTCCTATGAAGGCGGCGGCCTGAACATCGGCCTGGCCATCGCGCTGCCGATGGAAGAAGAAGCCAACCCCTGGGTCACGCCGGCGCTGAGCTTCAAGTTCCATTACTTCGCGATCCGCAAGATGCATTTCATGATGCGGGCGAAGGCGCTGGTGGCGTTCCCTGGTGGCTTCGGCACGCTCGACGAGCTGTTCGAGGTGGTGACGCTGGTGCAGACCCGCAAGGCCAAGCCGGTGCCGATCGTGCTGTTCGGCTCTGACTACTGGAAGCGGCTGATCGACTTCGATTTCCTGGTCGACGAAGGCGTGATCTCGCCGGCCGACGTGAACCTCTTCGAGTACGTGGACGCACCCGAAGACGCCTGGACTGCGGTCAAGCGCTTCTACAAGCTCTGATCGGCGGGCGCCGGCACGGTCAGGCCCCAGACTGAGCGCGTCCCCGCCGCCACCACGCCGCCGATCACCCAGAACAGGCCGGCGATGCCGATCACGGCACCGGCGGCGCCGAACAGCATCGGCATCGCAACGCTGGAGGCGTTCAGCGTCATCACGCGAAGGCCCAGCGCTTCGCCATGGCGGTTGTGCGGCGTGATCTGGTGCAGCATGCTCATGATCATCGGCTGCACCGCACCCAGGGCGATGCCCAGCGCCACCGAGCACACGCCCATGCCGAAGGCCGTGTGCATCAGCGGATAGAACAGGAAGACAGCCGCGGTGATCACGTTCGAGACGGTGATCACGCTGCGCTCGCTGGCGCGTGAGGCGATCCATGGCAGCACGACTCGGATGCCGGCCGCCGCCACCGCGAAGGCACCGAGGATCGCGCCGATCACCGAGGCACTGAGACCGCGCTCATGGCCGAGGATCGGCAGCACGAAGGTATGGACATCCCAGGACGCGGATTGCAGCCAGTTCACGAACAACAGGCGACGGAACATCGGCTGCGACAGCAGGTCCATCGCGCGCGGCTTCGGCGCGCCGGCTGGCGGCGCAGCGATCGGCAGCTCCTGCGTGCGACGCGCCAGCAGCCAGCACAGCAGCGGCAACACCGTCAGCAGCACGAAGGCGGTACGGTAGCCGGTCGCATCGCCCGCAACACGCCCCGCATGGTCGATCAGCAGACCGGTCGCGAACGGGCCCACGAAATTTGCTGCCGCGGGCGAGATCGCCAGCCAGCTGAAGACCTGCTTGAGCTGTGTCGGATTGGCGGCCGCCCGGCCCACGTGACGCTGCAGCGCGATCACCGTGACACCGGTGGCGCCGCCGGTGAGCAAGGCCGCCAGGCACAGCACCGGGAACACGGGCCAGACCGTGGCCAGGGCCGCGCCCAGGCTCGCTGCGCCGACGGCGAGCTTCAGCGGCAAGCGCAGCCCGTGACGATCGGCAAAACGCCCGGCCGGCAATGCGAGGAACACCTGCGTCAAGGCGAACAACGACAACAGCACGCCGACGGCGGCGGCGCTGTAGCCCTGCTGCAGTGCCAACAAAGGTGCCGCCAGGCGGGTGCCGGTCATGGCCGCATGCAGGCAGATCTGCGCGGCGATCAGCCGGAGCAGCTCAGGCGTCATCGTCGACGCCGTTCGGCGGCAGCAGCGCCTGGGCTTCGGAGTCGGGCAGCGCCTCCACACCCTTGAGCACGCGCCGCATCTGGCGGGCGCGGGTGTCGGCCTTGTCGAGCGTGTCCGACGCCTTGGCCACTTGCTCCTTGATGCGCGCCACCCATTCGCCGTAGCGCTCGAACTCCGTCTTCACCGCGCCCAGCACCTTCCAGACCTCCGAGGCCTGCTGCTCCAGCGCCAGCGTACGAAAGCCCATCTGCAGGCTGTTGAGCATCGCCAGCAGCGTGGTCGGTCCGGCCAGCGTGACGCGGTGCTGCCGCTGTACCGCGTCCATCAGCCCGGGACGGCGCAGCACTTCGGCGTAGAGGCTCTCGACCGGCAGGAACAGGATGGCGAAATCGGTCGTGTGCGGCGCGGCGAGGTAGTTGTCCGCGATCGATCGCGCTTCGGTGCGGATGCGCAATTCGAGCGCCTTGCCGGCCAGTTCCACGGCCACGGCATCGGCACGTTCGTGGGCATCGATCAGGCGCTCGTAGTCGTCGCGCGGAAACTTGGCGTCGATCGGCAGCCAGACCGGCGAGCCGTCCTCGCCACGGCCAGGGAAGCGCACCGCGAAATCCACACGCTGATTGCTGCGCGGCTTGGTCTCGACCTGCTTGGCGTACTGCTCGGTCGTGAGCACTTGTTCCAGCAGCGCCTCCAGCTGCACCTCCCCGAACACGCCACGCGTCTTCACGTTGCTCAGCACCCGCTGCAGGCTGCCGACGCCGACGGCCAGCGTCTGCATCTCGCCGAGCCCCTTGTGGACCTGATCGAGCCGGTCGGCCACCTGCTTGAAGCTCTCGCCGAGCCGCGCCTCGAGCGTGTTCTGCAGCTTTTCGTCGACCGTGCGCCGCATCTCGTCGAGCTTGGCAGCGTTGCTCTGCTGCAGTTGCGCGAGCTGGGCCTCCAGCGTTGCGCGCATTTCCGCCAGGCGGCGCGCATTCGATTCGCTCAGCCCCTGCAACTGGGTGTTGAGCGTGTCGGCCAGCGACTTCTGCAGCAAGGTCAGCTGCTGCGCGAACGCATCGATCTGGGCATTCTGGGTGCGGGTGGCTTCGGCGTTCTGCAGCAACAGCGCGCGCTGGAAGCCCGCGAAGGTCTGCGCGGCCTCCTGCCGTGCGCCACGGGACGATTCAGCGATCTCACGACGCAGCTCACGCTCGATGCGTTCGCTGCCGTCACCCAGGTTGTCGAGCGCAGCGAGCAATTCCGCATGGTCGGCAGGCGGCGGCCGACGCAGCAGCAGCCAGCCGATCAGGAGGACATTCAGCGTGCAGAGCGCGAGGAGAAGCCAGGCGATGTCGAAGGGGAACTGGGGCATGGGTCGATGAGCGCCGTGGAGGCCGATCCTTATGGCGCAGCCGTTGGCGCCGCCGGCGTGGGCGTGACGGGCGTCACGGCGCCCTGCCCGTCGAGGAAGCCGACCAGGTTGTCGGCCGCCAGCTCGGCCATGGCCCGCCGCGTCGGCACCGAAGCACTCGCGATGTGCGGCGTCAGCACGACATTCGGCACGGTGAGCAGGTCGGGATGCACCTTGGGCTCGCCCTCGAACACGTCGAGGCCGGCGGCGGCGATGCGCCCTTCGCGCAGCGCCGCCGCCAGCGCCGCATCGTCGACGATGCCGCCTCGCGCGATATTGATCAGCGTGGCCGTCGGCTTCATGAGGGCCAGCTCGGCTGCGCCGATGGTGTGGTGCGACGCAGCGGTGTACGGCACCACGAGCACCACATGGTCTGCCGTCTTCAGCAGGTCGTCCTTGCCGACGTAGCGTGCGCCACAAGCGGCCTCCAGTTCGGGCGACAGGCGCGACCGGTTGTGATAGATCACCTTCATGCCGAAGCCCAATGCCCCGCGCCGGGCGATGCCCTGCCCGATGCGGCCCATGCCGATGATGCCCAGCGTCGAGCCGTGGATGTCGCTGCCCGAGAACATGTCATAGGCCCATTTCTGCCACTTGCCCGCACGCAGGAAGTGCTCGCTCTCCGTGATGCGGCGGGCCGTCGCCATCAGCAATGCAAAGCCGAAGTCGGCCGTGGTCTCGGTCAGCACGTCGGGCGCATTGGTGCCGACAACGTGGCGCGCCACCATCGCATCGATGTCGAAGTTGTTGTAGCCGACAGCCATGTTGGCGCAGATCTTCAGGTCGGGGCATGCATCGAGCAGCGTGGCATCGATGCGTTCGGACGCCGTGGTCAGCACGCCCTGAACGCCCTGCAGCCGCTCGATCAGGCCGGCCTGCGACCAGATCTCGTCGGTCTGGTTCGAGCGGACTTCGAAGTGCTGTTCGAGCCGCGCAATGGTTTCGGGAAAGACGGCGCGGGCGACAAGGATCCTGGCTTTGCTCATGGGTACGGTCTCAACGGAAGAAAACGAAAGTGGTGAGGATGAACAGCGGCATGAGGATCGTGCACGACCACCCCATGTAGCCGAAGAAACTCGGCATGCGCACACCGCGGCTTTCTGCGATAGCCCTCACCATCAGGTTGGGCGCATTGCCGATGTAGGTGTTGGCGCCCATGAATACGGCGCCGGCGGATATGGCCGCCAGCGTCGCCGCATGGGTCGTCATCAGGACCGCCGGATCGCCACCCGCGGTGTTGAAGAAGACCAGGTAGGTCGGTGCGTTGTCAAGGAAGGAACTCAATGCGCCGGTGGCCCAGAAATACATCGCCGGATCGGGCTGTCCGTCGGCACGGGTCACGGCCGATATGACGGCACCGAAAGGTCCCTGGGCGCCGGCCTTCAGCATCGCGATCACCGGAATGATGGTCAGGAAGATACCGGCGAACAGCTTCGCGACCTCGGTCATCGGGGCCCAGTCGAACTGGTTGTCGGCATGCACCTTGGCGGCGGTGATCTTCAGAGACAACAGCGTGATGCCGATCAAGCCGGCATCGCGCACCAGGCCCGGCAAGCCGACCTCGGTGCCGGCAACGGAGAAACTCACCGGCGACGTCCAGAAACCGCTGAGCAGCACGACAGCCACGATGCCCGCCAGCAGGCCGAAGTTGGCGACGCCGTCAAAACGCACCTGAGGCATGCCCGGCGTCGGAGCGATCTGCGGCAGGCCTTCGCGACGGTGGTAATGACGATCGATCGCGTAGAACAGCGCAAGCAGGATGCCGACGATGAACAGCATGTCCGGCAGGATGTTCTTCGCGGTCCAGAAGAAATCGACACCCTTCAGAAAGCCGAGGAACAACGGTGGATCGCCCAGCGGCGTGAGCGCACCACCGGCGTTCGACACGATGAAGATGAAGAACACCACGACATGCGCCCGGTGGACGCGCTTGTCATTGGCACGGAGCAACGGGCGGATCAGCAGCATCGACGCGCCAGTGGTACCCATGACGCTGGCCAGCACGGCGCCGACCGCAAGGATCCCGGCGTTGAGCCCCGGCGTGCCGTGCAGGTTGCCTCGGATGTGGATGCCGCCCGCCACAGTGAACAGCGCAGTGAGCAGAAGGATGAAGGGGATGTACTCCGCGAGCAGTGCATGCGCGAGCTGCGTGCCGGCCATCACGAGCCCGTGGACCGCGGCGAAAGGCAACAGAAAGGCCAGCGCCCAGGCCGCGGCCACCTTCCCGTAGTGCAGGTGCCAGAACGTCGGCACGAGCAACGGCAACAACGCGATCGACAGCAGGATTCCCGCGAAAGGCACACCCCAGAATGGCGAGAGCGCGGCGCCGTCGAGCCCGGCGGCGACGCCCGGTACCGGCGTCAACCCAAGCAGCGGCAAGGTCGAGGAAAAGCGAAGAATCGACCGCTTCATGGACACGACGCCGCGCTCGCCGTTCAGGCGGAGGGCGGCTGCTCGATCTCGAAGACCTGGCGAAGATAGGCAAGGTACTTCTCGTCGTCGCACATGTTCTTCGACGGCGTGTCCGACAGCTTGGCGACCGGCTGGCCGTTGCAGCGGACCATCTTGATCACGATCTGCAGCGGCTCGTAGCCCAGGTCGTTGGTGAGATTCGTGCCGATGCCGAAAGCCAGCAGGCAACGGCCGCGAAACTGGTGATACAGCTCGATGGTGCGCGGGATGGTGAGACCGTCACTGAAGATCAGCGTCTTGGTCCTCGGGTTCACCCGGTTGGCCGCGTAGTGCGCCAGCATGCGCTCGCCCCACTGGAACGGATCGCCACTGTCGTGACGCGCGCCATCGAAGAGCTTGCAGAAATACAGGTCGAAGTCGCGCAGGAAGGCGCTCATCCCATACACGTCGGACAGGGCGATGCCCAGATCACCCCGGTACTCCCGCGCCCACGATTCGAACCCGAAGACCTGGCTGTCCCGCAGCCGCGGGCCGAGCGCCTGACAGGCCTGCAGATACTCGTGGGCCATCGTGCCCAGTGGAAGCAGACCGAGCTTCATGGCGTAGAGCACGTTGCTGGTCCCAGCGAACTGCGCAAGCGCCGCGCTGCTCGTTGCAGTCGGCGCTGCAACCGCACCCAGGCGCGCGCTCAGCGTACGCAGCACCTCCTCGTGCCAATCCTTGGAAAAACGGCGGCGCGTGCCGTAGTCGGCAATCTTCAGGTCCGACAGGCCTTCGGCCTTCAGCTGCCCGATCTTGGTCTCGAGCCGTCGCCGGCCTTCGGTCAGGTCGGGATACCTTTGCGTATTGCGGAAATAGACCTCGTTGACGATCGCCAGCACCGGAATCTCGAACAGGATCGTGTGCAGCCACGGCCCCTTGATCTGGATGTCGAGCTCGCCCGAAGGCAGCGCCACGATGTCGATGTATTTCTCATTGAGGCGGAACAGCCCGAGGAAGTCGATGAAGTCGCTCTTGATGAAGCGCATCGATTTGAGATAGGCCAGTTCCGGCTCCCGGAACTGCAGCGAACAGAGGTGGCGGACCTCGTCGCGGATCTGGCTGGCGAACTGCGCGAGGTCGACTCCGGGGTTGCGGCACTTGAAGCGGTACTCGACCTGCGCTCCGGGAAAGTGATGCAGCACCACCTGCATCATCGTGAACTTGTAGAGGTCGGTATCGAGCAGGCTTTGAATGATCATGTTGCGGCGCGCGTGTCTCTTGGTCGGGCAAGCGTTCGATTATCACGATCTCCGTCGGTGCCTGCCTACGGCCCCTTCCCGGAGAGTCCTACCAGCCCCGCGATGGGGTCTGAACACAGTTCTCCTCACGCCAACAGAGCGGCAGAGGACTCCAGTCCCCGGTCGCTCGGCCAGGCGGACGAGTTCGAATCAATCGAGAAGGAGATCAGCATGAACAAAGACACCATCGAAGGCAATTGGAAGCAGCTCAAGGGCAAGGTCAAGGAACAGTGGGGCAAGCTCACCGACGATGACTTCGACGTGATCGCCGGCAAGCGCGACCAGCTTCTGGGCCGCATTCAGGAACGCCACGGCGTCAGCCGCGATGAAGCGGAAAAACAGATCAAGGACTGGGAAGTGCGCGACGGCCGCACGCCAGCCGCTCTCTGGTACGAGAAGGTCTGAGCGCAATTCGCGCTTCATTTCCAGATCCACAGACTTCACTTTACACAACGATCAACACAACTCCGAAGGACTCATCATGAAAAAACATCTGCTCATGCTCGCCATTGCTTCTTCCTGTTTCATCGCTGGCCAGGCCGGCGCTGTGACCAAGGACGAATACAAGGTTGCCAAGGAAAAGATCGAGGCCGACTACAAGGTCGCCAAGGCCCAATGCGACACCCTGAAGGACAACGCCAAGGACGTCTGCGAGAAGGAAGCCAAGGGCCAGGAAAAGGTCGCCAAGGCTGAACTGGAACAGCAATACAAGCCGACCAACGGCCACGCCCGCAAGGTCGCCGAAGAAAAGGTCTCCGCCGCCTATGAAGTCGCCAAGGAAAAGTGCGACGACCAGAATGGCGATGCCAAGAACGCCTGCGTGAAGCAAGCCAAGGCCGACGAAGCCAAGGGCAAGGCCGACATCAAGGCCATGAAGAAGATGTGATCTGCATCACCATGCAGTCATGAAAAAGGCGCCCATGTGGCGCCTTTTTCAATGGTGGAGACGATGCCTCTTCAGGCCGACAGTTCCGTCACCACGCGCTGCAAGGCCTCGGGCAGCTTGACCGGCCGATTCGTCGTGCGGTCGACGTAGACATGGACGAAGTGCCCCTGCGCGGCCGCAGTGTCGGCGCCTTCGGCGAACAGGCCGATTTCATAGCGCACGCTCGAACTCCCCGCATGCGCGACGCGCATGCCGGCTTCGACGGTCTGCGGAAACGCGAGGGGCGCAAAGTAGTTGCACTGCGTCTCCACGACGAAGCCGATGGTGTCACCCTGATGGATGTCGAGCGCGCCTTTTTCGATCAACAACGTGTTCACCGCAGTGTCGAACCAGCTGTAATAAACGACGTTGTTGACATGGCCGTAGATGTCGTTGTCCGACCAACGGGTGGAGATTGACCGAAAGGCGCGGTACACCGAACGGGAATGGGGCTGGGGACGGCTGCTCATGCCGCAGATTCTGCCAGCCACCCCGCGGCAGCCGAATTAGAAAACACGCTCTAAACCGGCCTCGCAGCGGCCAAAGGGGTTGATCGATACGCTCAGCTCCCTATACTTCGATCCATGCTGCACCGCAACATGACAGTGGCAGGCGCAGCGCAACGTGATCCATCCAATCAACCTTTCCGGAGTTCTGCCATGGCACTGACCGCTGACCAAATCCTCGCCGCCCAAAAAGCCAACCTCGAAACCCTGTTCGGCCTGACCACCAAGGCCTTCGAAGGCGTCGAGAAGCTCGTCGAATTGAACGTGACTGCCTCCAAGGCTGCACTGTCCGAAGCCGCCACCGCCAGCCAGGCGATCCTGAGCGTCAAGGACGCACAGGAACTGCTCGCACTGCAAGCCAGCCTGTTCCAGCCCCTCGCAGAAAAGACCGCCGCCTACAGCCGTCATCTGTACGACATCGCGCAAGGCACCGGCGCCGAATTCAGCAAGGCCTTCGAAGGCAAGGCAGCCGAAGCGCAGCAGGCCTTCGTCGGTCTGGTCGACAGCGCCGCCAAGAATGCACCGGCTGGCTCCGAAACCGCCGTCGCCGTCATGAAGAGCGCCGTGGCTGCCGCCAACAATGCTTTCGAGTCCGTCCAAAAGGCCGTCAAGCAAGCCAGCGACGTTGCCGAAGCCAATTTCAGCGCCGTCTCCGCTCAGGCCGTGAACGCTGCCAAGACTGCAGCAACACCGCGCAAGCGTTGAGCCGTACCCCTTGTCTCCTTGGATCCTCCCGGATCCAATTCAAGGCCCGATCTCAGGATCGGGCCTTTTTTTATTCCGGCTCGCTCTTCGATAATGCTGTCTTCTTATCAGGAGACTTTTTCATGCAGATCGAAGGCAAGGTTTTCATCGTCACCGGCGGCGCTTCGGGCCTGGGCGAAGGCACGGCGCGGATGCTGGCGGCGAATGGCGCCAAGGTCGTGGTGGCCGACATGCAGGCCGAAAAAGGCGAAGCCGTGGCCCGCGAGATCGGCGGCGCTTTCGTACGGTGCGATGTGAGCCAGGAAGCCGACGGCCAGGCCGTCGTGGCCGCGGCCCAGAAGCTGGGCAAGCTGGTCGGACTGGTGAACTGCGCCGGCATCGCGCCGGCCGAAAAAACCGTGGGCAAGAACGGCCCGCACGCGCTGGCCGTCTTCAGCAAGACCGTCACGGTCAACCTGATCGGGACCTTCAACATGATTCGCCTCGCCGCTGACGCGATGGCCAAGAATGAGCCGGAGTCCACCGGTGAGCGCGGCGTGATGATTTCCACCGCCTCCGTGGCGGCATACGACGGCCAGATCGGGCAAGCCGCCTACAGCGCGTCCAAGGGCGGCGTGGTCGGCATGACGCTTCCGATCGCACGCGACCTGGCTCGCAGCGGCATCCGGAACATGACGATCGCACCCGGCATCTTCGGCACGCCGATGCTGTTCGGCATGCCCCAGGAAGTGCAGGACGCACTCGCCGCCAGCGTGCCCTTCCCTTCGCGCCTGGGCACGCCCGAGGACTACGCCAAGCTGGCCAAGCACATCATCGAGAACGACATGCTCAACGGCGAAGTGATCCGCCTGGACGGCGCGATCCGCTTGGCGCCGAGGTAACCCCGCTGCCAGCGCGTCAGCGCGCAGACATGTCCGCCTGGAGCGGCCCGGCATGGCCGGTGCGCTCCAGCCGCTCGTACTGGCTGATGACCTGCGCGCCGAAAAGCACCAGCGTGGCGGCGATCTCCAGGCTCAGCAGGACGACGATGGCCGTCGTCAGCGAGCCATAGACGACATTGACCTGCGACAGCGTCGAGAAATACCAGACCAGCACCCGCCGCGTGACTTCCCACAGCAGCGCAGCGGTCACGCCGCCCAGCAGCGCATGGCGAAGCGACAGCCGGCCGACCGGCATCACGAGGTACAGCGAGGTCAGCATGAAGATCTCGCCGCCCAGGCCCAGCAGATACAGCAGCACGCCGGAAACCCCCGACAGCGACCAGCTGTAGCCCAGCAGTTCGACGCTTTCCTGGCCAATCAGCTGCAGCGCGCCCGACACCAGCGTGACCAGCAGCAAACCGACGCACAGACTCAGGATGTACAGATAGGGCATGACGGCCGAAACCAGGTAGTGGCGCCGACGATCGGCCTTGCGATGGTGGAAGATCACCGCCATCGCGCTCTCCAGCACCGTGAACGCCAGAGAACTGAAGAAGATCATCGTGACCAGGAGCACCGGACCGAGCACGTCGCGGTGCGCGAGAAAGTTCGACAGCTCCTCGACGATGGCGCGTGACTGGCCGGGCAGCAGCCACTCCAGGTAGCGGCCGACGGTGCTCAGCAACTCGGCCTGCTCGATCACGTGCGACAGGGCGATCACACTGACGATCAGCAGCGGCACGATGGACAGCAGCGCGTAATAGGCCACGGCCCCGGCCAGCAGCAAGCCCTGATTCGCCTTGAAACTCTTGAGTGCCGACCACAGGAAACGCAACGGGTGGCGCAGCAGCGGCGAGACATGCGTGAGGGGGCTGTGGATCATGCGGCTTGAGCGTTCTGGAGCAAGTCAGTATGCCGCCGTGAGACGACGGTCGAGCACCTTGCGTATCATTTGCCGCTCCCCGCCTACATGACCATCCCTCAATCTTTCATCCAGGAGCTGATCGCGCGCGCCGACGTGGTCGAAATCGTCGGGCGTTACGTCCAGCTCAAGAAGGCCGGCGCCAATTTCATGGGGCTGTGCCCCTTCCATGGCGAAAAATCGCCCTCGTTCTCCGTCAGCCCGACCAAGCAGTTCTATCACTGCTTCGGCTGCGGCGCGCATGGCAATGCCATCGGCTTCCTGATGGAACATGCCGGCATGGGCTTCGTCGAAGCCGTGCACGACCTCGCGGGCGAATACGGCCTGCAGGTGCCCGAGGACGACGCCTCCCCCGAGGACCGCGCGCGTGCCGCCGGCCAGCGGCAGAAACAGGCCACGTTGTCCGAAGTGCTGGAGAAGGCCGGCGAGGCCTACCGCAAGCACCTGCGCCAGTCGCCTGGCGCGATCGACTACCTGAAGGGTCGCGGCGTCTCGGGCGAGGTCGCCAAACAATTCGGTATCGGCTATGCACCTGCGGGCTGGCGCACCCTGGCCAGCGTGTTCCCGGAATACGACGATCCGCTGCTTGCGGAGAGCGGCCTGGTGATCGTCGGCGAGGACGACGATGGCAAACGCTACGACCGCTTCCGCGATCGCGTGATGTTCCCGATCCGCAACGTCAAGGGTGAATGCATCGGTTTCGGCGGCCGGGTGCTCGGCGACGAGAAGCCGAAGTACCTCAACTCGCCCGAAACACCGGTCTTCAGCAAGGGGCGCGAGCTCTACGGCCTGTACGAGGCGCGCGCCGCCTTCCGCGACAAGGGCTACGCGCTGGTCACCGAGGGCTACATGGACGTGGTCGCGCTGGCGCAGCTGGGCTTTCCCAACACGGTGGCCACGCTCGGCACGGCCTGCACGCCCGAACATGTGCAGAAGCTGTTCCGCTTCACCGATTCGGTCGTGTTCAGCTTCGACGGCGACGCGGCCGGGCGGCGCGCCGCCCGCAAGGCGCTGGACGGCGCCCTGTCCTATGCGACGGATGTGCGCAGCGTCAAGTTCCTGTTCCTGCCGGCCGAGCACGACCCCGACAGCTTCATCCGCGAATTCGGCGCCGAGGCCTTCGCACGCTTCGTGAACGAGGCCACGCCGCTGAGCCGCTTCATGGTCGAAGCGGCCCGGGAAGGCTGCGACCTGGGCACGGCGGAAGGCCGCGCCCACATGGCGAGCAATGCACGCCCGCTCTGGAGCGCCCTGCCGGACGGTGCGCTCAAGCGCCAGCTGCTCGGCGAGATCGCTGAGCTGGTGCAGCTCAGCGCACAGGAAATCAGCCAGCTCTGGACGCCTGCCGCGGCGGCGCCGCGCGCGGCTTACACGCCCCAGCCCTCTTCATCCGGTTCGGAGCCGCCCGCCTTCGACGACTACGACGGTGCGCCGCCGCCGGCTTACGAGCGCCGCGACAGCTGGGACAAGAAGGACCGTGGCGATTGGCGCGAGCGCCGCGAGCGCAAGGCACGCGAGAAGAACTTCGAGCCGCCCGGCCGCGGCCGCGTGCGCCCGCCCGGACGGCCCGACGTGGCGGCCCGGCTGCTGCTGTCGAACATGCACGAATGGGCCGCGCTGTCGCACGAGTTGCACGGACTGCTTTGCGACCTGCCGGGCGAGCATGGCCGGCTGTTCACCTGGCTCGACACCCAGTGGCACGAACACGGCGTGCAGCCCTGGGCAGCCCTGCGCGAAGGCCTGCGCGGCCTGTCCTTCGAGGCGCTGGCCGAGCGTGCGATGACCGACCCTGGCGGCGGCCCGATCGCCGAATCCGGCGCGGAAGGCGATCATCTGGCCGACGCCGCCAAGGAGCTGCGCAGCGTGCTCGACTTCATGCTGGACGACCTGCTGAAGGCGCACCAGAGCGAGGCCATCGCAGCGGTTGGCTCGGATCCTGCGGCGCTGGAACGCTATCGCGCGCTGGAAATCCGGCGGATCGAACTGCGCAATCGTCTCAAACCGTCATCGGCGTGACACTTGAAAACGCGCATCACGCTATAATGTAGGGCTTCGCAATAGGCGAAATTAGGCAAGAGCGACAGCAGCACCTCCGGGCCGACCCCATGCGCAATGCACTTCCCAACGGGAAACGGGTCAATACACCGCAAGGACTGCACACCAAATGTTCGCCCGACATCTTGCCTTTTGAGGAACCCGTTTCCTCCTTGCCCCTTGTCCGTGTACCGATGCCTGCGCCGGGTTTGTGGCGCTCGTGATTCCGCTTGTCCATTCTTTTTGCACCGAGGTCGTATGCCCAGTTCGAAGAAGCCTGCCGTTTCCGCCGCCAAACCCGTTGCCGACAAGCCGTTGAAAGCGACTGCGTCGCCGGCAACTAAATCGGGGCCCGCCGCGTCCAAGGCGACAGCCGCAACGAAAGTGAAACCAGTGCCAACCAAATCCACGACCGCCACGATCGACGAAACCACCAAGGCCGCAGCCCCCGCAGCCAAGAAAGCCGGCCGCCCGCCGAAGGCCGCCAGCACCACCGCCGCTGCGCCCGCCACCGGCGCCAAGCGCGGCCGCAAGCCGAAGGCCGGCAATGAAGCGCCCGTGAGCGACGTCGATCTGTCGGACATCGAAGAAGATCTGGCCGGCGACGAGCCGGTCGCTGCCGCCCCGGGCGCGACCGAAGAAAAGGTCAAGCCGCTGCGCATGAAGATCAGCAAGGCGAAGGAACGCGCCTTGATGAAGGAATTCGGCCTGGACGAAACCGTCCTGTCCGAAGAGGACATGGCCAAGCGCCGTTCGCGCCTGAAGACCCTGATCACGCTGGGCAAGACGCGCGGCTACCTGACGCAGGGCGAAATCTCCGACCACTTGCCCGACAAGCTGGTCGATGCCGAGACCATGGAAGTCGTGGTCACGATGCTGAACGACCTCGGCGTGGCGGTGTACGAACAAACACCCGACGCCGAAACGCTGCTGCTGAATAACACCGCGCCCACCGCGACGACCGTCGAAGAAGCCGAAGAAGAAGCCGAAGCCGCACTGTCGACCGTCGACAGCGAATTCGGCCGCACGACCGACCCGGTCCGCATGTACATGCGCGAAATGGGCACGGTCGAACTGCTGACGCGCGAAGGCGAAATCGAAATCGCCAAGCGCATCGAAGGCGGCCTGATGGCCATGATGGAGGCGATCTCCGCATCGCCCGCCACCATCGCCGAGATCCTGCGACTGGCGGCCGACATCCGTGAAGGCAAGGTCGTGATCTCGACCATCGTCGACGGCTTCTCGAACCCGAACGAGGCCGACGACTACGTGGCCGAAGAAGACTTCGACGAATTCGACGAGGAAGACGACGACGACGGCAAGGGCGGCTCCAAGGCGCTGACCAAGAAGCTCGAAGAACTCAAGCGCGATGCGCTGGAGCGTTTCGACCGCATTGCCGCGATGTTCGAGAAGGTCCACAAGATCTACGACAAGGAAGGCTACGGCACGCCCAACTACCAGAAGGCGCAGCAAGCCCTGTCGGACGAGCTGATGACCATCCGCTTCACGGCCAAGACCATCGAGAAGCTGTGCGACCTGGTGCGCACGCAGGTCGACGACGTGCGCAAGAAGGAACGCGAACTCCGCCGCATCATCGTGGACAAGTGCGGCTTCCCGCAGGAAGACTTCATCCGCGACTTCGGCGGCTTCGACAAGAACGGCAAGCGCGTCGAGTCGAACCTGCTGAACCTGAAGTGGGTCGAGAAGCAGGCCGCAGCCGGCAAGCCGTGGAGTGCCGTGCTCGCGCGCAACATTCCGCCGGTGCAGGAACTGCAGCAACGCCTGGCTGACATCCAGTCGCGCGTGGTGGTGCCGCTGACGCAGCTCAAGGACATCAACAAGCGCATGAACGACGGCGAGTCGTCGTCGCGCGATGCCAAGAAGGAAATGATCGAGGCCAACCTGCGCCTCGTGATCTCCATCGCCAAGAAGTACACCAACCGCGGCCTGCAGTTCCTGGACCTGATCCAGGAAGGCAACATCGGCCTGATGAAGGCGGTCGACAAGTTCGAATACCGTCGCGGCTACAAGTTCTCGACCTATGCGACGTGGTGGATCCGCCAGGCGATCACCCGCTCGATCGCCGACCAGGCGCGCACCATCCGCATTCCGGTGCACATGATCGAGACGATCAACAAGATGAACCGCATCTCGCGCCAGCATCTGCAGGAGTTCGGCTTCGAACCCGACGCGTCGATCCTGGCCGAGAAGATGGAGATCCCGGAAGACAAGATCCGCAAGATCATGAAGATCGCCAAGGAGCCGATCTCCATGGAAACGCCGATCGGCGACGACGACGATTCGCACCTGGGCGACTTCATCGAGGACAGCAGCAACACGGCCCCGATCGAGGCCGCGATGCAGGCCGGCCTGCGCGACGTGGTCAAGGACATCCTCGACTCGCTCACGCCGCGCGAAGCCAAGGTGCTGCGCATGCGCTTCGGCATCGAGATGTCGACCGACCACACGCTGGAAGAAGTCGGCAAGCAGTTCGACGTGACGCGCGAGCGCATTCGCCAGATCGAAGCCAAGGCGCTGCGCAAGCTGAAGCACCCGTCGCGCTCGGACAAGCTGCGCAGCTTCATCGATACGCTCTGATCCCGGAAGGGTTTCGGAGCCCGAAGCGCCCGCCGCACCCGTCCTTCGGGTGCCGGGCGCTTTTTTCTTGATCGCACAAAAAAGAGAGACACACATGAATCCGGACGCCGCCAAACTCTGGCAAGCCCCACGATGGGCGCTGGCCATCCTGCTCGCGGTGCTCGGCATGGTCGGGCCTTTTTCCATCGACACCTACATCCCGGCGTTCTCCGGCATTGCACGGTCCATCGGCGCCACGCCGGTCGAGATGCAGCAGACGCTGTCGGCCTACCTGTTCGGCTTCGCCTTCATGAACCTGTTCCACGGCGCGCTGTCGGACAGTTTCGGCCGCCGGCCGGTCGTGCTCGCCGGCATGGCGCTGTTCACGCTGGCATCGCTCGGCTGCGCGCTGTCGCAGAGCATCGGCCAGCTGGTGTTCTTCCGGGCGCTGCAAGGGCTTTCGACCGGTGCGGGCATCGTGGTGTCGCGGGCCGTCATCCGCGACATGTTCCCGCCGGCCGAGGCGCAGAAGGTGATGAGCCAGGTCACCATCTATTTCGGCGTGGCGCCGGCCATTGCGCCGATCGTCGGCGGCTTCCTGTTCGTCCACCTGGGCTGGCACAGCGTGTTCTGGTTTCTGGTCGCCGTCGGCGTGATCCTGTTCGTCGCCAACTGGAAGCTGCTGCCGGAAACGCTGCATCCAACCCACCGGCAACCCTTCGAGGTGAAGCACCTGATGCGTGGCTACTGGGATCTGTGCTCCGACCCGCGCTTCCTGTTGCTGGCGCTCGCGAGCGGCGTGCCCTTCAACGGCATGTTCCTCTACGTGCTGGCGGCGCCCGCCTTTCTGGGCGACCACCTGCGACTGGAGCCCACGCAGTTCTTCTGGTTCTTCCTGATGACCATCGGCGGCATCATGGCCGGCGCCTGGGTCAGCGGGCGCATGGCCGGCAAGGTCGCGCCCAAGCGGCAGATTCGCGACGGCTTCCTGATCATGCTGGTCACGTCGCTGGTGAACGTGATCGCCAACATGCTGTTCACGCCGCATGCGGCCTGGGCACTGTGGCCGCTGGGCGTGTTCGCCTTCGGCTGGGCGCTGATGGTGCCGGTCGTCACGCTGCTGGTGCTCGACCTGCATCCGGAGCGACGCGGCATGGCGTCGTCGCTGCAGGCGGTGATCGGATCGACCGCCAACGGCATCGTCGCCGGTGTGATCGCACCGCTCGTGATGCATTCACCGCTGGCGCTGGCCGTCACCTCGATCCTGATGATGGCGATCGGCCTGGTGGCGTGGGTCTGGCTGCACCGGCGCTGGCCGGCGATCGGGCGCCGCGTCGCCGTCTAGCGCCCTGCCATCCCCAGCCCGGCGCAGGCCAGGCCCGCCGCTCAGGCCGCAGCGGCGGTCGTCCGCTTCATGTCGTGATACCGGCCGGTGCCGCGACTGAGCACGCGGTCATGCGGCAGCACGTCGCCGGGCTCGAAGTCCGGCAATCCGGCGATCCGCTGGTAGAGCGGCCCGAAGTCGATGCGCGCCAGGTCGAGCAACTCTTCCAGGCTGTCGATCACGAAATAGCTCTCCTGGAAATCGTCGATGCGGTAGTTGGTCCGCATGACGCGCTCGAGGTCGAACCCGATCCGGTTCGGCGACGGGTCGTCCAATGAGAAAACGCTTTCCGTGCGCGACGACGCGATGCCGGCGCCGTAGATCCGCAAACCGTCCTTCTGCTGGATGAGGCCGAATTCGACCGTGTACCAATACACGCGCGCCAGCTTGTTCAGCACGCCGAGCTTCTGCGCGCGCAGGCCGCCTTCGCCGTAGGCCTGGATGTAGTCGGCGATGGCCGGATTCATGAGCATCGGCACATGCCCGAACACATCGTGGAACACGTCGGGTTCCTCGAGGTAGTCGAGCTCGTGCGGCTTGCGGATGAAATTGCCCGAAGGGAAGCGCCGGTTGGCCAGGTGCTCGAAGAAGACCTCGTCGGGCACCAGCCCCGGAACCGCCACGACCTGCCAACCGGTGCGTTGCATCAGCACCTCGCTGAGCGCGCGAAAGTCGGGGATCCTGTCGGCGCCGATCGGCAGGTTCTTCATGCCCTCGACGAATTCGTCGCAGGCACGGCCGGGCAGCAGCTTCGTCTGCCGCTCGAACAGCGTCTTCCAGACCGCATGTTCCGCCGGCGTGTAGTTCGACCAGCCCTGGTCGATGGTCCAGTCCGGCCGGTCCGGCCTGGCGGCATCGCCGGCCGCGAGCCCGTGCTTGGTCGCTTCGGCAGCCGGCATGCTCAGGCCTCGGCCGTGTCCAGGACGCCGCGGCGGATCTGGTCGCGTTCGAGCGATTCGAACAGCGCTTTGAAGTTGCCTTCGCCGAAGCCTTCGCGGTAGTCGCCACGGCGCTCGATGAACTCGAAGAACACCGGCCCGAACACCGGCGTGGAGAAGATCTGCAGCAGCAGGCGCGGATTGCCGCCCTCGGTGGTTCCATCCATCAGGATGCCGCGCGCCTGCAGTTCGGGCACGTTCTGGCCGTGGCCCGGCAGGCGGCCGTCGAGCATCTCGTAGTAGATGTCGTTGGGTGCGGTCGCCGTCTGCACGCCGGCCAGCGCCAGCTTGTCCACCGCGTCCTTCAGGTTGTCGCAGATCAGCGCGATGTGCTGGATGCCTTCGCCGTTGAACTGCATCAGGAATTCCTCGATCTGGCCGCCGCCCTTCTTGGACTCCTCGTTGAGCGGAATGCGGATCTTGCCGTCGGGCGCCGTCATGGCCTTGGAGGTCAGGCCGGTGTACTCGCCCTGGATGTCGAAGTAGCGGATTTCGCGGAAGTTGAAGAGCTTGGCGTAGAAGTCGGCCCAGAAGGTCATGCGGCCGCGGTACACGTTGTGCGTCAGGTGGTCGATCAGCTGCAGACCATGGCCGACCGGATGGCGATCGACGCCTTCGATGAATTCGAAATCGATGTCGTAGATCGACTTGCCTTCTTCGAAGCGGTCGATCAGGTACAGCGGCGCACCGCCGATGCCCTTGATGGCCGGCAGGCGCAGTTCCATCGGACCGGTGGCGATTTCCATCGGCTGCGCGCCGAGCTCGAGCGCGCGGTTGTAGGCCTTGTGCGCATCCTTCACGCGGAACGCCAGGCCGCAGGCCGACGGGCCATGTTCGGCGGCGAAATAGGCCGCCGGGCTCTTGGGCTCGCGGTTGACGATGAAGTTGATATCGCCCTGGCGGTACAGCACGACGTCCTTGGAACGGTGCTTGGCGACCAGCGTGAAGCCGAGCGTTTCGAACACGGGCTCCAGCACGCCGGCCTCGGGCGAGGCGAATTCCACGAACTCGAAGCCCATCAGGCCCATGGGGTTGTCGAACAGATCGGTCATCGGGGTCTCCAGATTCAAACGGTGGGGTATGGGCTCCATGCTAGGCATTCGGCACACAGAATTCCTGCAACTTGCAGGGCATGGGTGGCGGTCTGCGCAGGATTCCTGCAAGATCGGCTGCATGAACGCTCCAGCCGAACTCGATGCGATCGATTTGCGCGTGCTTCGCGCGCTTCAGGCCAACGGCCGTGCCACTTACGACGAGCTCGCCGCCGCCGTCAGCCTGTCGTCGTCCGCCACGCTGCGGCGGGTCAAGCGGCTGGAAGAAGCCGGCGTGATCGCGGGCTATGTCGCGCTGCTGCGGGCCGACCGCGTCGGCCTGGCGCTGACGGCCTACATCAACGTGCGGCTCGAAAAGCACACCGAGCGCCACAAGCGCAGCCCGATGGACGCGTTCCGCGCATCGGTGCAGGGCTGGCCCGAGGTGGTCGAGTGCGCATCGCTGACCGGCGACATGGACTACCTGCTGCGCGTCGTGGTCGCCGACATGAGCGACTACTCCCGCTTCGTGATGGACACGCTGCTCAAGCACCCGAGCGTGCAGGACTGCAAGACCAGCTTCGTGCTCGACCGCGTGAAGACGACGACGGCGCTGCCGATATAGGCCTACTCCACGACCACGTTCGCCTTCTTCACCAGCTGCGCATAGCGCGCCGCCTCGCTGCGGAAGTAGGCGGCCGCCACGTCGGGCGAGGTCGGCTTGATGATGTTGCCCTGCCGGTCCATCGCCTCGCGCACCTCGGGGCTCGTGTACGCGGCGACGATGGCGTCATGCACGCGCTGCACGTCCGCGGCGGCCATCTTCGCCGGGCCGATCACGGCGAACCAGCCCTCGATCGCGTAGTTCGGCAGGCCTTGTTCGGCGATCGTGGGCAGGTCGGGCGCAGCCGGCGAACGCGCAGGCCCGCACAGCCCGATCGCACGCAGCGCGCCGCTCTTCATGTAGGCCTGCACGGCCGGCAGCGCGACCACGCCGATCTCGACCTGCCCCGCGATCATGTCGGTCACCATCGGGCCGGTGCCCTTGTAGGGAATGTGGCGGGCCTTCACGCCCGCCTCGTCCATGAACATCTCGCCGGCCAGATGGATCACCGTACCGTTGCCGGACGAGGCGTAGTTGTAGCCGTCGGGCTTCGCCTTCAGGAGCGCGACCAGCTCCGCCACGTTCTTCGCCGGCACCTTTGGATTCACCAGGAGCACCAGCGGCGTGGCGCCGATCACGCTGATCGGCGTGATGTCGTTGATCGCGTCGAAGGGCATCTTCTTGAAGACCGACGGATTGATGACGTGGTTGTTCGACACCAGGCCCAGCGTGAAACCATCGGGCGCCGCCTTGACGATCGCGGACGCGCCGGTGATGCCGCCGGCGCCCGGCAGGTTCTCGATCACGACCGGTTGGCCGAAGGACTTGCCGAGCGCGCCCGTGGCGGCGCGGGCAATCGCATCGACGCCCGAACCGGCGCTGATCGGCAGGATGATGCGCACCGGCCTGTCGCCTTGCGCCAGGGCCGGCCAGGCCGCGCAGCCCAGTGCCGCGGCGCCGAGGCCGAGCACGCCGCGGCGGGTCATCGCGGGCTTCGCGAACGTTGCGGGGCTCGCGGGATTCGATGGGGTCGTCATGTCTTGTCTCCTTATGTATGTATGGATGTGCGTGGGGCGGACCGATGCGGAATTCGTCGCGCGGCGCCCGCATGGCGCCGGCCGGATCAGGCAGGCTCGCGCGACACGAGCCGGCCGAGCACCTCGTCGGTGTGTTCGCCGACCCGCGCCAGCGGCTGTCGCACGCCGGGACGCCGGCCGCCCAGCGTCAGCGGCAGCAGCACGACCTCGGTCATGCTGCCGTCGTCGCATTCCATCGGTACCAGGCCGCCGCTCTGCAGCAGATGCGGATCGGTCATCAGCTGGTCGGGGCGCACGATGGGCGCGTAAGGTATTCCCGCCGCTTCCAGCTTCGGCGCGAGGTCCTCGATGCGGTGGTGCGTAAGGATCTCGCCGAGACGCGCCAGCAGCGCGGGGCGCACGGCGACCCGCAAGGCGTTGCTGGCCAGCGCGGGGTCGGCGGCGAGCTCGGGGCTCTCCAGCACGCGGCACAGCGTCAGGAACTGCTTGTCGCTGACTGCACCGATGAAGAGCTGCTCGCCGTCGGCCAGCGTGAACACGTCGTACACGCTCCACGCCGAGACACGCGACGGCATCGGCGGCGGCGCCTCGCCGGTCATCGCGAACTGCTGCATGTGCTGGGACGACAGGAACACGCAGTTCTCGAACAACGCGCTCTGCACTTCCTGGCCACGGCCCGTGCGCTCGCGTTCGCGCAGCGCGGCCAGCACGCCGATCGCACCGAACATGCCGCCCATGATGTCGTTGACGGACGTGCCCGCGCGCAGCGGCCGGCCCTCCGGCCCGGTCATGTACGACAGTCCGCCCATCATCTGCACCACCTCGTCGAGCGCCAGCCGGTTCTCGTACGGACCCGGCAGGAAGCCCTTGTGCGACACGGAGATCAGCCGCGGATAGCGCTTCGACAGCGTGGCATGGTCGAGCCCGAATTCCACCATCAGGCCAGGCCGGAAGTTCTCCAGCACGACGTCGCATTCGCCGATCAGCTCGGTCGCGGTGGCGCGGCCCTCCGGCGTCGAGATGTCGAGCACCACACTCTTCTTGTTACGGTTGAAGGCGCGGAAGAAGCCGATGCCCAGACCCGGCAACCGCCGCGTCTTGTCGCCGCCGGGCGGCTCGATCTTGATGACTTCCGCGCCGAGATCGGCCAGGATCATTCCGCAGGTCGGGCCCATCACCATGTGGGTGAACTCGACGACGCGCACGCCGGCCAGTGGCAGGTCTGCGGACCTTGGATGTTCGTTGCTCATGGGTTCCTTCAGGAAGCGGATGCAGTGAGAGAAGACGGCGCACGTGCCGCGAAAGTCCGGGGCAGGCCGGCCTGCCAGAGCGTGCCGTGCAATGTCTCGCCGGCCAGCCAGCCGGCCACGCGTTCGCGCAGCGCCAACAGCTGCGCGATGTCGATGCCGGTGTCGATGCGCATGCTGCCGAGCATGTAGGCCAGGTCTTCGGTCGCGACGTTGCCGCTCGCGCCCGGTGCATGCGGACATCCGCCGATGCCGGCCAGGCAGGCGTCGAATCGCGCCACACCCACTTCGAGCGCCGCATAGACGTTGGCGAGGCCGAGGCCGCGCGTGTCATGGAAATGGCCACACCAGAAGCGGTCGCCAGCGATCTTCACGGCCTGCGTGAACAGGCTGCGCACCATGGCCGGATCGGCATAGCCGACGGTGTCGGCGAGGCTCACGCGATCGGCCCCGGCATCGAGCAGTGCCTGCATCAGGCGCAGCACCTCGGCCGGGTCGACTTCGCCCTGCAGCGTGCAGCCGAAAGCCGTGCCGACGCCACCTTCGATCAGCGTCTTCGAACCGGCCGCATCGCGTGCCGCACGGATGCGCGCGACCTCGGCCACGACCTCGTCGGGCGTCTTGCGCAGGTTGGCAAGGCTGTGCGCATGGCTGGCCGACAGCGGCACGATCATCAGGTCGGCGCCTCCGGCGATCGCGCTCTCGGCGCCTCTCAGGTTCGGCACCAGCACCGAAGCGAAGAGCCCTGGCAGCGCCTTCGCGTCGGCGAGCAATTCGGCGGTGTCGGCGAGTTGCGGCAGCAGGCGCGCCGGCACGAACGAGCCGACCTCGATCTCGCGCTGGCCGGCGGCATGAGCCGCCTGGATCCACGCGCGCTTGTGCTCGGTCGACAGGATGGTGGCAATGCTCTGCAAGCCATCGCGCAAGCCCACTTCGCGAATGACGGCGGCGCGCGGCAGGCGCGGGGATTCTGTGTTCATCGGTTGTCTCCATGGCCCTTCGTCAGGATGAGGGCCGAGTGCTTTGCCCTGACTCTAGACATTCCCGAGAGCTTCCAAAAGCGGTAATCTGTCAGCCTGAAGATTCCCAAACGGAATGCCATGCGCGACCTCGACCTCACCAGCCTCCGGCTCTTCGTCACCGTTTGCGAGACCCGCAACATCGCCCGCGCCGGGGAACTGGAGAACATCGTCGCCTCGGCCATCAGCAAGCGGCTCGCGCAGCTGGAGAGCGTGGTCGGCACGCAGTTGCTGGAGAGACGGCGCCGCGGCGTGGCGCCGACCGCGGCCGGCGAGATCCTGCTGGAACACGCCCGCGGCATGCTGGCGAGCGCCGAACGCGTCGCCCGCGACATGGCGGCTTACGGCCGCGGCATCAAGGGCCAGGTGCGCATGCTGGCGTCGGTGTCGTCCATCGCGGAAAGCCTGCCCGACGACATCGCCGACTTCCTGCAGGCGCCCGGCCACGAAGACATCCGCGTCGATCTCGAAGAGAGCCTGAGCCGGGACCTGGTGCGTGCCATTCGCGAAGGCTCGGCATCGCTCGGCGTGTGCTGGGACGCAGCCGATCTCGATGGACTGCAGACACGGCGCTACCGCAGCGACCGGCTGGCCATCGTGGCCCATGCATCGCATCCGCTGGCGCGACAGCCGCAATGCAGCTTCGAGGAGACATTGCCGTTCGAGCAGATCGGCCTGCCGGCATCGACGGCCGTGCACACCATGCTGGCGCGCGCGGCGGCGATCATCGGACGGCCCGTGACCTATCGGGCCCTGGTCTCGACCTTCGATGCCGAACTGCGCTGCGTGCGTGCCAACCTCGGCATCGCGGTGGCGCCACGTGAAGTGGTCGAGCCGCTTGCCCACAACTTCGGATTGCGCGTCATCGCGCTCACCGATGCATGGGCCGAGCGCAACTTTTCAATCTGCTTTCGCAACGAGAGCGCGTTGTCGCCGGCGGCAAGACTGCTGCTCGCGCACCTCGCTGCCTGCGCCGATGCCGAGGCGCGCGATCCGCTCGAGCGTTCGGGTCAATGAGAGTGGCGACCCGGCGGCGATGAACGGTCGCCCCCCGCGCCGGGAACGCCCACGTGGTCCCGCAACATGCGCGCAGCCACGTGCAGAAACTCGAACTCCTGATTGCTCAATGCGGTGCAACGCTCGACGTCGAAGTGCGACACGGTGCCCAGCATCTCGCCCTTGTCCGTGTGGATCGGCACGCTGTGATAGCACAGCACGACATCCTGCAACGGGTGGCCCACGAGCCGTCGATCATGGCTCGCGTCGTCGGTGCGAAACGAGCCGTCGCGCATCGCCAGCCGGCAATAGCTGCCGTCGAGCGGAAGGTTCTGCAGGAACAGCGGCCGGATGCCCGCCTTGTCGTGAAGGAACACGTTGCGCAGCCGATCGCCTTCGAGCCGGTAGAGCGCCGTGAAGCGATGCGGCACACGGCCGTTGAGGTAATTCAGCGCGTGCGGCATGCCGCCGGTCCGCAGCAGGGACGCCATCAGCTCGCTCATGGCAGCGGCAGTTTCGCTCAACATGTTCCTAGCATAGCGCGCTGCAACATTCCGTTGCTGTCGCAATTAGATGGGATGCATATATGTGACGCATCACACGAAAATGCGGCGATGATCGATGGGGTCGACAACGCTGTCTTCAAGATGCATTCAAGGAATCCCACAGTCCCGATGGCCCCCAATCACGCTGACGAGGACGTAGAACACACGGGGCTTCGACAGTGAACCTGCCCATGATCTCCATGCGCAGCACGCTCGCCCTGGCGTTGAACCTTGTGGCATGCGCACTCCTGATCTGCACCTGCGTCGCGGTAGCGGCGTGGCTCGCGGACATACGCGGCCACAGCCTCAGCGCCGACCGCGCGATGAAGGCGTCCATCGAAGTGCTGAGCAAGGCCGAAGCCACCAACGCGAACGTCGCGTCGATCATCGCCACGCTGACCCAGCAGGATTTCGGCGACGACGTCTGCGGCGAGGCCAGCCTCAACCTGATGCGGGAACTCACCACCAGTTCGATCCAGGTCCAGGCCATCGGCCGGATGCAGGGCGACAAGCTGCTGTGCTCGACCCTGCGCGGCAGCTATGGCGAGGGCGTGTCGCTCGGCCCCGCGCTGGCCACCGGCAAGCTCGGCACGACGACGCGCGTGATGGTCAACCTGCCGGGCATCGAGGGCCACAAGTACGTGGTGGTCGAGCGCGAAGGGGTCGCCGTGTTCGTCGACCAGAGCGTGGCGCTCGACATCATCCGTACGGCGCCCGACGTGCCGCTGGGCGTGTTCCTGCGCAGCACGGGCACGCCGATCACGGGCCGTGGCGTGTTCCGCAGCGAATGGGCGCACGCACTGCGCGGCGAAGCCGAGGCCAGCTACTTCGACGGCCAGTTCCAGGTGGCCATGCACAGCTCGCCCGAAGTGGACCTCGTCGCGTACGCCGCGCTGCCGGTCGCACGCATCCAGGACAACATCAACGCGGCGCTCTGGGTGATCATGCCGGCCGGCGGGCTGCTGGGTCTGCTGCTGTCCGTCGGCCTGTTCACGCTGATACGCCAGATCACGCATCGCATCACGGGCTTCCGCTTCGCGCTGCAGTCACCGCAGGTGTTCATGCAGTACCAGCCGATCGTCGACCTGCGCAGCGGTCGCTTCGTCGGTGCCGAGGCGCTGATCCGCTGGCAGAGCGGCGAGCGCATGGTGCCGCCCGATCGCTTCATTCCGGCCGCCGAGAAGGCCGGCTTCATCGAGCTCGTGACCGAGCGCGTGGTGCAGCTGGTGGCCGACGATGCGGCCGCCTTCCTGAAGCAGCATCCGGACTTCCACATCAGCATCAACCTGTCGGCCGCCGACCTCAACTCCGATCGGACGGTGAGCATGCTGACCGACATGCTCGACCGCACCGGCCTTCCCGCCCAGAGCTTCTGGGTCGAGGCGACGGAGCGCGGCTTCCTGGAAGGCGGCGTGGTGGCGCGCGTCATCGACGAGATCCGCACCATCGGCATGCGCGTTGCCATCGATGACTTCGGCACCGGCTATTCGAGCCTGGCGTTCCTCAGCAGCTTCAGCCTGGACCTGCTCAAGATCGACAAGCGCTTCGTCGATGCCATCGGCCGCGGCGGCGCGGGCGGCCAGGTCGTGAGCGTGGTGATCGAGCTGGCCAAGTCGCTCGGCCTCGAGGTCGTGGCGGAAGGCGTGGAGACCGAGGCGCAGGCCCGCTTCCTGCGCGAGCACGGCGTGCAGTACGCGCAGGGTTGGCTGTTCGGCCGCCCCAACTCGATTCCTGCGCTGCGCGAGCTCATCTCGCGCAACCGGGCATGGGCCGAGCCCGAACGCACATCGTCGGGATTCGCCGCCACGACGGCTTGAGGCATCGGCTGCGGCCCAGGCAGGGCCGCTTGCGTCAGCGCGCGACGCCGAGCAGCCGGTCGAGCACCGCAGGCTGCGCGCGCAATGCAGCCGCCGTATCGGCATGGACCACCGTGCCGTGGTCGAGCACCACGGCCTGGTCCGAGATCGCGAGGATCGCCTGCGGATGCTGCTCGACGATGATCGCGGCCAGGCCTTCGTCCCGCGTGATGCGGCGTATCGCGCGCAGCAGCTCTTCCACGATGATCGGCGCCAGCCCTTCGAGCGGCTCGTCGAGCAGCAGCAGGCGCGGGTTCACGACCAGCGCGCGGCCGACCGCGAGCATCTGCTGCTCGCCGCCCGACAGCTGCGTCCCCAGGTTGCCCTTGCGCTCGGCCAGGCGCGGGAACATCTCGTAGACCCGCTGCGCATTCCATTTGCCGGCGCGCTCCACCGCCGTGAGGTTCTCGTGCACGGTGAGCGACTTGAAGATATTGCGCTCCTGCGGCACCCAGCCGATGCCGGTCGCGGCACGCTGGTGCGGCGCGAGCTTGTGCAGCGCAACGCCGCCCAGCGCGATGCTGCCGCCATGCTGGCGCGTGGCGCCGGCGAGCGTGTTGATCAGCGTGGTCTTGCCCGTGCCGTTGCGCCCGAGCAGCGCGAGCGTCCGGCCTTCGCCGAGCGACAACGCCACGTCGTGCAGCACCACGGCCTCGCCGTAGCCGGCGCTGAGGTTCTCGATGTGCAGCAGCTCAGACATGGGCATCCTCCGTGGCACCGTGACCCAGGTACACCTCTTTCACCTTCGGATCGTTCGCGATCGTGTCCGGGTCGCCCTCGGTCAGCAGCGTGCCGTTGACCAGCACCGTCATGCGGTCGGCGAAGCTGAACACCAGGTCCATGTCGTGCTCGATCAGCAGCACCGACACGTCGGCCGGCAGGGCGGCCACGGTCTGCAGCAGCTCCTCGCGCTCGCCGGCGGGCACGCCCGCCACCGGCTCGTCTAGCAGCAGCACGCGCGGCTCGCAGGCCAGCGCAATGGCGATCTCGAGCAGCCGGCGCTTGCCATAGGCCAGCTGCTTGACCGGTTGCCGCGCCACGTCGCCCAGATGGAACTGTTCGAGCAGCTGCGCAGCGCGTTCGACCACCACGCGCGACGCGCCGAGCGGCCGCCACCATTGCGCGGCGATGCCCTGCTGCTGCGACACCACCAGCGCCAGCGTCTCCAGCGGCGTCATCGAATCGAAAAGCTGGTTGATCTGGAAGGTCCGCACCATGCCGCGCGCCACACGGCGGTGCGGCGCGAGGTTCGTGATGTCCTCGCCGAGCAGCCGGATGCTGCCTTCGGTCGGCACGAGCACGCCCGTCAGCAGATTGATCAGCGTGGTCTTGCCGGCGCCGTTCGGGCCGATCAGCGCGTGGCGAGCGCCGCGCCGCAGGTTCAGCGAAACGTTGTTGGTGGCCGTGATGCCGCCGAAGCGCATCACCAGGCCGGTGGCCGACAGCACGACGTCGGCGTCGCTTGCAATCGATGCACTCATGGTCCGGCCTTTCGCTTGCTGCCGAACCAGGCCGATGGATGCAGCAGGCGTTCGCGCCCGACCAGCACCAGCAGCACCAGGATCAGGCCGATCCAGAACATCCAGTACTGCGGCGTGACGGCGGACAGCCAGTTCTGCAGCAGCTTGAAGACGATGGCGCCCGCCACGCCACCGTAGAGCCAGCCCACGCCACCGATCACGAGCATCAGCACCACGTCGGCGGAACGGTCGAAGGCCAGCACGTCGAGCGACGCGAAGCCGGTGGTCTGCGCGAGCAGCGCACCCGCGGCACCCGCCACGCCGGCTGCGATCGTGTAGATCACCGCGAGCCGCAAGCCGACCGGCAGGCCGATCGCCATGGCGCGCAGCCGGTTGTCGCGGATCGCCTTCAGCGTGGCGCCGAAGGGCGAATGCACGAGCCGCCGCATGAGCAGGAACAGCACGAGCGTGATGCCCAGCGAATACCAGGCGGCGACGCGGCCGAACAGGTCGAACTCGAACAGGCCGAGCACCGGCCCGAGCACCACGCCCTGCAGCCCGTCGGCACCGCCGGTCAGCCAGTCGAGCTTGTTGGCGAGTTCGAGCAGCAGCAGCGCAGTGCCCAGCGTGACCATCAGCCGCGTGAGGTCGCTGCCGCGCAGGATCGTGACGCTGGCCACCGCCCCCAGCGCCGCGGCCGCGAGCATCGCGACCAGCAGCCCGACCGTCGGGTCCGGCATCACGAGCTTGGCGAACAACGCCGCCACGTAGGCGCCGAAACCGAAGAAGGCGGCATGGCCGAGCGACACGATGCCGGTGTAGCCGAGGATCAGGTCGAGCGACATCGCGAACAGCGCGACGATCGCGATCTCGTTGACCAGCAGCGAATGCGAGGGCATCGCGAGCGGCAGCGCGAAGGCCACGGCCCAGGCGACGAATTCGAGCGGCTTCCAGCGCGCCTTGCGCAACAACGCGGCCTGCGCGTCGGCAACGGAGAAGGCGGCCATCAGCGTGCTCCCTTGCGCACGAACAGGCCCTGCGGGCGCCACATGAGGATCAGGATCATCAGCAGGTAGACGGTGAAAGCGCCCATCTTGGGAATGAAGTATTTGCCGCCCACGTCGGCGATGCCCAGCAGCAGCGCCGCCGCCAGCGGTCCGGTGATCGACGAGGTACCGCCGACCGACACCACGATCAGGAAATAGATCATGTACTTGAGCGGGAAGGTCGGATCGAGCCCGAGGATCTCGGCACCGAGCGCACCGCCCAGCCCGGCCAGGCCGGAGCCGACCGCGAAGGTCAGCAGGAACACCACGTTGACGTTGATGCCCAGCCCCGCCGCCACGCGCGGGTCGTCGACCGCGGCGCGCAGCCGGCTGCCGAAGCGCGTCTTCGACAGGATGAGCTGCAGCGCGACGGTCAGCACGGCGCAGACGGCGATGATGAACAGGCGGTAATGGCCCATGCCGAGCAGCAGCGCGCCGTCGCCGAACTCGCTGCGGCCGCGCAGCCATTCGGGCAACTGAACGTTCTGCTGCGAGGAGCCGACGAAGTAGTCGATCGCGGCCACCGCCATGAAGGCCAGCCCGATCGAGAACAGCACCTGGTCGAGGTGCGACTTGCCGTACATCGGCCGGTACAGCGTGCGTTCCAGCAGCGCTCCCGCCAGCCCGACCACGACGAAGGCGAGCGGCAGGCACCACAGGAAGGGCACGCCGAACTTCTGCATCGCGAACACGGTGAGATAGCCGCCCGCCATCGCGAACGCGCCGTGCGCGAGGTTGATGAAGTTCATCAGCCCCAGCGTCACGGCGAGCCCGACTGCGAGCACGAACAGCAGCATGCCGTAGGCGATACCGTCAAAGAGAATAGTGAGCATGCTGCGATTCGCGTCCTCGTGCGCTTACTTGGTTTTTGCCGGGTCCTTGACGGACTTGATCACGTCGAACTCGACGTTGTAGAGCTGGCCGTCCTTCTTCTCGACCTTGCGCAGGTACACGTCCTGCACCACGTCGCGGGTCTGCGCGTCGATCAGGATCTGGCCGCGCGGGCTTTCGAAGATCTGGCCCTTCATCGCGGCCAGCAGCGCGTCGCCGCCACCCTGGCCCTTGGTCGTCTTGAGCGCCTCGTAGATCACGCGCATGCCGTCGTAGCCACCGACGGCCATGAAGTTGGGCCGCATCTTCGGGTTGGCCTTCTCGAAGGCCTCGACGAACTTCTTGTTCAGCGCCGACGGATGCGCGGCCGAGTAATGGTGCGAGGTGACCACGCCGAGTGCGCCGTCGCCCATGTCGTTGAGCTGGTCGTCGTCGGTCACGTCGCCGGTCGCGATCATCTTGATGCCGGCCTTGTCCATGCCGCGCTCCAGGAACTGCTTCATCACGGCCGCGCCGGCGCCCGAGGGCACGAACACGAACAGCGCATCGGGCTTGATGTCGCGCACCTTCTGCAGGAAAGGCGCGAAGTCCGGGTTGCGCAGCGGCACGCGCAGCTTGTCGAGCACCTTGCCGCCGTTGAGCTGGAAGCGCTCGCTGAAGTACTTCTCGGCATCGTTGCCGGGGCCGTAGTCGGCCACCAGCGTCACCACGCTCTTGATGCCGTTCTTCGGCGCCCAGTCGCCCATCGGCACCGACACCTGCGGCAGCGTGAAGCCCGAACGCACGATGTACGGCGATGCCTCGGTGATGCTCGACGTGGCGGCAGCCATCACGAGCTGCGGCGTCTTCGACTGCGTGGCGACCGGCGCCACCGACAGCGCCAGCGGCGTGAGGCCGAAGCCGGCCAGCACGTTGACCTTGTCGTTCACCACCAGCTCCTGGGCCAGGCGCTTGCTCACGTCGGGCAGGCCGGTGTCGTCCTTGACGATCAGCTGCACCTTCTTGCCGGCGACGGTGTCGCCGTTCTGCGCCATGTAGAGACGCGCGGCGGCTTCGATCTGGCGGCCGGTGGAGGCCGACTGTCCGGTCATCGGAAGGATCAGGCCGATCTTGAAACTGTTGTCCTGCGCATGCGCGAACGGCATGGCGAGGGCGATGGCGGTCAGGCTCGCGGCCTGGATGAGATGTCGACGCTGCATGGGATTTGTCTCCTTGTGGGAATGCCGGGTGGGGGTTATTGTGAACAGAGGTAATGGATTCGGGGGCCTTGGGAACTACCTAAGGACGCACGCCGACAGACGCCTTCTGCGCGATCAGCAAAGCGCCTGCGCGATGATCGCGCGGCCTCCCTCGGGTGTCGTGTCGTCGGGGTCATCGAGGTCATCGGGGTGGATCAGTAGTCGCGTCGCCGGATGAGCTGCACGCCGGGCAGCGGATGGTTGGCGGTGCCGTGCAGCGCCTCCTTCAGATTGCGCTGCGCGATGCGGCTGTGCTCGCGCATCAGCGCCTCGGCCCGCGAGCCCTCGCGGTTCTCGATCGCGTCGAGCACCTGCACGTGCTGGTCCTGCGCAATCATCAGCATGTCGCGCGCCGCCGGCGAATTCGCCTGCACCACGACGAACCCCGACGGCGATGCGAACGGCAGGTTGACGATGCGCTGCAACTGCTGCGCGATCACCGGGCTGCCCGACATCTCGGCCAGCAGCAGATGGAAGTTCTCGTTGAAGCCGACGTAGCGCGAGAAGGCCGCATCGTCGAGCGACGGCTCGCGCAGCAGGGCATCGATGCGCGTCAGGCAGGCCCGCGCCTCGCGCAGCACGACCGGCGGCGCGCCGCGTTCGGCGGCAAGCCGGGCCGCGAGTCCTTCGAGCGTGCCGCGCAGCTCGATCGAGTCGGCCACGTCGCGCTCCGAGAAGGTCTTGACCGCATAGCCGCCGTTCTGCAGCGCCTGTAGCAAGCCTTCCTGTTCGAGCCGCATCAGCGCGCTGCGCACCGGCGTGCGCGACACGCCCAGTAGCTCGGAGATCGCGACCTCGGCGATGCGCGCGCCGCCCGGCAACTCACCGGCCAGCACCATCTCGCGCAGGCGCAACTGCGTCTTGACGGCCTGCGAGAACTGCATGCCGCCCTCGCTGGCTTCGGCCTCGCCGACCGTCACGTTCCGAGCGGTGGGTGGGGCGTTCGCTGGCGTCTTCATGGGATACGCAATGTATCCAGCGCAGCCCACAAATCCCAGGCGATTCGGCTCCATCAAGGGTAAACACTGAAGGTTCTGTATCCATTGAACGACTGCAGACAGCGTTTACGATGGATCGACCTTTCCCTGCAACCCCAGAACCGGAGACGACGAACACCATGTCACATGCTGCCCTGCCCGCCCGCTACGACCACGTCGGGAGCTTCCTGCGACCGCAATACCTGCTCGAGGCCCGCGAGCGCAAAGCCAAGGGCGAGATCACGCCCGAGCAGTTGCGCACCGTCGAAGACAAGGCGATCACCGAGATCGTGAAGTTCCAGGAAGACATCGGCCTGAAGAGCATCACCGACGGCGAATTCCGCCGCACCTATTTCCACATCGACTTCCTCGACCAGCTCGGCGGCGTGAAGACGGACATCCCGGTGACGATCCGCAAGCCCGACGGCAGCGAAGAACTGGCGCCGCCGGTGCTGCGCGTCATCGACAAGGTGCGCCACGTCAAGGACATCCAGCTCGCGGACTTCCAGTACCTGAAGAGCCAGGTGTCGGCCGGCAACACGCCCAAGGTGACGATCCCCTCGCCGACCATGCTGCACTTCCGTGGCGGCCGTGCGGGCATCAGCAAACAGGCCTATCCCGAGCTCGACCCGGCGTTCTACGACGACGTGGCCAAGGCCTATGGCGACGAGCTGCGCTCGCTGGCCGCGGCCGGCTGCAACTACGTGCAGATGGACGACACCAACCTCGCCTACCTGTGCGACGAGAACATGCGCGAGGCGGCCCGCCAGCGCGGCGACGACCCGAACGAACTGCCGCACCGCTACGCCGCCTTCATCAACAAGGTGGTCGCGCAGAAGCCGCCGGGCATGCTGCTCGCGATGCATCTGTGCCGCGGCAACTTCAAGAGCACGCATGCCGCGGCCGGCAACTACGAGCCGGTGGCGGAGGCCTTGCTGAAGGAGATGGACCTCGACGCCTACTTCATGGAGTACGACGACGCCCGTTCCGGCGACTTCAAGCCGCTGCGCTTCCTGCCGGAGGGCAAGACCGTGGTGCTGGGCCTGGTGACCACCAAGTTCGGCGAGATGGAAGACAAGGACGAGCTCAAGCGCCGCATCGAAGCCGCCGCCAAGTACGCGCCGCTGGAGCAGCTCGCGCTGTCGCCGCAGTGCGGTTTTTCGAGCACCGTGCACGGCAACAACATCGCGGTCGAGGCGCAGCGCGCCAAGCTGCGGCTGGTCATCGAGACGGCACAGGAAGTCTGGAAGGACTGAGCCACAAGCCCCGGCCCGCACAGGTCATGCGGGCCGCGCGCCATGCCGCGGGTTAACCTCGACGCATGGCGCATCCCTTCCTGGCCTGGCTGCCTTCCCTCTCCCAGCACTTCCTGGTCGTCACCGGTGCATTGCTCGCCTACGTGCTGACCACGCGGGCGCGGCGCGAGCAGCGGGCGCCGGCCACGGCGATCGCCTGGGTCATGGGGCTGCTGCTGCTGCCCTATCTCACGCTGCCGATGTACCTGCTGTTCGGCCAGCGCAAGCTGCGCCCCTCCGGCTCGCCGCGGCCGCCACGCTCGGGGCCCGCGGGACATTGGGCAGCCGACCTGATCGAAAGCTTCGGCCTCGCCGCACCGGGCCGCTGCGACATCCGGCTGCATGCCGACGGCGCTGCTGCACGCGACGCGCTGTGGCGCGTGATCGACGGTGCGCAGGAACGCATCGACGTCTGCACCTTCATCATCGGCGACGACCCGCTCGGGCACGAGGTGATCGCGCGGCTCACGCAGCGCGCGCGCGACGGCATCCACGTGCGGGTGCTGCTCGACGGCTTCGGCGCGCTCACGCTGCCGCGCCGCCACTTCGACGCGTTGCGCGCCGCGGGCGGCGAGGTGTCGGTGTTCCGCCCCTTCTTCGGCCTGCGCCGCAGCGGCCCGCGCAACCTGCGCAACCATCGCAAGCTCACGATCGCCGACGACGCCTGGCTCTGGGCCGGTGGGCGCAATCTGGCAGGCGAGTACTTCACCGGCAACGACGCGCATCCGGTGCCGTGGCACGACCTGTCCTTCGACCTGCACGGCGACGTGGCGAGCGCCGCGGCGCGCCAGTTCAACCATGACTGGGGCTCGGTGCTCGGGCGCCACAAGCGCCCGGTCGCGCCGCCGCCGGGCGACGTCGCGGGCGACTTCGCGCAGTTCCTGCCGAGCGGCCCCGACCAGACCGAGGACACCGCCCATGCGCTGCTGATCGACGCGTGCTTCCGCGCCGAGCACCGGCTGCTCGCCGTCACGCCCTACTTCGTGCCCGACGACGGACTGCGCAACGCGCTGCGGCTGGCCGCGCGGCGCGGCGTGCAGGTGACCATCGCGATTCCAGAGCGCTCGAACCACCGGCTGACCGACTTCGTGCGCGCCCGCGCCATGCGCGACCTGGCGCATGCCGGCGTGAACTTCCGCATGCTGCCCTTCATGGCGCATGCCAAGGCCGTTGTCGTGGACGAGGAACTGGCGATGTGCGGCTCCATCAACCTCGACCTGCGCAGCCTGCTGCTCAACCATGAAGCCGCCGTCGTGTTCTACGGCCGCCAGGAGATCGACTGGCTCGCGCAGTGGATCGACAAGGTCGCGGCCAGCGGCACGCCCTACCGCGCGCATCGGCCCGGGCTGCCGCGCGACCTGGCGGAAGGCCTGTTGCTGACCGTCGCCTTCCAGCTGTAGCTGCGTCGCCACATCCGGCCGCTCAGCCGGCCAACCAGGCCCGTCAGCGCCGGTTCGTGTAGCTCGCGTTGCCCAGCCCCGTGCCGATGGTCAGCACGCCCCAGCGGCGCACCTCCTGCATGAAGGGCAGCTCGCTCAGCCCCTGCACCACCGCGTCGTTGTGCATCAGCACCGTCGTGAGCTGGTTGCTGATGACCGGGATCTTCTTGCGCAGCTCGCTCGGCAGGTGGAAGGTGTCGGCCTCCCAGTCGCCGGGCAGGTTCTGCGTGCCGTTGGCGATCGACCCGTCCTTGCGGATCACGCCCGGGCAGGCGATGCCGATGAAGGGCGCGAGCCGGATGTTCTTGCGCGCGCTGTAGCGCACCATGTCCTCCAGCATCTCCGCGAGGCGGTCGACCAGCCCGCGGCGGCTCGGCTTGTCGTCGGCATGGCGCCATTTCTCGCGCCGCACCACCTTGGCCTTCGACAGGTCGGCGGCCCGGCGCACGCGCGTCTTGACGATGCCGCAGCGCACGTTGGTGCCGCCGATGTCGACCGCGAGGATCGCGTCGTGGCCCTTGAGCATCGGCGGCGGCGTCAGATGCACCCAGCCGATCAGACCGCCGTTGTCGACCTCGTGCGACAGCCGCGCGATCTGCACGTGGATGCGCATCTCTTCGAGGATGGCCGCGGCCTGCAGGATGGCCCGCTCGCCCACGTCGCTCTCGGGAAATCCGCCACCGATCACGATGCGCTCGACCCGGTCCCATGAAGGCTGGCGAAGGAAGCGCTGGATCACATAGGCCAGGTCCTGAGCGAACTCCTCGATCGCACCGTGCACGATGTCGCCGGCCTCCGACGCATGCTTGGCCGCGACGACCAGGTCGAGCTGCTTCTTCGTGAGGTCGCGCGAATGCGACAGCCCGAGCGGATCGTCGCCCTTCTTGCGGCGACGCTTGCGCCAGCGCTCCAGCAGCTCGCGGAAGGCGGTCTGGCTGGCCTGGTCGCCGACGAAGCCGTCCTTGTCGCGCACCTGCAGGCTGTAGCCGTCGACCGTGACCGACGGCAGCTCGCGCGCGCCGTGGACTTCGACGTAGGGAACGGCTTTCTCGGCAGCGGCCGATTTCGAAGCCTTGGCTCCTTTGGCGGGCTTCGAAGCTTGCGGCGCTTTGGAGACCCTGGAGGCTTTCGAAGCTTTGGAGGCGTTGGTCGTGGGCTTGTCGGCCATGGCGTCTTTCAAGAGAGGATGTTCGCGGCGCAATGAATGAAGCAATGAAGCCCGCCGCGCGATGCGTCGACTCTCCTTCATCGGCCGCGCAAGCCGCATCGGTGACGCCGACAAAGGCCTGTAGGAAACCGGCGTGACTCGGCGCACGCGGCGTCGCCATCACGATCGCCGTCTATAAACTGCGGCGGATGCACACATCACGCCCTGCCTGGCCCGTCGGGTTTTCCACGCTGATCCGCCTGGGCATGCTGTTGTGCATGCTGTGCGCCGCATCTGTGGCATCGGCCCAGCCCGATGGCTTGCGCATCGGATCGAAGCGCTTCACCGAGTCGTACATCCTGGCCGAGGTGCTCGCGCAGACCGCGGCGCCGCAACTGCACGAAGCGCCGCAGGTCCGCCAGGGCCTGGGCAACACGGCCATCGTGTACGAGGCGCTGCGCTCCGGCGGCATCGACCTGTATGCCGAGTACACCGGCACCATCGCACTGGAGATCCTCAAGGGCGAAGGCACGATGACGCGCGACGCCATGAACACGGCGCTCGCGCCGCTCGGGCTCGGTGTCGCGATCCCGCTGGGCTTCAACGACGGCTATGCGCTGGCGATGCGCGCGGCCGATGCCGATCGGCTCCAGCTGCGCACGCTGAGCGACCTGGCTCGCCACCCCGAGCTGAAGCTCGGCCTGTCGAACGAGTTCATCGGCCGCGCGGACGGCTGGCGCGGACTGGCCGCGCGCTACGGCCTCGCGCAGTCGCCGACCGGTCTCGACCACGGGCTGGCCTACGACGCGATCGCCTCGAAGCAGGTCGACGTCATCGACATCTACACCACAGACGCGAAGATCGACCACCTGGGCCTGCGCGTGCTGCAGGACGATCGCCGCTACTTCCCGCGCTACGACGCGGTCGTGCTCTACCGGCTCGACCTGCCGACGCGCCAGCCGAAGGCCTGGGCCGCGCTGCAGAAGCTCGAAGGGCGGGTCGACGAGCACGCGATGATCGCGATGAACGCACGCGCCGAGCTGCAGGGCGCGGCCTTCGACACCATCGCGCGCGACTTCCTGGCCGGGCCGGCGGCAGCCGGCAGTCAGGCAGGTGACGGCACGATCCGCAGCTTCGCCGCCAAGCTGTTCGGCCCCGACCTGGGCCGGCTCGCGCGGCAGCATCTGCTGCTGGTCGCCGTGTCGGTCGGGCTGGCGATCCTGATCGCGGTGCCGCTCGCCGTGCTGGTGTTCGGCCACCTGCGGCTGCGCGCGGTGCTGCTCGGACTGACCGGCCTGCTGCAGACCATTCCGTCGCTCGCGCTGCTGGCGGTGCTGATCTCGGCGATCGGCGCCATCGGCACGCTGCCTGCGCTGATCGCGCTCACGCTCTATTCGCTGTTGCCGATCATGCGCAACACCGTGACCGGCCTGGCCGAGGTGCCGGCCGGCTTGCGGCAGGCTGGCACCGCGCTGGGCATGACGCATGCGCAGAACCTGCGCCTGGTGCTGCTGCCGATCGCGCTGCCGACCTTGATCGCGGGCGTGCGCACCGCCACCACGATCGCGATCGGCACCGCCACCATCGCGGCCTTCATCGGCGCCGGCGGCTTCGGCGAACGAATCGTCACCGGGCTGGCGCTGAACGACCGCGCCTTGCTGGTCGCCGGCGCATTGCCGGCCGCGGCGCTGGCATTGCTGAGCGAACTGCTGTTCGAGCTGATCGAGTGGCTGATGCGGCGCCGGCAGCGCTGATGGTCTCTTCGCTTTGTATTTTCAGCACCGGAAAACCATGGCCGTCGCGGCACCCAAAGAACACTGCGCTTCCTAAGATGACCGGCGGCCGGCCCGCGCCGCGGGCCGATCTCCCGACAGTCCCGAAAGGCTCCGTGTGACACCGCCCTCTTCCCCAGCCTCGTCCTCCGCCGCCATCGCGCCCGATTGGCTGACCCCGCGCGCACCGCCGCCGCTCGACCCGCAGGTCCTGGCCGTGATGCGCCAGATGGGCGCCGAAAGCCTGAAGTACCCGCCGCGCCACCTGATCCCGATCGCGGAAGGCCGGGCCATCGCCGAGAAGCTGCGCGTACCCGCCGCCCAGGGCGGCCCGGCGATGGCGCGCACCGTCGAGCAGCTTCTGCCGACGCGCCACGGCGACGTGCGCGTGCGCGTCCACTACCCCGAAGGCCGCGCCTTGAAAGGCGCACTCGTCTACCTGCACGGCGGCGGCTTCGCGCTCTTCAGCCTCGACACGCACGACCGCGTGATGCGCGAGTACGCGAGCCGCGCCGGCATCGCCGTGATCGGCGTTGCCTATTCGCTGGCGCCGGAAGCCTGCTTTCCGCAGCCGCTCGACGAATGCGTGGACGTGATGCGCTGGCTGCAGGCGAACGCGCAGACGCTCGACATCGACCCCGCGCAGCTCTTCATCGGCGGCGACTCGGCCGGCGCCAACCTGTCGCTCGGCACCTGCCTGACGCTGCGCGACGAAGGCCACCTGCTGCCGTGCGGCATGCTGCTGAACTACGGCGCCTACCGCACCGATCTCTACCACGCGTCGGCGCTGCGCTACGGCGCGGGCGAGTACGGCCTGTCGGTCTACATGATGGTCTGGTTCCAGGCGCTCTACCTGCGCAAGCCCGAGGACTTCAGCGACCCGCGCATGAACAGCCTGAGCGCCCGGCTCCAAGGCCTGCCGCCGGCCTTCCTGGTGATCACCGAACTCGACCCGCTGCAGGACGACAGCGTGGAGATGGCGGCGCGGCTGTCGGCCGCCGGCGTCGAGGTGCAGTCGACGCTGTACCCCGGCACCATCCACGGCTTCCTGGAGATGGTCGGCTCGGTCGACGTGGCCGGCCGCGCCTTCGACGACTCGGCGCGCTGGCTGCGCGCTCAACGTGGCGCCGCGGCAGCGTCGACGCCCACCGAAGGACAGCACGCATGAAATCCACGCCGGGCCATGGACGCCTGCTGAGCTACTACGACTGGGGCGCCACGCCCTTCTACGCACTGCAGGCCGACCAGCGCTTTGCATACTGCATGTACGTGCCGCAGAGCTACGACGAAGACGCTGCGCGCACTTACCCGCTGGTGGTGCTGGTGCATGGCAGCAACCGCACGCCGCACGTCTACCGCGACGCCTTCCAGGCCTTCTGCGAAGAACACCACTGCATCGCGCTGGCGCCGCTGTTTCCGGTCGGCCTGGGCGCGCCCGGTGCGGCCGATGGCTACAAGTGGATCGAGTCGCACGGCGTGCGCTACGACCTCGTGCTGCTGCAGATGGTCGACGAGGTCGCGCGCAAATGGCGCACCGCGCCGCGCTTCCTGCTGCATGGCTTCTCGGGCGGCGGGCACTTCACGCACCGCTTCGCCTACCTGCAGCCGCAACGCCTGCTCGCGGCATCGATCGGCGCGCCGGGCGTGGTCACGCCGCTGGACCTGTCGGCGCCCGCATGGCGCGGCGTGGCCGACCTGGCCGAGCGCTTCGGCCGGGCCGTCGACATCGACGCGTTGCGCCAGGTGCACGTGCAGATGGTGGTCGGCGGCAACGATGTCGAGACCTGGGAGATCGCCGTGCCACCCGGCAGCCCGCTCCACATCGACGGCATCAACGACGAGCGCACTTCGCGCATCGGCCGCCTGCGCGCGCTGCAGGCGTCGTGGGAGCGGCACGGCATCGCGGTGCGCTTCGATGAAGTGCCCGGCGTCGCGCACAAGATACCGGGCGTGCTGCCCGCGGTGCAGGACTTCTTTGCGGACGTGATCGCCGGGCGCTGAGCCGGCCTGCCGCAGCCGGCGCGGCTGCGGCCCCGCGCTGCGCTCAGGGCGCCTGCATCAGCCGCGCCGCCAGTGCGCGGAACGCCGGCATCACCGTCGGCAGGTGGCCATGCGCCGCCAGCGGATGCGACGCGAAGCGCGCGACCACCATCTCCGCCACCGGATCGATGTGCAGCATCTGGCCATGGATGCCCTGCGCCGTGAAGCTGCCATGCGGGTCGTGCGCGACCCACCACATGTTGCGGTAGCTCCAGCCGGCCAGCCGGACCATGCCGGCCTTGGCGAAGCGCGCCGGATCGGCGCCGCGGCGGATGTCGTCGACGACCGCTTCCGGCACGATCTGCGCACCGTTGAAGCGCCCGCGCAGTCGCATCATCTCGCCGAAGCGGGCCAGGTCGCGCAGCCCGCAGCTCAGGCCGCCGCCGGCCGACTCGGCACCCTGGCCGTCGAGCGCGAAGGCCGCGTCCTGCTCGGCGCCGAGCCGCGACCAGATGCGCTCGCTCAGCACCCGCGCGAGCGACCGGCCGGACGCACGGCTGACGAGCCAGCCCAGCACGTCGGTGTTGACGGTCTTGTAGGCAAAGGCATCGCCGTGCACGCCACGCTGCGGCACGGTCTGCAGGAACTGCCGGAAGCCCTGCGGCCCCGCATAGCCCGCAGGCCGCGGCAGCAGTTCGCCTGCGCGCGCATAGCCCCAGACGCTGGCATCGGGGTCGGCGTAGTCCTCCGAATAGTCGAGCGCGGTCGTCATGTCCATCACCTGCCGCACCGTCGCCGTGCCGAAGGCGCTGGCGGCGAGTTCGGGGATGTAGTGCGTGACCATCGCCTCGGGGTCGAGCGTGCCTTCGGCGGCCAGCATCGCGCCCACGGTGCCGACCACCGACTTCGTGACCGACATCGCCATGTGCTGGCCATCGTCCTGCAGCGCGCCGAAGTAGCGCTCGTACACGATGCGCCCGCGGTGCAGCACCACCGCGCCATCGGCATGCACCGCGGCCAGCGCCTCCTGCCAGGTGGCGGGCATGCCGTCCTGCAGCGGGACGAATCCGAGCGCGTCGAGGTCGTCGCGCTCGGCACGCGGCAACACGGCGACCGGGCCCTGGCCGCGCGGCACGTTGCGGGTCGGCTGCAGTTCGCGCAGGTGCGAGAAGGCCCAGCGGTTGTGCGGAAACTCGAAGATCGACGTGGTGCGCGGCGGACGCAGTGGCGGCGACCCGGCACCGGATGCGGCCGGCGGCGCGAAGCCGTCGCGCCAGTAATGGGCGGTGGCCGAAGCGGCGATGCCGGCTGCATCGTCCGTGCCTGCGGTGCCTGTCGCGTCGGCGAGAAGAGTTGACGTCATGTGGATTCCCGTTCGTTGAGGGCGCCGATCACGCGGCGCTCCAGGATGTCGGCGGCCCGGCTGAGGTGCGCGCGCATACGCTGCTCCGCGGCGGGCAGGTCGTTGGCCTCGACCGCGTCGAGGATCTGCAGATGCTCTTCGCTCGACTTGCGCAGTGCCGCGGCACTGACCAGCGGGTAGTCCGACAGATCGGACATGCGGCGCAGCCGGTTCTGCTGGCGCACCGCATCGAGGATGAAGCGGTTGCCCGATGCGCTGGCCAGCAGTTCGTGCAGCTCGGCGTTGGCTTCGAAGAAGTCCATCCAGGTGTAGCGCGGCGCATGGCTGATCAGCGCGCGCTGGCGGTCGCGGCAGGCCAGCAGCCGGTCGCGGTCGATGCGGAATCCGGGCTCGCGCAGCGCGGCGCACTCGACCGTCAGGCGGAACCGGTAGCTCTCGCGTTCGCTCTCGACAGAGTCCAGCGTTTCGGTGAACTCCCAGCGCTGGTAGTGGCGCCCGCGCAGCACGCCGTCCTGCAGCATCGTGGTGAGCACGCTGCGCAACAGCGGCCGGCGCACGCCGTAGGTCTGCGCGAGTTCGAGCTCGTTGACGCGGGTCGGCAGCTTGCCGGCCAGGCGGTCGCGCAGCAGCCGGTAGTACAGCGTCTTCTCCTCGTCCTCCGGCATGTCGCGGCGCGCCAGGCCGAGCGCCTCGCGGTCCGCGGCCAGCGTGTAGCCGCGGTTGGGCAGGTGCGCCAGCACCGCGCGCTCATGCAGGAAGCGCAGTGCGGCGCGCACCGGCGTGCGCGAAATGCCCAGCCGGCTGGCCAGGTCCGCCTCGGTCAGATGGCGGCCGTTCTGGTAGCTGCCGGCCAGCGCCTGATCAAGGATGAAGCGGCTCACGCGTTGCGTGAGCGGCGGTACCGGTTTCTCAAATTCTGGGCCCATGCAGGGTTCTCCGGATGCGTCCGACGGGCTCGATGATCGCGGCTCTTTTGTATTTCTGCCACGCCAAAAACCATGTACATACCGGCTCGAAAAAACAATTTCCGTTCCTAAGATTCCGCTCCACGACGGCCCGACACACGGACCGCCACAACGGAGAAACCATCCCATGGCACTTGCCGACGCCTCGTCATCCCTCGCCACTCCAGCCGTGCCCAACGGTGCAGCCGCCGCAACCACGCCGTCGCTCGACGCCTTCTGGATGCCCTTCACCCCCAACCGCAAATTCAAGCGCGCACCCCAGCTGATCGCGGGCAGCGAAGGGCTGTACTACGACATGGTCGGCGGCCGCCGCGTGCTCGACGCCATCGCCGGGCTCTGGTGCGTCAACGCCGGCCACCGCAACCCGCGCATCAGTGCCGCGCTGAAGGCGCAGATCGACACGCTCGACTACGCGTCGAGCTTCCAGATGGGCCATACCGGCGCGTTCGAACTGGCCTCGCGCCTGGGCGACCTGGCGCCCGGCGACCTGGACCATGTGTTCTTCACCAACTCGGGTTCGGAGTCGGTCGACACCGCGCTGAAGATCGCGCTGGCCTACCACCGGGCGCGCGGCGACGCAGGCCGCTACCGGCTGATCGGCCGCGAGCGCTCGTACCACGGCGTGAGCTTCGGCAGCATCTCGGTCGGCGGCATCGGCCGGCAGCGCAGCACCTTCGGCCCGCTGCTGAACGGCGTCGACCACCTGCCGCACACGCACGACCTGGCGCGCAACGCGTTCTCTCGCGGCGAGCCGGCCTTCGGCATCGAGAAGGCCGACGCGCTCGAGGCGCTGCTGACGCTGCACGACCCGTCGACCGTGGCCGCCGTGATCGTCGAGCCGGTCGCCGGCTCCACCGGCGTGCTGGTGCCGCCGGTGGGCTACCTGAAGCGGCTGCGCGAGATCTGCAGCAAGCACGGCGTGCTGCTGATCCTCGACGAGGTCATCACCGGCTTCGGCCGCGTCGGCGCGCGCTTCGCGTCCGACCTGTTCGGCGTGGTGCCCGACATCATCACGACCGCCAAGGGCCTCACCAACGGCGCGGTGCCGATGGGCGCGGTGCTGGTCAGCGACCGCGTGCACCAGGCCTTCATGCGGGGCAGCGAGGACAGCGTGGAACTGCTGCACGGCTACACCTACTCCGGCCATCCGCTGGCCTGCGCCGCCGCCATGGCCACGCTCGACTGCTACACCGAGGACGGCCTGTTCGACCAGGCGGCCGCACTGTCGCCCTACTTCGAGGACGCGCTGCATTCGCTCAGGGACCTGCCCGGCGTGATCGACATCCGCAACATCGGCCTGCTGGCCGGCGTGGAACTTGCGACACGTGACGGCTCGGTCGGCAACCATGCGCAGGCGGTCACGCAGCAGTGCCTGGAGCGCAACGTGCTGGTCCGCCCGGTGGGCGACACCATCGCGCTGTCGCCGCCCTTCACCTTCACGCGCGGCCACGTCGACGAGGTCATCGGCACGCTGCGGGCGTCGATCCTCGCGGTGGCCGGCGCCGCACCGCGCTGACGCGCCGACATCGACGGCACGCGCCCATCCGCCCGCTCAGCCCGCAACAGACCGACTTCCGATGACCATCGAATCCTTCCCCCTCTACGACATCGAAGGCGACGCGCACCAGTGCGGCCGGCAGTACGGCCGCGCGGCCGGCGACCGCATCGCGCTGAGCCTGCAGACCTACCGCGCCGCGTTCGCCCGCGTCGGGCTGGACTGGGCGCGCACGCATGCGCTGGCGCGCCGCTTCGTGCCGATGATCGGCGCCTTCGACGCCGACATGCTGCGCGAGATGGAAGGCATCGCGGCCGGCGCCGAGGTGACGCTCGAGGACATCGTGGCGCTGAACGCGCGCAGCGAACTGCTCTACGCCTTCGCGCAACTCGAAGCCGCCGAGCCGCCCGACGGCTGCACCGGCGTGGTGGTGATGCCCGAGGCCGCGCGCGACGGCCGGCTGATCCATGCGCAGAACTGGGACTGGCGGGTCGAGAGCCTCGACATCAGCGTGGTGCTGCGCATCCAGCCCGAGAACGGACCGGCGATGCTGACCTTCGCCGAGGCCGGCACGCTGGCACGCGCCGGCGTCAATGCCCACGGCATCGCGGTGACGGGCAACTTCATCAAGGCCGATGGCGACGGTGGCCAGCAGGGCGTGCCGCTGCCGCTGATCCGGCGCGGCATCCTGAAGTCGGCGCTGTACGCCGACGCGCTCGGCGTGGTGTGCCGCAGCGCGCGCTCGATCTCCAACAACATGATCATCACGCACGGCGACGGCGAGGCCGTGAGCCTCGAGACGAGTCCGCAGCAGGTGTTCTGGCAGCAGCCGGACGCCGGCCTGCTGGTGCATGCCAACCACTTCAAGACCATCGGTGCGCTGGCGCGGGTGAACGACCGCAGCCTCGAGACCACGCCCGACTCGCTCTACCGCGACCGCCGCGTCACCGCGCACCTGCGCGCCCGCGCCGGCGACATCACCGGGCAGGACGTGCTCGACGCGCTGCAGGACCGCTTCGGTGCACCGCGCGCGGTTTGCCGCAGCCCGAGCGCCGGGCCCGGCGGCGCGTCGTCCGCGACGGTCGCCACGCTGCTGATCGACCCGGCCGCCCGAAAGATGCGCATCGCACCGGCGCCGTTCCGCGCCCATCGCTTCACCGAATATTCCCTTTGACCCGACAGCCCACGACAGGAGTGTTGCCATGAATGTTCCCAGAGCCCGCTTGCCCGCGGAAGCGCCGCCGACCGATGCTGCGCCACGCCGCGCGCACCTCCGCGCCGGCTGGACGAGGCCGCTGCTTGCAGCCGCCATCTGCCTGGCCGCCGGCACCGCCATCGCGCAGCCTTCGGCCAACACGCTGCGCGTGCAGGTGAACTCGGACATCCGGTCGACCGAGCCGGGCGGCAACCGCGACGACAACACCGACACGATCATGCTGCACACGGTCGAGGGCCTGGTCGCGCTGCGCGAGGACACCTCGGTCGGCCCGCTGCTCGCGAGCAAGGTCGACATCTCGACCGACGGCCTGACCTACACCTTCACGCTGCGCGACGGCGTGAAGTTCCACAACGGCGCCACGCTGACGGCGCAGGACGTGCTGTGGAGCTGGCAGCGCTACATGAAGCCCGAGACCGGCTGGCGATGTCTGCCGGAGTTCGACGGCAAGGGCGTGACCAAGGTGCTGTCGGTCGAGGCGCCCAACCCGAAGACGGTCGTGATGAAGCTCGAGCGCGCGAGTGGCCTGTTCCTGTCGACCATGGCCCGGCCCGACTGCGGCGGCACGGCCATCCTGCACGGCAGCTCGGTCGGCGCCGACGGCCAATGGATCGCGCCGGTCGGCACCGGGCCTTACAAGCTCAAGGAATGGAAGCGCGGCCAGTACATCGAGCTGACGAAGTTCGACGGCTACAGCGCACGCACCGAACCGCGCGATGGCCTGACCGGCGCCAAGAAGGCCGAGATCGACAACGTGCGCTTCGTCGTCATTCCCGACTCGGCCGCCGCCAAGGCCGCGCTCTACAGCGGCGCGATCGACGTCTTCATGACGCCGGCGCCGTCGGACGTGATGGAGATGCGCGGCCGCAAGGACCTCACGCTGGAGACCACGCCCGTGATGTCGATGATCGCGCTGCTGATGCAGACCAACGACCCGCTGCTGAAGGACGTGCGGATCCGCCGCGCGCTGGCGCTGTCGCTCGACACGGCGGAGATCGCCAGCTCGGCGTCCGAGGGCATGTCGGCGGTCAACAACTCGGTGATCCCGTCGGCCAGCGCCTTCCACGACAAGGTGCAGGCCACCGGCTACAAGCGCGACCTGGTCGCCGCGAAGAAGCTGCTGGCCGAGGCCGGCTACAAGGGCGAGCCGATCAAGCTGGTAGCCAACAAGCGCTACGAGGCGCTCTACACCATCGCGGTGCTGGCGCAGGCGATGGCGGCGGACGCCGGCATCAAGATCGACATCGAGGTGCTCGACTGGGCGACCCAGCTCGACCGCTACACCAAGGGCCAGTACCAGGCCATGTCCTTCATCTATTCGGCGCGGGTCGACCCGTCGCTCAGCTACGACATGGTGACCGGCCCGAAGGCCACCCGACCGGCCAAGCTCTGGGACAGCGCCTATGCGCAGACGCGGCTGGTCGAGTCGATCGCCAGCGCCGACACCGCGCGCCGCCAGCAGCTGTTCGACGAGATGCACCGCCAGATGCTGGAGGACGTGCCGCTGATCGTGCTGTTCAACGGTGCCGACACCACGGCCATGCGCAAGAACGTGACGGGCTTCAAGGGCTGGCCGACCGCCAAGGCCCGGTTCTGGAACGTGCGCTTCGATTCGCGGTCCTGAGTCGCGATGCCTGCCTATCTCCTGCGGCGGATCGCGATGGCGATCCCCACGCTGCTGCTGGTGTCGGTGGCGGTGTTCCTTTTGATGCGGCTGATACCGGGCGATCCGGTGCAGCTGATGCTGGGCGACAGCGCCGACCCGGCGCAGATCGATGCGATGCGCCGGCGCATGGGCCTCGACCTCGCGCTGCCCGCGCAGTACCTGCTGTGGCTGCGCAACGCCGTCGGCGGCGACCTCGGCGTCACCATCACCAACGGCCAGCCGGTGTTCCCGCTGATCCTGGAGCGCTTCCAGATCAGCGCCGTGATCGTGCTGGCCGCGGTGGCGATCGCCGCGCTGATCGCGGTGCCGGCCGGCCTCGTCGCCGCCTGGCGCAAGGACGGGCCGCTGGACCTCGCGATCGTCGGTGCCGCCACGCTGATGCTGTCGGTGCCGAGCTTCTGGCTCGGCCTGTTGCTGCTGCTGTTCTTCGGCCAGCATTTGCAGTGGCTGCCGGTGGTCGGCTATGTGCCGATGTCGGAGAACCTGTCGCAGGGCCTGCTGTACGTGATCCTGCCGATCGCCACGCTGACGCTGATCGAGACCGGCGTGCTGACGCGCATGTCGCGCGCCAGCGCCATCGAGATCCTGCGGCTCGAATACGTGACGCATGCGCGTGCCAAGGGCGTGCCCGAGAGCCAGGTGCTGCGCCGCCACGTGCTGCCCAACGCCTTCAACCCGACGCTCACGCTGATCGGGCTGATGCTGGGCCACCTGCTGAGCGGCATCGCCGTGCTCGAGACGGTCTTCACGCTGCCGGGCCTGGGCCGGCTGATGGTCGACGCGATCTTCGCGCGCGACTACCCGGTGCTGCAGGGCTGCCTGCTGTTCACCGCCTTCATCTACGTCGTCATCAACCTGATCGTCGACATGTGCTATCCGCTGTTCGACCCGCGAGTCACCGCACAGTGAAACCCAAACTACACACGATCCTGGGCGGCGGGCTGGTGGCCGCGCTGCTCGGCCTGGCCGCACTGGCCACGGTCTGGACACCCTACGACCCGCTGCGCATCGACCTGCGCGCCAAGCTGCGGCCACCCTCGTGGCTGCACTGGCTGGGCACCGACGAGTTCGGCCGCGACGTGGCCAGCCGCGCGCTGCAGGGCGCCGCGACCAGTTGCCTGGTCGCGCTGCTCACCGTGGCGCTGGCCGTGGCGCTGGGGCTGCTCGTGGGCGTCGCGGCCGGCTTCCTGCGCGGCTGGACCGACCGCGTGCTGATGGCCTTCAACGACGCGCTGCTGGCCTTTCCCGGGCTGCTGCTGGCGCTGGGCGTGATGGTCGTGGTCGGCGCCAACAAGTGGGGCATCGTGCTGGCGCTGAGCCTGGCCTACACGCCCTCGGTGGTGCGCGTGGTGCGCGGCACCGTGCTGTCGCTGCGCGAACGCGAGTACGTCGAGGCGTCGCGGATGATCGGCAATTCGGAGCTCTACACGATGTGGCGCCACGTGCTGCCCAACTGCTTCGGCCCGATCGCCGTGCTGGCGACCAGCATGTTCGGCTGGGTGCTGCTGTCGGAAAGCGCGCTGAGCTTTCTCGGGCTCGGCGTGCCGCCGCCCGCGCCCACCTGGGGCAACATGCTGTCGGGCGCACGGCCCTACATGCTGACCGCCGTGTGGCTGTGCATCGTGCCCGGCGTGTGCATCGCGCTGACGCTGCTCGGCATCAACCTGCTCGGCGAATCGTTGCGCGACCGGCTCGACCCGAGGGCATCACGGTCATGAGGGCCGCCGAACCTCCCGCCGCGGCGCACGTGCTGTCGGTGCGCCACCTCGACCTGGCCGTGCAGGGCAGCGGCCAACCGATCGTGCAGGACCTATCGTTCGACGTGCGGCCCGGCGAGTTCCTCGCCGTGGTCGGCGAATCGGGCAGCGGCAAGACCATGGCGGCGCGCGCCATCCTGCGGCTGCTGCCGCCGGGCATCGTGCAGACGGGCGGCAGCGTGCAGCTCGACGGCACCAACCTCGGTGAGCTGGACGCGGCCTCGATGCGGGCGCTGCGCGGCCCGGGCATCGGCATGGTGTTCCAGGAGCCGATGGTGTCGCTGAACCCGGTGCACCGCATCGGCGACCAGATGGCCGAGGGCCTGCGCATGCACACGAAGCTGTCGGCCGCCGAGATCCGGCGACGCTGCATCGACATGCTGCGGCGCGTGCAGATCGACGACCCGGAGCGCTGCCTGAATGCCCATCCGCATGCGTTCTCGGGCGGCATGCGCCAGCGCATCATGCTGGCCAGCGTGATGCTGCTGCAGCCGCGCCTGCTGATCGCCGACGAGCCCACCACCGCGCTCGACAACCTGAGCCAGCGCGAAGTGATGGACCTGATGGTGGCGCTGGCGCGCGACCAGGGCACCGCCGTGCTGCTGATCACCCACAACCTGGGCCTGGTCGGCCGCTACGCGCAACGCGCGGTGGTGATGGAGAAGGGCCGGCTGGTCGAGACCGGCCACGTGCCGCAGATCCTGCTCGCGCCGCGCGAGCCCTACACCCGCAAGCTGGTCGACGCGCTGCCGCGGCGTACCGCCGCCAAGCCGCCGGCCGCCATGCCGGTGCCGCTGATCCAGGTACGCGGCCTGTGCGTGAGCTACCCCGGCGCGCGCGCCGGACTGCTGCGCCGTCATCCGCCGCAACGTGTGATCGACACGCTCGACCTCGACATCGACACCGGCGAAACCGTGGCGCTGGTGGGCGGCAGCGGCTCGGGCAAGACCACGCTGGGGCGCGCGATCCTGCGGCTGGCACCGGCGCAGGACGGCCGCATCCTGTTCCGCGGCATCGACATCCGCAGCGCGGGGCGCGAGGCCCTGCATGCCTTCCGGCTCGCCTGCCAGCTGGTCTTTCAGGACCCGTTCTCGTCCCTCGACCCGCGCATGCGGGTGACGCAGATCGTCGCCGAGCCGCTGCGCCACCTGCCCGCGCTCGATGCCAAGGCCCGCGCGCGGCGCGTGAACGAGATGCTGGACGAGGTCGGGCTCGCGGCACTGGGCCAGCGCTTTCCGCACGAGCTCTCCGGCGGTCAGCGGCAGCGCGTGGCGATCGCGCGCGCGCTGGTGCGCCGCCCCGCGTTCGTCGTCGCCGACGAGCCGGTGTCGGCGCTCGACATGACGATCCAGGCGCAGGTGCTGCAGCTCTTCCAGGACCTGCAGGCGCACCACGGCTTCGCCTGCCTCTTCATCAGCCACGACCTGGCCGCGGTGGAGCAGATCGCCGACCGCGTGGTGGTGATGGAGCGCGGGCGCATCGTCGAACAGGGCAGCCGCGACGCCGTGTTCGACCGGCCGCAGCATGCCTACACGCGTGCGCTGCTGGCTGCGACGCCACGGCTGCGGAGCGATGTCACCGCATCCGGCACGGCACCGGAAGACAGTGCGCCGATGCCCGCGGCACTGGCGGCCTGAACGGCCGCGGTCGTTGTGCGCTCAGCCCTCGGCCGGCCGCTGCGCCGCGCACACCATCTGCAGCTGCTGGAAGTGCGCGCGGAAGGCGACGGCGTCGACCCAGGCGCCGACCTCGACGCGGTAGGCGCGCGTGCCGTCGGGCACGGCCGACGCCAGCTCGACCGCATAGCGGCCCGAGTCCTTGTCGCGGCTGAGGGTCACGCGCATGGCGTCGATCTCGACCGGCGTGCGCTGGCCGCGCGCGCTGCCGCGCTCCTCGACCTCGAGTTCGCAGGCCGAGTCGTAGGCCAGCAGGCGCGGCGCTTCGCTCGCGGGGCCGGCATCGCTGCGCAGGTAGGCGTTGAGCGCCGCCAGGTGCGCGGCCGGGCTCAACGCGACGGTGCGGGGCGCGTCCTGCTGGGGATAGCCGTCGCAGGCGGCCAGACACAGCGCAGCGGCAGCCGCCAGGAGAAGCGCGGACCAGCGCGGATGGGGCCGTGGAATTTCTGTCATGGGATCGGGAAAGCACGATGTGCGCCGGCCGGCGCCGAGGCGAATGCAGGCGGCACGACGCGGCATGAAGGGGCGCGGAGAGTGCCCGGCAGTGTCGCCCGGTGGCGGCGAAAACGCTGCCGTTGTCCTTGGCCCGCCAAGGGCAAAGTGCGCACCGGCCGGCGCCGCCGGTAGACTTTTGCAGGTGCACACGTCTTCAGAACCTCCCAGTACGGAGCTGGCCCGCGCCAGCATCTCCGCCTCGACCTTTCCGTCCGCCCTCTCCTTCCGCCCCGGCCAGCGCCCGTGCGGTTGCAGCGGCCACGCCACCGGACGCGACACATGATCGAACTCCTCACCGACCCGGCCGCATGGCTGGGCCTGGCCACGCTCGTCCTGCTGGAGATCGTGCTCGGCATCGACAACCTGATCTTCATCGCGATCCTGGCCGAGAAGCTGCCGCCGCACCAGCGCGACCGCGCCCGCGTGATCGGCCTGAGCCTCGCGCTGGTCATGCGGCTGGCACTGCTGTCGGTGGTGTCGTGGCTCGTCACGCTGACCACGCCGCTGTTCCATGTGATGGGCCAGGGCTTCTCGGGCCGCGACCTGATCCTGCTGATCGGCGGGCTGTTCCTGCTGTTCAAGGCCACGTCCGAACTGCATGAGCGGCTCGAAGGCGTCAGCCATGCGGCCAGCGGGCCGACGGCGTATTCGGGCTTCGCGCTGGTGGTCACGCAGATCGTCGTGCTCGACGCCGTGTTCTCGCTCGACGCGGTGATCACCGCGGTCGGCATGGTCGACCACCTGCCGGTGATGATGGCCGCGGTCGTGATTTCCATCGGCATCATGCTGTGGGCGTCGAAGCCGCTCACGCGCTTCGTCAATGCGCATCCGACCGTGGTCGTGCTGTGCCTGAGCTTCCTGCTGATGATCGGGCTGAGCCTGGTGTCGGAAGGCCTGGGCTTCCACATCCCGAAGGGCTACCTGTACGGCGCGATCGGCTTCTCGGTGCTGATCGAGGCGCTGAACCAGTGGGCCAAGCGCAACGCGCTGCGGCACGAGGCGCGGCGCCCGCTGCGCGAGCGCACCGCGGAGTCGGTGATCCGCCTGCTCGGCGGCCGGACGCGCGGCGAGCCGATGGCCGACGGGCCCGGCACCGAGACACAGGCAGACCAGCCGGCCTTCGCCGTCGAGGAGCGCAACATGGTCAGCGGCGTGCTGTCGCTGGCCGAGCGCAACGTGCGCTCGATCATGACGCCGCGTTCCGACATCTCGTGGGTCGACCTGAACGACGCGCCGGACGCGATCCGCGCGCAACTGCTCGACACGCCGCACGGCATCTTCCCGGTGTGCCGCGGCTCGCTCGACGAAGTGGTCGGCGTGGCGCGCGCCAAGGACCTGCTGGGCCAGTTGCTGACGCAGGGCCGCATCGATGCGGAAGGCGGGCTGCGCCCGCCGATCTACGTGCCGGAGTCGACCGCGGTGATCCGCCTGATCGACACGCTGCGCGGTGCGCGCGGCCAGCTCGCGCTGGTGAACGACGAGCACGGCACGTTGAAGGGCGTGGTCACGCCGATCGACGTGCTGGAAGCGATCGCCGGCGAGTTCCCCGACGAGGACGAGACGCTGGAGATCCTGCAGACCGGCACCGACAGCTGGACGGTGAGCGGCGCCGCCGACCTGCACCTGCTCGAACAGGCGCTGCAGACGCACGGGCTGCTGAGCGAGGACGACAGCTACACCTCGGTCGCCGGCCTGCTGCTGGTGCAGTTCGGCGGGCTGCCGGCGAAGGGCGCGCTGTGGGAGCACGACGGCTATGAATTCACCGTCGCGGATGCCGATGCGCAACGCATCAGGACCGTGGCGGTCCGGCGCCTGCCGACGCCGGACGCCGAGCCTGCCTGATCAGGCCAGGGTGTAGGCCGTCTTCACGGTGGTGAAGAACTCCTGCGCGTACCGGCCCTGCTCGCGCGGACCGTAGCTCGAACCCTTGCGTCCGCCGAAGGGCACGTGGTAGTCCACGCCCGCGGTCGGCAGGTTGACCATTACCATGCCGGCCTGGCTGTGGCGCTTGAAGTGCGTGGCGTACTTCAGGCTGGTCGTCGCGATGCCGGCCGACAGGCCGAACTCGGTGTCGTTGGCCGTGGCCAGCGCTTCCTCGTAGTCCTTGACCTTGATCACGCTCGCGACCGGGCCGAAGATCTCCTCGCGGTTGATGCGCATGGCCTTGCCGGTGTCCACCAGCAGAGCGGGCGCCATGTAGAAGCCGTCCGTGTCGAGCTTCAGGCGATCGCCGCCGGCCGCCAGCGTGGCGCCTTCGGCCTTGCCGATCTCCACGTAGCTCAGGTCCTGCTCGAGCTGGCTCTGGCTCGACACCGGGCCGATGTCCGTGCCCTGCGCCAGCGCGTCGCCGACCTTGATCTTCGCCATGCGCGCCTTCATCGCGTCAACGAATTTCGGGTAGATGCCTTCGGTGACGATCAGCCGGCTCGACGCCGTGCAGCGCTGGCCGGTGGAATAGAAGGCGCTCTGCACGCTCAACTCGACCGCCTGGTTCAGGTCCGCATCGTCCAGCACGACCTGCGGGTTCTTGCCGCCCATCTCCAGCTGGACCTTCTTCTGGTTCGTCACGCACTGGATGCCGATCGCGCGGCCCACGCCGACGGAGCCGGTGAAGCTGATCGCATGGATGCCGGGATGGCCGACCAGCGCATTGCCGATGACGCTGCCGCGGCCCATCACCAGGTTGAACACGCCGGCCGGGATGCCCGAGCGGCTGATGATCTCGGCCAGCGCCCAGGCCGAGCCCGGCACGAGGTCGGCCGGCTTCAGGACCACGCAGTTGCCGAAGGCCAATGCCGGCGCGATCTTCCATGCGGGGATCGCGATGGGGAAGTTCCACGGCGTGATCAGGCCGACCACGCCGACCGGTTCGCGCGTGATCTCGACGCCGATGTTCGGCCGCACCGAAGGCAGCAGCTCGCCCGACAGGCGCAGGCATTCGCCGGCGAAGAACTTGAAGATCTGGCCGGCGCGGGTGGCCTCGCCGATGCCTTCGGCCTTGGTCTTGCCTTCCTCGCGGGAGAGCAGCGTGCCGAGCTCTTCACGGCGCGCGAGGATCTCGGTGCCGATCTTGTCGAGCGCGTCGGAGCGCGCCTGGATGCTGCCCGTCGCCCAGGCGGGGAAGGCGGCCGTGGCGGCGGCAACGGCCGCATCGACGTGCGCTGCATTGCCCTGGGCGTATTCGGCGATCGTGTCGCCGAGGTTGGACGGGTTCAGGTTCGGGCTGTAGCTGTCGCCCTTCGTCCATTCGCCGCCGATGAGGTTGTCGTGTTGTTGCATCAGATGTCCAGTGAACTGCGAAAAACCAGTGTATTCAACGAACGAGACAAGGCCGCTTGTTGTCGAACTGCCAGCCCGGGATCAGGTACTGCATGGCCTGCGCGTCGTTGCGCGCGCCCAGGCCGTGCTGCAGGTACAGCTGGTGGGCTTTTTCCACCTCGACCATGTCCAGCTCCACGCCCAGGCCGGGCTTGCGGGGCACCTGCACGTAGCCGCCTTCGATCTGCAGCGGCGCCTTGGTCAGACGCTGGCCGTCCTGCCAGATCCAGTGCGTGTCGATGGCCGTGACCTGGCCCGGCGCCGCCGCGGCCACGTGCGTGAACATCGCGAGCGACACGTCGAAATGGTTGTTCGAATGCGAGCCCCAGGTCAGCCCCCAGGCCTGGCACAGCTGCGCGACGCGCACCGAGCCCTGCATGGTCCAGAAGTGCGGGTCGGCCAGCGGGATGTCGACCGACTGCAGCGACAGGCTGTGCACCATCTCGCGCCAGTCGGTGGCGACCATGTTGGTGGCGGTGGGCAGGCCGGTGGCACGGCGGAATTCCGCCATCACTTCGCGGCCCGAGAACACGCCTTCGGCGCCGCACGGGTCTTCGGCATAGGCCATCACGCCGTGCAGGTCGCGCGTGATGCGGACCGCATCTTTCAGCAGCCAGCCACCGTTCGGGTCGAGCGTGACGCGCGCCTGCGGAAAGCGCTCGTGCAGCGCACGGATCGCATCGACCTCTTCCTCGCCCCGCAGCACGCCGCCCTTGAGCTTGAAGTCGGTGAAGCCGTAACGCGCATGCGCCGCCTCGGCCAGCCGGACGATCGCCTGCGGCGTCATGGCTTCTTCATGGCGCAGGCGGAACCAGTCGTCACCGGCATCGGGTTCGCTGCGGTACGGCAGGTCGGTCTTGCGGCGGTCGCCGACATAGAACAGATAGCCCAGCATCTGCACCGCGTCGCGCTGCTGGCCTTCGCCGAGCAGCGCGGCCACCGGCACGTCCAGGTGCTGGCCCAGCAGGTCGAGCAGCGCCGCCTCGGCGGCGGTCACCGCATGGATGGCGATGCGCAGGTCGAAGGTCTGCTGGCCGCGGCCGCCGCTGTCGCGATCGGCGAAGCGGGCGCGCATGGCGTTGAGCACCGCGTTGTGGTGGCCGATGGGCTGGCCGACGATCAGCGCGCGCGCGTCCTCCAGCGTCTGGCGGATCTTCTCGCCGCCGGGCACCTCGCCCACGCCGGTGTGGCCGGCGCTGTCCTTGAGGATCAGCAGGTTGCGGGTGAAGAACGGGCCGTGCGCGCCGCTCAGGTTCATCAGCATGCCGTCGTGGCCCGCGACGGGCACGACGCGCAGCTCGGTGACGACCGGCGTGCTCATTGCGGACCGAGCTTGTCGATCAGTGCGCGCAGGGCTTCGACTTCGTCGGGCTTCAGGTCGGTCAACGGCGGGCGCACCGGGCCGGCGCCGTGGCCGACGATCGTCGCGCCGGCCTTCACGATGCTCACCGCATAGCCGGCCATCTTGTTGCGGATGTCGAGGTACGGCATGAAGAAATCCTTCAGCAGGCGATGCTGGGTCGCCAGGTCGTCGGTGCGCACCGCTTCATAGAAGTCCATCGCGGTCTTCGGGATGAAGTTGAAGACGGCCGACGAATACACCGGCGTACCGAGCGCCTTGTACGCAGCGGCATAGACCTCGGCCGTGGGCAGGCCGCCCAGGTAGCTGAAGCGGTCGCCCATCTTCTGGTAGACCGAGACCATCGCCTCGATGTCGCCCACGCCGTCCTTGAAGCCGACCAGGTTCGGGCAGCGATCGGCCAGGCGCGCCAGCGTGTCGGGCTTGTACTTGGCCTGCGCGCGGTTGTAGATGATCACGCCGAAGTCGACGCTCTTGCAGACGGCTTCGACATGCGCGGCCAGGCCGTCCTGACCCGCTTCGGTCAGGTAGTGCGGCATCAGCAGGATGCCGTGCGCGCCGGCCTTCTCGGCCGCCTGCGCGTACTGGATGGTCTGGCGCGTCGGGCCGCCGGCGCCGGCAATGATCGGCACCGTGCCGCGGCACACGTCGACTGCGGTCTGGATGATGGTGGGGTACTCGTCCGGCGTGAGCGAGAAGAACTCGCCGGTGCCGCCCGCGGCGAACAGCGCGGTGGCGCCGTAGGGCGCCAGCCATTCGAGACGCTTGGCATAGCCCTTGGCGTCGAAGTCGCCTTGCGCGTCGAAGTCGGTGACGGGGAACGACAGCAGGCCGGAGCCCATGATCGACTTGAGTTCCTGTGGGTTGAAGCTCATGGTGTTCTTCTTGAAGTGGTGAGAGATGAATGAGAAAGGAGACAAAGAGGTTGGGTCGAGGCCGGCCGGTGGCACGCGAACGGCGATGCCGTCCGGCGCACGGGCGTCAGTCGATGCGGATGTCCGCGTCCTTCACGACCTGGGCCCAGCGCGCGCGTTCCTTGTTGAAGAACTGCTCTTCCTCGGCCGGCGCCATGGTGACCACTTCGGCCCCCTGGCCAGCGAGGCGCGAGCGGATGTCGGGAGAACGGATGATCGTGATCAGCTCCTTGTTCAGGCGCTGCACGATCGCATCCGGCGTGCCCTTCGCGACCTTGACGCCTTGCCAGGTGCCCGACTCGAAGCCCGGCACGCCCTGCTCGGCAATGGTGGGCACGTCGCCGATCAGCGGCATGCGCGTGCCCTTCGAGACGGCCAGCACCTTCAGCTTGCCGCCCTGCACCTGCGGCAGCGTGGCGAGCATGCCGTTCATCAGCACCTGGGTCTGGCCGGCGACGGTGTCCTGCACCGCCTGCACGCCACCCTTGTAGGGCACGTAGGTCCACTTGGCGCCGCTGGCGCGCTCCAGCGCCACGCCGGCCAGATGCGGCGCGCTGCCGGTGGCCGTCACCGCGAAGTTCAGGTCGCCGGTCTTCGACAGCGCGATCAGTTCCTTCAGGTTGTTGGCCTTGACCGACGGATGCACCACCAGCAGGTGCGGTGAATACGCCAGCATCGCAACGCCGCGCAGGTCCTTGGACGGGTCGAACGACAGCTTGGTGTAGACCGACGGGCTGATCGCCAGCGCACCCACGTCGCACAGCAGCACCGTGTAGCCGTCGGGTGCCGAACGCGCGACGAACTCCGCGCCCAGATTGCCGTTGGCCCCCGGCCTGTTCTCGACGATCACCGTCTGCTTGAGCGCTTCGGACAGCGGCTGGCTGATGAAGCGCGCAATGATGTCGGACGAACCGCCCGGCGGGTACGGAATGACCAGCTTGATCGGCTTCGACGGCCAGGCGGCGGCCTGTGCGGAAGCCTGCAGCGGCAGCGCCGCCAGTGCGGAAACGCCGAAAGCGGCGGCGAGCATGTCGCGACGTGTTGGGCTCATGTCTTGTCTCCAGTGTGCTTGGTGGTCAGGTGGCGATATTGGGGCCAAGTGATCAGTCATCGTACAACCAGAGGAATGAGTTGTCCAGCGTTCGACCTGCATCGGGCGAATCGCCCCGATCCTCGACGCCCCCCGGACACCGCGACCGCGCAGGCGGCCGGCGGCAGCGCGCTACGCTCCGCCGCCGGCGGTCGACCGCGCCGCCTCCTGCGCCACACGCAGCCGCTCGCGGCTGTTGGTCAGATGGATCCGCATGGCGGCCCGCGCCGACTCCGCGTCGCGCCGCGCGATCGCCGCATAGATCTCCTCGTGCTCGCGGTTCACGCGGCTCAGGTACACGCCGCCCTTGTCCTGGTTGCGGATCGCGTTGATCCGCGTGCGCGGGATGACCGCCGTGCCGAGGTGGCTCATGATGTCCGCGAAATACGGATTGCCGGTCGACTGTGCGATCTGCAGATGGAAGCGGAAATCGGGCGCAACGGTGTCGCCCGCGATCGCGACGTTGCGCTCGAATTCGTCGAGCGCCTGGCGCATGGCCAGGAGCTGCTCGTCGGTGCGGCGCGCCGCCGCCAGCCCGGCCGATTCGGTTTCCAGGCTGATGCGCAGCTCGAGCACGGCCAGCACGTCGACCGACGTCGCGATGTCGCCGGCATCGAGCCGGAACACGCCGCTGGCACGCTGCTGAAGCACGAAGGTGCCGATGCCGTGATGCGTCTCCACGAGCCCGGCCGCCTGCAGCTTCGAGAGCGCCTCGCGCACCACGGTCCGGCTGACGCCGAAGGCCTGCATGATTTCCGATTCGGTCGGCAGCTTGTCGCCGGGGCGCAGCGCGCCGTCGCGGATGCGCGCACCGAAGTCGTCGACCAGCGTATGCGCCAGCCCCCTGCCGCGCTGCCTTGGACGCGCCGCAGCGCCGGATGACAAGCCCGGCGTCGTCGACGCGTCAGGCATGGAGGGAACTGCTGTTGACACGGTTGGCATGCGGTCATGATAATCCCCTCATAAGTTGTACGACAACAGATAACCTATGAGACAAATCGATGAGTGATGCCTCGCCCCACCCCGCGACCGAACCCGCACATCGCGTGCACCGGCTGCTGCTGACCGGCGCCGCAGGCGGCCTGGGCAAGGTACTGCGCGAGCGGTTGAAACCCTTTGCCGACGTGCTTCGGCTTTCCGACATCGCATCGCTGTCACCTGCCGTCGATGCGCAGGAAGAAGTGGTGCCCTGCGACCTGTCGGACAAGGCGGCCGTGGACGCGCTGGTCGCCGGCTGCGACGCGATCGTCCACCTGGGCGGCGTGTCGGTCGAGCGGCCTTTCGAGGAGATCCTCGAAGCCAACATCCGCGGCGTCTTCCATGTCTACGAAGCTGCGCGGCGCCATGGCGTGAAGCGCGTGGTGTTCGCCAGCTCCAACCACACAATCGGCTTCTACCGGCAGGACGAGCACATCGACGCCAGCGCCCTGCGCCGGCCCGATGGCTACTACGGCCTCTCCAAGTCCTTCGGCGAAGACATGGCGCAGTTCTATTTCGACCGCTACGGCGTCGAGACGGTCAGCATCCGCATCGGATCGTCATTCCCCGAGCCGCTCAATCGCCGAATGATGAGCACCTGGCTCAGCTACCGCGACCTGACCACGCTCATGGAGAAGTCGCTGTTCGTGCCCGACGTCAAGCACACGGTGGTCTACGGCATGTCGGCCAACCGCGATCTGTGGTGGGACAACAGCGCCGCCGCGCACCTGGGGTTCGTTCCGCAGGACAGCTCGGAAGTGTTCCGCGACAAGGTGGAAGCCCAGCCCGCGGTGGCGCCCACCGACCCGAATGCCATCTACCAGGGCGGCGCCTTCACGGCGCAAGGCCCGTTCGCCTGAGCGGTCGACGCACGCGGACCCGGCTCGAGTTTCTCTGTCAGCAGCGCATCGGAGACGAGGGTCTCCATTCAATCCAAGGAAGACAAATGAAAATCAAACAAGACAAGCTTCTGAGTGTGATCGCCAGTGCAGTCCTCGCACTGTCCGCCGCCGCAGTCCATGCGCGCGACTTCCGTTCGGCAGAGGTCCACGCCAAGGACTTCCCGACCAACATGGCGGTGAAGCAGATGAGCGACGACCTGGCCAAGGCCACGGGCGGCAAGGACAAGATCAAGATCTTCGCCGACAGCTCGCTGGGCTCCGAGAAGGACACGGTCGAGCAGGTCAAGATCGGCGCGCTCGACATGGTGCGCGTCAGCTCCGCGTCGTTCCACGGCATCGTGCCAGACTCGGTCATCCCGTCGCTGCCTTTCCTGTTCCGCGACATCGAGCACTTCCGCACGGTCATGTACGGTCCGACCGGCGACAAGATCCTGGCCTCGTTCGAGAAGGCCGGCTTCATCGGCCTCTGCTTCTACGAAAGCGGCGCGCGTTCGGTGTATGCCAAGAAGCCGATCAAGTCCGTCGCCGACATGAAGGGCCTGAAGATCCGCGTGCAGCCCTCCGACCTGATGGTGAGCCTGGTGAGCGCCCTGGGCGCATCGCCCACGCCGATGCCGATCGCCGAGGTCTATACCGGCCTGAAGACCGGCCTGGTCGATGCGGCAGAGAACAACTACCCGTCCTACGACGAGGCCAAGCACTTCGAAGCCGCCCCGGTCTACTCCGAGACGATGCACGTCATGACACCCGAGGTGCTGGTGTTCTCCAAGAAGATCTGGGACACGCTGCCCAAGGAAGAGCAGGCCGCGATCCGCAAGGCGGCGAAGGACTCGGTCCCCTACTACGTCAAGCTCTGGGAAGCCCGTGAGAAGGATGCCAAGGCCTCCGTCGTGAAGGGCGGCGCCAAGATCGTGACCGCCGCCGACATCGACCGCAAGAGCTTCGTCGACATCGAGAAGCCGGTGTGGGACAAGTTCTCCACCACGCCCGAACTGAAGGCCCTGGTCCAGGAAATCGTCAACACGAAGTGACGCTCCGGCGATGAACCTGTTTACCCAACTGAATGCGCGCCTGTCGCGCTGGGTGATGTACCTCGCGTGCGTCTGCCTGGTCACCCTGCTCGGCGTGGTCGTCTATGGCGTGGTCATGCGCTACGTCTTCAACGATTCGCCGGCCTATGTCGAACAGGTCGCCCTGCTGCTGGTGATTTCCGTCGCGATGTTCGGGGCTTCCGCCGGCGTGCGGGATGCCGGCCACATCGGGCTGGACTCCCTGGTGAAGGTGCTGCCCGACAAGGCGCAGTTCTGGTGCAGGTTCATCGTTTACGTGCTGAGCGTCGCGTTCGCGGTCGCCCTGTTCGCCGGGGCCGGCGAGATGGCGGTTTCGACGCACCACGACACCATCCCGACGCTGGGCATCTCGGAGTCGTACCGCTACCTGCCGGTGATCATCGCCGGCCTCCTCATCACCCTGTTTTCGCTCGAACACATGATTGCCCAATTCACAGGCAAAGAGGTCGTTCCCTCATGGCACTGACCGTTCTTTCCCTCAGTTTCCTGGTGTTCCTGTTGCTGGGCATGCCAGTCGCCTTCGCGATCGGCCTGAGCTGCCTGATGACCTTCGCCTTCGAGGGCCTGCCCTTCGAGACCGCCATCCAGATGATGGTCTCGGGCATGAACGTGTTCTCGTTCCTGGCCATTCCGTTCTTCATCTTTTCCGGCGAGCTGATGCTGCACGGCGGCATCGCCGACAAGATCGTCAATTTCGCGCGCAGCCTGGTCGGCCACTGGAAGGGCGGGCTCGGCCTGGCCAACGTGGTGGCTTCCACGCTGTTCGGCGGCGTCTCGGGTTCGCCGGTGGCCGACACCTCGGCCATGGGCGGCGTGATGATCCCCATCATGAAGAAGGAGGGCTACGGCGCCGACTACGCGGTCAACGTGACGACGCACGCCTCGCTGTCGGGAGCACTGATGCCCACCTCGCACAACATGATCATCTATGCGTTCGCGGCGCAGGCGGCCGTGGGCGAGATCGGTGGCCACGTGATCAAGGGCGTGTCGATCGGCGACCTGATGTTCGCCGGGCTGGTGCCGGTGTTCTGGATCATGGTCTGCATGCTGGTCGCCGCGTACTGGCAGGCCGCGAAATACGGTTACCCGCGCCGCGCCGACGGCTCGACCGCGGTCGAGCGCTTCCCGGGCTGGGGCGCCGTGCTGCGCACCTTCATCTCCGCGATTCCGGGGCTGCTGGTGATCGTGATCATCCTGTTCTGCGTGATGGAGGGCGTGGCCACGGCGACCGAAGCGGCGGCCATCGCCGTGACCTACTCGCTGATCCTCACCGTGGTCATCTACCGCACGATGACGCGTGCCAAGCTGTTCAAGTCGCTGGCCAAGGCAGCCAAGACCACCGGTGTGATCCTGCTGCTGATCGGCGTGTCGAACATGCTGCGCTACCAGATGGCCTACCTGGAGATACCCGACACGATCGAGTCGGCCCTGCTCTACGCCACGACGACGCCCTGGCTGATGCTGCTCTACATCAACATCATCCAGATCTTCCTGGGCATCTTCCTGGACATGGCGGCGCACATCCTGATCACGACGCCGCTGTTCCTGCCGCTGGCGATCCAGATGGGCGTGGGACCGGTGCAGTTCGGCATGATGCTGCTGCTCAACTGCGCGCTCGGCCTGGTGCATCCGCCGGTGGGCACGGTGCAGTTCATCGGGTGTGCGATCGGCAAGATCTCGATCGGCGAGGCGACGAGGACGGCATGGCCGTACTACCTCGCCATCTTCATCGCCATCACCCTGGTGACCTACGTCCCGGCCTTTTCGACCTGGCTGCCGACGCTCATCACCGGCCACGCGGTGCTCTGACGCATGTTCGCCGTCTATGTCTCGAATGCCGAAAGCGGCGACATCTCGGTGCTGCGCCTCGACCCGGCGCAGCGCACGCTGACGCCGACGCAAACCGTCGCCGTCGGCGGCGAAGTGATGCCGCTGGCGCTTTCGCCGAAACGCGACCGCCTCTATGCCGCGCGGCGGTCCGAGCCGCGCGAGGCGCTGAGTTTCGCGATCAACCCGAAGACGGGCGAGCTGACGCCGCTCGGCGCGGCCGCGCTGCCGCACAGCATGGCCAACATCGCCACCGACCGCACCGGGCGATTTCTGTTCAGTGCCTCGTACGGCGGCAACCTGGTGGCGGTCAACGCCATCGACGACAACGGCGTCGTTCAGGCGACTCGCCAGGTGCTGCCGACCGGACCGAACGCGCATGCGATCCTGCCCTCGCCTTCCAACCACTTCGTGTTCGCAACCAGCCTCGGTGGCGGCGTGGTGCTGCAGTTCCGCTTCGACGCCACGACCGGACAGCTCACGCCGAACACACCGGACGCGCTGGCACCGCACGAGGGCGCGAGCCCGAGGCATCTCGTCTTCGGCCCCGACGCGCGCTTCGTCTACCTGCTCAACGAGCTCGACGCGCGCATCGACGTGCTCGCGCACGATGCCCTGGGCGGCACATTGACGACCGTGCAAACCATCGACTCGCTGCCGCCCGGCTTCAGCGGCGAGCCGTGGGCCGCCGACCTGCACCTCACGCCGGACGGACGCTTTCTGTACGGCAGCGAGCGCCGCTCCGACACGATCGCCGCCTTTCGCGTGGACGCAGACGACGGCACGCTCTCTCTCGTCGGCCACGCGCCGACCGAGGCGCAACCGCGCGGCTTCGCCATCACTCCGGACGGCCGCTTCCTCATCGCGGCCGGACAGAAATCGTCGCGCCTGCGGCTCTTCGACATCGACCCGTCTTCCGGCGCGCTGAGCGTCTGCGGCGACGGCCCTGCCGGCCGCGGGGCCAACTGGGTCGAGACCCTCTCTCTGTCATCTGCCATTGCTTGATGCCATGAACACCATTCGACACCTCGGATCGCTCGTCGGCGCAGCACTCGTGCTGCTGGCCGGATCGACGTCTGCATCGGCAGCCACCTGGGTCTACGTGTCCAACGCGGACAGCCAGGACGTGTCGGTGTTCGCGCTCGACCGCGCCGCCGCCACGCTGACGCCGGTGGAGACCTTGCCGGTCGGCGGGATGGCCATGCCGATGGCGGTCTCGCCGGACAAGCGCGTTCTCTACGTCGCCCTGCGCTCGCAACCCTTTCGCGTGGTGACCCTCGCGATCGACCCGGCCAGCGGCAAGCTGCGCAAACTGGGCGAAGCCGCGCTGGCCGACAGCATGGCCAACATCGACACCGACGCCAGCGGGCGCTGGCTGTTCGCGGCGTCGTATCCGGGGCACAAGATCACGGTCAACGGCATCGAGAAGGACGGCACCGTCGGCGCCGTGCAGCAGTTGATCCCGACGGCGCCGAACGCGCATGCGATCCACGCGGACGCCTCCAACCGCCGCGTGTTCGCCACCAGCCTCGGCGGCGACCATCTGTCGAGCTGGCGCTTCGATCCGGCCACCGGCCGGCTCAGCCCCAGCGAGCCGGCACTGATCCCGGTCGCGCCCGAGAAGTCGGGGCCGCGCCACTTCGTCTGGGACAAGGACCAGCGCCACATGTACGTGGTCGACGAACTCGACGCCGCCCTGCACGTGATGGACTACGACGCTGCCACCGGCACGCTGCGCGAAACGCAGCGCACCACGACGCTGCCGGCCGGCTTCAGCGGCAAGCCCTGGGCCGCCGACCTGCATCTGTCGCCGGACGGCCGGCTGCTGTATGCGTCCGAACGCACGTCCAGCACGCTGTCCGCCTTCCGCGTCGACCCGGCCACCGGCCAGCTCCAGCCGCTCGGGCAGGTGCCGACCGAGAAGACGCCGCGCGGCTTCGCGATCGATTCCACCGGCCGCTTCCTGATTGCCGCGGGGCAGGACTCGAACGGCGTGTCGCTGCACCCGATCGACCCCGCGACCGGCCTCCCCGGCACGCCCACGCGCGTGCCGGCGGGCAAGAACCCGAACTGGGTCGAGATCGTCGACCTGCCCTGACCCGCGCCACCTGTCCTGAAAAAAATGACCGCGCCCCACGCTTCCCCGCCCCTCACGATCCGCATGCACGCGGCAGACAACGTGGCCATCGTCGCCAACGATGGCGGCCTGCCCGCGGGCACCGTGCTCGCGTCCGGCCTGACCCTGGTCGACAAGGTGCCGCAGGCCCACAAGGTCGCGCTGGTCGACATCCCGCAGGGCGCGGCGGTACGGCGCTACAACGTGCCGATCGGCTATGCGCTGAAGCCGATTCCCGCAGGCAGCTGGGTGCACGAGCGGCTGCTCGAGATGCCCGAGGCGCGCTCGCTCGAAGGCCTGCCGATCGCGACCGTCGCACCACCGGCCATGCCGCCGCTGGAGGGCTACACCTTCGAGGGCTATCGCAACCCGGACGGTTCGGTCGGCACGCGCAACATCCTGGCGATCACGCAGACGGTGCAATGCGTGGCCGGCGTGGTCGACTTCGCGGTGCAACGCATCAAGGCCGAGCTGCTGCCGAAGTACCCTAACGTCGACGACGTGGTCGGCCTGTCGCACAGCTACGGCTGCGGCGTGGCCATCGACGCGCCCGACGCGATCATCCCGATCCGCACGCTGCGCAACATCAGCCTCAACCCCAACTTCGGCGGCGAGGTGATGGTGATCAGCCTGGGCTGCGAGAAGCTGCAGCCCGAGCGGCTGCTGCCGCCGGGCAGCATCCCCCTGGTCGACGAGCGCAATGTCGCCGACGTGGGCGCCAGCGCGGACGCGAGGCTCGACGTGGTCTGCCTGCAGGACGATGCGCACGTCGGCTTCATGTCGATGATCGACTCGATCCTTCGCCAGGCCGAGGAACACCTCGAACGCCTGAACGCCCGCCGCCGCGAGACCGTGCCCGCGAGCGAGCTGGTGGTCGGCGTGCAGTGCGGCGGCAGCGATGCCTTCTCGGGCGTCACCGCCAACCCGACCGTGGGCTTCTGCACCGATCTGCTGGTGCGTGCCGGCGCCACCGTGATGTTCTCGGAGGTGACCGAGGTGCGCGACGGCATCGACCAGCTGACCTCGCGCGCGACCACGCCGGCCGTGGCCGAAGCCATGATCCGCGAGATGGCCTGGTACGACGCCTACCTCGACAAGGGGCGCGTCGACCGCAGCGCCAACACCACGCCGGGGAACAAGAAGGGCGGCCTGTCGAACATCGTCGAGAAGGCGATGGGCTCGATCGTCAAGAGCGGCAGCGCGCCGATCTCCGGTGTGGTCTCGCCGGGCGAGAAGGCGAAGCAGAAGGGCCTGCTGTATGCCGCCACGCCGGCCAGCGACTTCATCTGCGGCACGCTGCAGCTCGCCGCGGGCATGAACCTGCACGTGTTCACCACCGGCCGCGGCACGCCCTACGGCCTGGCCGAGGTGCCGGTGATCAAGGTCGCCACGCGCAGCGACCTGGCGCGCCGCTGGCATGACCTGATGGACATCAACGCCGGCCGCATCGCCGACGGCGAGGCCAGCATCGAGGACATGGGCTGGGAGATGTTCCGCCTGATGCTCGACGTGGCCAGCGGCCGCAAGAAGACCTGGGCCGAGCACTGGAAGCTGCACAACGCGCTGGTGCTCTTCAACCCCGCGCCGGTGACCTGAGCGACGACCGATTCACAACGACTGGAGACATGACATGCAACGCAGAACACTGATCCAATCCGCCGCCGCGGCCCTTGCGGGCGCAAGCGGCCTTGCCGGCCTGCCGGCCTTCGCGCAGAGCCCGTGGCCCACGGCCAAGGCGATCACCTACCTCGTGCCCTTTCCGGCCGGCGGCACGACCGACGTGCTCGGACGGTTGATCAGCCAGAAGCTCGGCGTGGTGCTCGGCACCTCGGTGATCATCGACAACAAGGGCGGCGCAGGCGGCAGCGTCGGCTCGGAAGTCGCGTCGCGCGCAGCGCCCGACGGCTACACGCTGCTGGGCGGCACGATCAGCTCGCACGCCATCAACGTGAGCCTGTACCCGAAGATCGGCTACGACCCGATCAAGTCCTTCGCGCCCGTCACGCTGATCGGCACCAACCCGGTCGTGCTGGTGGTCAACCAGGCCAGCCCGTACAAGACGCTGAAGGACGTGCTCGAGGCCAGCAAGACGAAGCCGGGCGGACTGTCGTCGGCATCGGCGGGCACCGGCACCTCGCAGCATCTCGCGCTCGAACTGCTGGCCTACAAGTCGGGCGTGAAGTTCACGCACGTGCCCTACAAGGGCAGCGGCCCGGCGATCCAGGACGCGATCGGCGGCCAGGTCGACATGATGTTCGACACCACGGTGGTCGCCGGCCCGCACATCCAGAGCGGCAAGCTGCGCGCCATCGCCGTGACCTCGGGCAAGCGGCTCTCGTCGATGCCCGACGTGCCCACCGTCGCGGAGTCGGGCATCGACGGGCTGAAGGACTTCGAGGTGGTGTCGTGGCAGGCGATCTTCGTGCCGGCGGGCACGCCTGCGCCGGTGATCGACCGGCTGCACGACGAGATCCGCAAGATCCTCGCGCAGCCCGAGATGCAGGAAAAGCTCAAGGGCTTCGGCATGGAGCCCGCCGACATGACGACTGCCCAGATCTCCGCGTTCCAGAAGACCGAGGTCGACAAATGGGCTCAGGTGATCAAGGCCGCGGGCGTGAAGGCCGACTGACCGCCCTGCTTCAGGCGCGAGGGCCGAGCGCCCGATCGATCAGCGCCGCCACCTGCGTGTGCAGCACGGTGCCGGGCGTCGTCAGCTGATTGAGCAGGCTGAAGTGGTCCGCGCCCTCGGACAGCAGCAGCTCGGACGCATTGCCGGCGTTCTTCCAGGCGTCGTGCATGCGCTCGGTCTGCACGCACATCGCCGGCGTTTCGTCGGCACCCACGGCGATGAGCGCGGGCGGCGCACCGGCATGCGCGCGCAGCAGCGGCGACGCGGCGCGCGCACTGTCGGCGTCGAGTTTCAGGTTGATGTTGAGCGAGGTGTGGCGCAGCGGCTCGATGTCGTACAGGCCGCTCAGCGCGATCACGCCCGCCACGGCACCATCGGACAGGCCGCGCTCGGCCCATGCCGTCAGGCCCATTTCCACCGCCAGGTGGCCGCCCGCCGAATGCCCTGCGGCAATGAGCGGGACGGGCGCACCGGCGCCTTGCCGTGCCCGCGCCGCGACCACGTGCATCGCACCCCGCACGGCCTCCGTGAGCGCCTCGAGCGTCACGACGGGGCACAGCGGATAGTTGACCAGCGCGACGTCGAGCCCCAGCGCCGTGAAGGTCGGCGCGATGAAGCGGAAGTGCGCCTTGTCGCGCCATTGCCAGTAGCCCGGATGGAAAAAGGCGACGACACCCCGCGCGACGCCATCCGGCACCGGGAAGTAGTCGAAGGTGCAGCGCTCGGCATCGCCGTAGCGCAGGTCGAGCTCGCACGGCACCTTGTCGACCACGGCAAGGCTGCGCGCCGCGAAGTCCGCATGCAGTTCGGGAAAGCCGGGCCGCGCCTGGCCCGTGAGGTACTGGAACTCGAGGTCGTCAAGCGACATGGAAATCTCCTTCAGCGGTCGCGCGCGTCGGCGTGCGGATCGGGATGCGCCACCACGCGGTCGATGCGGCGCCCGTCGAGTGCGGTGACCTCGAAGGTCCAGCCCGCGCAATCGATGCGCTCGCCGACCGTCGGCAGCTGGCCCGACACGGACATCAGCAGACCCGCCACGGTGTTGTAGCGGCCGCGCTCTTCGTCCGGCAGCTCGCGAATGGCCAGCCGCGCGCGCAGTTCGGACACCGGCATCAGCCCGTCGAGCTCCCAGGCGCCGTCGGCACGTTGGCGGGCCCAGGCCTCGGTGTTGACGCCGGGCTGCAGTTCGCCGGTGATGGCTTCGAGCAGGTCGCGCGGTGTCATCAGTCCCTGCACGACGCCGTATTCGTCGACCACGAACACGAGCCGGCCGGCACGCGCGCGGAACTGCTCGAGCAGTTCGAGGCCGGTCAGCGTCTCGGGCACGAAGGACGCGGGCTGCGCGACGCTCTCGATCGACCCCTCGTGCACCGGGCCGAGCCGAAGCAGGTGTGCCACGCTGATCACGCCGACCACGTCGTCCAGCGAATTCCGGCAGACCGGATACCAGGAATGCACGAGGTTCAGCGCACCGGCCGCAGCGACCTTCTGCAGGCTGGATGCGACGGTGTCGGTCGCGTCCAGCCATTCGATGTCGGCGCGCGGCACCATCAACGAGGACAGGCGGCGATCGTCGAGATGGAACACGTTGCGCACCATCTGGTGCTCGTGCATCTCGATCACGCCGGCGTCCACGCCCTCTTCAAGGCTGGCCGAGATCTCTTCCTCGGTCACGGTGCGCGCGGCGTTGGAGTCGATGCGCAGTAGCTTCAGCGTGGTGGCGGTCGCCCCCGACAGCAGCAGCACGAAGGGCTTGGCGGCCGTCGCCAGCCCGCGCATCGGCCGGGCCACGAAGCGCGCCACCGGCTCGGGGTAGAGCTGGCCGATGCGCTTGGGCACCAGCTCGCCGAAGATGATCGTGAAGAAGGTGATGCAGGTCACCACGACGGCGGTCGACGCGATGCTGGCCGTGCCCTCGCCCATGCCGACACCGGTCATCCAGACGGCAAGCGGCGCCGCGAAGGCGGCCTCGCCGACGATGCCGCTGAGCATGCCGATGGAGGTGATGCCGATCTGGACGCTGGACAGGAACTGCGTCGGGTCCTCCATCAGCCGGAGCGCCGCAGCGGCGCCGGCATCCCCGGTTTCGGCCAGTGCGGCGAGCCGCGCGCGACGGCTGGTGGACAGGGCCATTTCGGACATTGCGAAGAGCGCGTTGAGCGTCGTCAGCAAGGCCAGCAGAAAAACATCCATGAAGGGGAGGGAGAATGGGGATCGCGCACTTTACTTCAAAGGCAACGCGACCTACACCGTCCAGTCGTCCAGCGCGAGGCCGCCCGGCACACGGGAAAAGGCCCGATCCCTGGTGATGAGGATCGCATCGTCTTCCACCTTCGCGGCAGCCAGGTCGAGTGCCTTCGCATGCGCTGCAATCATCATGTCCATCGGCGCAAGCGGCACGCCACCCGCCTCGCAACGCGCGCGCAGTTCGGCATAGACCGCTCCGATCTCGGCCGTCCAGGGCAATATCGTGACCCGGGCCAGAAACGCCCCGACACGCGTCTTGAGGCCCTCGGGATGACCTCGCTTGGCCATGCCGAAAAGCAGTTCCGCCTGGGTCACCACGGAAATTGCGATCCGATGGATCGGCACGGCGACCAGACGCTCGCGCACACGCGGAATGTCACCCTTGATGATGTGGCTCGCCATGTTCGTGTCGAGCAGGTAGGTCGTCATTCCGCGGACCCTGCGAAGGGATCGCGCGCATGCTCGCCCTGATTGCGGTCCTCGTCGGTCATGAAGTCGGCAGGAACCTCGGTCGTTGCATCCAATGCAAAGAAGTCCTCCCAGGAATCTGGCCGCCGCGAGAGGATCACATCGCCCGTGGACGGGTCACGGCGGATGTAGACCTCTTTTTCATCGAAGCGATATTCGAGAGGCAGGCGCACGGCCTGGCTGCGCCCCGTCGTGAAAATCTTGGCTGTTTGCTGGCTGGTGGCCCTGATGGACATGTGATGCTCCCCGTCTAATGGTATGTATCCCAAGATATATCATTCAGAAAGAGATATCAAGGCCGATACCATCCGGGTGACGTTGAGCACGGGCTCACGAACCCCTCCCCCACTCAGGCGCAGAATCCTCGAACAATGTCTCTTTTCCTCATCGGTGACGTACAGGGCTGCGACGCCGCCCTGCAGCGCCTGCTCGACACCATCGACTTCTCCCCGAGCCGCGACACGCTGGTGCTGCTCGGCGACCTCGTCAACCGCGGGCCGGCGTCGGCCGACGTGCTGCGGCGCGTGCAGCGGCTCGGCGGCGCGGCGCACAGCCTGCTCGGCAACCACGACCTGCACCTGCTGGGCGTGGCGTACGGCGTGCGCAAGCAGGGCCGGCGCGACACGCTCGCCAGCATCCTCGATGCGCCCGACCGCGGCGCGCTGATCGACTGGCTGCGCCATCAACACATGGCGTTGCACCGGCGCGTCGGCACCGGCAGCGCCGCCGGTGACCTGCTGATGGTGCATGCGGGCGTGCTGCCGCAATGGACGCTGGCCGACACGCTGGTCTTCGCGTCCGAAGTCGAGTCGGTGCTGCGCGGACCCGGGCTCGGCGACTTCCTGCAGACCATGTACGGCAACGAACCGGCACAGTGGAACCCCGGGCTCACCGGCAGCGCACGGCTGCGCGTGATCGTCAACGCACTCACGCGGCTGCGCTACTGCAGCGCCGACGGCACGATGGAGTTCGACAGCAAGGACGCCGCAGCCAGCGCGCCGGACGGCTTCATGCCGTGGTTCGACGTGCCGGGCCGCAAGACCGCGGCCGCGACGATCGCGTTCGGCCACTGGTCGACGCTGGGCTGGGTCTCGCGGCCCGACCTGCTCTCGACCGACACCGGCTGCGTCTGGGGCGGCTGCCTCAGCGCGGCACGCATCGGCGCGACGCTGGCGGACCGCGAGCACATCGAAGTGCATTGCGAGCAGGCGCAGGCACCCGGCTGAGAGGCCGCGACAATCCGGGGATGAATTCCGTGGTTTCCGTTCAATCGCGCGTCAGCGACGCGCTGCTTTCCGTGCTCGACAGTCGCGCGGCCCCCATCGACCAGGCGCGCCTGCTGCTCAAGCAGGGCGAAGCCACTTTCGTGCTGTCCGGCATCGTCTGCAGCTTCTCGGACAGCCAGGACTGCGTGGAGCTCGGCGCTGCGCTCGAACTCATCCACGTCGGGCTGCACCGCCTGCATGTGCGCATCGACGACGACCATCACCTGCCGGTTCCGCTGCGGCCGGCCGGCCGCGTGCTGGTCGGCGACTACCTCACAAGCGGTGCGTTCCGGCTGCTGTCGCGCTGCCAGGACGCGCAGGCGCTCAAGGCCATCGGCATCGCGATGGTCCAGACCTGCGAGCACGAGGTCGTGGCCCTGGGCGAAGCGCAGACCGCAGAAGCCGTGACGCGCAGCTACGCGCCACTGGGCGAAGCCGCGGGCATCGCAGGCGCGCAACTGGCCGGCTGTGCGCCCGACGTCCTGGCGGAAGCACGCAGGTTCGGCGGCGCACTCTTCGCCGCCCATGCGCTGCTGCGCCATGGCCTGCGCGATGCCGACGCCACCCGGTCGGCCACGCTGCTGGCCGCCGGACGGCAGGCGTCACAGGCCGCGCTGGCGAGCGCGCGGGCGCTGCACGCCATGACCGGGCTCGGCGCGCCGCTCGCCCTCGCGGCGGAGCGCCATGCACGGATCGAGGCGGAGTCCTCCGTGGACCACTGAGCGCCAGGCGCTACCGCAGCAGTTCGGGCTGACGCTCGACCAATCCTTCGTACAGGCTCTCGAACGAATACAGCGCGCCCTCGGGTCCGCCGATCTGGCCATGCGTATGGCGCGCCGTGGCCTCGTCGATCGGCTGCGGCGTGCCTGCGGCTTCGGCCAGCAGTTGCGTGTGGCAGGCGTTGTCCAGCGCGATGTACCACCACGCTGCGGCCTCGACCGTCGGGCCGGCCGTCAGGATGCCGTGGTTCTTCAGGATCGCACCCTTGCCGTCGCCCAGCGCCTCGGCGATGCGCTGCCCTTCGCTGCCGTCGACCACCATGCCGGTGAAGTCGTCGAACAGCGCCACGTCGCCATGGAACACGCAGGCGTCCTGCGTGAGCGTGTCGAGCGGCCGGCCCAGCGTGGACCACGCCTTGCCATAGGTCGAGTGGGTGTGCGCGGCCGCGATGATCTTCGGGTTGTGCTCGTGGATCGCGGCATGGATCGCGAAGGCGGCCTTGTTGAGCGGCCGGTCGCCGACCACGGTCTCGCCCTTCGCGTTGACCAGCAGCAGGTCGGACACCTTGATGCGCGAGAAATGCACGCCGAGCGGATTGACCCAGAAGTGGTCGGTGAGCTCCGGGTCGCGCGCGGTGATGTGGCCGGCAAGGCCCTGCGCGAATCCGAACTCCGCGAACAGGCGGAAGGCACCCGCGAGCCGCTCCTTGCGGTGGCGGCGTTCGGCTTCGATGCTGGTGCGCGGCGCAGGCGGGTCGAACCAGAACTTCTGCTTCGGCTCGGGATTGAGCCGCAGCGGCTGCGCTGCCTGGCGATCGATGGAAAAGACGGCACTCATGGGTTGCTCCTGCTGTTCGAGTTGCTTCCTCCCCCGCCGGGGGAAGGTTGGGATGGGGGCACGACGGCCCGCGAGATCAAGCCGCCTTGCGGACCGACGCCAAGCGCCGCGCCACGAGTTCACGCGTGCGCGGGATCAGTTCGCGGCCATAGTCGAGCGCGTCTTCCAGCGGGTCGAAGCCGCGGATCAGGAAGGTGGTCACGCCGAGGTCGTGGTAGTCGAGCAGCGCGTCGGCCACCTGCTCCGGCGTACCGACCAGCGCGGTGCTGTTCGAGCGGCCGCCGGTCTCTCGCGCGATCGCGGTCCACAGCAGCTTGTCGAGCCGCGCGCCCTTGTCGGCGGCGGCCAGCAGGCGCCGTGCACCCTCGCTCTGCTGCGGCCCGCCACGGCCGAAACCCTGGACCACACGCAGGCGCCGGGTCTCGGCCAGGATGGCGTCCGCGCGCGCCCAGGCCTGCGCCTGCGTGGCCGCCAGGATCGGCCGGAACGAGACCGAGAAGCGCACCGTGCGCCCATGCTTCGCGGCCTCGGCGCGCACGCGGCCGATGAGCTCGCGCGCCTGCTCCAGCGACTCGCCCCACAGCGCGTAGACATCGGCATGCCGGCCCGCGACGGGGATGGCGGCGTCGGACGCACCACCGAAATACACCGGCACGTGCGGCCGACCGTTCAGCGTCTGCAACGGCTTGACCTCGGAGAAGGCGTTCTCGAAACGGTAATGCGCGCCGACGTGGTCGAAGGGCTGGTCGGCGGTCCACACCTTGCGCAGCACGTCGAGGTATTCGTCGGTGCGCGCATAGCGCTGGTCGTGGCCGAGCCAGTCGCCGTCGCGGCGCTGCTCCTCGTCGGAGCCGCCCGAGATGTAGTGCACCGCGAGCCGCCCGCCGCTGAACTGGTCGAGCGATGCGAACTGCCGCGCCGCCAGCGTCGGCGCCACGAAGCCAGGGCGATGCGCCAGCATGAAGTGGATGCGTTCGGTCACGCTGGCGGCGTAGGCCACCGTCAGCGTCGCGTCGGGGCCGGTGGAATGGTGCGGCACCAGCACACGGTCGAAGCCGGCCTGCTCGTGCGCCTGCGCGAAGGCACGCACATAGTCGCGGTCCAGCGCCGGACCTTGCGCGGCATGGGTCTCCGAGACCTTCTGACCCTGGATCATTCCGATGAATTCGATGGGGCTCTGGCTCATGGGCGTCTGCGATGAAGCGAAGGACAGGACCGTACGGGCAGCGCCACCGAAAGCCAAGGACGAAAAGTGCGCTTGGATATGCGGGAAACTTTGTTCGTCCGGCATGGCCCCGGTCGTACCTTCGGCGCCATGACCTCCATCGCCCTGCGCCGCGTGGCGCCCTCTTCATCCACTGAAGCGCAGCCGGCGCCTGCGACGCTCGCGTCCGTCGTGCCGCCACCGGCCGACGCGCCGGCGGCGCCCGACGCCGCGCTGCTCGCCGGCCTGTCGGCCCAGTTCGCCGCGACGGCCGCAGACCACGACCAGAGCGGCCGCTTTCCGCACGACAACTTCGCGACACTGCAGCGCCACGGGCTGATCGGCCTGGTCGCGCCGGGCGCCTATGGTGGCGGCAGCGCGACGCTCGCGACCGCACGGCGGGTGATGGCGGCCGTCGCACGCGGCGAGCCCTCCACCGCGCTGATCCTCGCCATGACCTACCTGCAGCACCACGCGGTCGCGCTCGGCCATTGGCCGGCCGCGCTGCGCGAGCGCGTGCTGCGCGATGGCGCCGAACGCGGCGTGCTGGTCAACGCATTGCGTGTGGAACCGGTCCTCGGATCGCCCTCGCGCGGCGGCCTGCCCGACACCATCGCCCGCCGCGACGGCGACGACTGGCTGCTCGACGGCCACAAGCTCTACACCACCGGCATCGAAGGGCTCGGCTGGCTGGCGGTGTGGGCGCGCACGGAAGAGGCGGAGCCCCGGGTCGGCACCTTCCTCGTGCCGCGCAGCGCACCCGGCGTGCGCGTGATCGCGAGCTGGGACCACCTCGGGCTGCGCGCGTCGGGCAGCCACGAAACCATCTTCGAGAACGTGAGGATTCCGTTTGCGCACGCCGTCGACCTGCGGGCGCCCGCGGACTGGGCGCCCGATGCCGGCAGCCCGGCGAACGTCGCCGCGACGGCCGACCAGCAGGCCTGGATGGTCGTGCTGCTCGGCACGATCTACGACGCGGTCGCGCGCGCCGCACAGGACTGGCTGCTCGGCTTCCTGCGCGAGCGCGCACCCGGCAGCCTGGGCGCGCCGCTCGCGAGCCTGCCGCGCGTGCAGGAACAGGTCGGCGAGATCGCGGCGCTGCTGCGGGTGAACGCCCTGCTGCTCGACCAGGCCAGCACGGCGGTCGACACGGGCCACGCGCCCGCCGCCACCGACAGCGGACTGCTGAAGTACACCGTCACGACGAACGCGATCCGCGTCGTCGAACTGGCGCTGCAGCTCAGCGGCAACCACGGCCTGGCGCGCCAGAACCCGTTGGAGCGGCACCACCGCGACGTGCTGTGCAGCCGCATCCATGCACCGCAGAACGACGCCATCCTGCTGGCCGCGGGCAAGGCGGCGCTGGAGCGTTGAAAATGCCGGCTCCGACCGCCCTGCCGGCCGCTTGACGCTCGACACGATGAACACTGCGACAGACATTCCCACGGCGCCGGCAACACCGTCGGCACCGGCTGCGACACCGCGCGGCATCGCGCCGTTGCGCGACTTCGTCACGGCCTTCGGCCGGTTGCTGGACGGCGAGCCCGACGAGGCCCGCGTGCTCGCCGAAGGCGGCGCGCTGCTGCGCACGCTGGTCGCGCAGGACGACTGGCTGCCGGCGGCGTACGCGCAGCCGAACCCCGATCGCTATCAGCAGTTCCTGCTGCACGCCGATTCGACGGAGCGCTTCTCGGTCGTGAGCTTCGTCTGGGGTCCGGGCCAGGCCACGCCGGTGCACGACCACACCGTCTGGGGCCTGATCGGCATGCTGCGCGGCGCCGAATTCAGCCAGCCCTGGCGGCTCGGCGACGACGGCCGTGCCGTGCCCCACGGCGACGGCGTCCGGCTCGATGCGGGCGACGTCGAGGCCGTGTCGCCCACCGTCGGCGACGTGCACCGCGTGCACAACCTGTTCGACGATCGCGTGTCGATCAGCATCCACGTCTACGGCGCAAACATCGGCGCGGTGCGACGCCACACCTATCCGGCCGAGGGCGGGCGCAAGCCCTTCATCTCGGGCTATTCCAACACCGAGCTCCCGAACCTCTGGGACCGCTCCATCGAACTGCGCAACGCATGACCGACCACGCCGATCACACCAACGTCCCGACCCTTTCCGTTGCCGACGTGCGCCGGCACCTGCTCGCGCGCGACGAGATCGCGCTGCTCGACCTGCGCGAGGAAGACCCGTACGCGCAGGCGCATCCGCTGTGGGCAGCCAACCTGCCGCTGTCGCGCCTCGAGCTCGACGCCTGGCGCCGGATTCCGCGGCGCGACACGCTGATCGTGCTGTACGGCGAACACGACAGCGCCGATCTCGCACCGCTCGCCGCCAGCCGGCTCGCGGCGCTCGGCTACACGCGCGTGCATCGACTCGACGGCGGTCTCGACGGTTGGCGGGCCGCGGGCGGCGAGCTGTTCCGCGACGTCAACGTGCCGAGCAAGTCCTTCGGCGAGCTGGTCGAACACGAGCGCCACACGCCCTCGCTGTCGGCGCAGGAAGTCAAGGCGCTGATCGACACGAAGGCCGACGTGGTGGTGCTCGACGCGCGCCGCTTCGACGAATACCAGACCATGAGCATCCCCGGCGCGACCAGCGTGCCGGGCGCCGAGCTGGTGCTGCGCGCGCGTGAACTCGCGCCCAGCCCGAAGACGCAGGTGATCGTGAATTGCGCCGGCCGCACGCGCAGCATCATCGGCACGCAGTCGCTGGTGAATGCCGGCCTGCCGAACCCGGTCGCGGCGCTGCGCAACGGCACCATCGGCTGGAAGCTCGCCGGCCAGCAGCTCGACCACGGCGCCGCTCGGCAGGCGCCCGCGCCCGGCGATGCGAACCGCGCCGCCGCGCAGGCCGATGCGCGCGCCGTGGCCGAACGCGCGGGCGTGCAGCGCGTCGCGCATGCGGCGCTGGGCGCGCTCGAAGCGCCGGGCCGCACGGTCTATCACTTCGACGTGCGCACGCCCGAGGAATTCGAGGCCGGCCATCTCGCGGGCTTCTCGAGCGCGCCCGGCGGGCAGCTCGTGCAGGAAACCGATCACCATGTGCCGGTGCGCGGCGCCCGCATCGTGCTGGCCGACGACGACGGCGTGCGCGCAGCGATGACCGCATCGTGGCTCGCCCAACTGGGCTGGGAGGTCTACGTGGTCGACGCGATCCCTGCCACCGCCTGGTCCGAACGGGGTGCGGCGCCTGCCGTTCATGCGCCGATGCCGACCGTGCAGGAGGTGTCTGCGGCCGTGCTGGCGTCCTGGCTCGCCACCCAGCCGCCCACGGTTGCGGTGATCGACGTCACCACCAGCGCCAATCACGTGAAGAAGCACATTTCGGGCGCCTGGTTCGCGATCCGCGCGCAACTCGCGCAGGCGCTCGAACGGATCCCCGCGGCGCCACGCTACGTGCTGACCTGCGGCAGCAGCCTGCTCGCGCGCTTTGCGGCCCAGGACCTGCGTGCGCTGCTGGATGCGCGCGGCAGCGACGCCGAGGTCCATGTGCTGGCCGGCGGCAATGCGGCCTGGTTCGCGGCGGGTCTGCCGGCCGAAGCGGGCGAGCAGCATCTGGCGACGCCTCGCACCGACCGCTATCGCCGACCCTACGAAGGCACGGACGCACCGGCGGAAGCGATGCAGGCGTACCTGGACTGGGAGTTCGGCCTGGTCGCGCAGCTCGGGCGCGACGGCACGCATCACTTCAAGGTGATCTGAACCGCGTCGCCGTCCGTCGCCGTCACACGCAGGCCGGTGCGTTGCCGCGCTCGGCACTGCACCAGTCGCCGCCCAGCGCCTTCACCAGGAACACCGAGGTCACCAGCCGCTGGCCGAGCAACTGCGCCGCCTGCCGCTCGACGGTCAGCAACGACTGCTGGGCCGTGATGACGTCGAGATAGGTCGACGCGCCGCCCTCGTAGCGGGCCGTGGCCATGTCGAGCACGCGGCGCGCCGCGGCCACGGCCGACAGCGCCTGCGTGGTGGCGCGATCGAGCGCTGTCAGGCCGCTGATGCCGTCCTCGACCTCCTGCATCGCCGTCAGCACGACCCGGCGATAGTTGGCGACCGTGGCGTCGTAGCCCGCCTGTGCGAAGTTCACGCCGGCGCGCACGCGGCCACCATCGAACAGCACCTGCGTGGCCGACACGCCGACCGACCACAGCAGGCTCGGTGCGTCGAAAAGCCGATCGACCAGCCGGCTGTCCACACCGATCGACGGGCCCAGCGAAACGCTCGGGTAGAACGCCGCCGTCGCCACGCCGATCTGCGCATTCGCCACGGCCATCGCGCGCTCGGCCGACGCCACGTCGGGCCGGCGCTGCAGCACCTCGGACGGCACGCCCAGCGGGATCGCCGGCGGCACGATCGGCTTGAGGTCGGCCGACAGCGCAAACACCGGCGCGGGCGTGCCGGTGAGCGTGGCGATGGCGTGCTCGTACTGCGCGCGCTGCTTCTTGAGCACGTCGACCTGCGTCAGCGTGGTCTCGAGCAGCGCCTGCTGCTGCGCCACGTCCAGGCCCGAGACGGCGCCCAGCTCGTGCCGCGCCGTCACCAGGTCGAGCGCACGGCGCTGCAGCGCGATCGAGCGGTTGAGCACGTCGAGCTCGGTGTCGCTCGCGCGCAGGTTGAAGTAGTTGGTGGCCAGGTCGGCGGTCAGCAGCAGCCGGACGTTCTCGAGGTCCGCCGCGGACTGCTCGGCCGAGGCGCTCGCGCCTTCGACCAGCCGCTGCACGCGGCCGGCGAAGTCGAGTTCGTAGCTGGCCGTGAGCGACAGCGCGAAGTCGTTCTGCACCGTCTCGGCATTGACGACGTTGTAGTTGGTCAGCGGGCGGTTCGCCGAGATCTTCAGGCGCGATGCGCGCGTACCTACCGCAAGCTGCGGGTAGCGTGCCGCGCCGTTGACGTCGAGCGTGGCGCGCGCCTGTGCCAGCCGGGCGCTGGCCAGCGCGATGGTCGGGCTGCCGGCCAGCGCCTGCCGCTGCAACGCGTCGAGCTGCGGGTCGCCGTAGCGCTGCCACCAGCGGCCCTTGTCCAGCATGTCGCCTGGCGCGGCCTGGCGCCAGGGCTGCTCGAGCTGCCAGGTCACCGGCAGGTCGTTCGCGGGCGGATGGTAGTCCGGCCCGGCAACGCATCCGGCCAGCAGCAGGGCCGCGATGGCGCCGGCGATCGACGTGGCGCGCAGCAAGCTCACGCGCCTTCCTTGGCCACCGCCACGGCATCGCCCTCGGCCAGCGAATCCGAGGGGTTGAGCACCAGCCGGTCGGTGGCGGAGATGCCGCTGAGCACCTCGACGGTCTCGCCGTAGTTGCGGCCGATGCTCACCGCGCGCAGATGCACGCGGCCCTGCGCGTCGACCACGCCGACACGCGCGCCCTCGGCCCGGAACAGCAAGGAATTGGACGGCACCGTGAGCGACTGGCTCGCCGCCAGCGGCAGCGCCACCTGCACGTACGCGCCCGGCAGCAGCGTGCCGCCGGGGTTGGGCAACGCCACCTCGACCTGCATCATCCGGGTGGTCGCGTCGATGGCGCCTGCGGAGCGGGCGATCTCGCCCTTGAAGGTCTGGCCGCGCAGCTCGGCCTGGGTGACCACCACCGGCTGCCCGGCCTTGACGAGCTGGGCGTAGGCCTGCGGCACGTTCACATAGACACGCAGGGGGTCGGTCTGGGCCAGCAGGAACAGCGGCCGGCCGCTGCCGGCATCGATCAGGTCGCCGACGTCGACGTTGCGCCGCGTGATCACGCCGGCGAAAGGCGCCAGCACCCGCTTGAAGCCTTCGGTCTGCTTCAGGCGCTGGACGTTGGCCTCGGCCGCGGCCAGGTTGGCGGTGGCCGATGCGACGGCACCGCGGCGCTCGTCCAGGTCCTGCTGCGAGACCACGTCTTTCTGGCGTAGCGCCTCCCAGCGCGCCACCGTACTCTTGGCGAGCGACAGCCCGGCGGCCGCCTGCTCGCGCGCGGCGACGGCCTGCGACAGCTGCTGGTCGATCTCGGGCGTCTCGATCTCAGCGAGCAGCTCGCCCTGCTGCACGCGGGCGCCGATGTCCTTGGTCCAGCGCTTCAGGTAGCCGCTGGCACGTGCCGAGATGGGCGACTGCACATAGCCCTGCAGCGTGCCGGGCAAGGCGAGCGTCCGGCCGGTCGTCGGCTGGATCGGCAACGCGGTCTTCACGTACTGGGTGGCGCGCTCGGTCGCGCCGGCCTCCAGCGTCTTGGCGTTGGCCATGCGCACGAACACGGTTCGGGCGGCGCCCAGCGCCATCAGCACGAGCACGGCCAGCACCAGCCATCGGGTGCGGCGCACGATCTGCCGTCGTCGCAGCAGTTCATGGTGTTCGTCGGCTTCGATCGGGTGGATGGCCAGCCCCGCGTGGCGTTGCTCGGTCATGGGTTGACTGCTCCTGGCGTCAGTGGATCGTGGGCGTGCGCGGCCTTGCGCCGCGCCAGCCGGTGGTGGACGCCGGCGAACACCGCCGGCACGAAGAACAACGTGGACACCGTGGCGAACAGCAGACCGCCGATCACCGCACGGCCCAGCGGCGCGTTCTGCTCGGCACCTTCGCCCAGGCCCAGCGCCATGGGAATCATGCCGATGATCATCGCCAGCGCGGTCATCAGCACCGGCCGGATGCGGGTGGCGCCACCTTCGAGCGCGGCCGACAGCGCCGGCACGCCGGCCGCGAGCCGCTCGCGCGAGAACGACACCAGCAGGATGGAGTTGGCCGTCGCCACGCCCATGGTCATGATCGCGCCGGTCAGCGCCGGCACGCTCAGCGTGGTGCCGGTGAGGAACAGCATCCACGCGATGCCCGCCAGCGCTGCCGGCAACGCCGTGATGATGATGGCGGCGTCGAGCCAGGACTGGAAGGTGATCACGATCAGCAGGTAGACCAGCACGATCGCCATGGCGAGCCCGACGCCCAGCCCGATGAACGACGACTGCATGGTCTGCACCTGGCCGCGGATGTCGACCCGGCTGCCGCGCGACAGCTTGGGCCGCATCTCGTCGACCAGTGCCTGCACCTTCGTCGCCACGCTGGCGAGGTCGGTGCCCTGCACGCTGACGTAGACGTCGATCACCGGTGCGATGTTGTAGCGCGACTGCACCGCCGGCTGCCGCGACGCCTGGGCATCGACCAGGTTGCCCAGCAGTTGCTGCGACGTGCCGCCCGGTGCGGCGGCGGCGCCGGCACCAGCGCCCACCGGTATGCCGAGCAGCGAATCGAGTGAATCGACCACGTACTGCGGCGACTGCACCGCGATGCTGTAGACCACGCCGTTGGCCGGATTGAGCCAGAAGGCAGGCGCCGTCTGCGAACTGCCCGACAGCGCAATCAGCACGTTCTGCCCGACATTGGACGCGGTCAGCCCGTACTGCTGCAGGCGCGTGCGGTCCATCTGCAGGCTGAGCGCCGGAACGTCCAGGCGCTGGTGCACGTGGGCATCGACTGCGCCGGGAATCTGCCGGATCGCCTTGGTGAGTTCGGCGGCGCGCGCCATGTTGCCGATGCTGTCGTTGCCGCTGAACTGCACGTCGATGGCGGCCGGCAGGCCGAAGTTCAGGATCTGCGTGACGATGTCGGCTGGCTGGAAGAAGAACTCGATGCCCGGAAAGCGCTTGGGCAGCTCGGCCCGCAGGATCGACACGTAGTGCTCGGTCGGCCGGTGGCCTTCCTTCAGCGACAGCAGGAGCTCGCCGTCGAAGGTGCCGATGGTGCCGGAGTTGCTGTACGACAGGTTGATGCCGCTGTTGGGCACGCCGAGGTTGTCGAGGATGGTCTCGAGCTGGTCGGACGGCACCAGCTCGCGGATCGCCGCTTCGACCTCGTCGGCGAGGCGCGCCGTCTCTTCGATGCGGGTACCGGTCGGCGCGCGCAGGTGCAGTCGGATCTGCCCCGCGTCGACCGACGGGAAGAAATCGCGGCCCAGCGCCGGAAAGAGCAGGCACGAAAGCAGGCAGAAGCCGAGGAAGATGCCGATGAAGCCGCCGCGCCTGGAAAGCACCGCCGACAGCACGAGCGTGTAGGCGCGGCGCACGCGCTCGAAGCGGCGATCGAAGGCGAGGTACATGCGCTGCAGCGCGCTCTGCTTCGCGCCTGCGGCCGGCTGCTGGTGCTGGCCATGCGAACCGCCCATGAGCAGCATCACCAGCGTGGGCACCAGCGTCCGGGACAGCAGGTAGGACGCCAGCATCGCGAACACAACGGCCTCGGCCAGCGGCACGAACAGGAATCGTGCGACGCCCGACAGGAAGAACATCGGCACGAACACGATGCAGATGCACAGCGTGGACACGAAGGCCGCCGAGCCGATCTCGCCGGCGCCGACCTCGATCGCGTCCCGCAGCGGCGTGCCCATGTGCAGGTGCCGCTCGATGTTTTCGATGGTCACGATCGCCTGGTCGACCAGGATGCCCACCGACAGCGCGAGCCCGCCCAGCGTCATGAGGTTGAGCGTCTCGCCCAGCGCGAACAGCACGAGGATGGACGCCAGGATCGACAGCGGGATCGTCAGGCCGATGATCAGCGTGCTGCGCCAGTTGCCCAGGAACACCAGCACCATGGCCGCCGTGAGCGCAGCGGCGAGGATGGCTTCGAACACCACGCCCTTGACCGCCGCCTTGACGAACACCGACTGGTCGAACAGCGGCGTGATCTTGATGTCGTCGGGCATCGTCTGCGCGGCGATCGGCAGCATCGCGCGAATGTTGGCGACGATGTCCAGCGTGGACGCCCCGCCGTTCTTCAGCACCGACAGCAGCACGCCGCGCACGCCGTCCTGGCGCACCACATTGGTCTGCGGCGAGAAGCCGTCGCGCACGTAGGCCACGTCGCGCAGGTAGGTGGTGGCCCCGTTCACGGTGCGCACCGGCAGGTCGTTGAGCCCGGCGATGGCATCGGGCGAGCCGTTCAGCTTGACGTTGTATTCGGTCGCGCCGAACTTGGCCGTGCCCGACGGGAGGATCAGGTTCTGCGTGTTGACGGCATTCACGACATCGGCCGGCGACAGGCCGCGCGCCTGCAGCGCCTGCGTGTCGAGATCGACCGAAATCAGCCGGCTCTTGCCGCCATAGGGAAACGGAATGGCCGCGCCCGGCACCGTGATGAGCTGCGGACGCAGTTGGTTGACGGTGGCGTCGAACAGCGAATTCTCGGAGCGTGTCGGGCTGGACAGCGCCAGCTGGATCACCGGCACGCTGGAAGCCGAATACTTGATGACCAGCGGCGGCGTGATGCCCGGCGGCAGTTGCCGCACCTGCGCCTGCATCGACGCCACCACCTGGGAGATCGCCATCTGGATGTTCGCCGTGGGCTGGAAGAACACCTTGATGATCGACACGCCGGCCAGCGACTGCGACTCGATGTGCTCGATGTCGCTCACCGTGGTGGTCATGCCCCGCTCGACCTGGCCGGAGATGCGCTGGCCCATCTCCTGCGCCGGCAGGCCGGTGTAGTTCCAGATGACGCTCACCACCGGGATATTGATCTCCGGGAAGATGTCGGTGGCCATCCGCAACAGCACGAACGGCGTCGCAAGCACGATCAGCATCGCCATGACGATGAAGGTATATGGACGACGCAGGGCGAGCTGGACCATGGAAACCGCTTGTTACTTCAGGGAGCGACGGGCGCCATCATAAGGATGGGCGCACGATCGCGCAGCACAATCGATGCCATGCCGATGCTCTGTGTTGGGGCGCCGAGACGGATCGGACGGCACCGGGACAGGCGGCCCGCCCACGGCGCTGCACGGGTGCGGGCGACGAAGCTGTCGCACTGTTTCGGCGGGGTAAAGGTCGTCATCCACTCGCCGCGATCGACGTTGGTTGCATATACACAACCCTTCGTCTCAAGGAGACCACCATGAAGCTCACACTCCTGGCAGCGGGCGCCGCACTGGCGGCCACGCTCACCGGCTGCGTGGTTGCGCCGGTTCAACCCCTGTACGCGGCACCGCCGGGCGTCGCCTATGTGGCACCGACCTACGTTTCGCCGGGTATCGGTTTCGTCTGGGCCTACCACCCGAACTACGGATGGGGTTGGCACCATCCGCAGTACGGATGGCACCGCGGCTGGCGCTGAGCCTCGCGGCTCTCTAGCGGGAGTACCGGGAGATCAGTGGGTCTCGGCGCTCTTGAACAGCGCCGCGACCTTGCGCTTGCTCTTGATGTTGGCCGAGATGCCGCGGGCGGGCGTTGCCTTGACGTTCGCTTCCCAGGCAGGCGCGGCGTCGCGCTCGGGCGCTTCGTACGGCTGCTCGAAGAACGGGTCCCGCGGCGCCTGCGAACGGTGCGGGCGACCGCCACCGCGTGACGCATGCGCGTCGGAGCGGGCTTCGCGCGGTGCGTCGACCACATCGCGTGCGTCGCCGGCCTCGCCTTCCTCGCGCCAGTGGCGGCGTCCGTCGTTGATGCGGCCACGCGGGCGATCTTCTTCGAACTCCACCGCTTCGAGTTCGATCTTCTTCTTGATCAGCTTCTCGATGTCGGCCACCAGGCGCACGTCATTGCCGCCGCTGGCGAAGCTCACGGCCAGGCCGGAAGCGCCGGCACGACCGGTGCGGCCGATGCGGTGCACATAGTCTTCCGCATTGAACGGAATGTCGAAATTGAAGACGGCAGGCACGTCCTTGATGTCGAGCCCGCGGGCCGCGACGTCGGTGCAGACCAACAGGTCGACTTCGCCCTTCTTGAAGGCCTCGAGCGCTTTCAGACGCTCGTCCTGGCTCTTGTCGCCGTGCAGCGCCGCAGTGCGCAGACCTTCGCGCTCGAGCGAACGCGCCAGCCGCGCACAGCCCAGCTTGCTGTTGACGAAGACGAAGGCCTGCGTGATGCCGCGCTGCTGGACGATCTGCTTGAGTGCGCGCCGCTTGTCGTCGTCGCCCACGCCGTAGAAATGCTGCTCGACGGTCGAGGCCGTTTCGTTCGGCCGTGCGACCTCGATGGTGACCGGGTTCTGCAGGTAGCTGCCGGCCAGCCGCTTGATCTCGGGCGAGAAGGTGGCCGAGAACAGCAGCGTCGTGCGGCTCTTCGGCAGATAGGAAAGGATGCGCTGCAGGTCGGGCAGGAAACCGATGTCGAGCATCCGGTCGGCTTCGTCGAGCACCACGTACTCGACCTGGTTCAGCACCGCGTTCTTGGCCTCGATGTGGTCCAGCAGGCGGCCCGGCGTGGCGACCAGCACCTCGACGCCCTTCTTGAGCTCCAGCGTCTGAGGCTTCATGTCCATGCCGCCGAAGACGACCATGCTGCGCAGCTGCGTGTACTTGGCGTACAGCTTGATCTGCTGGGCGACCTGGTCGGCCAGTTCGCGTGTCGGAAGCAGCACCAGGGCGCGCACCGGGTGGCGGGCAGGCGACGTGGAGGAGTTTTCGTGCTTCAGCATCCGCTGGAGCAATGGCAGCGAAAAGGCGGCCGTCTTGCCGGTACCGGTCTGCGCTGCGCCCATGACGTCCTGCCCGGACAACACGACCGGAATGGCCTGTTCCTGGATCGGTGTCATGTTCTCGTAGCCCATTTCGGCCACGGCGCGCGCCAGCGGTTCTGCCAGCGAAAGATTGGAGAAGGAGCTTGTCATGAAGCCCGCTATTGTCGCACCGCCGCAAAAAAAGGCGATGACGTTGTCGTGACGGGGGTTTTTTGCTACGAATTCAGGAGCAACGAAGCCGGATGAAAGTCACAGCGAGCGCGCATTGAAGGTGTCGCAGGCCTGCACGGTGCCGGTCTTGTAGCCGCTGCTGAACCAGCGCTGCCGCTGTGCGCTGGTGCCATGCGTGAAGCTGTCCGGCACCACGGCGCGGCCTGCCGAGCGCTGGAGCGCGTCGTCGCCGATCTTCTGCGCCGCATTCATCGCCGATTCGATGTCGCCAGGGTCGAGCCACTGCTTCGATTCCTGCGAGTGATGCGCCCAGACACCGGCAAAACAATCGGCCTGCAACTCCACCCGCACGCTCATCGCGTTGTTCTGCGTCTGGCTCAGCCGGCCACGCATGCCGTCGACCTTGGCGGTGATGCCGAGTTCGTCCTGCACGTGATGGCCGACCTCGTGTGCAATCACGTAGGCCTGCGCGAACTCGCCAGGCGCGCCGAGCTGGTTCTTGAGCGTGTCGTAGAAGCCGAGGTCGATGTAGACCTTCTTGTCGCCGGGGCAGTAGAACGGGCCCATCGCCGATTCGCCTGTGCCGCAGGCCGTCCGCGTGACGCCGCGGAACAGCACGAGGTGCGGTGCGTGGTAGGTGCCGCCGTTCTGCTGGAAGATGCCGGTCCAGACGACTTCCGTGTTGCGCAGCACGGTCGATACGAAGGCTGCTTCGCGGTCGTTGGCTGGCGGCTTTTGCGCCGGCGCCTGCTGCACCTGGGGTGCCGGCCCGTTGCCGCTGAGCAGCCCCAGCACCGTGAGCGGGTTGATGCCGAAGATCCAGCCGGCGATCAGCGCAACGGCGACCGTGCCGAGGCCGACGCTGCGACCGCCGATCGGCAGTCCACCGAATCCACCACCACCGCCGCCGCCGCCTTCACCGCGGCGGTCCTCCACGTTATCGGACTGCTCGTTGCCTTCCCATCTCATCGCATGCTCCTATGCCACCGCCCGGTGGCGATGACGGGATCGTACGCTCAGCGCGTCGCTGCGAAGCTGACTTGCGTGAAGCCTTCTGCCGGAGCGGATTCGTCCGCGCCCGCCGACACGGCCGGCGCGACACCGGCGGTGCGCGTGCTGCGCTCCATCGCCTCGCGTATGACCGCGCGCTGCACCTGCGACTGCGCGACCATCGCCATCGCGATCACCTGCGCCAGGACCACCGCGAACAATGCGGCGAGCAACGCCAGACGGAGGGGATGCATCTCGCGCAAATACCGGTAGATCGCCATGTTTCGCTCCAGTTCGCGCCCTGTGCACGACATGCAGCGATGGTGCCGTCACCCTCTGTCGAAACCCCGCCCGGCGAGCGCGAGCGGGTGTAGGACCGAAGCGAAGCTCCGGCTCAGGCTTTCGGCAGGGTGACGCCGCGCTGGCCCTGGTACTTGCCGCCGCGGTCCTTGTAGCTGACCTCGCAGACGTCGTCCTTGTCGCTCTCGAAAAAGAGCACCTGGGCGCAACCTTCACCCGCATAGATGCGCGCGGGCAGCGGTGTGGTGTTGCTGAACTCGAGCGTCACGTAGCCTTCCCATTCGGGTTCGAAGGGCGTCACGTTGACGATGATCCCGCAGCGGGCATAGGTGCTCTTGCCCAGGCAGATCGTCAGCACGTTGCGCGGGATGCGGAAGTACTCGACCGTGCGCGCCAGCGCGAAGCTGTTGGGCGGGATGATGCAGCTGTCGCCGTAGAAATCGACGAAGCTCTTCTCGTCGAAGTTTTTGGGGTCGACCACGGTGCTGTGGATGTTGGTGAAGACCTTGAATTCGGGCGCGCAGCGGATGTCGTAGCCGTAGCTCGATGTGCCGTAGCTGATGATCTTGTGGCCGTCCTGCTCGCGGATCTGGCCCGGTTCGAAGGGCTCGATCATGCCGGTCTGCTCGGCCATCTGCCGAATCCACTTGTCGCTCTTAATGCTCATGTCAAGGTCCTTGCTGGGGCGGCTATTCTAGGCAGGGGCCGCTCGCAGCATGTCAACCTGACAGCGCTTGAGAAATCACCGTGCCCTCGATCAACCGGTCGTCGCCGAGAACGATCATCGCGAACAGCAGTTCCTCGAGGTTTTCCGCCAGTGCGGTCTTGCGCGCGAGCATCGGCGTGGCCTTGGGGTTGATCACCACGAAGTCGGCCTCGGTGCCCGGCTGCAGCGTGCCGATCACGCCGCCCAGCCCCAGGGCCTGCGCCGCGCCGCCGGTGTGGCGCCACCAGAGCTGCGACGGCGGGATGCTGATGCCCGGCTTGGTCTGCCCTTCGCGGCCGACGTAGTACGCCGCCATCATCGTGGCGAACGGGCTGAAGCTGGTGCCGCCGCCGACGTCGCTCGCCAGGCCGTAGCGGTAGCCGATGCGGTCGGCGCCCTCGAAGTCGAAGAAGCCGCTGCCGAGGAACAGGTTGCTGGTCGGGCTCACGGCGGTGGCGGACCTGGTCTCGCGCATCAGGCGCCGGTCGTCATCGTCGAAATGGATGCAGTGCGCGTAGACGGCGCGCTCGCGCATCAGGCCGAAGCCCTGGTAGACGTCGAGATAGGACCGCGCCTGCGGGAACAGCTCGCGCGCCCATTTCACTTCGTCCTTGTTCTCGGCCACGTGCGAGTGGATCCAGGTGTCGGGGTATTTCGCGGCGAGTTCGCCTGCGCCGCGCATCTGGGCATCGGTGCTGGTCGGCGCGAAACGCGGCGTGATCGCGTAGCCGAGGCGATCGACGTTGTGCCACTGGCGGATCAACGCCTCGGTGTCGACCAAGCTCTGCTCGGTGTCGTCGCGCACGCCATCGGGCGAATGGCGGTCCTGCAGCACCTTGCCGGTGATCATGCGCAGCCGGCGCCGCTGCGCGGCCTCGAAGAAGGCCTGCACCGATTCGACGTGCGAGGTCGCGAAGGTCAGCGACGTGGTCACGCCGTTGCGCAGCAGCTCGTCGAAGAAGACCTCGGCCACGGTGTCCGAATGCGCACGCTGCGCGAAGCGGCTCTCGGCCGGGAAGGTGTAGTTCTCGAGCCAGGGCAGCAGCCCGTCGGCGGGCGCGCCGATGATGTCGGTCTGCGGGAAGTGGATGTGCATGTCGATGAAGCCCGGCGCCAGGATGCGGCCCGGCAACGGCGTCACGTCGGCATCGGGATGCTGCGGCGCCACGCTGGCGTGCGGGCCGGCGTCCAGCACGCGCTGGCGACCCTGTGCATCGGGTGCCACGACCAGCAGGCCGTCTTCGTCGAACAGCGCGCGACCGGTGTCGTCGAAGCGCAAAAGGGAGGCGCGGTAGGCTTTTTTCATCGTAAGGCGCAAGACTAATGCAGTCGACGCCCAGCCGCCACCGCTGCCGCGTTATGACTGCTATATGCGGGGCGCCGGCCTCGGCCTCAACGCACCAGCCGGCCCTGCACGCCCTCGACCAGCCAGTTCATCTGCAGGATCTGCGCGTCGGTCAGTGCGCCACCCCTGGGGATCGCCACGCGGCCCTCGGTGTCCCGCACGTCGGCGACGGCGCGGAACGGTTGCAGCCGGCCCTCGGCGATGTCCTTCTGGCGGGCCAGCACTTCGTCCTGCACGGCTTTCGGCACCCTGGGCCCGAAATCGCCGACGCGGATCATCCCTTCCTTCACGCCGCCCCAGAGATTGCCCGGCTTCCAGCTGCCGTCGAGCACCGCACGCGCGCGCTGCGTGTAGTAGCCGCCCCACTGGTGCGTGACCGCGACGATCTGCGCGTCCGGCGCGACCTGGCGCATGTCGGAGTGATACGCCACCGCCATCTTTCCGCGCTCCTGCGCGGCAGCCATCACCGCGGTCGAGCCGGTGTGGAAGGCGATCACGTCGACGTCCTGGTTGAACAGCGTCATCGCGGCGTCGCGCTCCTTCGGCGGGTCGAACCAGGCATCGAGCCAGACGACCTTGACCTGCGCCTTCGGATCGACCGAGCGCATGCCCAGCGTGAAGGCGTTCAGGCCCTGCAGCACCTCGGGGATCGGGAAGCCGGCGACGTAGCCGGCCAGATGGGTCTTCGTCATGCGGCCTGCCGCGACGCCGGCGAGATAGCGGCCCTCGTAGTAGCGCGCATTCGATGCCGACACGTTCTCGGCCGTCTTGTAGCCGGTGACGGATTCGAACTTCACGTCGGGGAAGTCCCGCGCCACCTTCAGCGTCGGCTCCATGTAGCCGAAGCTGGGCGTGAAGATCAGCTTGTTGCCCTGCCGGGCGAGGTCGCGGATCACGCGCTCGGCGTCGGCGCCCTCGGCCACGTTCTCGACGTAGCTGGTGCGCACGCGCGACCCGAGCGCGCTTTCGACGGCCTTGCGGGCCAGGTCGTGCTGATGCACCCAGCCGGCATCGGACAGCGGTGCGACGTAGACGAAGCCGATCTTGAGCGGCTCGGAGGTGGCCGGATTGGCTGGGTTGGCCGGCGCGACGGGCTTCGCGGCCTGCGCCAGCGCCAAGGGAGCGGAAAGGGAAAAACAGGCGGCCGCGAATGCGGCTGCGAGGTTTTTGTACATGGTGGTCCTCTACATGGCCCCGGTGAAACAAGATCCACGCGGCAGCCGGGACGCCTGCAACGCGGGCCGGGATTCTAGTGCGGGCGCATCCTTCGCCCGGCTGTCCGGTCTGCCGTGGCGAAGGCGCCCCCCGTCAACCGGCAGGGGTCCGTACGGCGATCGCGCCGGACAATCCTGCGATGCCTTCCTCCTCGTCCTCGCCCGAATCCCTGTACTGGCGGCGCAACCTGTTCGTCTGCATGCTCGGCTCGTTCACCACGATCGTGGCGATGACGCTGCTGCTGCCCTTCCTGCCGCTCTATGTCGAGCAGCTCGGCGTCGCGGAACACGCGGCCATCGTGCAATGGTCCGGCGTGGCCTACGGCGCGACCTTCTTCAGCGCGGCGCTGGTGGCACCGCTGTGGGGGCGTCTGGCCGACCGCTACGGCCGCAAGCTGATGCTGATCCGCGCGAGCCTCGGCATGGCCGTCGCGATGGCGCTGATCGGCATCGCGCAGGATGTGTGGCAGCTCGTCGGGCTGCGGCTGCTGGCCGGCCTGCTGGGCGGCTATGCGTCCGGCTCGACCGTGCTGGTCGCCACGCAGACACCGAAGGAACGCTCCGGCTGGGCGCTGGGCACGCTGTCGTCCGCGATCATGGCCGGCAACCTCGCCGGCCCCCTGCTTGGCGGCTTGCTGCCGCCGCTCATCGGCATCCGCGCGACCTTCTTCGCAGCAGGCGCGGTGATCTTCGTGGCCTTCCTCGGGACCGCCTTCCTGATCCGCGAGGCGCCGCGCCCCGCACCCGTGAAAGGTGCGAAGCCGCACGACGGCTGGGCCTCGATCCCGGACCGGCGCCCGGTCATCGCGATGTTCGTCACCGGCACGCTGCTGATGCTGGCCAACATGTCGATCGAACCGATCATCACGGTGTACGTCGCGCAGCTCGTGGCCGACGTCGCGCACGTCACGATGGTCGCCGGCCTCGTGATGGCGGCAGCGGCGCTCGGCAGCATCCTGTCGGCCGCGCGGCTCGGCCGGCTGGCCGACCGCATCGGCGCCTGGAACGTGATCGTCGGCTGCCTCGCGGTGTCGGCCGTGCTGTTGATACCGCAGGCCTTCGTGACCGCCAGCTGGCAACTGGTGGTGCTGCGCTTCCTGATGGGCCTGTCGCTCGGCGGACTGCTGCCCTGCATCGCCAGCGTGATCCGCCACAGCGTGCCCGAACGCGCCGCCGGCCAGATGTTGGGTTACTCGGTGTCGGCGCAATACACGGGGCAGGTCGTCGGCCCGCTGATGGGCGGCTTCGTCGGCGGGCACTTCGGCATGCGCTCGGTGTTCTTGGGGACGTGTGTGTTGATGGCGGGCGGGGCGGTTTGGAACTGGTGGGCGCAGCGCGCGCAGACCGGCATTCGCGGCACCAGCTGATGGATATCCGCCAACGCAGCCACTGCCCGGTTCACTGAACCCCTTCCCACTTCCCTCCAAGATCGCAAATGACAATCGTTGTCGTTTACATCTCAGAGAGTCCCTTTGTCCCAGCCCAAACTCAAGGCCATCGCTGCCGCCTGCGCCTCCGTCACATCCGGCTCCGTTTCCCGATTCGCTCTGATCGCGCTGTGCGCTGCGTCAAGCGTCCACTCACAGACCACTGAAACCAAATCCGGCGAAGCCGCCCTGCCGACCGTCACCGTCAATGCCGAAGCGCCCGACGCCACGTCGCAGCACCTCGCCACACCCGTCAGCAGTGGCGCACTCGGCACGCGCCGCCAGCTCGACACGCCTTTTTCCACCACCGTGGTGACCAGCGACAGCCTCGCCGAGCGGCAGGTCTCCAAGCTCGGCGACGTGTTCGCGCTCGACGCCTCGGTGTCGGACAACAGCGGCGCCTACAACAGCTGGGCCAGCTACATCACGGTGCGCGGCCTGCCGCTGGACTGGCAGAACGGCTACCGCATCAACGGCCAGCCTTTCCTGAGCTATGCCATCACCCTGCCCTACGAGCAGTTCGAGCAGGTCGAACTGCTCAAGGGTTCCTCGGGCTTCATGTACGGCTTCGGCTCGCCGGGCGGCATCGTCAACTACGTGACGAAGAAGCCGACCGACACGCCGGTGCGCAGCATCGAAGTCGGCTACAAGACCGCCGGCATCTGGAGCGAGCACGTCGACCTGGGCGGGCGCTTCGGCACGGACGACCGCTTCGGCTACCGGCTCAATGCCACGCACGAGGAAGGCAAGACCTACAACGACGGCAATGTGCGCCGCGATTCGTTGTCGCTCGGCCTGGACGCGAAGCTCACCGACAAGCTGACCTGGAGCTTCGATTCGCTCTACCAGAAACGCACCGCCACCGGCCAGACGCCGTCGATCTACACCGGCAGCTACACCGGCACCAGCCTGCCCGCGACCATCAGCGCAAACAACGCGAACCTCGTGGGTGCGGGCCAGCACCTGGTCACCGACTTCAACATGGTTTCAACCGGCCTGAAGTACCAGCTCGCGCCCGACTGGACGCTGAGCACCGGCTACAGCCACAGCAGCGCCACGCGCAGCCGCAACGAAAGCATCGCCTACCTCCAGGACGCGAACGGCGGCTACGACGACTACCGCTACGACGGCGCCGAAGGCCATCGCTTCGACCAATGGCAGGCCATGGCCGAAGGCAAGGTGCGCACCGGCGACATCGAACACCAGGTCGTGCTGGGCGCCTCGTGGCAGCGCCAGACCAACAACTACAGCAGCAACAGCATCTACCAGCTGATCGGCACGGGCAGCCTGTATGCGCAGAACACCAACGACTACTTCAGCGGCACCGACTTCTCGCGCTACCACACCAGCGACATCACGCAGCGCGCCGTGTTTGCGAGCGACACGGTGAAGCTGTCCGAGCGCTGGTCCGTGCTGGCCGGGCTGCGCAGCACGAACTACACGCAGAACGGCTACGACACCACCGGCACGCGGACTTCGACCTACGGCAAGAACGGCGTGCTGACGCCGACCGCCGCGCTGATGTTCAAGCCGGCGCCAGACACCACGCTCTACGCCAGCTACGTCGAGTCGCTGGAACAGGGCAGCACGCCCGGCACGACCTACGCCAACTACGGCGATCTGCTAAATCCGCTGAAGAGCAAGCAATATGAGCTCGGAGCGAAGACCGAGCACGAGCGCTGGAGCGCGACGGCCGCGGTCTTCCGCATCGAACGCGGCGCCGAATACGCCAACAGCGCCAACGTGCTGGTGCAGGACGGGCTGTCGATCTACCAGGGTGTCGAACTGGGCGCGTCGACGCGGCTGGGTTCGCAGTGGGAGCTGAGCGGCAACCTGATGGCGCTCGACAGCAGCTACCAGCGCGGCAGCCTGTACAACGGCAACCGCGTGGCCGGCGCACCCAACCTGGTGGCCACCGCACAGCTGTCGTATGCCGTGCCGCAAGTGCCCGGGCTCAAGCTGTCGGCCGACGTGAAGTACACCGGCACCACCATGCTCGATGCATCGAACCAGATCAAGGTGCCTGGCTACACCCTGGCCAACCTCGGTGCGAGCTATGTGACGCGCATCGGCGGCTACGACACGACCTTCCGCTTCGCGGTCAACAACGTGGCCAACCGGAAGTACTGGGAATACCAGTATGAGAACTACATCAAGCCCGGCGACCCGCGCACCTTCAGCGTGAGCGCCAAGCTGGACTTCTAGCCGCCCGCGGAGAAGCTGGCGAAGCAGGCATCGAGCCGCTCGATGTACGCCCGCTTCTCTGCCTCGCCGATGAAGCTTCCCTCGAAGCTGTTCGCGGCCAGCTGCCAGGCATGCTGCGCCGTGAGCCCGGTGGCGACGAAGGTCTGCAGGAAGTTCTCGTTCATGTAGCCGCCGAAGTAGGCCGGGTCGTCGGAGTTGACGGTCGCCACCAGGCCGGCATCGAGCAGCGTCTTCAGGTTGTGCTGCGTCAGATCCGGGAACACGCAGAGCTTGAGGTTCGACAGCGGGCACACGGTCAGGGGAATGCGGTCCTTCGCCAGCCGCTGCATCAGCGCCGGGTCCTTGGCGCTCTGCACGCCGTGGTCCACACGCTCGACCTTCAGCACGTCGAGCGCGCTCCAGACGAATTCGGGCGGTCCTTCTTCGCCCGCGTGCGCGACCAGGTGGAAGCCGAGTTCGCGGCAGCGCGCGAACACGCGTGCGAACTTCTCGGGCGGATGGCCGAGCTCGCTCGAATCCAGGCCGATGCCGATGAACTTGTCGCGGTAGGGCAGCGCCTGCTCGAGCGTCTCGAACGCCTCGTCCTCGCTGAGGTGGCGCAGGAAGCACAGGATCAGCGCGGCGCTCACGCCGAGCCCGGCTTCGGCGTCGACGCAGGCCCGGTGCAGCCCGTCGATCACGACCTTCATGTCGACGCCGCGCGCCGTGTGGGTCTGCGGGTCGAAGAACATCTCGGTGCGCACGACGTTGTCGGCCGCGGCGCGCTCCAGATAGGCCCAGGCCATGTCGTAGAAGTCCTGCTCCTTCAGCAGCACGCTGGCGCCGGCGTAGTAGATGTCCAGGAAGCTCTGCAGATTGGTGAAGGCGTAGGCCTCGCGGAGCGCTTCCACGCTGGCGTAGGGCAGCGTCACGCCGTTGCGCCGGGCCAGCGCGAAGATCAGTTCGGGCTCCAGCGAGCCTTCGATGTGCATGTGGAGCTCGGCCTTCGGCATCGCGCACAGCAGCGCAGGCAAGCGATCGGCCGGGATGTTGAATTCTGTGGGGTTCATGGCGTCACTCTAAATCGAATCGGCACGGGCGGGCACGGTCCGTGCGACCGGATTCGGCGCCTGCGCCAGGCCCCACGGCGGCGTGGGGATCGGCACGTCGCCGACAATGCGCGCGCCCGGCCGAACACCCCACGCGCCTTTCCATGAATCCTTCATCAAGGCCGGGCAGGATCGCCCTGTCGGCCGAAAGCCTTCGCGCCGCCACTCCCGAGATCGCCATGTCTTCCCTGCTGCCCCACTCCTCCGCACGGAGCGCGCCGTGCAATCGCTGAACCTCGCGTTGTTCGCATTCTTCGGCGCCGGCTTCTCACCGCATCCGCTGCTGCTGCCCCTGGCGGCGGCCATCGCGACCGGCTCGTCCTGGCTGTGCGTCGCCCTGCTGGGCTGGACCGCGCTGCGCCGCCCGCCCGAACGCCTTTACGTGATCACCGCGCTGCTCGCCGCCGCCGCCGCGTCGCTGCTGGCCAAGCAACTGGCCGAGTCGATCGGCATGCCGCGCCCTTTCGCGCTGGGCCTGAGCCCCGAACACATCGCGCACGGCGCCCGCGCCGGCCTGCCGAGTGCGCACGCATCGGTGATGTTCACCACCGCCTTCGTGCTGATGCTGCGCGGTCCGCTGCGCGACGTCGGCTGGGCCATGGCGGGCATCGCACTGGCCACGTCATGGTCGCGGGTCTACGTCGGCGTGCACTTTCCGTTCGACATCCTGGCCGGCATGCTGCTCGCCGCCGTGTTCGCGGGCGCGCTGTCGACGCTCCGGCCCGGGCTGCAGGCGCTCGCCGCCAGGCTGACGGCGGTGCACGGCTACGGCGTCGGCCCGTCGATCGCGCTGATGCCCCGCCGGCTGGTGCGGCTGTCGCGCCGGCTGGCCGACGGCCGGCTCGCACTCTGGCTGGCGCTCGGTTGCGCGGCGGTGGCGGTGGCCGTCGGCCTGGTCACGCCGCATCTCATGCCGCTGTCCTTTCTGCAGGAGAACGGCCCGGTGGAGCAAAGCACCATCGCCGTGTACCTGGCCGCTGCCGCTTTGGTGCTGGCGATCCGGGTGCCGGGGCTGTCACGGCTCGACAAGGCCGCCATGTGCGTCGTGCTGCTCGCGCTGGCGGCGCGCGAGGCCGACCTGCACTCCGCGGTCTATGGCGTGAGCATCCTGAAGGCGCGCTTCTACAACCAGTTCGCCTCGACGCCGCAGATCGCGGGCGCGCTGGCCATGCTGGCGCCGATCGTGCTGTCGGCCGTCTGGCTGCTTCGGCGCTACGTGTCGGTGCCGTGGGCGTCGCCCGCCCGCCGCAAGTGGTGGCCGGCCACGATGACGGCGCTCACGTTCGTCACCGTCATCGTGGTGGCCAAATGCCTCGACCGGCTGCCGGCGACGCTGCTCGATTACGGCGTGGTCGATCAGGTGCCCATGGCCGCCCGGAACCTGCTCCTGAGCCTGGAGGAAATCCTCGAGTTCGCACTTCCGCTGCTCGCCATCCTGGCACTGGTGCAGGCGCGGCTCGGCCGGCGCCATGACCGGCCGTTCCTGCAGCCGCTGCGCGCCGCGCGCTGAGCCGCGGCACAGAATCGACCGAACGCGCCATCGCCTCATCCCGTTCCCTGCCTACCATCCTCATGCCCCTGAACCGACTCCGTGCCGAATGGCTGCCCAAGAACATTCCGCGCGAGCTGATGGCCGGTGCGGTCGCCACCTTCGCGCTGATTCCGGAGGTCATCGCCTTTTCCTTCGTGGCGGGCGTCGACCCGGCGGTCGGACTGTTCGCGTCCTTCGTCATCAGCATCGTGATCGCCTTCACCGGCGGCCGGCCGGCCATGATCTCGGCCGCGGCCGGTTCGGTGGCGCTGGTCGCGGCGCCGCTGGTGCATGCGCATGGGCTCGCTTATCTGCTCGCAGCCGGCGTGCTGGCCGGGCTGCTGCAGATCGTGTTCGGCCTGCTGCGGCTCGGGGCGCTGATGCGCTTCGTGTCGAGTTCGGTGCGCACCGGCTTCGTCAACGCGCTGGCCATCCTGATCTTCGCCGCGCAGTTGCCGCACCTGATGGGCGCCAACACGGCGACCTGGGCGGTGCTCGCCGTGGGACTGGTCATCATCTACGGCCTGCCGCGCCTCACGACCGCCGTGCCGTCACCCCTGGTGGCCATCGTGGTGCTGACGCTGCTGTCGACGCAGCTCGGCCTGCCGCTCAAGACGGTCGCCGACCTGGGCCACCTGCCCGACGCCATGCCGAGCTTCGCCTGGCCGGGCGTGCCGCTGACGCTCGACACGCTGCGCATCATCGCCCTGCCCGCGCTCGCCATCGCGATGGTCGGCCTGCTCGAATCGATGATGACGGCCAGCGTGGTCGATGAGCTGACCGACACGCCCAGCGCCAAGAACCGCGAATGCGCGGGCCTGGGCGCCGCCAACGTCGCGGCCAGCCTGTTCGGCGGCATCGCCGGCTGCGGAATGATCGGCCAGACGGTGAGCAACGTGCGCTACGGCGGCACCGGCCGGCTGTCCACGCTGTTCGCCGGCGTGTTCCTGCTGGTGCTGATGGTCGCGCTCAAGCCGTGGGTTTCGCAGGTGCCGGTGGCGGCGCTGGTGGCCGTGATGGTGATGGTGTCGGCGTCGACCTTCGACTGGGGGTCGCTGCGCGCGCTGGTGCGGCATCCGCGGATGTCGAGCGCGGTGATGCTCGCCACGGTGGCCGTCACCGTCGCCACCGACAACCTGGCGGCCGGCGTGGCCGTCGGCGTGATGCTCAGCGGCGTGTTCTTCACTTTCAAGGTGGCACGCCTGCTCGACGTGCGGGCATCGGACGAAGCCGACGGCACGCGTGTCTACCGCGTGGCAGGCCAGGTCTTCTTCGCCTCGGCCGAGTGGTTCGTCGACGCCTTCGACGTGCGCGACACCGAAGGGCGCGCGGTGCGCATCGATGTGTCCGGTGCGCACTTCTGGGACGTGACGGCGGTGGCCGCACTCGACAAGGTCACGCAGCGCCTGCGCAAGCATGGCAGCACGGTCGAGGTGATCGGCCTGAACCGCGCCAGCGAAGTTTTGATCGACAGGCTCGGCCCGCAGCGTTAGTCACCAGCGGCGGATCAGTACTGCCGCCAGCAGCAACACACACGCCACGCCGGCCAGCAACGCACCCCAGCCCAACTGCTCCCACAGCGCGCCGCCCAAATATCCGAGCACGCTGGAGCCGAGGTAATACGCGCACAGATACAGCGATGCGGCCTGCGCCTTCGCGCCGTTCGCGCGCTGGCCGACCTGCCCGCTGGCCACCGCGTGTGCCGCGAAGAAGCCGCTGGTCAGCAGCGCCAACCCCAACACCACCGCCGCCAGCCAGGGCGTGGCCAGCGCTGCGGCGCCCAGCAGCATCAGGCCGATGCCGCTCTGCACGACGCGGCGCGCACCCAGCCGGTTGACCAGCCCACCCGCCCAGCCTGCGCTCACACTGCCGAGCAGGTAGACGGTGAACAGCAGGCCGATCACGGTCGACGACAAATTGAAGGGCGCGACGGCCAGATGGAAGCCCGCGTAGTTGAAGACCGCCACGAAGCTGCCCATCAGCATGAAGCCCAGTGCGAAACCCGTGCGCAACGCCGGCGTGCGCAGGTGCATGCGCAGGTTGCCGACCAGCCCGCGCATCGACAGCGCCTGCGGCCGGAAATGCCTCGACGGCGGCAGCAGCCAGGCGAACAGCGCGGTCGACACCAGGCTGAGCGCCGCAATGCCGCCCATCGCCACATGCCAGCCGCCCAGGTCGGCCAGGCCGCCGGAGAGCAGCCGCCCCGCCAGCCCGCCCAGCGCATTGCCACTGATGTAGAGGCCCATCGCCGACGGCAGCGAGGGCGGATCGAACTCCTCGCCGACATAGGCCATCGCCAGTGCGGGCAGGCCGCTGAGCGCCACACCCATCAGGGTCCGCAGCGTCAGCAGCAGCGGCCACGAATCGACGAAGGCGCACGCCAACCCGAGCAGGCTGGCCACGCCCAGCGCCACCAGCATCACCGGCTTGCGACCCCAGGCCTCGGCCAGCGAGCCCGCCACCAGCATGCACAGCGCCAGGCTCAGCGTGGTCATCGACAGCGTGAGGCTGCTGCTCGCGGCCGATACGCCGAAGTGCCGCGCGAACAGCGGCAGCAAGGGCTGCACGCAGTAGATCGATGCGAAGGTCGACAGCCCGGCGCAGAAGATGGCGAAGGTCGCGCGGCGATAGGCCGGCGTGCCGCGCTGGAGATAGCCAGCGGAATCGGAAGCAGACAAGAAAGGCCCGGGAAAAAGGAAAAAGGGTTGCGCGAGGCAACCCTTTTTATCGTCTATGCCGCCTCGCCGCGCGAACGTCGCGGAGAAACAAGGCACCCGCCTCGGTTATCGAGGTGATGCGGCCACCGCCGCGCCGCCCCCTCGGGGGGTGGCGAATCACACGCGCAACGCGCGTGAAAAGCCGCGGGGCTTACTTCTTGTCGCCGCCGGGCACCTTGCCGTCCACGCCCTTGACGTAGAAGTTCACGCCCGACAGGAACTTGTCGTCGGCCACCGCGCCGGCAGCGACCACTTCCTTGCCGTCCTGGCCGACGATCGGACCCTTCCAGATCGAGAAGCTGCCGTCCTTCAGGCCGGCCTTGACGGTCTCGACCTTGGCCTTGACGTCGGCCGGCACGTCCTCGGCGATCGAGACGATGTCGATCGCGCCTTCCTTCACGCCCCACCAGCTGGAGCCGGTCGTCCACTTGCCGTCCAGCGCGTCCTGCGTGGTCTTGATGTAGTACGGACCCCAGTTGATGACCGACGAGGCCAGGTGGGCCTTCGGGCCGTAGGCGGTCATGTCCGAGTCCCAGCCGAAGGCGCGCTTGCCCTTTTCCTGTGCGGTCTTGAGCACGGCCGGCGAGTCGGTGTTCTGGAACAGCACGTCGGCGCCGCCGTTGATCAGCGCGGTGGCGGCTTCGGTTTCCTTCGGCGGGCTGAACCATTCGTTCACCCACACGACCTTGGTCGTGATCTTCGGGTTGACCGACTGCGCGCCCAGCGTGAAGCTGTTGATGTTGCGCAGCACTTCGGGGATCGGCACCGAGCCGACCACGCCCAGCGTGTTCGACTTGGTCATCGCGCCGGCGATGATGCCGGCCATGTACGCGCCTTCGTAGGTGCGGCTGTCGTAGGTGCGCATGTTGTCGGCGGTCTTGTAGCCGGTCGCATGCTCGAACTTGACTTCCTTGTTGTCGGCCGCGACCTTGAGCATCGGCTCCATGTAGCCGAAGGTGGTGCCGAAGATCAGCTTGTTGCCCTGGCTGGCCATGTCGCGGAACACGCGCTCGGCGTCGGCCGATTCGGGCACGCTCTCGACGAAGGTGGTCTTGATCTTGTCGCCCAGTGCCTTTTCCAGTTCCTTGCGGCCGTTGTCGTGCGCGAAGGACCAGCCGCCGTCGCCGACCGGGCCGACATAGGCGAATGCGACGTTCAGCGGCGCGGCCGGTGCGGGTGCGGCGGCCGCAGCGGGCGCCGGTGCAGCAGCAGGCGCGGCCGGTGCCGCTTCTTCTTTCTTGCCGCAGCCCACGAGGGCGGCGGAAGCGACGGCCGTCAGGGCTGCCAGCTTGAGAAGGGAACGCTTGTTCAGATCATTCATTGTCGAAATCCTCGGTGGACTGGTTGCTGGAGAAACTGGAAAGGCGAAACGAAACAAAAGATTATGAGCCGGGGTAGAACGGTTTCCCTATCGACGCCGGCATGTTCACGCGGATGAAAGCCGGGTTGCGCGAGATCAATGCCAGCACCACGATCGTGGCCACGTACGGCATCATGTTCAGGAACTGGCTCGGGATGTCGACACCGGTGTTCTGCAGGTGAAAGCCCAGCATCGTCACGCCGCCGAACAGGTAGGCGCCGAGCAGCACGCGGGCCGGCCGCCAGGTCGCGAAGGTGGTCAGCGCGAGTGCGATCCAGCCGCGGCCCGAGACCATGCCCTCGTTCCAGCCGCGCGAGTAGATCTCCGACAGGTAGGCGCCCGCCAGCCCGCACAGCGCGCCACCGACCACCACCGCCAGCAACCGGATGCGCCGCACCGGATAGCCCAGCGCATGGGCCGATTCGGGCGACTCGCCGACCGCGCGCAGCACCAGGCCGGCACGCGTGCGGTAGAGGAACCAGATCAGCGCGAAGGCGAACAGGATCACCAGGTAGACCAGCGGATGCTGGCGGAACAGCGGCCCGCCGACCACCGGCAGGTCGCCCAGCACCGGGATCGAGAACGGCGTCAGCGCCGGCAGCGTGGCCTTGGTGTAGTCGGTGCCGACGAAGGCCGAGAAGCCGCCGCCGAACAGGCTCAGCGCCAGGCCGGTGGCGTACTGGTTGGTGTTGAGCCAGATCACCAGTACGCCGAAGATCGCGGCCAGGAAGGCGCCGGCCACCATGCCCGCCAGCAGGCCGAGCCAGGTGTTGCCGGTCGCGACCGTGACGGCCACGCCGGCGACCGCGGCGCACAGCATCATCCCTTCGGCGCCGAGGTTCACGATGCCGGCCTTCTCGTTGACGAGCAGGCCGAGCGCCGCAATGGCGAGTGCGGTGCCGGCGCTGAACACCAGCCCGAGCAATCCAATGTAGACCTCCATCACAGGGCTCCTTCGGTGGCGCGCACGGCCGGCGCATTGAGTGGCGTGCTGGCCTGCAGCGACGAGGTGGCGGCCGCGGACGGCGCCGCCTTCGGTGCGGCCTTGCGGCGGATGCGGTAGGCGATCAGCGTGTCGCAGGCCAGCAGCGTGAACAGCAGCAGGCCCTGGAACACGCCGGTCAGCGACTTCGGCAGGCCGAGGCGCGATTGCGCCAGCTCGCCGCCGATGTAGAACATGCTCATCAGGATGGCCGAGAAGATCATGCCGACCGGATGCAGCCGGCCGACGAAGGCCACGATGATGGCCGCGAAGCCGTAGCCGGCGGGCACGTACGGCGACAGCTGCCCGATCGGGCCCGCGACCTCGAGTGCGCCCGCCAGGCCGGCCGCACCGCCCGAGGTCAGCAGCGCGATCCACACGGCGCGGCGTGCCGAGAAGCCCGCATAGCGTGCGGCGGCCGGCGCCAGCCCGCCGACCTGCTGCGCGAAGCCCGCGCGCGTGCGGAACAGGAAGACCCACAGCATGGCCGCGCCGGCCAGCGCGATCAGCAGGCCGATGCTCACGCGCGAACCCTTGATGAGCCGCGGGATCTGCGTGACCGCGTCGAAGGTCTTGCTCTGCGGAAAGTTGAAGCCCATCGGGTCCTTCAGCGGTCCCGCGACCATGTAGCCCAGCACCAGCGTCGCGACGTACACCAGCATCAGGCTCACCAGGATCTCGTTGGCGTTGAAGCGGTCGCGCAGCAGCGCGACGATCGCCGCCCAGGCCATGCCGCCCAGGATGCCGGCGAGGATGATCGCCGGCACGATCCACGGGCCGGTGTTCTTGTCGGCCAGCAGCGCCACGTAGCCGGCCGCGATCGCGCCGATCACGAACTGCCCTTCGGCGCCGATGTTCCACACGTTCGAGCGGAAGCAGACCGCCAGGCCCAGCGCGATGATCAGCAGCGGCGTGGCCTTGACCATCAGTTCGCCGATCGCATAGCCGCTCTTGATCGGCTCCCAGAAGAACACCAGCAGGCCCTTGACCGGGTCCTTGCCGAGCAGCGCGAACAGCGCGACGCCGATCACCACCGTGATCAGCAGCGCGAGGATGGGCGAGCCGTAGCTCCAGAAGCGCGAGAGTTGCGGGCGGGGTTCAAGCTTGAGCATGGGTCACTTCCTTGGCGGAGACAGTGGCATCGGCGGCGACGTCGGAAGCGTCCCAGAGGCCGCTCATCCATTCGCCGATGCGCGGCACGGTGGCGTCGGCGCGGTCGACCGACGGCGACAGCCGGCCCTTGGCGATCACGTAGAGCCGGTCGCTGATCTCGAACAGCTCGTCGAGCTCCTCGCTGACCACCAGCACGGCGCAGCCCGCGTCGCGCAGCGCGAGGATCTCGCTGCGGATCAGTGCCGCGGCGCCCACGTCGACGCCCCAGGTCGGCTGCGCGACGATGAAGAGCTTCGGGTTGGCGTCGATCTCGCGGCCGACGATGAACTTCTGCAGGTTGCCGCCCGACAGCGAGCGCGCGGCCGAGGCCGGCCCGCCGGCCTTGACCTTGAAGCGCTGGATGATGGTGTCGGCATGGCCGGCCAGCGCGCCGGTGCGGATCCAGCCGCCGCGGCCGACCGCGTTGCTGCGCGTGAGCAGCAGGTTGTGCGAAAGCCCCAGCGTCGGCACGGCGCCGCGGCCCAGCCGCTCTTCCGGCACGAAGTGCAGCCCGAGCGCACGCCGCTTGCGCGGCCGGAAGCGCGCGGCGGCCTGGCCGAACACTTCGATCATCGCGGGCTCGGCGCGCGTGTCCTCGCCCGAAAGCGCATAGAGCAGTTCCTTCTGGCCGTTGCCCGACACGCCCGCAATGCCGACGACCTCGCCCGCGCGCACGTCGAGACACACGCCGTCGAGGTCGATGCCGAACTGATCCTCGCGCGCCAGCGTCAGCCCCTTGACGCGCAGCGCCAGCGCGCCGGCGTTGACCGCGCGGTGTTGCAGCGGCGGCGGCTCAGCGCCGATCATGAGGCGCGACAGCGACTCGTTGGTCTCGTTCTGCGGATTGCACACGCCCGTGACCTTGCCGCCGCGCAGCACGGTGCAGGCGGTGCACAGCTCGCGGATCTCGTGCAGCTTGTGGCTGATGTACAGGATGCTGCAGCCCTCGGACGCCAGCTTCTTGAGCACCACGAAGAGCTTGGTGACGGCCTGCGGCGTGAGCACCGACGTGGGCTCGTCGAGGATCAGCAGCTTCGGGTCGGTCAACAGCGCCCGGATGATTTCCACGCGCTGCATCTCGCCGACCGACAGCGTGTGCACCGGCCGCGACGGGTCGATGTCGAGCCCGTACTCGGTCGCCTTGGCGCTGATGCGGCGCGTGACGTCGGCCAGCGCCAGGCTCTTGTCGAGACCGAGCCAGACGTTCTCGGCCACCGTCAGCGTGTCGAACAGGCTGAAGTGCTGGAACACCATGCTGATGCCGAGCGCGCGCGCCTCCTGCGGGTTGCGCACGTTGACGGCCTGGCCGTTGAACATCACGCTGCCCTCGTCGGGCTTGACCGAGCCGTAGATGATCTTCATCAGCGTCGATTTGCCGGCGCCGTTCTCGCCGAGCACGGCATGCGTCTCGCCGGGCAGCACGGTGAGCGACACGTCGCTGTTGGCGACCACCGCCGGGTAGCGCTTGGTGATGTGGGCGAGCTGGAGTCGTGGGGTTGTCATTCGGGGGCTCTCACTGGAAACCGGGTGTGCCGGCGGCGGCGCCCGGCACGGGACGCAACGACGCCGCCACCGACTTGATGCGGTCGCGCAGCCAGCGGGCCGAACTCGACGCATGCGTGCGTTCGTGCCAGAGCTGGTAGTACATGAGGCGCGGGAAGGCGACGGGGCATTCGAGGATCTTCACCGGCAGGCGGGTGGTGAAGCGCTCGCAATATTGACGCCCGGTCGTGAGCACCAGCAGGCTCGAGGCGACCATGTCGGGGATCAGGCTGAAGTGCGCGCAGCGCGCCGTGATGTTGCGCTGCACCTTCAGCGCGTCGAGCATCTGGTCGATGATGCCGCGCGCGCCCGGGTGCATCGGCGTGGGCGCGATGTGCTCGGCCGCGAGCCAGGTGTCGGCGTCCCAGCCGCGCCGCACCGCCGGATGGTCGGCGTTGACCAGCGACACGATCTCGTCGCCGAACAGGCGCGCCATGTGCAGGTCTTCCGGCGGCTTGAGCCAGTTGCCGATCACCAGGTCGACGTTGCCCAGCGACAGTTGCGCGTGGTAGTTGGAGTCGGGCGACAACGGATGGATCTCGATCTTGCACAGCGGCGCCTGGCTCTTGACCTGCGCGACCAGCATCGGCAGGAACAACGGGTCGAGGTAGTCGCTGGCGGCGATGCGGAAGGTGTTGGTCGCGGTCTGCGGGTCGAAGGCTCGCGCGTCGCTGAACAGCACCTCGGCCGAGCGCAGGATGCTCGCGGCCGGCTCGATCATGCGCAGCGCCGCATCGGTCGGCACCATGCCCGCGCCGGACCGCACCAGCAGCGGATCGCCGGCCAGCTCGCGCAGCCGCTTGAGCGCGGCCGAAACGGCGGGCTGGTACATGCCCAGCCGAATGGCGGCGCGCGACACGCTGCGGTCGGTCAACACGGTGTGCAGGACTCGTATGAGATGAAGATCGATCTTGTCGAATAGCGCCTGGTCACGCATGAATTGGCTCCCCCCCAGGCTTCGCGCACTTCGTGTCGCTTCGCCAACCCCCTACCGGGGGCGATGCCAGCGGCCCGGCGAAGCCGGTTCCGCGGCATCCCGCGACAAAAGAGACAGAGGTGAACATGGCGGGTGGAACAAGCACCGACAAAGTCTAAGTGCTATCTAAGCTTGTACTGCGGTGATCGCATTCAGGATGGCTTCGCTGGTTGCAGGTGCCCGCAGCGGCGGGTCGACGCGGTGGTCGCCGGCGGCCGACACGGCGTCGCGGATCGCGAAGAACACCGAGAACGGCAGCAGCAGCGGCGGTTCGCCGACCGCCTTGCTGCGGTGGATCGAGTCCTCGAAATTCGGTCCCTCGAAGAGCTTCACGTTGAAGACCGGCGGGCAGTCGTTGGCTGTCGGGATCTTGTAGGTGCTGGGTGCGTGCGTCGTGAGCTTGCCGCTTTGCGGATGCCACACCAGTTCCTCGGTCGTGAGCCAGCCCATGCCCTGGATGAAGGCGCCCTCGACCTGGCCGATGTCGACCGCCGGGTTCAGCGACCTGCCGGCGTCGTGCAGGATGTCGGCGCGCAGCAGCTTCCATTCGCCCGTGAGCGTGTCGATCGCGACTTCCGCGACGGCCGCGCCGTAGGCGTAGTAATAGAACGGATGCCCCTGCATCGTGTCGCGGTCCCAGCTCAGCCCCGGCGTGGCATAGAAACCGTCGGACCACAGCTGCACGCGGTCGAGGTAGGCCTCGCCCACCACCGTGGCGAAGCTCAGCGTGCGGCCGTTCACCACGACCTTGTCGTTGACGAAGCGCACGTCGGCGGGGCTCCCGCCATGGCGCGCCGCGGCGCAGGCGGCGAGCCGCTCGCGGACGGTGCGGGCGGCGTCCTGCGCGGCCTTGCCGTTCAGGTCCGAACCGGTCGAGGCCGCCGTCGCCGAGGTGTTGGCGATCTTCTGCGTGTCGGTGGCCGTCACGCGCACCGCGTCGAAGCTCACGCCGAGTTCGTGCGCGACGACCTGCGCTACCTTGGTGTTCAGCCCCTGGCCCATTTCGGTGCCGCCGTGGTTCACCAGGATCGAGCCGTCGGTGTAGACGTGCACCAGCGCGCCCGCCTGGTTGAAGTGCCGCACGTTGAAGGCGATGCCGAACTTCAGCGGCGTCAGCGCCAGGCCGCGCTTGAGCACCGGGCTGGCCGCGTTGAACGCGTGGATCGCCTCGCGCCGTGCCCGGTAGTCGCTGCTCGCTTCCAGCTGCGCCACCAGCTCGTGCAGGATGTTGTCGGTCACCACTTCGCCGTAGGGCGTGACGTTGCGCTCGTCCTTGCCGTAGAAGTTGATGCGCCGGACGTCGAGCGGATCGCGGCCGAGTTCGCGCGCCACGGTGTCGAGGATGTTCTCCATCGCGATCGCGCCCTGCGGACCGCCGAAGCCGCGGAACGCCGTGTTGCTCTGCGTATTGGTCTTGCCCGAATAGCCGTGCATCGCGACATCCGGCACCCAGTAGGCGTTGTCGAAGTGGCACATCGCGCGCGTCATGACGGGCCCCGAGAGGTCGGCCGAGTGGCCGGCGCGCGAGACCATCGTGATCTCGGCACCGAGGATGCGGCCTTCGTCGTCGTAGCCGACCTCGTAGTCATACCAGAAGCAGTGGCGCCGGCCGGTGACCATGAAGTCGTCGTCGCGGTCGAGCCGCAGCTTGACCGGGCGCTTCAAGCGGTTGGCGGCCACCGCCGCCACGCAGGCGAACAGGCCCGACTGCGACTCCTTGCCGCCGAAGCCGCCGCCCATGCGCCGGCATTCGACCTGGACCTCGTTCGCATGCAGGTGCAGCGCGTGCGCGACCAGGTGCTGCATCTCGCTCGGATGCTGCGTCGAGCAGTACACGTGCATCGCGCCGCCCTCCTTGGGGATCGCGTAGCTGATCTGGCCTTCGAGATAGAACTGCTCCTGCCCGCCGACGTCGAGCGTCGCCTTGATGCGGTGCGGCGCCGCGGCGATGGCGGCCTGCGCGCCGCCCTCGTTCGTGCTGCGCACCAGGTGCATCGGCGGCACCACGTACTGGCCCTTGGCATGCGCGTCCTGCGGCGTGAGCACGGGCGGCGCGGCCTCGATGGTCAGTGCTTCCTTGGCGCGGGACGCGGCGCGGCGCGCGATGTCGCGGGTTTCGGCGATCACCGCGAAGACCGGCTGGCCGAGGTAGCGGATGTCGCCGTCGCACAGGATCGGGTCGTCATGCACGATCGACCCGCAGTCGTTGCTGCCCGGGATGTCGGCAGCGGTCAGCACCGCCACCACGCCGGGCAGCGCGCGGATCGCATCCAGCGCCATGCCGGTGAGCTTGCCGTTGGCCACCGGCGACAGGCCGAGCGCGCAGTGCAGCGTGCCGGCCAGCTCCGGCAGGTCGTCGATGTAGTTCGCCTCGCCCGCCACGTGCAGCTGGGCCGACTCGTGCGGCCGGCTGATGCCGACGCGAACGCCGTCTTCCTGGGCCTTGGCTTCGGCGCCGGCGTCGATGCGCGCGGCGGTGTTCTTCAGATAGTCGGCAAAGGCCTCGGCCGGTTGCAGCAGTTGGGCGTCCACGGGTTTGTTCATGTCAGGCTCCCAGGCTCAGGGCCTTGGTGGCTTGGGCATCGGCTCGCACCTGATGCGGCATGGTGCTCCAGACGCTCGTCGCCTCGATCGGCAAGGCGTCGGTCGCGCGCGTCTCCAGCCAGAGGCGCTGGATCAGGTTCTGCGCCACCCGCAGCCGGTAGGCCGCGGAAGCACGCATGTCCGACAGCGGCTGGAAGTCTTCCGCCAGCGCGGCCTGGGCCGCCTTCACGCTGGCCTGGCTCCACGGCTGGCCGCGCAGCGCGGCCTCGGCCCTGGCGGCACGCTTCACGACGGCGGCCATGCCGCCATACGCGAGCCGGACGTCCTTCACGGTCTCGCCGTCGAGTTCGATCGCGAAACCCGCGCACAGCGCCGAGATGTCGCAGTCGAAGCGCTTGCTGATCTTGTAGGCACGCACCTGCCGCTGCATCGCGGCCAGCGGCACATACAGGCCCTGCACGAACTCGCCGGGCTCCAGCAGGTTCTTCATGTAGTCGACGTAGAAATCGGGCAGCGGCATGCGGCGCACGCGCGAACCCTTGCGCAGCTCGATGTCGGCGTCGAGCGCCATCAGCACCGGCGGCGAGTCGCCGATCGGCGAACCGTTGGCGACGTTGCCGCCCATCGTGCCCGCATGGCGGATCGGCGGCGACGCGAAGCGCAGCCAGACGTCGGTGAGCGCCGGCACGCGCGCCGCGAGCGCACCCCAGGCCGATTCGAGCGACGCGCCCGCGCCGACATACAGCGCGTCGCCACGGGGCTCGATGACCTTCAGTTCGGCCACGTCGCCCACGTACAGGATGTCGCCGAGGTCGCGGAACTGCTTGTTGACCCAGAGCCCGACGTCGGTAGAGCCGGCCAGCACACGCGCCTGCGGCAGGCTCTCGCGCAGCGCGGCGAAGGCATCGAGCGTGGTCGGCGCGTGGAAATGGTCGGTTCGATCCGTCCGCGCGCCCGGCGCCGCCGCATGGTTCGCATAGTGGAAGGTGTCGTCGCGCTTCAGGCTCTGCAGCGCCGCCACCACCGGCCGGGTGTCGAGCCGCACGCCCGGCAGGTCGAACATGCGCTGGCCGGCATCGAGGATCGGGCGGTAGCCGGTGCAGCGGCACAGGTTGCCCGACAGGTCGTCGGCCAGCTGCTGGCGGGTCGGCTGGGTGCCGGCCGCCTGGTGGTGCTCGTAGGCCGACCAGAGCGACATGACGAAGCCTGGCGTACAGAAGCCGCATTGCGAGCCGTGGCATTCGACCATCGCCTGCTGCACCGGGTGCAGCGGCACCACCGGCTTCTTGTCGGCGTGCGGCAGCGCCGCGGGGTCGCCGCGCTGCGCCGAGGCGCACTGGGGCTTCAGGTCTTCGACCGTGAACAGCGCCTTGCCGTGCAGCGTCGGCAGGAACTGGATGCAGGCGTTGACGGTCTGCAGCGTCAGGCCGCCGACGGCACCGGGTGCGCCGTCACCGGCCAGTTCGCCGATCACGACCGTGCATGCACCGCAATCGCCCTCGTTGCACCCTTCCTTGGTGCCGGTGCAGCGGGCGTCCTCGCGCAGCCACTCGAGCACCGAACGGGTCGGATGCACGCCGCTGACGTCGACGATCCGGCCCTGGTGGAAAAAACGGACGGGTTGGCTGGGGCTGATGCTCATGAATGTGGTGGCTCTCGTGGGGCGTGGATCCGGCAATACCGACGGTAGGGCCTGATGCGGCGCCACGCATACGGGCGGCCCCATAGTTCATATGCCGCGCCATATATGCCCAGCGCCACCGGATCGATCAGGCCGGTGCCGTCGATGCACCGAGAGCAATTGTCGGACCTGCCGGCGCGCGCGTCAGCCTGCGCGCGCGCCGATGCGGTTTCAGGCGGCCGTCGGCAGCGCCTCGGCGGCCACGGCGCCGGTGCCGTGCACCAGCCGTTCGAACACGTCGACCGACCCCATCTGCCCGCCCTTGAGCATGATTTCGACGCCGTCGAGCGACGCCACGTCGCTGTGCAGCCGGCACAGCGACGCGCCGGGGCCGACTTCGGCCAGGTAGGACAAACCCCAGGCCGCGAGCGCCTGCACGCCCAGGCTGGAGGTGTCGCCGCCGGCGATGCCGACGCGCGTCACCGGCACCAGTGCGAGCACGCGGGCGAGCAGGTCGCCGCCGGACTGCGCGAGCGCACGGGCGTCGATCGGCGCGCGCCCCGCAACGACGGCGGCGGGTTCAGGCCGGTTGGTGCAGGCCAGCACGTTGCGCCCGGCTGCGAGCCGTGCCGCCACCTCGCGCGCGATGCGGTCGAGCGCGGCCGGGTCGCGCGTCGCGAGTTCCGCCGGGTCGAGCCACAAGGTTTCGAAGGATCGGGCCGCCGCCACCTGCCGCGCGGTGACCGGCGACAGGCTGCCCGCCAGCACGAAGACCGGGCCGCGCGCCGGTGCGATCGCCGCGCGCGCCGCCGGTGCGGTGGCCAGTTCTCCGGCCAGCGCCTGCACCACGCTGCTCGGCCCCACGGCGAGCAGCGTCGTGGCCTGCGCGCGCGCCCACAGCACCGCACCGATGGTGCGCAGTTGCGCATCGTCGGCCACGTCGAACAGCAGCGCCTCGGGCCGGTGCGCGAGCACGTCGGCCATGGCGTCGGCCAGCGCGGCCGGGCCGCCCGCCGAGGCGGTCCAGGCCACACCGCGCACGTCGGCCAGGCCCTGCGGCACCAGGTGGCGGCGCAGGTCGGCCTCGTGCATCGGCGTGACGGGATGGCGGCTCATGGTCGGGTGCCGATCGAGCCGGTAGACCTCGCCACCGCTGCCGGCGGCGGCGAACAGGTTGCCGAACAGGCAGTAGCGGCCCAGGTTCGGCTGGCCGCCGACGATCGCGGCCCAGGGCTGGACCACGACGTCGCGCAGTTGCCGCACCGCGACCCCGATGCTGCCGACCTGCGGCGCGCTGTCGAAGGTCGAACAGGTCTTGTAGTGCAGAACGCGCGCACCGCTGGCGCGGAAGAAGTCGGCCACGGGTGCCAGTTCGGCCTGCATCTCGGCCGGCGCCATCGACCGCGCCGCCCCCGCGATGCCGAGGCAGTCGAGCGGCCCGGCACGCTCCAGTTGCGCCGCATCGGGCACCTGCAGGAACAGCAGCGCCCGCAGCCCGGCGCGCGCCGCCGTGCCGAGCGTGTCGGTCGCGCCGGTGAAGTCGTCGCCGTAGTAGACGATGGCCGGCGCGGCGCTCATGGCTTGGCGAAGAAGGCCAGCGCGCGCGCCAGTTCGGGCGCGCTGCGGGCGGCCTCGGCCAGCGGCGTGCCGGCGCGTGCCGCGGCCCAGGCCTGGCGGATGCTGGCGACGCCGGCGGCCGCGCCGTCCGGATGCGCGAGGATGCCGCCGCCCGACATGAACAGCAGGTCGTCGCTGCCGATCGCCGACCAGGTCGCGGGCACGGTGCCGGCCCACTGGCCGGACGAGAACGCCGGCATCACGCGGTCGTCCACGCCCTCGGCGAGCGGCGTGAAGCAGTCCTGCGCGGACTCGATGACCTCGCTGTCCGGCTGCGAGAACTTGCCCTGCAGGCCGTGCACGTGCATGTGGTCGACACCGGCCAGGCGCCACATCGTCTGGTAGGCCTGGAACGAGATACCCAGCAGCGGATGGCGCGACAGCGCGCCGTAGCCGTTGCGGTGGCCATGCAGCGCCAGCGGCGTGTGGCGCCGCAGCGTCTGGATGCCCGAATGGCCGCACCAGTTGAGGCTGGCCATCACGCAGGAGCCGCCCTCGCGCTCGACCAGGTCGGCGTGGCGCTTCATCGCGTCGGTTTCGTCGGTGATGTTGAAGGCCACCATCACGTGCTTGCCGGTGCGCTCCTGGTGCGCACGCACGACCGCCATGACGGCCGGCACGCGTTCGGCGAGCGGCGCATGGTCGGGGTCGGCGCAGACTTCGTCGTCCTTGATGAAGTCGACGCCGGCGGCGCACAGGCGGGCCACCAGCTCGGCCGTGTCCGCGGCGGTGAAGCCGACGTTCGGCTTGATGATGGTGCCGACCAGCGCGCCGCTGGCGACGCCCGTCAGCCGGCGCGTGCCCGCGATGCCGACCTGCGGCATCTCGAAGCGGGCGCGGTATTCGGCCGGCACGTGCATCGACTCGAGCCGCAGGCCCGAGACCTCGCCCAGGTCATACAGGTTGCCCGACACCGTGGCCGCCAGCGTCGGCAGGTTGGCGCCGATGTTGGCGACCGGAAACGAGATGTCGATGTGCGCGCGGCGCCACGGGCCCTGCGTGCCCTTGCGTTCGAGCAGCGCGTTCGGCAGGCTCGGCGCCGATGCCGGTTCGAGCTCGGTGATGGCCTCGACCGTGGCGCGGGCGCGGGCGCGCAGCGCGTCGGTCTCGCCTTCGACACGGGTGAAGGTGCCGCAGGACTGCTCGCCCGCCATCACCTCGGCGACGGCCGCCGGGTCGTGCGGCGTCTCGATCAGGTAGCGCGCCTGGATGCGCCCGGGCGCGCTCACAGCTTGCTCAGGTCGGGAAAGGGACGCACCGGGTCGGTCTTGCCGTCCCAGCCCTCGGACGACTGGCGGATCAGGTCGAACATCTTGCCCTTGGGGCCGGCGACCTCCGACAGCTCGATCACCGTGCCCGGGTGGTATTCGGTGTCGAAGTAGATGAAGCGGCCACGCTCGCCCACTTCACCGCTCATCACCGGCTTGAAGCCTTCGCCCAGCAGGCGCTCGAGGTCGGCGTCGTAGTTCGACGTCCAGTACGCCACGTGCTGCAGCCCGGTGCGGCCGGCCTGCAGGAAGTCGCGGTACATCGACGGCACGTCGTTGCGCGTCTGGATCAGCTCGACCTGCACGAAGCCCGAGTTGGCCAGCGCCACCGAGTTGTGCGGCTGGTGCGACTCGCCACGGTATTGGTAGTTCACGATCGGCACCTTCGGGTTGTAGAACCACGGACCGACGCCGAGCGTGCGGCTCCAGTAGTCCATGGCGGCCTCGATGTCGGGCACGACGTAACCCAGTTGGCGGATCTCTCCGAAAAAGCGGCTCATTGGATTAGCTCCGGTTGTATGTGGTTGTCAGGTCTTGAGGAAGCCGGTGGAGAACCAGGGGATGGCCGCGACGAGGATCAGTCCGATCATCAAAGCCGCCATGTAGCCCCAGATGTGCTTGACGCCTTCGTCGGGGTCGACCTTGCTGACGGCGCAGGCGCCGTAATAGCCGACGCCGAAGGGCGGCGCGAACAGGCCGATGCCCATCGCGAAGATCACGACCATCGCGTAGTGCACCTCGTGCACGCCGGCCGCCTTGGCGATCGGGAACAGCAGCGGTCCGAACAGCACGATCGCCGGGATGCCTTCGAGCACGCTGCCGAGGATCACGAAGGCGACGATCGACACCGCCAGGAAGCCGTACTGCCCGCCCGGGATGCCGGCCATCAGCCGTGCCAGGTCCTGAGAGAAGCCCGACTGCGTGAGGCCCCAGGCCATGGCGGTCGCGCAGCCGACGATGAAGATGATCGCGCCCGACAGCGACGCGGTCTCGATCAGCATCGGCCGCAGGCGGCGCCAGTCGAACTGGCGGTACACCACGAGGCCGACCACGGCCGAGTAGACGATGCCGATGGTCGACACCTCGGTCGCCGTCGCCACGCCTTCGACCACCGCGGCGCGGATCACGAAGGGCAGCAGCACCGCGGGCAATGCGACCAGCAGCAGCTTGCCGATCTGGGCGGGCGAGAACTTCTGCACCCCGCTCAGGTCTTCGCGCCGGTAGCGCCACCACACGACGGTGCACAGCGCCACGCCCAGCACCACGGCCGGCAGCAGCCCGCCGGTGAACAGTGCCGCGATCGAGATACCCGTGACCGAGCCGATGGTGATCAGCACGATCGACGGCGGAATGGTCTCGGTCTGCGCGCCGGTGGCCGACAGCAGCGCCACCAGGTCGCCCGGCTTGGCGCCGCGCTTCTTCATCTCGGGGAACAGCACGGGCGCGATCGCGGCCATGTCGGCCACTTTCGAGCCCGAGATGCCCGACACCAGGTACATGGCGCCGATCAGCACGTACGACAGCCCGCCGCGCACGCGGCCCAGCAGGCTCGCGAGGAACTGGATCATCGCCCGCGCCATGCCGGTCATCTCGATCAGCGCGCCCAGGAAGATGAACAGCGGCACCGCCAGCAGGATCAGGTGCGACATGCCTTCGTCGAGCCGGCCGACCATCACCAGCATCGGCGTGCGGGTGGTCAGCGCGAGATAGCCGAAGGTCGCCAGCGCGAAGCAGAAGGCGATCGGCACGCCGGAGAACACCGTGACGGCCACCACGATCACGAAGAAGATCACCAGGTTGAACTTGCCCAGCGGCGCCAGCAGCGGGCCGGCCAGCCAGAACAGCGCGACCACCGCCGCGGTGCCCAGCACCGACAGCACGATCTGGCGCACGCTGCAGATGCGCACCAGGCGCAGCAGCGCGACGACGATCATCAGCGCGATGCCCGCCGGAATGGCACCGGCACGCCAGGCATTGCTGATCTCCAGCGCCGGCGTGACGATGAAGGACTCCTCATGGGCGTAGTCGATCGCCGGCCAGGCGACCAGCGCCAGGAAGGCAAGCGATGCCGCCAGCGCGAAGGCATCGAGCATGGCGCGCGTGCCCGGCTTGACCTGGCTCACCAGCGCGGTCATGCGCATGTGCTCGCCGCGCCGCAATGCGACCACCGCACCCAGCATCGACAGCCACAGGAACAGGATCGACGCGAGTTCGTCGGACCAGACCAGCGGCGAGTGAAACGCATAGCGCGCCGTGACGCCCGCGAACAACACGCAGATCTCGGCAAGCACCAGCAGCGCCGCGACGCTTTCGACCACGGTGCCGAGCCAGCCGTCGACGCGGCCGGCCCAGCGGCTGGCCGCATTGGCAGCGGGTGCGGCGCGCAGCGCGTCGCTCGAATCGGCCATGAGGATGTGTGACATGTCCGATCAGGCGAGCTTGCCGACGGCGCCTTCGAGCAGGCTCCAGGCTTCGGCGCCGAAGCGGCCCTTCCACTCGCCGTAGAAGCCGGCCTCGCGCAGCTTGGCGCGGAAGCTGTCGGCCGTCGGGCGGTTGATCGCCAGGCCCTTGCTCTGCAGGTCGCCGACCACCGAGTCGTTGAGCTTCTTGATGTCCTCGCGCTGCTGCATGCCGGCGTCGTTGATGGCACGCGCGACGATCGTCTTCAGGTCGGCCGGCAGGGCTTCCCAGGCGCGGCCGTTGGCGATGAACCAGTAGCCGTCCCAGATGTGGTTGGTCAGCGAGCAGAACTTCTGCACTTCATAGAGCTTGGCCACCTGGATGATCGGCAGCGGGTTCTCCTGCGCGTCGACGATCTTGGTCTGCAGCGCCGAATAGACCTCGCTGAACTGCAGGCTGGCCGGCGCGGCGCCCAGGCCCTTGAACATCGAGATCGACAGCGGGCTCACCGGCACGCGGATCTTCAGGCCGTCCATGTCCTTGGCGGTCGTGACCGCGGCCTTGCTGCTGGTGGTCTGGCGGAAGCCGTTGTCCCACATCTTCTCGAAGGCATAGAGGCGCGACTTGGCGATGGCGTCGCGCACGTGCGCGCCGAGCTTGCCGTCCATCGCGGCCCAGACCTGGTTGTAGTCCGAGAACGCGAAGCCGACCGCGTTGATCGCGGCCACCGGCACCAGCGTGGCGATCACCAGCGCCGACGGCGTGAAGAACTCGATGCCGCCCGATCGCACCTGCGCCAGCATGTCGGTGTCGCCGCCCAGCTGGTTGTTCGGGAAGATCTTGATCTCGACCCGGCCGTTGGTTTCCTTGGCGATGCGGTCAGCCGCTTCCTGCGCACGGATGTTCAGCGGATGGCTGAGCGGCAGGTTGTTGCCGTACTTGTACGAGAACTCCGCGGCCCGTGCGAAGCGCGGCACGGCGGTCACGATGCTGGCGGCGGGAAGAGCGGAAAGCGTGCGCAAAGCGCTGCGGCGGCTGATGGATGGCATGGACTGTCTCCGTTTGTGAGATTGATGGATTTTGATGCACCATCGACTTGAAGGCATGGGGACGATAGAGTTCACCCCATCGAACGTCAAATCAGATGAATGATGGTTTTTGATTTATGAGGGTTAACCCTGAAGGCTTGGCAGGCGATCCGCGGCGCGCCCGCGTGGTCGACATTGCGCGCGCCGCACGCGTGTCGACCGCGACGGTCGACCGGGTGCTGAACAAGCGTCCCGGCGTGCGCGACGCGACGGTCCAGCGCGTGCTGAAGGCCGCCAGTGAACTCGACTACCTGCCGGAGTCGACCCTGTCTGCCGCGCTCGCACCCCAGCCGCTGCGGCTGGTGTTCATGCTGCCGGCCGGCACCAACCGCTTCATCCGCATGCTGGGCGACATGGTCGGCTATTCGGAGGAGCACTGGGCGCCCTTCAACGTGCGCTGCCGCACCGAGTTCATCGAGAGCTTCAACCCGCATGAACTGGCCGCCGCGCTGCTGCGCAACGGCAAGCGCTGCGACGGCATCGCGGTGATGGCGCTCGAACATCCGGCAGTGCGCGAGGCGGTCGCGACGCTGGCCGAGCGCGGCGTGCCGGTGATCACGCTGATCTCCGACCTGTCGAATTCGCCGCGCGCGGCCTACATCGGCCTGGACAACCGTGCCGCCGGCCGCACCGCCGGCTACCTGATCGGCCGCTTCATCGGCACACGCAGCGCCAAGGTCGCGCTGATCGCGGGCAGCCTGAGCTACCGCGCGCACGAGGAACGCGAGGCCGGCTTCCTGCACGTGATCGACGAGATGTTCGAGCGCCTGCAGGTGGTCGGCCTGCGCGAGGGCCAGGACGACGCCGAGCAGAACTACCGCCAGACCCGCGCGCTGCTCGACCAGCATCCGGAGCTGGGTGGCATCTACAACATCGGCGGTGCGTCCGACGGCGTGGCGCGTGCGCTGAAGGAGGCCGGCCGCGACCAGAAGGTGGTGCTGATCGGCCACGGGCTCACGCCCGACACGCGCGCCCTGCTGATCGACGGCAGCATGGACGCGGTCATCACGCAGAGCCCGCACACCACGCTGATGAGCTGCGTGCGCATCTTCACCAACCTGCGCGACAAGCGCGAACCGCTGAGCGGCGTGGAAAGCACCCGCAGCCAGGTGATCTTCAGGGAAAACCTCCCCTAGCGCCGCACGCCGGGCGGCCGGATCCGGCATGGCATCGGACATGGCGGATTCGAGCTATCGATTGGCCGATGAGGTCTACAGCCGCCGCGGCACTGGCCGCTACGCTGGAAGCCACACACCAAGGAGATCGGTACATGCGCGCACAGGACATTCTTCCGGACCATGTCGACGAGGTCCGGCACAACGGCACCACCATCCGCAAGGGGTCGGTCGGGGCGTTTCTCGCCAATGCCGTCGCCCTCGACAGGCCGGGGCTCGCCGGCGACGACCGCGCAGCCCTGCTGCGCGACATCGAGGAACTGCTGCCCACGCTGCGCGCGCTCGGGCTGTTCGACGTGTTCGAGATCAGGAACCCGCAGCTGCGGGCCTTCGTGGACGCGCGGCCGTGACGGCGAGGCCCCGGCGGCCGGTCGCGGCGGCTACAGGATCAGCAGCGCGCGGAAGTCGTTGACGTTGGTGTGCGTCGGCCCGGTGACCAGCAGGTCGCCGATCGCCTCGAAATAGCCATAGGCGTCGTTGCGGTCGAGGTGCGCCGCGAGCTTGCGGCCCTGCCCTTCGGCGCGGGCCAGGGTGTCGGGCGTGACGAAGGCCCCGGCGTTGTCCTCCACACCGTCGATGCCGTCGGTGTCGGCGGCCAGCGCCCAGACCTGCGGCTGGCCCGCCAGCGCACCGGCGAGGCCGAGGCAGAACTCGCCCGCGCGGCCGCCGCGGCCCTTGGGCTGGCCGGGCTGGCGCGGCCGGATCGTGACCGTGGTCTCGCCGCCCGACAGGATCACGCAGGGCCGCGCGAAGGGCTCGCCACGCAGCGCGACGGCACGCGCCAGCGCGCCATGCACCTTGCCGACCTCGCGCGATTCGCCTTCCATCTCGTCGCTCAGCACATGGGCCTCGATGCCGGCCGCGCGCGCCGCCTCGGCCGCGGCCTGCAGCGACTGCTGCGGTGCCGCGATCACGTGCGTCGCATGGCCGCGGAAGACGGCGTCGCCGGGCTTCGGTGTCTCCAGCGTGCCGTCGATCAGTTGCGCCCGCACGGCCGGTGGCACGGCGATGCCGTAGCGGTCGAGGATCGCGAGCGCGTCCGCGCAAGTGGTCGCATCGGGCACCGTCGGGCCGCTGGCGATCACGGCCGGGTCGTCGCCCGGCACATCGCTGATCGTGAGCGTGACCACCTGCGCCGGCGCGCAGGCCGCCGCCAGCCGGCCGCCCTTGATGCGCGACAGGTGCTTGCGCACGCAGTTCATCTCGCCGATGTGGGCGCCGCTTTCCAGCAGCTCGCGGTTGATGCGCTGCTTGTCGGCCAGCGTCAGGCCGTCCGCCGGCAGCGTCAGCAGCGCCGAGCCCCCACCCGAGATCAGGCACAGCACCAGGTCGTCGGCGGTGAGGCCTTCGGTCAGCGCCAGGATGCGCTCGGCCGCGGCCAGGCCGGCGGCGTCGGGCACCGGGTGCGCCGCCTCGACGATCTCGATGCGCTGCGCCAGGCCGGCGGGGCGCGGCGGAATGTGGTCGTAGCGCGTGACGACCAGGCCCGACAGCGGCGCGTCGGCCGGCCACAGCGCTTCCAGCGCCTGCGCCATCGAGCCGCCGGCCTTGCCGGCGCCGAGCACCAGCGTGCGGCCTTTCGGCGGCGCCGGCAGGTACGGGCCCATGCTGGCCAGCGGCAGCGCACGTTCGACCGCCACGCGGTACAGGTGCTCGAGGAATTCTTTGGGGGCGGTACGCGCGTCGGGCGTGCCGGACGGAGTCTTCGATGCGATCATTTGGCTCATCTCCAGGCCTCCATTGTCTCGCGCCATGACCACGCTCCTGATCCGCAATGCGACCTGCGTCGCCACTTTCGACGCCGGGCGCACCGAACTGCGCGATGCCTCGGTCTTCATCCGCGACCACCGCGTGGAAGCCATCGGCGCCGCGGCCGACCTGCCGCAGCAGGCCGACGAGGTGATCGACGCGCGCGGCCACCTGGTGGTGCCGGGGCTGGTCAACACGCACCACCACATGTACCAGTCGCTCACGCGCGCGATACCGGCGGTGCAGGACGCCGAGCTGTTCTCGTGGCTGCGCGGCCTCTACCCGATCTGGTCCGGGCTCACGCCGGAGATGGTCCGCGTGTCGACCCAGCTCGCGATGGCCGAGCTGCTGCTCGCGGGCTGCACGACCAGCAGCGACCATCTCTACATCTACCCGAACGGCGTGCGGCTGGACGACAGCATCGAGGCCGCGCGCGAGATCGGCATGCGCTTCGTCGCGACGCGCGGCAGCATGAGCGTCGGCGCATCGCAGGGCGGCCTGCCGCCCGACCGCGTGGTGGAACGCGAGGACTTCATCCTGGCCGACACGCAGCGGCTGATCGAGACGCACCACGACGCCGCGCACGGTGCGATGGTCAACGTGGCGGTGGCGCCCTGCTCGCCGTTCAGCGTGAGCCGCGACCTGATGCGCGAGTCGGCGGTGCTGGCGCGCAGCTTCGGCGTGCGGCTGCACACACACCTGGCCGAGAACGACCACGACATCGCCTACAGCCGCGAGAAGTTCAACTGCACGCCCGCCGAATACGCGCAGGACCTGGGCTGGCTCGGCCACGACGTCTGGCACGCGCACTGCGTGAAGCTCGACGCCGAGGGCATCGCGCTGTTCGCGAAGACGAAGACCGGCGTCGCGCATTGCCCGTGCAGCAACATGCGGCTGGCCTCGGGCATCGCGCCGATCCGCCGCATGCTCGATGCCGGCGTGCCGGTCGGCCTCGGCGTGGACGGCAGCGCCAGCAACGACGGCGCGCACATGGTGAACGAGGCGCGCCAGGCGCTGCTGCTGGCCCGCGTGGGCCGCGCGCTCGAGCCCTTCGGCTGCGATCACGGCCCCTCGGAGATGACGGCGCGTGACGCGCTGTCGATCGCCACGCGCGGCGGCGCCGAGGTGCTCGGCCGCAGCGACATCGGCCACCTGGCGCCGGGCATGTGCGCGGACCTCGCGCTGTTCGACCTGAACACCATCGGCTTCGCGGGCGGCGCGGTGCACGACCCGGTGGCGAGCCTGCTGCTGTGCGCGAGCCCGCAGGCGGCGTACACCGTGGTGAACGGCCGTGTCGTCGTGCGCGAGGGCCAATTGGCGACGGTCGACCTCGGCCCGCTGGTCGAGCGGCACAACCGGCTCGCCATGCAGCTCGCACTGGCGGCCGGCTGAAGACCGGGCTCAGGCGCTCGGCTGCGCAGTCGCGATCGCGAGCGCGGTCGCCTCGATCGCCTGCTGCACGCCCAGGCGCGGGCTCGCCAGCGCCTCGATGCCGCTGGCGCTCAGCAGCACAGCCGCCGGCGCCATCGATGCCTGAGCGAGCACCACGAGGTCATCGGCCCTCGCCTGGCTGACCACGGCGCGCACGACGGCGCCCACATACGCCGGCACATCGCCCGCCATGAAATGCGCCCACGCATCGGGCACGCGCAGCGTCGCGATGACCGGCGCGGTGCCGAGCTTTCGGGCGGAATCCAGGATCAGCGCCCGGGTCGGCGTCAACGTGCTGTCGAGCGCGGCCACAAGCAGCACGCGCCTGCCCGACACCGCGGCCCGGTCGGCCATGGCGCGATCGATCCGCGCCGCCACATAGCGGCCATGGCGACCGTCGCGGCCGACCGTGGGCGCGGCTTCGGCGACGCCACCGATCGTCGAACAGGTGCAGACGACAACCCTGGCGCCGGTGGACGCGGCCTCGCCCATGCTGCGGTGGACGCGCGCCATCAGTGCGGCGTCGTCCGGCCCGTCCTTCATGGCTTGCGCGAGCAGGTCTTCCGCCACCACGTGATGCACCCGCAGCGCAGGCGCCAGCTCGGCCATCAGGTCGCCGAAGGTCCGCACGTGCACATGCGCGGTGTGCAGGAACGCGATGTCGGTGCTCGCGGGAATCGGGTCGGCCACGGCGGTCGGCGTTCAGTCGTCGCTGCTGCGCAGGGCCAGCCGCGCGATCTCGCGGTCCAGCGACTCGAACTGACTGTCACAGAACAGCTCGCAGAGGCGGTCGACCTCCACGCGGCTCGGCACGTCGGCCAGCGTCGCGTCCTGCGTCATCTTGCCCTTGCCGAAGAAGCTCTTGTGGAACTGCATCGAGACGGACTGCACGAGATACGCGCCGCTCAGGTCGTCGCCATTGCCGAGGACAGTGACCCAGAGTTCGCGCTGCGCGGCGGCGTCCTGCAGCACGACGGCAGGCAGCGCGCCCTCCTGGCGTTCGTCCCAGAGCGCATGCTCGGCCAGCCAGGGAAAGGCGTCGACCGCCTGGCGGAAGGCGAGGAAATCGGTGGGGCCTTGCGGTTCGAGGGGCAGGTCGTCACCGACCTTCTGTATGGCGTAAGTCAACATGATGTTGCATCGGCTCTCTGGTCTGGAAAACGCCATTCTGATTCGTCACTTGCAGCGGGCACGCAGGCCGACGCCGCATTCATGCGTCGAACGCCAGCCCCACGCAGGGCGCCACGCGACGCTGCAGCGCGTCCAGCCCCATCTGAAAGGTGACGCTCGGACGGTGCGTCGAAAAACCGAGCCGCTGATTGATCGACAGCATCGGTGCGTTCACGTCCGCGTTGTGGGTCGAGATCAGGCCGACCGCCGGGTAGCGCTCGCGCACCAGGTCGAGCATCGCCGTCTTCACCGCCTTGGCGAGGCCCTGGCCACGGCACTGCGGCGCGACGGCCGTCAGCGCCTGGAACACGCGATCGGGAAAGCGCGCATCCCAGTGCGCATTGCAGACCGCCACCAGTTCGTCGCCGGCCAGCAGCAGCACCAGCAGGTGGTCGCCGCCGTGGCGGTCCATGTCGTCGTACCAGCTGCGGTGGCCGTCGATGTCGTAGCGCATGGCGGGCAGATCGAGCGCACCCAACGGCATCTGGTTGATCAGCACGGTGAGCGGCGACATGAGTTCGGCCAGCCGCGACATGGGCACGCGGCCGGCGTGGATCTCCCAGCGCAGGCCGGCGGCGACCGCGGCATCGGGCGCCAGACGCCATTGCGCCAGCAGGGCCGGATCCACTGCGGCCAGCGACAGGCGGTTCTCCGGCGTCCGATGCTTCTCGGTGGCGCCCACGGCCTCGAAGAATGCGCGCGACTCGGGGAAAGGCGCGCCGAAGGTGACGGTGGTCTTGGTGCGCGCCTCCATGAAACTCCGCAGCGCGCCAAGCAGCGCCGTCGCGACACCCTGTCGGCGCCAGGGCCGCAGCACGCCGCCGCCGGCACTGACGAAGGGCGCATGGCTTTCGTAGTCGGCGGTACCGGGACGCCGGAATTCGAGCATCAGGTTGCCGATTGCCTCTTCGCCCCGCCAGGCGACGACGCGCCGGCTCTCCCAAAGAGGCCGGCGGTGCTGCAGCAGATGCGCGAACTCGGCATCGCTCAGGACCGGATCGCCCGGCACGTCTTCCTCCGCGCGCAGCCGCCGGTAGGCCTGGTAGCGCGCCCACTGCAGACGGTCCGCGGTATGCGGGTTGAAGTCGCGCAGCACGATCTGCGCCGCGCCTGGTCCGGATGCCACCGTTGGTGCGCCCGGGTCCGTTGTCCTCGTCATCTTTTTTTGTCTCCTGCATGCACAGGGCCGCAGGCGAAGCCGCCGCAGCCAACGGCGAGATCGTACGGAAGTGCTTGCAGCGCGCCTGCGGCCCGCGCGCCGGCTACTGCGTCTTCGCGCCGCCCTCGAACCACCGGCCGATCAACGCGCGCTCGGCATCGGTGATGCCCGTCGCGTTGTTCATCGGCATGATCTTCGTGACCACGGCCTGCTGATAGACCGCCTGTGCATGCTGCGCGACCTGCTCGGGCGAGTCGAGCCGCACGTTCTTCATCTGCATGGTGGCACCGTGGCACATGTAGCAGCGCTGCTCCAGCACCTTCTGCACCTCGCCGAAGCTGACCGGCTGCACCGTCGCGCCAGCCACCGGCGCGGGTGCGGGCTCGGGCTTCATCCAGACGATCGTCAGGCCGAGCACCACGATGCCGACCAGTGCATAGGGCAGCGGGTTCTTCGCGTTGCCCAGCTTGAAGCGGTGCCGCACCACGAAGAACTGCCGGATGGCGGCGCCGCCGAGCATGATCAGCAGCAGCACGATCCAGTTGTACTTGTGCGTGTAGGTGAAGCTGTAGTGGTTGCTGAGCATCGCGAACAGCACCGGCAGCGTGAAGTAGGTGTTGTGCACGCTGCGCTGCTTGCCGCGCTGGCCATGCACCGGGTCGACCGGCCGGCCTTCGCGCAGCGCCTGCACGTTCTTGCGCTGGCCCGGAATGATCCAGAAGAACACGTTGCCGCTCATGGTCGTGGCCATCATCGCGCCGACCAGCAGGAAGGCGGCGCGGCCCGCGAACCACTGGCAGGCAAGCCAGGCGGCGAAGGCGATGAACACGGCGATCAGCACGCCGACGATGGTGTCGCCGTTCTTGCGCCTGCCGAAGATCTGGCAGATGCCGTCATAGACCATCCAGAACACGACGAAGAAGGCCAGCGCGACCGAGATGGCGGCGCCGGGCTGCCAGTCCATCTTCGACTTGTCGATCAGGTAGGTGCTCGCATTCCACAGATAGGACATCGTGAACAGCGAGAAGCCGGTGATCCAGGTCGAATAGCTTTCCCAGTACGACCAGTGCAGGTGGTCGGGCAGCTTCTTCGGCGCCAGCAGGTACTTCTGCATGTTGTAGAAGCCGCCGCCGTGCACCGCCCATTGCTCGCCGCCGACGCCCTTGTCGAGCGATTCGGCGTCCTGCGGTTTTTCGAGGCTGTTGTCCAGCATCACGAAATAGAAGGAGGCACCGATCCAGGCGACCGCGGTGATGACGTGGACCCAGCGCAGCAGCAGGTTCGCCCAGTCGAGGTAATAGCTTTCCATGGCTCTCAACCTTGCCGGCGCGTGAGGACGCCGGAAGAAGGGTTGGCACTGCTCACCACTGCGGGCGCTGTAAGCAGAAGAAATGCCGCGAACGCAAGCACGGTGTGCTTCGCTCCGCTGCGGCGTTTTATTGTGGACTGAAGTGTATGCAACATCGTGGCCCGTCTTCCGCTTTGTCTTGCGCTTTTTCTGCGTTCCCCGTCGCTCGCAGCCTCAAGCGTTGTGCAATGTCTGCAATAACTGTGCCGCGACAGCCACGGCGATCACCTCGGGTTCCTTGCCGCCGATGCCGGGCACGCCGATCGGGCAGGTGATGCGGTCCATCTCTGCCTGCGTGAAGCCGCGTGCCTCCAGCCGGTGCCGAAAGGTCGCCCACTTGGTCTTGCTGCCGATCAGGCCGACATAGGGCAGGTCGTCGCGCTCGCGCAGGCGGCGCAGACAGGCGATCACGATGTCGAGGTCCTCCGCGTGGCTGAAGCTCATGATCAGCACGCGCGAACCGGATGCGAGGCCGGCGACGGCGTCCTGCACCGGCTCGGAATGCTCGGTTTCGATCTGCACCGGCAGCGCGGCCGGGAACACGCCTTCGCGGCTGTCGATCCAGCGCAGGGCGAAGGGCAGCGTCGCGATCAGCCGCGCCAGCGCCGCGCCGACATGGCCGCCGCCGAACAAGGCGACCGGTTGCAGATGTGCGATCAGCACGCTGCGCAAAGCGGGCGCATCGGCGGCAGAGATGCGCTGGTACTGCAGGAAGACCACGCCGCCGCAGCATTGGCCCAGGCTCGGCCCCAGCGGATAGCGCCGCGCCGCGGTGCCGTGCGGGCCGGATGGATCTGGCTGATCGGGCTGATCCGACATGTCGCCCGAGCGCGGCATCGCCAGTTGCGCACGCGCCTCCTGGATCGCCTGGTATTCGAGCTGGCCGCCGCCGATGGTGCCGGTGGTGTCGTCCGCCCAGACGGCCATCCAGGTACCGGCCTCGCGCGGTACCGACCCCTGCGTGGCGCTGATGCGGACCAGCACGCCGTCCTCCCGTGCGAGCCGGGCCAGCAGCAGGTCGGCGGCGCCATTCATCGACCGCGCCCCGCGGTATAACCGCGGCGATGACATTCCAGCCCACGTCCACACGCCTCGGCCTCGCCTGCGTACTCCTCACCACCTTGCTGCTGGCCGGCTGCGGCTCCGGCCCGACGGCTTCGGCACCGCCCGCGGGCAGCGTGCCCGGCCAGCTGTCGAACGCTTCCGTTCAAACGCCCGCGCCGGCCCAGTCGCCCTCGCCGCAGCCGCGCAGTTCCGATGCCGCCACCGCCCGCGACTACCGTCGTGACGCCGCACGCCATGTCTACGATGCCAACCGCGAACGCATCTACCCGGGCAAGCTGCCGCCGGTGCTGTACGCGGTCGGCACGCTGCAGGTGTATCTGGACGCCGGCGGCAAGGTCACCGCGATGCACTGGATGCGCGCGCCGCAGCATGCGCCCGAGGTGATCGCCGAAATCGAACGCACCGTGCTCGCCGCTGCGCCCTACCCCGCCCCTACCCGCATGGGCACGGTGATCTGGACCGACACCTGGCTGTGGGACCGGGACAAGGGCGGGCGCTTTCAACTCGACACCCTCACCGAAGGTCAGCAATAGCCAATTGCGCCGATTGCAGGGTTTGCGCGGTTCGCACCGGCTGCACCCGCCGCATCACGAGCCGCGGTACGTGGAGTAGCTCCACGGGCTGACCAGCAGCGGCACGTGATAGTGCTGGTCGGTGTGCGCCACGCCGAAGTCGAGCGACACGCGGCCGAGAAAGTTCGGCTCGGGCAGCGCGACGTTGCGGCTCTTGAAGTACGCCGCCACCTCGAACACCAGCCGGTAGGTGCCGACCTTCAGGGTGTTGTTGTCGTACAGCGGCTTGTCGGTGCGGCCGTCGGCGTTCAACGCGAAGCGCTTGACCAGCGTGGCGGCGTCGCCGTCGGTGGTGTACAGCGCCACTTCCATGCCGACCGCCGGGCCGCCGTGCATCGTGTCCAGAACGTGGGTGCTCAAGCCCATGAATCAGCTCCTGAAATTAGACCGGCGAAATCCGGTGGACAAAAGTGTATACACGTTTTGGCTTTGAGGCTATCATGCGCCGATGGACTCGACCACCACGAGCGCAATCGTCGATGCCTTGACCAAGGCCATTGTGGAACATCGGCTGCAGCCGGGCTCCAAGCTGGCCGAGCAGAAGCTGGCCGACCACTTCGGCGTGTCGCGCACGCTGGTGCGGCAGGCGCTGTTCCAGCTGTCGCAGAACCGGCTGATCCGCATGGAGCCGGCACGCGGCGCCTTCGTCGCGGCCCCGTCGATCGAGGAGGCGCGCCAGGTGTTCGCCGTGCGCCGCATGCTCGAAGCCGGCATGACGCGCGAGTTCATCCGCAACGTCACGCCGGCCCGCATCAAGGCGCTGCGCGAGCATGTGGCGCTCGAGAAGGCCGCCGTCGCCAAGGCCGACGCCACCGACCGCACCGAACTGCTCGGCGACTTCCATGTCCGCATGGCCGAGCTCATGGGCAACGAGGTGCTGGCGCAGATGCTCGGCGAGCTGGTCTCGCGCTGCGCACTCATCACGCTGATGTACCAGACTGCGACGGCCGCCGGCCACTCCAACGACGAGCACGCCGACATCGTGAAGGCGCTGGCCGCCCGCGACGAGGAACGCGCCGTGCAACTGATGACCGATCACCTCCAGAACGTGGAGGCCAACCTGACCTTCGACCGCAAGGTGCCGACCAGCGACATCGCGCTGGCGCTCTCCTGAATCGCCTCCCATGAACGTCTACGACTCCACCGCCTCCTACCCACGCGACCTGATCGGCTATGGGCGCGACGTGCCGCACGCCCGCTGGCCGAACGGCGCGCGCATTGCCGTGCAGTTCGTCCTCAACTACGAAGAAGGCAGCGAGAACAGCGTGCTGCATGGCGACGCGGGCTCCGAGCAGTTCCTGTCGGAAATGTTCAACCCGGCGAGCTACCCCGAGCGCCACATCAGCATGGAAGGCATCTACGAATACGGCTCGCGTGCCGGCGTCTGGCGCCTGCTGCGCGAGTTCGAGAAGCGCGGGCTGCCGCTCACCGTGTTCGGCGTGAGCATGGCGCTGGAACGTCATCCCGAACTCACCGCCGCCTTCAAGGAACTCGGCCACGAGATCGCCTGCCATGGCCTGCGCTGGATCCACTACCAGTCGATCGACGAGGCGACCGAGCGCGAGCACATGCGCCTGGGCATGGAGATCATCGAGAAGCTCACCGGCGAGCGCGCTCTCGGCTGGTACACCGGCCGCGACAGCCCGCGCACGCGGCGCCTGGTGGCCGACTATGGCGGCTTCGAATACGACAGCGACTACTACGGCGACGACCTGCCCTTCTGGATGCAGGTGCAGAAGACCGACGGCAGCGTGGTGCCCCAGCTCATCGTGCCCTACACGCTCGATTGCAACGACATGCGCTTCGCGCTGCCGCAGGGCTACTCGCATGCCGACCCGTTCTTCCAGTACATGAAGGACAGCTTCGATGCGCTCTACGCCGAAGGCGATCCGGCGGGCGACGACCGACCGAAGATGCTGAGCATCGGCATGCACTGCCGCCTGCTCGGGCGGCCGGGCCGCATCGTGGCGCTGCAGCGCTTTCTCGACCACATCGCGCAGCACGAACACGTGTGGGTCTGCCGCCGCGTCGACATCGCCCGGCACTGGAAGCAGACGCACCCGTATCCGACGCCCTCGCCATCGCCCTCGCCCTCGTCTTCGCCCATTCAAGGAGCCTGACATGACGCTCACCATCGAGGCGCTGAACGCCGCCACGCCGCAGGAAGCGATCACGCTGCTCGAAGGCACCTACGAGCATTCGCCGTGGGTCGCGCAGCGCGCACTCGACGCGGCGCCGTTCCGCTCGCTGCAGCACCTGAAGCACGCGATGGCGCGCGCGGTGAACGAGGCGACCGAAGACGAGCAGCTCGCGCTCATCCGCGCCCACCCCGAACTCGCTGGCAAGGCCATGGTCAGCCGGACGCTGACCGCCGAATCGACCAACGAGCAAGGCAAGGCGGGACTGATCGATTGCACGCCGGAAGAACTCGCGACCATCCAGCAGCTCAATGCGGACTACGGCGCCAAGTTCGGCTTCCCGTTCATCCTGGCGGTGCGCGGGCCGCGCGGCACCGGCCTGCGCAAGCGCGAGATCATCGACACCTTCCAGCGCCGGCTCGGCAACCACCCGGACTTCGAACGCGCCGAGTCGCTGCGCAATATCCACCGGATCGCCGAGATCCGCCTGAACGACAAGTTCGGCGCCGCGCCCGCGCTGGGCAACGACGTGTGGGACTGGCACGAACAGCTGTCGGTGCACAGCGACCCCGGCTTCGCCGAGAAGGGCCAGCTCACCGTCACCTACCTGACCGACGCGCACCGCGCCTGCGCCGCGCAGATCGCCGCGCTGATGCGCGAGGTCGGCTTCGACAGCGTCGGCATCGATGCGGTCGGCAACGTGGTCGGCCGTTATGAAGGCACGACACCCGGTGCGCGCGCGTTGATCACGGGCTCGCACTACGACACCGTGCGCAACGGCGGCAAATACGACGGACGGCTCGGCATCTTCGTGCCCATCGCCTGCGTGCGTGAACTGGTGCGCCAGAGGCGCCGCCTGCCCTTCGCCTTCGAGGTCGTCGGCTTTGCGGAAGAAGAAGGCCAGCGCTACAAGGCGACCTTCCTGGGCTCCGGTGCGCTAACCGGCCACTTCAACCCGTCCTGGCTCGACCAGAAGGACGCTGCCGGCATCACGATGCGCGAAGCCATGCAGCAGGCCGGCCTGAGCGAAGCGGACATCCCCGCGATCCAGCGCGACCCGGCGCGCTACCTCGGCTTCGTCGAGGTGCACATCGAGCAGGGGCCGGTGCTCAACGAACTCGACCTGCCGCTGGGCATCGTGACGTCGATCAACGGCAGCGTGCGCTTCGTCTGCGAGGCGATCGGCATGGCGAGCCATGCGGGCACGACGCCGATGGACCGCCGCCGCGATGCGGCCTGCGCCGTCGCCGAGCTGATCCTCTACGCCGAGCAACGTGCCGCGAAGGACGGTGATTCGGTCGCGACCGTCGGCATGCTCGAAGTGCCGAGCGGCTCGATCAACGTCGTGCCGGGCCGCTGCAGGTTCAGCATCGACCTGCGCGCACCGACCGATGCGCAGCGCGACGCGCTGGTGGCCGACGTGACGGCCGCACTGCACGACATCGTGCGCCGCCGCGGCCTCGGCCTGCAGATGGAAGAAACGATGCGTGCCGCCGCGGCCCCGAGCGCGCCGGCATGGCAGCAGCGCTGGGAACGCGCCGTCGATGCGCTCGGCGTGCCGCTGTTCCGCATGCCCAGCGGCGCCGGCCACGACGCCATGAAGCTGCACGAAATCATGCCGCAGGCCATGCTCTTCGTGCGCGGCATCAACTCGGGCATCAGCCACAACCCGCTCGAATCGAGCACCAACGACGACATCCAGCTCGCTGTGGAAGCCTTCCAGCGTCTGCTCGACAACCTGGCAGCCGAACAGGCGCCCACGACCCCATGACCGACTACACCAAGCTCGACGCCTGGATCGATGCGCACTTCGACGAAGAAGTGCAGTTCCTGCAGCAACTGGTGCGCGTGCCGACCGACACGCCGCCCGGCAACAACGCGCCGCATGCGGAGCGCACGGCCGAGCTGCTCGCCAGCTTCGGCCTGGCGGCCGAAAAGCACGCGGTGCCCGCACAGGACGTGAAGGACTACGGCCTCGAATCCATCACCAACCTGATCGTGCGCCGCGTCTACGGCCAGGGCGGCGACGGCCTCACGGTCGCGCTCAACGCGCACGGCGACGTGGTGCCGCCCGGCGAAGGCTGGACGCACGACCCGTATGGCGGCGAGATCGTCGACGGCAAGCTGTACGCACGCGCGGCCGCCGTGAGCAAGAGCGACTTCGCGAGCTTCACCTTCGCGCTGCGCGCGCTCGAAGCCGTCGCCAGGCCGACCCGCGGCGCCGTCGAACTGCACTTCACCTACGACGAGGAATTCGGCGGCCTGCTCGGCCCGGGCTGGCTGCTCAAGAACGGGCTGACGAAGCCCGACCTGATGATCGCGGCCGGCTTCAGCTACGAGGTCGTCACCGCGCACAACGGCTGCCTGCAGATGGAAGTCACGGTGCACGGCAAGATGGCGCATGCCGCGATCCCGGCCACCGGCATCGACGCGCTGCAGGGCGCCGTGAAGATCCTGAACGCGCTCTATGCGCAGAACGTGCTGTACCGGCAGGTCACGTCGGCGGTCGAAGGCATCACGCATCCTTACCTGAACGTCGGCCGGATCGAGGGCGGCACCAACACCAACGTCGTGCCCGGCAAGGTCACGTTCAAGCTCGACCGCCGCATGATCCCCGAGGAAAACCCGGTCGAGGTCGAAGCATCGATCCGCCAGGTGATCGCCGAAGCCGCCGCCGGGAGCGAAGGCATCACGGTCGACATCAAGCGCCTGCTGCTGGCGAACTCGATGAAGCCGATGGCCGGCAACAAGCCGCTGGTCGATGCGATCCAGAAGCACGGTGCCGAGCTGTTCGGCGAGCCGATCCGCGCGATGGGCACGCCGCTCTATACCGACGTGCGGCTCTACGGCGAGGCCGGCATCCCGGGCGTGATCTACGGCGCCGGCCCGCGCACCGTGCTCGAGTCGCACGCCAAGCGCAGCGACGAACGGCTCGTGCTGGAAGACCTGCGCCGCGCGACCAAGGTCATCGCGCGCACGCTGGCCGACCTGCTGGCCTGAGCAACCGTCTCGGCCGCCGGCACTGCGCCGGCGCAACGCCTCTCAGGCGGCGGCCCGCGTGCCGAGCAGCACGTCGCGAAAGGCCGCGACCACTGGTGACGGCGAGTTGCCGGGTGCGCGCAGCAGCGTCATGGTGCGCGCGAACTGCGGCCGGCCCACCGTGCGCACCTCGAGCCCATGCCACTGCGCGAGCGGGCGCAGGGCCATCGTGACCACCGCGATGCCCAGCCCCTCGCGCGCCAGCCCCATCATGGTCCAGGGCAAGGCGATCTCGAACGCATAGTCGAGCGCGATGCCGCGCTCGGCCAGCTTCTCGTCCAGCATCCGCCGCACCGGATTGCTCGCCAGATAGCCGATGACCGGCTCGCGCGCCACCTGCGCCCATTCGAGCGTGCGCCGTGTCGCCAGTGGATGGCCGGGCGGCATCACGGCAATGAACTCGTCGGCGTAGAGCGGCGTCGCCGTCAGGTCGAGCCGGGCATCGGTCTGCGTCGCGATGCCCAGGTCGGCGGCGCCGCTGCGCACCAGCGTGTGGACCTCGTGTTCGGGCACGTCGAACAGCACCACGCGCACGGCCGGATGGCTGTCGCGGAACGCACGGATCGCTGGCGGCAACAGCAGCGCGCACTGCGCGTTGGGCGCGGCAACGGCGACCCGGCCGCGCGAGAACCGCGCGAAGTCCCGGGCGTCCGTCAGCAGATGCTCCCAGTCGGCCACCAGGCGATGCGCCGCCGGCAGCAGCGCCGCGCCGGTTTCGGTGAGACGGCAGGCACGGGTATGGCGATCGAACAGGCGCACGCCGAGCTGGCGTTCGAGCTTGGCCAGCGACGCGCTGAGCGACGACTGCGACATGCCCAGCCGTTCGGCCGCACGCGTGAAATGGCCACTCTCCGCGAGCGTCGCGAAGACCTGCAGTTCGAGCAGTGTCGGTTTCATCGTCGGATCCGATTGATTTATCGAATTGTGCGTCTTTCCTGATCTGCGCCGAAGCCCTAATCTTGCTGCGCCGCGCGTCCGCTTGCACGCGCCCCACGCCCCTGGAGCCGCCATGAGTTCTTCCGAATCGACTTCCGTCCATCCCGTGGACCAGCGCCTTCCCATCGGGAAGCTCGGCGCGCTGGGCCTGCAACATGTGCTGGTGATGTACGCGGGCGCGGTGGCCGTGCCGCTGATCGTTGGCCGCGCGCTCAAGCTCAGCCCGGCCGAGGTCGCGCTGCTGATTTCCGCCGACCTGTTCTGCTGCGGCATCGCCACGCTGATCCAGTCGCTCGGCGCCACGCAATGGTTCGGCATCAAGCTGCCGGTGATGATGGGCGTGACCTTCGCATCGGTCGCGCCGATGGTCGCCATCGCCAATGCCAACCCGGGCGTGGCGGGCGCCCAGCTGCTGTTCGGCTCGATCATCGGGGCCGGCGTGATCTCGATCCTGATCGCGCCCATGGTCAGCAAGATGCTGCGCTTCTTCCCGCCGGTGGTGACCGGCACGATCATCGCGGTCATCGGCATCAGCCTGATGCGCGTGGGCATCAACTGGATCTTCGGCAACCCCTTCGGCCCGACCGCGCCGACCATCGTCGACCCGGCCTACACCAAGTGGCTGGCCGACGTGACCTCGCCCGGCAGCGCGATACCGCCGGTGCCCAAGGGCTTCGCGATCATGCCGTCGGTGCCCAACCCGCGCTATGCCGACCTGACCGGCTTCGGCGTGGCCGCGCTGGTGCTGGTGTCGATCCTGCTGATCGTGAAATACGCGAAGGGCTTCGTCGCCAACATCTCGGTGCTGCTGGGCATCGCCATCGGCGCGATCGTCGCCTCGGCCATGGGCATCATGACCTACGAGAAGGTCGGCAAGGCACCCTGGTTCGACGTGGTGCTGCCCTTCCATTTCGGCATGCCGCAGTTCGACCCGGTGCTGATCCTGACGATGACGCTGATCATGATCGTCGTGATGATCGAGTCGACCGGCATGTTCCTCGCGCTGGGCGAAATGACCGAACGCAAGATTTCGCAAAAGGACCTGGCCAAGGGCCTGCGTACCGACGGACTGGGCACGCTGATCGGCGGCATCTTCAACACCTTCCCCTATACCAGCTTCTCGCAGAACGTCGGCCTGGTGGCGGTGACCGGCGTGCGCAGCCGCTTCGTCTGCGTGGCCGGCGGGGTGATCCTGGTGGTGCTGGGCCTGCTGCCGAAGATGGCGGCGCTGGTCGAGTCGCTGCCCACCGTGGTGCTCGGCGGTGCCGGCATCGTGATGTTCGGCATGGTGGCCGCGACCGGCATCCGCATCCTGTCGGGCGTCGACTTCAAGACCAATCGCCACAACGCGATGATCGTCGCGGTGTCGATCGGCGTCGGCATGATTCCGCTGATCGCGCCCAACTTCAAGCAGTGGATGCCGCACGGCCTGCACTCGCTGATCGAGTCGGGCATCCTGCTCGCATCGATAGTGGCGGTGCTGCTCAACGTGTTCCTGAACGGCACGCAGCACGACGAGGCCGCCGTCATCGCCGCGGCCAAGCACGCCGACGCGCACTGAGCCTGCGCTGCCGCGGCGGCACCGGCCGCCGCGCGCCTTCGGCCCGGCAGCGCCTTCGCCGACGCGGCAATGCCGACGACGTCGGCTAAAGTCGGCCGAACATGAATTCCCCCCAACTCCAGCGCGGCTTCTTCATCTTCCTGCTGGCGGCCGTCACCGCCGCCTTCTTCTGGATCCTGATGCCGTTCTTCGGCGCGGTGCTGTGGGGCGTGGCACTGGCGATCCTGTTCACGCCGCTCTACAAGCGGCTGCTGAAGAAGATGCGCAACCGCCGCAACGTGGCCGCCCTGTCGACGCTGGGCATCTGCCTGGTGATCGTGATCCTGCCGCTGGCCATGGTCGGCGTGTCGCTGGTCCAAGAGGTCGTGCTGGTCACGCAGAACATCCGTTCCGGCCAGCTCGACTTCGCGAGCTATTTCCAGCAGATCTTCGATGCGGCGCCGCAATGGGTCATCAACCTGCTCGAGCGCATCAACCTGGGCAACCTCGGCGCGTGGCAGGCGCGCATCACGGCGGCGGCTTCGCAGGGCAGCCAGGCGGTGGCCGGCCAGGCATTGACCATCGGCCAGAACACCTTCGATTTCGTGATCAGCTTCTTCGTGATGCTGTACCTGCTGTTCTTCGTGATGCGTGACGGCACGGCGCTGTCGAAGACCGTGCGCGACGCGCTCCCGCTGGCCAAGCCGCACACGCACTACCTGCTCAACAAGTTCACCACCGTGATCCGCGCGACCATCAAGGGCAACGTGGCCGTGGCCGTGGCGCAGGGCACGCTCGGCGGGCTCGCCTTCTGGTTCCTCGGGGTGCAGGGTGCGCTGCTCTGGGCCGTGCTGATGGCCTTCCTGTCGCTGCTGCCGGCGGTGGGCGCCGCCATCATCTGGGGCCCGGTGGCGATCTACTACCTCGCGACCGGCCAGTTCATCAAGGGCGGCGTGCTGATCTTCGTCGGCGTGTTCGTGATCGGGCTGGTCGACAACATCCTGCGGCCGCTGCTGGTCGGCAAGGACACCCAGATGCCCGACTACATCGTGCTGATGTCGACCATCGGCGGCATGGCGATCTTCGGCATCAACGGCTTCGTGATCGGCCCGGTGATCGCCGCACTGTTCATGGCGGCCTGGAGCCTGTTCATGGACTCGGGCCACGTCGGCGAGCCGCACAACCACGACAAGCACTGAGTTCCGGCGGCCCGCTGGCGGCGGGAAGGCGGCGGGCAGGCGCGAAAATCGCATGGCCCCTTTCCAGCCATGACACATTCCTTTTTCGCCCCACCCGATACCGAGCGCTATGCGCTGCGCGGCCTGCGCGCCCCGTCCTGCCTCGTTCCCGGCGACTTCGCCACCGCACGCACGGACGGACTCGTCGACATCGACCTGCTGATCGACGACGGCCGCATCGCCGCCATCGAACCCGCCGGCACCCTGCCCGCCGAACTGGGCCCCGACCTGGATGCGTCGATGGTCCTGCCCGGCATGGTCGACGTGCACACCCACCTCGACAAGGGCCACATCTGGCCGCGCCAGCAGAACCTCACCGGCGATGGTGCCGGCGCCTCCGCCGCCACCGGGCGCGACCGCGCCGCCCACTGGCACGCCGAGGACGTGCGGCGCCGCATGGACTTCGGCCTGCGCACCGCCTATGCCAAGGGCGTGGTCGCGATCCGCACGCACCTCGACTCCTTCGCACCGCAGGCGTCGATCTCGTTCCCGGTGTTCCGCGCCATGCGCGAGCGCTGGGCCGGGCGCATCGAGCTGCAGGCGTCGTCCATCGCGCCGCTCGACGTGTTCCTGCGCGACGAAGGCCGCGAGCTGGCCGACATCGTGGCCGAAAGCGGCGGCCGGCTCGGCTGCGTCACGCGTTCGATGGCGCACCCCGGCATGGCGATGCCGCCCGAACTCGACGAGGCGCTGGTGCGCGTGCTCCAGCTGGCCACCGAACGCGGGCTCGACCTCGACCTGCACGTCGACGAGTCGACCGACCCGGCCGCGCGCGCGCTGATGCGCGTCGCGAAGAACGCCATCGCACAGAAGTTCAAGGGCCGCATCCTGTGCGGCCACGTGACCTCGCTGGCGCTGCAGACCGACGAGTTCATCGAGGAGACGATCGCCGCCTGCCGCGAGGCCGGCATCGACATCGTGAGCCTGCCGACGGTCAACATGTACCTGCAGGACCGCAGCCAGACCGGGCGCACGCCACGCTGGCGCGGCGTGACCGTGCTGCACGAGATGAAGGCGCGCGGCCTGCGCGTGGCGGTGGCCGGCGACAACTGCCGCGACCCGTTCTATGCCTACGGCGACCACGACATGCTCGACACCTACACGCAGGCCGTGAAGATCCTGCACCTCGACCATCCGCTGGGCGACTGGATCCGCGCGGCCACCGAAACGCCCGCCGCGATCATGGGCATCGACCGCGGTACGCTCAAGGTCGGCGGCCCGGCCGACCTGCTGGTGCTGAAGGCGCGCAGCTATTCGGAAATGCTCGCGCGCACGCAGTTCGACCGCACCGTGATCCGCGCCGGCCGCGCGATCGACACCACGCTGCCGGACTACCGCGAACTCGACGACCTGATGGCCGTCTGAGCTTTCGCACCGCCATCGTCTTTGCCCACCCATCCGCGGGTAGCCATTCGGCGCCCGCGGTCCGCAAGCCCGAGGCTGCCGGTCGCGCCGCAGTTTGATGTAGCCTCCCGGTCGTCAGTGAACCCCAGGAAATCCTCATGTCCGCCCCTCTTTCCCCCGCAGAAGAAGCCTTGCGCGATGCAGCGCGCGAATACCACCGCAGCCCCGTGCGCGGCAAGATCTCGATCACGCCGACGAAGCCGCTGACCAACCAGCGCGACCTGTCGCTCGCCTATTCGCCCGGCGTCGCCTACCCCTGCCTCGACATCGCGGCCGACCCGTCGCTGGCGGCGGAGTACACCTCGCGCGGCAACCTGGTCGGCGTGGTCACCAACGGCACGGCCGTGCTCGGCCTGGGCAACATCGGCCCGCTCGCCAGCAAGCCGGTGATGGAAGGCAAGGGCGGCCTGTTCAAGAAGTTCGCGGGCATCGATGTGTTCGACATCGAACTCGCCGAGAACGACCCCGACAAGCTGGTCGACATCATCGCGGCGCTGGAGCCCACGCTGGGCGGCATCAACCTCGAGGACATCAAGGCGCCCGAGTGCTTCTACATCGAGAAGAAGCTGCGCGAGCGCATGAACATCCCGGTGTTCCACGACGACCAGCACGGCACCGCCATCATCTCGGCCGCCGCCCTGATCAACGGCCTCGAACTGGTCGGCAAGAAGATCGAGGACGTGAAGATCGCCGTGTCGGGCGCCGGTGCCGCGGCGCTGGCCTGCCTGGACGTGATGGTCGGCCTGGGCGCCAAGCCGGCCAACATCTTCGCGGTCGACTCCAAGGGCCTGATCTACACCGGCCGCGCGGGCGGCTTCGACGACTCGAAGGCGCGCTTCGCGCAGCCCGACACCGGCGCACGCACGCTGGCCGACGTGGTCGACGGCGCCGACGTGTTCCTCGGCTGCTCCGCGCCCGGCGTGCTGACGGCCGACATGGTGAAGACCATGGGCACGCAGCCGATCATCCTGGCGCTGGCCAACCCCGAGCCGGAAATCCGGCCCGAGCTGGCCAAGGCCGTGCGGCCCGACTGCATCATCGCGACCGGCCGTTCGGACTACCCGAACCAGGTCAACAACGTGCTGTGCTTCCCCTATATCTTCCGCGGCGCGCTCGATTGCGGCGCGACCAAGATCACGGAAGAAATGAAGATCGCCTGCGTGCGCGAGATCGCCGAGCTGACCAAGGCCGACATCAGCGAGGAAGTCGCCAACGCCTACGCCGGGCAGGAGCTGGCCTTCGGCCCCGACTACATCATTCCGAAACCCTTCGACTCGCGCCTGATCCTGCGCATCGCGCCGGCCGTGGCCAAGGCGGCCCAGGCGTCCGGCGTGGCGACGCGCCCGATCGAGGACCTGGAAGGCTACCGCCAGCACCTGACGCGCTTCGTCTACCAGACCGGCATGTTCATGCGTCCGGTGTTCACCGCCGCCAAGCTGGCGACCGCCAAGCGCGTGGCCTATGCCGAAGGCGAGGACGACCGCGTGCTGCGCGCCGCCCAGCTGGCGGTCGACGAAGGCCTGGCCAAGCCGATCCTGATCGGCCGACCGGCCGTGATCGAGGCCCGCATCAAGAAAGCCGGCCTGCACATCAAGCTGGGCGTCGACGTCGAGTGCGTGGACCCGGAAGACGACCCGCGCTTCCGCACCTACTGGGAGACGTACCACAAGCTCATGGGCCGCCGCGGCATCACGCCCGAGAACTCGAAGGCGATGGTGCGCCGCTCCAACACCACGATCGCCGCGCTGATGGTGCACCTGGGCGATGCGGACGCGATGCTCTGCGGCCTGGTCGGCCGCTTCGACAGCCATCTGCAGATCCTGCGCAACATGCTGGGCCTGAAGCGCGGCGCGCCGGGCTTCGCCACGCTGAACGCGCTGACGCTGGAGAAGTTCACGCTGTTCGTGGCCGACACCAACGTGCATGAAGACCCGAGCGCCGAGATGCTCGCGGGCATCGCGATGATGGCGGCCGAGGAAGTCCGCCGGTTCGGCCTGCCGCCGAAGGTGGCCTTCCTGTCGCACTCGAACTTCGGCTCGTCCGAGCGCGGCTCGGCCCGCAAGATGCGGCTGGCGCGCGACCTGTTCGCCAAGATGGCACCCGATGTCGAATGCGACGGCGAGATGCACGGCGACGCGGCGCTGTCGGAAGACGTGCGCCGCAACGCGCTGCCCGACTCGACCCTCACCGGCGAAGCCAACCTGCTGATCTGCCCGAACCTCGACGCCGCGAACATCCTGTTCAACGTGCTCAAGATGACCAGCGGCAACGGCGTGACGGTCGGCCCGATCCTGCTGGGCGCGGCCGGTTCGGCCCACATCCTGACGCCGTCGGCGACCGTGCGCCGCGTAGTCAACATGACGGCCATGGCCGTGGCACAGGTCTCCATCCAGAAATAGTGCACGCCTGCGCTTGAACGCCCCGTCGAGGTGCAATCGGCGGGGCGTTTTCATTTGGCGAGCGCCATGCACCGCTTTGGAGAAGACCCGGGGATTGCATCGATATGGTGCGGGCACCGATATTGCTTCGGAGCTTCCATCTGCCTTTCTGCCGAGACACATCCATGAACAAACGCCAGTTGCTCCAGTCCTTCCTCGCCGCTTCTGCACTCAGCCTCGGCCTGGGTGTCGCGCATGCGCAGACCCCGATCAAGTTCCAGCTGGACTGGCGTTTCGAAGGCCCCGCGGCGCTCTTCGTGCATCCCGCCGCCAAGGGCTACTTCAAGAACGCGGGCCTGGACGTGACGATCGATGCCGGCAACGGTTCGGGCGGCACCGTCACGCGCGTGGCGTCGGGCGCCTATGACATGGGCTTCGCCGACCTGGCCGCGCTGATGGAGTTCCACGCCAACAACCCCGACAGCCCGAACAAGCCGGTCGCGATCATGATGGTCTACAACAACACGCCGGCATCGGTCATGGCGCTCAAGAAGAGCGGCATCACCAAGCCGGCCGACCTGACCGGCAAGAAGCTCGGCGCGCCGGTGTTCGACGCCGGCCGCCGTGCGTTCCCGATCTTCGCGAAGGCCAACAACCTCGGCGCCGTCAACTGGACCGCGATGGACCCGACGCTGCGCGAGACCATGCTGATCCGTGGCGACATCGACGCCATCACCGGCTTCACCTTCACGTCGCTGCTGAACCTCGAAGCGCGCGGCGCCAAGGCATCGGACATCGTGGTGCTGCCTTATCCCGACTACGGCGTGAAGCTCTACGGCAACGTGATCATCGCGTCGCCGAAGCTGATCAAGGAGAACCCGGCCGCGGTGAAGGCCTTCCTGTCGGCATTCGCCAAGGGCACGAAGGAAGTCCTCGCCAACCCGGCGGCGGCCATCGAGTCGGTCAAGGCCCGCGACGGCATCATCGACTCGAAGCTCGAGACGCGTCGCCTGCAGATGGCCATCGACACGGTGATCAACAGCCCCGACGCACGCGCCGAAGGCTTCGGTGCGATCAACCCGGCCCGCCTGTCGCTGATGGCGTCGCAGGTGTCGGACGCCTTCAACACCAAGACGCGCGTGAGCGCCGACGCCGTCTGGAACGGCACGATGCTGCCACCCGCGGCCGAACTCAACGTGCTGAAGAAGTAATGGCCGGCGCAACGGGCAGCGACGCGCCCTTCGTCGACTTCCAGGATGTCTGGCTCGCCTACAACGAGCAACTGCTGCGCGAGAACCACTTCGCGGTCGAGGCGATCGACCTGAAGGTCAAGCGCGGCGAATTCATCGCCATCGTCGGGCCTTCGGGTTGCGGCAAGTCGACCTTCATGAAGCTCACCACCGGGCTGAAGATGCCGTCGATGGGCAAGATCCGCATCGACGGCCAGCCGGTCACCGGTCCGCTGAAGATCTCGGGCATGGCCTTCCAGGCGCCATCGCTGCTGCCGTGGCGGACCACGGTCGACAACGTGCTGCTGCCGCTGGAGATCGTCGAGCCCTACCGCAGCAGCTTCCGCGACAAGCGCAAGGAATACGAGGAACGCGCGCGCCGGCTGCTGCAGAAGGTCGGCCTGGGCGGCTACGAGGACAAGTTCCCGTGGCAGCTCAGCGGCGGCATGCAGCAGCGCGCGAGCATCTGCCGCGCGCTGATCCACGAGCCGAAGATGCTGCTGCTCGACGAGCCCTTCGGCGCGCTCGACGCCTTCACCCGCGAGGAGCTCTGGTGCATCCTGCGCGACCTCTGGACCGAGCAGCAGTTCAACGTGATCCTGGTCACGCACGACCTGCGCGAGTCGGCGTTCCTCGCCGACACGGTGTACGTGATGAGCAAGTCGCCCGGCCGCTTCGTGGTCAAGCGCGAGATCGACCTGCCGCGCCCGCGCGAACTGGAGCTGACCTACACCAAGGAGTTCACCGACATCGTGCTGGAGCTGCGCAGCCACATCGGCGCCATCCGGAACACCGGCGTCAGCGCGGCGCAGACCTCTGCGGCCATATCCCACTGAGACCCGATCGAGACCGCACCGAAGCCCCTCATGCAGAACAACAAGCAAATCGAACGCTGGTCGCCCTGGCTGCTGCTGGTCGCGGTGATCATGCTGTGGCAGATCATCTGTTCGGCCTTCGAAGTCTCCGACTTCATCTTCCCGAGCCCGTGGCGCATCTGGACGCAGTTCTGGGAGTTCAAGCTCATCATCGCCGGCCACGCCTGGCGCACCTTCTGGGTCACGATGGCCGGCTTCGGCCTGGCGATCGTGGTCGGCGTGCTGCTCGGCTTCGTGATCGGCAGCTCGCGCCTCGCCTACGCGGCGATGTACCCGCTGATGACGGCCTTCAATGCGCTGCCGAAGGCCGCCTTCGTGCCGATCCTGGTGGTGTGGTTCGGCATCGGCGCGGGCCCGGCCATCCTCACCGCCTTCCTGATCAGCTTCTTCCCGATCATGGTGAACATCGCGACCGGACTCGCGACGCTCGAACCCGAGCTGGAGGACGTGCTGCGCGTGCTGGGCGCCAAGCGCTGGGACGTGCTGATGAAGATCGGCCTGCCGCGCTCCATGCCCTACTTCTATGCCTCGCTGAAGGTCGCCATCACGCTGGCCTTCGTGGGCACCACGGTGTCGGAAATGACGGCGGCCAACGAGGGCATCGGCTACCTGCTGATCTCCGCCGGCTCGGCCATGCAGATGGGCCTGGCCTTCGCGGGCCTGATGGTGGTCGGCGCGATGGCCATGGTGATGTACGAGATCTTCAGCGCGATCGAAAAGCACACGACCGGCTGGGCGCACCGCGGTTCGCAGAACACCTGAGAACGCCCCGGCGTTCTTTGGTTGGCGGTCCGCTGGCGCCGCTGGGCGACCCGCCGTCATCAGAGCATGTTGCCCATGTCTTTGCGCGCCATGGCGCCGACGCTCTTCATCAGGTTGGCCGCATCGGGGGCGGTCTTGAGAAACTCACGCAGGCTCTGTTGCCCTGTCTTCGTGTTCACCTGTGCCTTGCTCCAGTCGAAATGCACCGACTTGTTTTCAACGAGGCCTGCGGAGGCGGCCGTTTGGCTGCCGGTCGTGGGTTGGACGGTCATGGAATCTTCCTTCATGAAAAAGCCGGATGAAGCGCGGCGCGCCAGCCGGAATTGAAAGTTTCCGCCGCACACCGGCACCGACATATTTCTCTCGCGAAGCCGCGTCGCATCCCCCGAACCGCCAGCGCTTTCCCGCTCTCTGCGGAATCGAAGCCGCCCGACGGACACCTGCTTGAGTCAGTACTTCTTGTTGAAGTTCGCGCGGATGCGCTCGGCCAGGTAGTCGCCTGCCGTGATCGGCGGGTACTTGCCCGAAGGCGACTCGATGAGCGCATCGGTGTTGGCCTGGCAGAAGAAGGCCAGGCTGTAGCGCGGACCCATGTAGTCGCCGGGCAGCGGATTCTTCACACGATGGAAGTTGCTGGGCAGCACGTCGTCGCTCCAGCGCATGAGCATGTCGCCGATGTTGCAGGTGATGTAGTCCTCCTCGGGCGGGATGGACGTCCACACCTGGGCATCCATCTCCTTGCCCGGGCAGACCTGCAGGCCGCCCTGGCCCTGGCGCTGGTACAGCAGCGTGAGGCAGTCGAAGTCGGTGTGCGCACCGGCGCGCCACAGGCCCAGGCCGGTCTGCGCTTCGGGGGGAATGGCGTAGTAGTGCAGCATGCGCAGCGTGCTCTGGTACGTCTCGGACGACGGCTCGTGCGCACGCGTGAAGAACTCCCGGTCGAAGCCGAGCCTGTCGGCAAAGCACGAGAGCACGCGCATGCCCACGGCCCAGCTGGCCTGCTCGAAAGCGAGCATCGTGGCCTTGAAGCCGGGCAACTCCTCTTCGGTGGGATACAGGCCCGCCATGCGCGGACGCGTGATCTGGTAGCTCTCCTTCTGGTCGGCCGTGCCGGTGGAAGGACGGAACTGCGCGCGGCTCTCCCAGCCGGCATTGCGCGCCAGCGGGTACTGCGCCTTCACGCTGTCGGGCAAGGCGAAGAAGCTCTCGCTCATGGCAAAGGCCTCGCGCATCTGCGCCAGCGGCACGCCGTGGTTCTTGAGCTGGAAGAAGCCGACGTCGATGGACGCGTCCCACAGCTGTTCGGCGATGTCGGCGCGGCGGTTCTCGAAGTCGGCGAGGTCGATGACGCGGATCTCGCGGTCGCTGGTTTCCGAACCCATCGCGCCCATGCGCGATTCCTTCTGCAGTTCGGCCATGCCGTAGTTGGCTGTGTTCATGTGGGTTGCTCCTGGCAAAGAGGTTGGTGGCAAGGATGTCGGACGCAGGACCGCGCCGGTCGCCGAAGGGCTTGCAGGAGGAATGCCAAGAGAGAGCACGGGATGTGGCTGACTTGCACGACTCCTGAAGACCTCGCGGCGGGCGCGAGCCTCAAGAGCAATTCCCGGGCGACCTGTCGAAAGGCCGATGAACGCTTCTACTCTCGGGGTGGATTAGAACAAAGCCGGCAGGGGGTTGGCAAGCGGCGCCGGCGAACCCCGTGGCTGCCATGTTGCACGCGGGCGTGCCGAGGTCCGGCCCGGTCTCAATCCATGGGGCCTTCGATCCGTTCGAACAACTGCCGGAATGCCTGCGTCGCAATGTCGGTCACCACACTGACGTTGCTGGCACCGCTGGACGATTGGCGGGCCACGAACGGCTGCACGGCATGGCCGAGGGTGTGGGCCGGCAATGGCGGCGCGTTTGCAGGCCGGGCCTGCAGCGTTCTCACGACGGTGGCCAGCAAGGGCCCGGTGGTCGAACGCCGACCCAGTGCGCGTGGACTGCGGCTGTCGACGAAGGCCTGAAAGCCGCCCGGGCTCATCAACAGGTACATCGCACCCAGCCTGTCGAAACTGCCAGCCAGAACAGCCTGGTCCATCTGGAAAACTGCGCTGCGCGTCGCGTCGAGCGTTCTCGCGTCGCCCCCGACCTGGTCCTCGAGATAGCACAACACGCGTTGGTCCCTCTCGCTCAGCGCCGCGAATCCGGGATCCAGATGCAGATCGGGCCATCGGGCCGAGACCCGCGGCAACTGGTCGACGACCACGGTGGGTTCGGTCGTGCCGCCGCCACGGGACGACGCAACGGACGCCGACGCCGACTCGGTTTGGGCCTCGCTCTCGTTCTGCATGCCGACAGGCTCCGGCGGGCGCACGCCGGACGATGCGCTGAAGTCGCCGTCGAAGCGGCGAGCCTGCAGGCCATCCAGGGACGTCAACGGGCCCGTCGCACGCACCGGCGTGCCGCGCAGTTCGCCGAGCCGTTCATCGATGAGAAGCCGCGCGACCGCATCGCATTGCGGGTGCGCACGTGCAACGGTCAATTGGTCGGCCGTGAAGCGGCTCAGGTCCGCGTGGTGCTGGCCCGGACGCAGCCGGCAGCTCGCCAGGATGGCTTGCAGCGTGTCCTGTGGGAGTTGTACCGGTGCCGACGAACCACCCTGAATGTTGCCTACCGACATCGTGCCTCCGTTTCCATGGAAGGCGTCATGCTGGCGGCCATCGCGCGGCCACGGCCGGCGTCAGGCGAACCGCTGCCCATGGGAACGCAGCCGTCCATTGCGCCGGCTTGGTGCGCACGAGGGAGCCGGAGACCTGGCATGGAACCTGCAAAAACCACGGCACGGAGTAGAAGCGTTCAGCGTCGGCCCTCATCAGGCCGATGCCCGGAAATTGCTCTGGGACCCACGGCGCCCCGCAACACGGGCGCCGCGTGAACGAGTGCCGTCCTGCGGCACCACGGACCCGACATGCTTCCACCAAGGAGTGCTTCCATGCAACGCCGTTCTCTCCTGCGCGCCGCCGGCGCCGCCACCGCCCTCGCCGCCACGCCCTTCGTTCGTGCACAGGGGTCGCTCAAGCCCTTCAAGTTCAACCTCGGCTGGAAGATCGAGGCCACGGCGGCCGGCTTCCTGGTCGCACAGCAGCGCGGCTACTACAAGGAGGCGGGACTCGACGTCGCGATCGACACCGGCAACGGCTCGGCCGCGGCGATCAGCCTGGTCGGCAGCGGCGCTTACGACTGTGCGTCGGCGGATCTCGCGACCATGGTCGAGTTCAATGTCAACAACCCGAGCGCCGGCCTCCGGGCCGTCGCCATCCAGTACGACCTGAACCCGAATGCGATCCTGGTGCGCAAGGGCGGCCCGATCGCCAAGCCGGCGGACCTCGCGGGCAAGACCATCCTGGGCCAGCCCTTCAACGCCTCGCGCAAGCTGTTCCCGGCCTTCGCCAAGGCGCAGGGCTTCGACCCTTCCGGCGTGAAATGGGAGAACGTGACGCCCGACATCGGCGACACCCGCTTCGTGAAGGGCGACTTCGACGCCGCAGCCTACTTCTACTTCACCGGCCTGCTGAACCTCAAGGCGCGCGGCATGGGCCCGGAGATGATCACGATGTTCCGCTTCTCGGACTACGGCATGAAGTCGTACGGCAACGGCCTGGTCGCCAATGCGAAGAGCATGGAGAACGCGGCCGCGATGACGGCCTTCGTCAAGGCGACGACGCGCGGCTGGGTCGACGTGATCGCCGACGTCAGGGCCGGCGCTGCTGCCGTCAAGGCGCGCGAGCCGCTGGCCAACGAGGAGATCGAATTCGAACGCCTCCAGCTGGTGGTCGACGGCGCCATGAAGACGGCCGAGACGCGCACCAACGGCTGGGGTGCGGCCACGCCGGCGCGCCTGCAGGCGACCATCGACGAGACGGTCGGCGCCTTCGGCCTGAAGAGCAGCCCGGCGGTCGCGGACATCTGGACCGATCGCTTTCTGCCGTCCGCAACCGACCGCAAGTTGAAGGCCTGACGGAGCTGCCCGAAGGCAAGTCCATGCGCACCGCCATCCCCCTCATCGATCTGCGCGATGCGCTGCAGCCGGGCAGCGCGGGCAGCGCCGACGTGGCGGCACAGTTGCGCCAGGCCGCCATGTCTTCCGGCTTCTTCTACCTGCGCCATCACGGCATCGAACCCGCGCTGGTGAGCCGGCAGTTCGCACTGACGCGTGCGCTGCTCGACCTCCCGGCCGCCACGCGCGAAGCGCTGTCGATGCGCCACTCGCCGACGATGCGCGGCTTCGAGAACCTCGGCGAGCAGACGCTCGACGCCGCCGCCAGGCCGGACCTGAAGGAGAGCTTCTACTGCGGCATGGCCTACCCGGCCGACCATCCGTACGTGGTCGCCGGCTACCAGACCTACGGCCACAACCAGTGGCCGCAGGAACTGCCGGAGGCACCGTCGCAATGCGAGACCTACATCCGCGCGATGCTGGGTCTGTCGCAGCGGCTGATGCAGCTGCTGGCACTGTCGCTCGACCTGCCCGAGCGCTACTTCGACCACACGGCCGAGAGCCCGATGGTCACGCTGCGCATGGTGCGCTACCCGGCGCATCCGGCCGGTGCGGACGAGCGCACCTTCGGCGCAGGTGCCCACACCGACTGGGGCGCACTGACGATCCTCGCGCAGGACGCGCACGGCGGACTGGAAGTCCGCATGCCCGACGGGAGCTGGGTGCCGGCGGCGCCGGTAGAGGGCTGCTTCGTGGTCAACCTCGGCGACATGATCCCGCGCTGGACCAACGGGCGCTATCACTCCAACCCGCACCGCGTGCGCAACCTGCATTCGGGCGGCGCGCCGCGCTACTCGATCCCGTTCTTCTACGAGCCCGACTACTTCGCGCGGATCGAACCGGTGCCCGGCACGGTGGCGCCGGGCGAGGCACCCCGCTTTGCCAGCTGCACGGCCGGCGAGCACCTGCGCGAGATGTACCGCCGGACCTACGGACTGGACTGAGCCCAGACGGTCTCGACCTCGGTCGTCGCCTCGGTCATCAGCCGGTGGATCGGGCACTTGCCGGCCACGCGCAGCAGCTCGGCACGTTGTGCCTCGTCGAGGTTGCCGGTGACATGCAGCGAGGCCTTCAGGCGGTAGACGCCCTTGCGCTCCTCGCTGTCGTCGCGATCGACCGTCACCTCGATGTTCTCCACCGGCATGTTGCGGCGGCGCGCATAGAGCAGCATCGTGAGCGCCTTGCAGGCACCGAGCGCCGCGTCGTAGAGGTCGTGCGGCGACGGGCCGGCACCATCGCCGCCGCCCGCGAGCGAGGCGTCGACCGGGAAGTCGACGTCGCCGATATGGACCGTGTGCGTGACGCCGGTCGTGCCGTTGCGCCGGATCGAAATGCCCATGGCGAATCCTTGTCGTTGTGTGTGGATGAAGAGAGCGTCAGCCGGCGCCGCCATAGCGCTCGGTGCGGATCGCGGCGGCGGGCACCTGGGCCGCGAGCAACCCGCTCGCCACCGCCTCGACGAAACGGTTGGCACCGCAGACATAGGCATGGCGCGGCGCATGGCCCCAGCGCTGCAGGATGTCGTGCAGCGCGGCGGCGTCGAGGCGCTGCGCCAGGTCGCCCGCTCGCCGCGGCGCGTCGCGCGTCGTGGCGGCGACGAAGGTGAAGGCCGGCACGCGCGCCTGCAGGGCGGCCAGCTCGTCGCGAAAGGCCAGCTCGTCCCAGGTGCGCGCCGAATACACCAGCAGCAGCGGCGTCGCGGGCGCGCGGGCCCAGTCGCGCACCATCGCCATCAGCGGTGCGATGCCTGAACCGCCGGCCGCCAGCAGCAGCGGGCCGCCGTCCGCCGCGCGCCACACGAAGTGGCCACCGAGCGGGCCGCGCACCTCGATCGCGTCGCCGGCTTCGACGATGTCATGGAAGAAGGGCGAGACCTCGCCGTCCGCGAGCTTTTCGATCAGCAGCTCGAAGCGCTCGGCACCGGGTGCGGATGCGATCGAATAGCTGCGCTGGGCGGCATAGCCGTCCGGCGCGGTGAGCCGCACGACCAGATGCTGGCCCGCGAGCGACATGGAAGGCGCCGACGACGGCGCGGGTGATGAAGATGGGCGCAGGAACACGCTGACCGTGCGCGGCGTGGCCGGCACGACGCGCTCGACGATGGCTTCGTACCAGGGCGAGGTTGCGACGGAAGCGGCGGAAGCGGTCGCCATTGGCAAGGGCGGGACGGCGGTCACGGGTCGTCCGAGTAGCGTTGCTGCTTCCAGGGATTGCCGTACATGTGATAGCCGCGCAGTTCCCAGAAGCCGGCCTCGTCGCGCGGCGTGAAGCGCAGGCCCTTGATCCATTTCGCGCTCTTCCAGAAGTACAGGTGCGGCACCAGCAGCCGCGCCGGCCCGCCGTGCTCGGTGGTCAGCGGTGCGCCGTCGAAGCGGGTCGCGACCATCGCGCGGCCACCCAGCAGATCGGCCACCGGCACGTTGGTGTCGTAGTCGTCGTGCGACAGCGCGAGCGCATAGGCGGTCGGCGCCGCGACGCCGGCCGCCGCCAGCAGGTCGTCGATGCTCACGCCTTCCCACACGGTGTCGAACTTCGACCAGGTCGTGACGCAATGGATGTCGCCCTCCCACCGGGTCTGCGGGAGCGCATTGAACTCGTCCCAGTTCCAGCTCGCGATGGGCCGCGGACCGTTGCTCAGCGTGAAGCGCCAGGTCGACAGATCGATCGCCGGGGCCGGCCCCTTCGAGAGCACCGGAAAGTCATCGGTCTCGAACTGGCCGGGCGGCAGCCGGGTGGCGAATGCGGCGGTGGGGCGGCGTCCTGTGAATCCACGGGTGACCATCGTGCGCTCCTGGGCATGCTGGAAAGGGAAGTCGATGGTAGCGCCGGCCTGTGCGCCACGCCGAACCCGCGTGGCGCGTGCTGGCATATGTCGTGCATGCACCATGATCGAACGCTCCAGTGCATCGTTGTCTCCCACATGAAACCGACTCCCTCCTCCCTCCCCGCGGAGGCGACCCTCGACGAACGCGACGGTCGCTATCTGCTGAAAGCCATCTTCTGGTCGCATGCCTCGGGGCGACGCGGCAACCGCCCGTTCGGGGCCGTGATCGTCACCGCCGGCAACGAAGTGATCGCCGAGGGCTACAACAACACCGCCGAAACCGGCGACTGCACCGGCCATGCCGAGATGAACGCGATCCGGGCGCTGGCGGAACGCCGGTATTCGCGCGAGCTGCTGGCCGGCGCCACGCTGTATTCGTCGGCCGAACCCTGCGTGATGTGCGCCGGCGCGATCTTCTGGTCGAACATCGGGCGCGTGGTGTTCGGCATCGATGCCGAGCGGCTGCGCGTGTTCCGCGGCGAGCGCCAGGACCAGCGCGACGCCGAGCTGTCGTGCCGCGACGTGTTCGCTGCCTCGCCGCATCCGATCGAATGCATCGGCCCCGCACTGATCGACGAGGCCAGCGCGGCGCACGACGGCGCATGGAAAAGCTGATGCGCGCACCCGGCCCCGCACGGCACCGCCGATAGACTCGCCGCATGCCATGGCACGCCAGACTCGCGCTCGACTACCGCGCTGAACAACAACGCACCGTCGCGCGCTTTCGCCACGACGGCCCGCTGCGCATCCTGCAGAGCCTCTACCCCGAAGGCGACGCGATCTGCCACAACGTGCTGGTGCATCCGCCGGGCGGCCTGGTCGGCGGCGACACGCTCGACATCGATGTGACGGTCGGCACCGGCAGCCACGGGCTGCTGACCACGCCCGGCGCAACCCGCTTCTACCGGTCCGACGGCGAACTCGCGTTGCAGCGCACGCAACTGCGGCTGGACGCCGGCGCCCGGCTCGAATGGCTGCCGCTCGAGGCGATCTGCTACAGCGGCTGCCGCGCCGAGAACCGCGTGCGGATGGAACTCGCGCCCGGCGCAGAACTGCTCGGCTGGGACGTGACCGCGCTGGGCCTGCCGGGCGCCAACAAGCCCTTCGACCGCGGCAGCCTGCAGCAGCACCTGGAAGCACCCGGCGTGTGGCTGGAACGCGGCCGTATCGATGCGGCCGACACGCGCCTGCTGCAAAGCCCGCTGGGCCTGGCCGGCCACCGCTGCATCGCATCGCTGTTCTTCGTGGCGGGATCGCCGCAGGCACGGGCCCGGCGCGACGCGCTGCTGGCCATCGCCCGGGACCTTGCGACCGCGCATGCACTGGACGCCAGCGCCGGCGCGACCAGCCCGCATCCGGAGATCGTCGTGCTGCGCGTGCTGGCACCGGTGGTCGAGCCCGCGATGCAGCTGCTGCGCCAGGTATGGCTCGCGTGGCGCGCGGAGCTGTGGCAGTTGCCCGCGAGCTCGCCGCGGATCTGGGCGATGTGAGGCCGCCAGGCCTCAGGCCGCGGCGCGCGCAGCCGGCCGCATCTCGGTCGCGAACAGCAGCAGCGCCGCCGCGATGAGCCCGCCGCCGAGCAGGCTGACGCCGCTCCAGCCGACGAAGGTATAGATGGCCGCCGCGGCGCCGGATGCCGCCGCCGCGCAGAGGAAGACGAAGGTCATGAACAACGCGTTCAGCCGGCCGCGCAGTTCGGGCGCCAGCACGAACAGGCTGCGCATGCTCAGCACCTGGCAGAACTGCACGGCGCCATCGAGCAGGATGCCCGAGACGACCAGCCCGGCCAGCGAATGGAAGTGCACGGAAACGGCGCCCAGCACGAACGACAGCAGCCCGGCCGAGATCGCAAACCCGGTGGCCGGCCGGGTATGGCCGCGGTCGGCCACGCGGCCAGCCATCGGCGCAGCCAATGCACCCGCCGCACCCGCCAGCGCGAAGACCGCGATACCGCCCTGCCCCATGCCGAACTCGCGCGCCAGCAGCAGCGGCACGGTGGTCCAGAAGGCCTGGAAGGCCGCGAACATCATCCCCTGGTAGAAGCCGCGCCGGCACAGCAGCGGCGTGCGCCAGACGATGCCGGGCAACGAGGCCATGGTGCGCGCATAGCCGATGGAACCATGCGGCCGACGCTCCGGCAGCGCGCGCCAGAGCACGGCGATCAGCACGCAGACGATCACAGCCGACAGGCCGAACACGGCGCGCCAGCCGAAAGCGGAAGCGACGAGGCTCGAGAACGGGCGCGACAACATGATGCCGGCCAGCAGCCCGGCCATGATGTTGCCGACCACCTTGCCACGCGTCGCCTCGGGCGCGAGGTGCGACGCGAAGGGCACCAGGATCTGCGCCGCCACCGTGCAGATGCCGAGCACGAAGGACGCCGCCAGGAAGGTGGTTGCCGAATTGGACAGCGCGATGCCGACCAGCGCGATCACCATGCAGCCGATCGCCGCGACGACCAGCCGGCGGTTCTCGACCACATCGGTCAAGGGCACGAGCAGCAGCAGCCCGGCGCCATAGCCGAGCTGGGTCAGCGTCATGATCAATCCGGCCAGGCCGGCATGCAGGTCGAGCGTGACGGCAATGGGGCCGATCAGCGGCTGCGCGAAATAGATGTTGGCGACACAGAGGCCGCACGCGACCGCGAACATCCAGGTGAGCGCGGGCGACATGCCGACGTTCGGCGCAATTGGGGAGATGTTGGAGCGAGGCACGGAAAACCAGGGGAATGGAAGCGGAAGACGCGCAGGCAGAGACAGGAAGGAGCGCAATGCCACTAACCAGTTACCACGAGGGCGCCTGTGGAGAAACCTTAGCATGCAGACCCGACCCCTCGCTCGCGCAGGTGCTTCAGCGTGCCATCGATCGGCGGTTCATTGATCTCTCTCCACACGGGCTCTCACTCTTTCGATCCGATCCCAGGAGGCGTCGTGCAGATAGGAGGGAATATCGGCTGGCGCCATGTATTTTTTGCTGCACCAGCGCTCCATCGCTTCTCGCACCGCCACCGCGCAGAGATGGCTCCCCTGATCGAGCCCCACACCCGCATACGTTCTCTGTCGCCAGTTCTTTCCCAACAATATTTCTGCAGCCTGCGGCGCCGAGATCAGGTGGCGGCTCATCATTTTTTCCAGCGCACGCCCGAGCGCGCGAACACCGCCCGCCTTGAAAGCTGCGGGAACTTGAATTGCGGAAGAAGCCAGCCCCAAGGACATCCAGTAGCTCGCGCTCGATCCGAGAAGAATGTCCGCAATATCGTCCTTGCCCAGGCGAAGCCGGTCGTACTGCGAGACGAGCAGATCGAAGAATTCCTCGATGGTTTCCACTGAACCGTTGAATACGGCCCTTGGCCAGTTTTGCAGAACCAATTTCTGCTCGCCACCCGTTTTCCCGAGCAACCAGTTTTGGACCGGTTCGAGCGACTGGTTGTAGTCGAACAGGTAGCAGCATATCGATGGCTGCGCAACTTCCGGGACGGGCTCAATGCCGAAAGTGGCGTTCCTTTCCGGCTCCAGAGGGCCGTCCTTCATCTGGTCGGGCGACTTTTCGTAATAGCCATCCTTTCGATGGAGGGTCATTGCGGGATAGTCGTACTGTTCGTACGGCATATGCAGATCCCGGAACAACTCGAAATTCCGCAGATCTTCTGGCGCCGACAAAGAGAGCCTTATCGCCATGCCGGACAGATTGGGGTCATGGCTGAGAAAGTGAAAGACTTTTCGCGCGTCCGGCCCTCGTTCGCACCAGATCGCCAAGGTGGTGGCATGGCCGGCCTGGGCAGAGTTGGCCCCCGCTTCCAGGCCAAGCGTGTAACTGCGAGCCTCACCATCGTCCAGCCCGTGCATCTGTGCCACCAGATAGTCGACCACGCCCTCACGAGGCGTGAGGTGAAGTGGCGCCCCACCTGTCCTGCGGAGCTGGCACCGCTCGTCCATGTACCTGTCCAGGTTTCGCTGCATGGCGGCCGCACTGCCAAAGAACTCGTGAATGACTTTGCCCAAAGGCCGATCGCGCTGGCACTGATGCCATGCCAGGAAGACCTCACCGAACTTCTCGGCGATATGCCTGCAGACCATTGGGGTACCGCCCCGTCCGGTCGCCGTGCCGTTGAAGTTCTCGTATGCGCCAGGCAGGCATCTTGGATGCGACTCGACGAATACACGGCCCGGATAGGCAGCCCTCCAGACCTCCTTCCTGTTGAAGTCGTGAAAATGCGCCGCGACTGGCTGGAGTCCGTTGGTACTTTGAAGCACCCCTTTTCTTCCCAGAATCGTGTTCCTGATCTCCGATTGCGGATGACTGGTCAACAGGATGCCCTGCGGCACGTGAACGTCGCGCAGCATCGGGCCTGCTTGCAGCTTCAACCCCTTGAGGCGCGGATGGTGGATCTCGATCCTGTCGCCCAGGTACATCAACACGTCCACGAATTCAGGGCAGTGAATAGAGAGCCAGGGCGGCAATGATCCCAGCAGGGCGGGGAAGAATACAGAACCCAATTCACCGATGTGACGGGTGACCTCGGTCGGCAACCCGTTCAAGAAACTCTCGTCGAAACCCGCAAGATCGAGACTCTTTTCGTTCGTGGCATGGGCAGCGACAACTCTTCTCGCCAATTCATGGCTTTCTGGCGTATTCCTGGAATTGCAGAAGAACTTCAGGTCATCGATCATCGAAAACTCGGTATGGAAGCGCGAGATTCCGCTCCACTGCGTCGATGCCTGCACCAGGATGGCGTCGAGCCAGGAGGTCGTGCCGCATGCCTTGTCCTGCTCCGTCGGTGAGTACGGACTGCTCATCGAGCCTTTATCGGGCGCCTTGAACGGCGGCGGGATTTTCGGCGGGGGAAATGTGAGTGGATTGACCATGCGGCGCCTCTTGGACAGAGGCGCCATTTGCCCATGCCTCGCGAAAAGACAAGTTCGCAAGGGCGAACGCGAATGCGGGTTGCCGAAGGCGCCGATGCACGGGGAAAGCGATCGGGCGGTCAGGCTCTCTTCGTCTTGCTGCGTGCTTCGGCAATGCGACTGGCAGACGCGTCGTGAAGAATTTCATCGATCTCGGTTTCTCGAATGAGATTCTTGCGATGCCAGAATTCCAGCACCTCGCGCGCCGCTGCGGCGGGCAGATAGTTTTCTTCTTTCAGATGCTTGCCTGCATAGGTGCCATGAGGCCAATCATCGCCCAACAGGACTTGAATCGCGCGGGACACGGAAATTGCTCCGACGCTCACCAATTTTTCAAGCATATGCCCTGCGGCGAGGATGCCATCCGCGGCAACGGCAGGGGATTGAATAGGCTTGGCGTATATGAATGCATTTTCCATGAGGAATTTGACATCCTTTCCTTGCATGATTTTTTCTACATCGCTCGAGCTCAGCTCTCCAGAGCGCAATTGATCGACGAGTATCTCGGTCAATTCTTCGATCGATTCCACGGCACCACAGTGAACGCCTGTTGCCCAATTTCTCAATAAATCACATCGCTCGCCCGCATTCTTTCCGGTCAGCCAGTTTCGTGCGGGCGCAAGCGATTGATTCCATTCCATGAGATGCCCGAACAAGAACGGCTGAACAAATTTTTCAAACTTCGCCCCGAACGTTGTGACTCTTTCATCGCCTCCAGGCGGGCGCATCGCCTTGCTCGAGTCCTGCAGCCGGCTATCGAATTTCGGATAGTACCCATCGTGACGCTCGATCATGACGGCCGGATAATCGAGGTGGGAATATGGAAAATGCAAATCGCCGAAGAATTCGAATTTCAAAAATTCCTTGGGATCCATGACGGCGATCGCCCTGGGTTTATCAGAATTGGCATCGAAATTGACCGAGCGAAACAGCACTCGCCCGTCGGGCATTTTCTCGCTCCAGAGGCCCTGCGTCGTTATATGGCCGGTATGGCGTCCACAGATCCGGATCTTGTAGACCCGCATCTCGTCCTCGGTCATCTCCAGGCATTGATTCTCCAAGAATGAAGCAACGCCCTCGCGCGTGGTCAGATGCAGATTGGCGCCGCCTACCCTGTTGGAAAAGCAGCGATCGTCCATCGTATTCTGGAACAGCCCGACCATTTCCTCTCTATTTTCAAAGGCATTTTTCGACACTTGCCCGATGCTTGATTTTCTGCCGCCAGCGTACCATTCCATCATCAGCTTGCTGGACTTGTCTGCAATATGCCTGCAGGTAATTTTGTCTCCCTGCTCGTTGGCCACCTGCTCGTTGTTGCTTTGATATTCATAGGGATCACTGTCGGGGGTGCATTCGATGAACACCCGATTCGGATAGGGAATGTCGTAAAGCAGGGAATTTTCCGGTCCGTAGACGCGGGCATCAATCGACTGCAACCCTGTGTCACTCTGCAGATGAAAATTCTGCGTGCTGTCGATTGGAGACAATCCGAACGTGCTCAATACCGTGCCCTGGAATACGGAAACCTGCCGCAGATTCTTTCCGGGCTGAAGATTCAATTCCCGGAGATTCCGGTTGCACGCTTCAATTCGCTCTCCGTCATACATTCGCACTTTCAATGTTTTCGGGCAATGCAGTGAAAGCCACGATGGAACCGATTTCAGGTGTGCGGGCAGCACGACGCACTCTGCGGCATGGACATGCCGGGTGATATCGGCCGGCAACGTGTTTAGAAAGTCCTCGCTGAAGCCTTCCAGATCAAGCGTCTTGTCCGGCGCCGCGATGCGTGCGCGGAGCCTCTGCGCCAATTCACGGCTTTCAGCCGTATTCCGGGAGCCGCAGAAGCACCGAAGATCGTCTTCCAGGACGAAATCGGCGTGGAAGATCGCAATATCCCGGTGGTTCAGGATCTCGCTGGCGACCTGCGTCACCCATGGCACCGATCCTGCCGGCCGGCCCTGCGGCACAGCGAGCCGGGGATCGTCCATCGAACCCTTCCCCGGAACGGTGAAAGGCGGGGGAACCTTGGGTGGGGGAAAAGCAAGCGGATTGACCATGGGGCGTCCTGAAATCGGGGCCGCCATTTCTTCATGTGCGGCCGCCGAAACCGCGTCGTGACGCGAACGCAGCAACGTGACGCCGAAGCCGCAGGAGACCGCTGCCTCAGTGCGCGAACAGCCGCCCCCACCCCTCGACGCGCCGCGTGTCGACGCCGCCAAGCCGCAGCGACTTCCACAGCACGGTCGCGATCGTGTCGTAGACCGGGACGCCGAACTCCGCCTCGAGCTCCGGCACCAGCGGCGCGCCGCGCAGGTTGGTGCAGAAGATCGCGACCGCTTCGGGCCGCTCGCCCGGCGGGCCGGCCATCACCTCACCCACCATCGTGCGGATCTGCGCCGCGCTCACCTCGGAGAAGGAATAGTTGTCCTGCAGGCCCAGGTGGCGCTCCGCGACGATCTCGATGCCCTCCGTCGCGTAGTTGCGCACGATCGCTTCCTGCACATCGGCGCGGTAGGGCGACACCAGGCCGAGCCGCCGGACGCCCGTCGCCTGCAGGATCTCGTTGAGCGCGAGCACCGAGGTGCAGGCCTGCGCACCGGTCGCCTGCTCGATGGCCGCACACAGCGCGCGATCGGCCTCGAAGCCGAGCCAGCCCGAGGAGGTTCCGTTCCAGCCGATCACCTGGCAGCGCGCATGCGACAGCAGTTCGGCCGCGGCCAGGATCTCGCGGTTGTCGAACTGGGCGAGCGCATTCGACGACAACGCGATCTCCGTCACGCGGAAGCGGCCGAAATGGGCGCTGACTTCCGGCAGCCCCGCGAGCATCGAGGCCGTCACGGGTTCGAGTGTGGTGTTGGACGAGGGGGTTAGCATCCCCAGCAGCGTGCGCGGCGGCATGGTTTTCTCCTTTGCATATCAACGGCTTCTCCACGCCAGAAACATGCCAGCGCGGCATGGATTGAATACGATGTCCGGCAATCTTTGTATCCAGTCATTCGACGCCACATGTGCACGACTCTTGCAAGCTCGCTCGACCCATGACCAAGACCCAGACGAAAACCGCCGCCGACAAGACGGCCTTGCCGTCGGCACGCAAGATCGCCAGCCAGGCCGACATCCATCAGAGCATCTACGACGCCATCGTCGAACACCGCCTGATGCCGGGCACCAAGCTGTCCGAAGAGCGCGTGGCCGAATTGTTTGCCGTGAGCCGCACGCAGGTGCGCGGCGCGCTGCAGCGGCTGGCGGTGGAACAGCTGGTCACGCTGATCCCGAACCGCGGCGCCTTCGTCACCACGCCCAGCGCGGAAGAGGCGCATGACGTGCTGTCGGTGCGCCGCACGCTGGAGCCGGCTGCCGTGGCGCGGCTGATCGACCGCATCGCGGCCGGCAAGGCACCGACTGCCGTCAAGCAGCTGCGGGCGCTCGTCAAGCGCGAGCAGCAGGCGCATGCGCGTGGCGATCGCCGGCAGGCGGTGCGGCTGTCGGGCGACTTCCATGTGCTGCTGGCCGAGCTGTCGGGCAGCAGCATCCTCGCGCGCCTGATGCGCGAACTCACGCCGCTGACCTGCCTGGCGATCCTGACCTTCGAGGCGCCCACCGCGGTCGCCTGCCCGAACGACGAGCATGCGTTGCTGATCGATGCCATTGCGGCCGGCGATGTCGGCGGCGCAGCGCAGCTGATGACCGAACACCTCAACCACATCGAGAACGCATTGAAGCTCGATGCGCAGGAGGTGCAGGAGATCGATCTGGCGGACGTCCTGTTCGGGTGACCGTTGCTCGCCCCCAGGCTTCGGCGCACTGCGTGTCGCCTCTCGCCAACCCCCTTCCGGGGGCAACACCAGCGGCCCGGCAAAGCCGGTTCCGCGGTGTTTCACGACTCAGGTCATCAGGGGCGAGGGGGTGCTGGGGCCGAGCACCTGTTCCGCGTGCCACGCCAGCTGCAGCACCAGCGCGTCGGCGAAGCGCGGGCCGGCGATCTGCAGGCCGACGGGCAAGCCGTGGCGGCCGGTGCCGCAGGGCAATGACAGCGCGGGCACGCCGCCGTAATTGAAGATCGGCGTGAAGGCGGCATGGCCGCGCGGGCCTGCGGGCAGGCCGCCGATCTCGGCCGGGCCGAGCCGGCCGAGCGGCCAGGCCTCGACCGGGCTCACCGGGCAGAGCATCGCGTCGTAGCGCCCGAAGAACTCCGTGAAGCTCGCGTGGAATGTCTCGCGCAGCTTGAGCAACTCCGTCACGCGTGCGCCGGAGATCGCGAAGCCGAGTTCGATCTGCGCACCGATGTCCGGATCGAGCATCTCCGGCGTGCGGCGCCAGACGTCGCCGAAGCGCTGCGCCAGCCCCGCCTGCTGCAGCGCGATCAACGGGTATTCGCGCGCCTCGGGCGGCCAGACGGGGTCGGCGGTTTCGATCTGCCAGCCGGCGACGCGAAGCCGGTCGACCGCGGCTTCGAGCGTCGCCTGCACATCGGCATCGACCGCGAGTCCGCAGCCCAGTTGCGGCGACCAGGCAAGCCGCAGCGGACGCAGCGGCTGCTTCAGCGCGGCCATGGCATCGGCCACCGCGAAGGCCGGGCACGACAGCGTGTCGGCCGGCTCCCAGGCCGTGAGTGCGTCCAGCATGAAGGCCACGTCCTCGACGTTGCGGCCGATCTGCCCGACCACCGACAGCAAGTGGTTCGGGTCGTCGAAACCCCAGGGGTTGGGCACGCGGCCCAGCGTCGGCTTCATGCCGACCAGCCCGGTGTGCGCGGCAGGCCGGCGCACCGAGCCGCCGGCATCGGTCGCCAGCGCCAACGGGCCGAGCCCGGCAGCCACCGCCGCGACCGCGCCGCCAGACGACCCGCCGGGCGTGCGTGCCAGATCCCACGGGTTGCGCGTCTCGCCGTGCAGCGGCGTGGCGGTGTTGCCCTTGCAGGCGAATTCCGAGCAGTTGGTGACGCCGAGCGGCACGGCGCCCAAAGCGCGCAGGCGGGCCACGCTCCATGAGTCGCGCGGCGCCGCGAAGTCGGCGAACACCTTCGAGCCGAAGGTCGCGGGCCGGCCGCCGAGCCAGAGGTTGTCCTTGACCGTGAACGGCACCCCGGCCAACGGCAACTGCTCGCCGGCGGCCAGCCGCGCATCGACCTCGCGTGCCGCAGCGAGCGGGACGGCCGGATCGAAGTCGGCGAAGGCATTGAGCTGCGGCTCGAGCCGCGCCACGCGCTCGCACTGGGCCTGCGCAACCTCGACGGCGGACACGGCGCGCGCCGCCACCTGGCGCGCGACTTCACGCGCGGTCCAGCGGTGCAGTTCCTGGTTCATGAATGGGCTCCTCGTTTCAGCCGGATGCACCAGCTGCGTTCAGTTTGTATCCAATGTGGTGCGATAGTGCACCGATCATGGCGCGCAGATCGTATCCAATCCTTTGCATGCAAGATGAGTTCCAGCCCGCAACGGCGTCGCGTCCTCCAATGAACCGCCACTGAACCCATCAGCCGATACCCGGCGCCGAAAGATTGGATACAAAACTGGCACAACGATTGCATACGTCCCGGCCATGGAACCGACCACCGGACAAAGCCTGACCCTCGACGACATCGTGCACCGCTATGCGGGTTCGCTCGCCGTCGACCATGTCACCCTCGAAGTCGCCGCCGGCGAACTGGTCGCGCTGCTCGGGCCGAGCGGCTGCGGCAAGACCACGCTGCTGCGCATCATTGCGGGCTTCATCACGCAGACCTCGGGCAAGGTGGTGATCGGCGGGCGCCGCATCGACGAGCTGCCGCCGGCGCGGCGCAACGTCGGCATCGTGTTCCAGAACTACGCGCTGTTCCCGCACATGACGGTGGCGGAGAACGTCGGCTACGGCCTCGCGGCGCGCGGCACCGACCGCAACGCGGCGCGCAAGCGCACGGCCGAGATGCTGGACATGGTGCAGCTCGGCCACCTGGCCGACCGGCTGACCAAGCAGCTCTCGGGCGGGCAGCAGCAGCGCGTGGCGCTCGCGCGCGCGCTGGCCATCGAGCCGCGCGTGCTGCTGCTCGACGAGCCCTTCTCGGCGCTCGACAAGAGCCTGCGGCTCGACATGCAGATCGAGATCAAGCGCATCCAGCGCGCGGCCGGCACGACGGCCATCATCGTCACGCACGACCAGGAAGAAGCGCTCGGCATGGCCGATCGCGTGGCGGTGCTCAGCCAGGGCCGGCTCGAACAGTTCGCGGCGCCCTCCGCCGTGTACGACACGCCCGCGACCTACTTCGTGAACCAGTTCGTCGGCACCGCCAACGTGCTGCCGGGCGTGCTGGCGGATGTGTCGGGCGGCCGAGCCACGGTGCGTCTCGACGACGGCACGCAACTGGCCGCGCGCGCACCGGCCGGCCTCGCCAGCGGCAGCCGGGTCGTCGCCTGCATCCGGCCCGAGAACATGCGCCTGGCCGACACCGCGGACCTCGACGGCGCCGCCGCCGGCGCGCTTGCGGGCACGGTCGAACTCGGCATGCCGCTCGGCGCCACCATCGTCCACGAGATCCGCACTGCCAGCGGCTTGCGGCTCAAGCTGTCCGAGCCGCGCACGCCCGGCATGGGCCCGCGCGACACCGGCGCCCAAGTCTGGATGCGGCCGGCCTCGCCGGACAGCGTGACGGTGTTCGCCGCCCCTTGAATCTCCCTGACGTTCCTGCCCTTCCCTTCCACTTCACGAGGAATCCCATGCAACTCTCCCGTCGTCAACTGCTCGGCAGCGCGCTCACCCTGGGCGCGATGGAGCTCTTCCCGGGCATCAGCCATGCGCAGGCGCGCAAGCTGGTGTTCGCCACCTTCACCGGCAGCTGGGAGGAAGCGCACCGTGATGTGCTGGTGCCCGCCTTCAAGAAGGCCACCGGCCAGGACATGCTGCTCGACGCGATGCTGTCGGTCGACCAGATCGCCAAGGTCTCGGCCGCGCGCAACAACCCGCCGATCGACGTCATGCTGCACGATCCGGGTCCGGCGCTGACCGCCATCGCCCAGGACCTGGTCGAGCCCTTCCCGGTCGCATCGAGCAAGAACTACAAGGACCTGATCCCCGAGGCGCAGGACCCGATGGGCCCGTCGATGTTCTTCCAGGTGGTGGGCCTCACCTACAACCCCGAGAAGGTCAAGACGCCGCCGACGTCCTGGGCCGATCTCTGGAAGCCCGAGTACAAGGGCCGCGTCGGCATCACCAACCTGAATTCGACGCTGGGCACCGGCTTCCTGGTCGAGATCGCGCGCATGCACGGCGGCAACGAGGGCAACGTCGAGGAAGGCTTCAAGGCCATCGACAAGCTCAAGCCCAACCTCGCAGCCGTCGCGGCCAACCCGGGCGCACTCGCCGCGCTGTTCCAGCAGGGCCAGATCGACATCAGCCCGGGCAACTTCAACGCCATCCAGATCCTCAAGGCGCGCGGCGTGCCGGTCGAGTTCGTGGCGCCGAAGGAAGGCGCGATCGCCTTCAAGACCAGCATCCACATCGTCAAGAACTCGCCCAACAAGGCACTGGCCGCGCAGCTGATCGACGTGGCGCTGTCGCCCGAGGTGCAGGGCAAGCTGATGCAGGCGCCCTACCTGGTCGTGCCGACCAACGGCAAGGTCAAGATGGAAGGCGAGATCGCCAAGGTGCTGGCCAAGGACACGGCCGAGATGAAGAAGAAGTTCGTGTTCCAGGACTGGAAGAAGATCAACGAGAACCGCGCGGCCTGGATCGACCGCTTCAACCGAGAGATCAAGGTATGACCCCGAGGCTGCGCTGCGCTTCGCCAACCCCCTTTCAGGGTGAGCACGGGGCTCGCCCCCAGGCTTGCTCGCTTCGCGTAGCCGCCACCCCCCTTCCGGGGGCAACACCTGTGGCCCGGCAAAGCCGGTTCCACGGTGTTCCTGGCACAGAAAGCCACCGCGTCTGACGCCGTCACCCATGAGCACCACCGCCGCCATCAAGGGCCCGCCCGTCACTGGCTACAGCCTCGCGTTCGCGACGCCGCTGGCGGCGTTCTTCGTGCTGTTCTTCCTGGCACCGCTGTTGCTGCTGGTCGTCATCAGCTTCTATGCGACGCCGGAGCTCAAGTCCTTCGGCTTCGACCAGTACGTGAAGATCGCGACCGACGGCTTCACGCTGCCGGTGCTGTTCGACACGCTCTGGCTCGGCGTGCAGACCACGCTGCTGTGCCTGGTGCTCGGCTATGCGCTGGCCTGGAGCTACGTGCGCAGTCCGGGTGCCGTGCAGAAGGTGCTGATGCTCGCCATCGTGATGCCGCTGCTGACCAGTGTGGTGGTGCGCACCTTCGCCTGGGTCGTGATCCTCGGGCGCCAGGGCATCGTCAATTCGGTGCTGATGGAGTTCGGCTGGATCGAAGGACCGCTCAAGCTGCTCTACACGCGCACCGGGCTGATCGTCACGCTCGCCAACGTGCAGTTGCCGCTGATGGCGCTGCCGCTGATCACCGCGCTGCAGAAGCTCGACCCGAACCTGGAAGACGCGTCGTCCGCACTGGGCGCGAGCGCGCTGCGCACCTTCTGGCGCATCACCTTGCCGCTCACGTTGCCGGGCATCGTGGCCGGCTGCCTGCTGACCTTCGCGGCCAGCATCACGGCCTTCATCTCGCAGTCGCTGATCGGCGGCGGCCAGATGCTCTTCATGCCGATGTACATCTACCAGCAGGCCTCGTCGCTGCAGAACTGGCCCTTCGCCGCAGCCATCTCGCTGGTGTTCCTGGTGGCCGTGATGGCTTGCGTGACGGTCTTCAACTTTCTCGGCCGGCTGAGCCGGGGGCATGTGGCGGCCTAGATGATGAAGCACTCATTCGGATATGCGGGACGGGCTCACGCCGACGGCGTACTTCCCTCCGCGAATGTCCCCCGGCCTGCGGCCTCCTCCTTGATTTCGCTGCGGGAA
>NZ_JBWKNQ010000009.1:0-287793 GCF_059415645.1 Variovorax sp. GW821-FHT10B04
CCCCGCAGCGAAATCAAGGAGGAGCCGAAGGCGGGGGACATTCGCGGAGGGGAGTACCCGGTGGCCTGCGCACGCGCCAACGTACACGCTCCTGCCCCCGCTCCCGGCCCCTCCCCGAACACAGGCAGTGCCGAGACAGGCACGGAGAACACACATGAGCGCCGGACGCAAACACGAAGCCTCGCGCATCGCCCTGACCACCGTGCTCGGCAGCATCGCGGCGATCGCCACCCTGCTGCTGCTCGCGCCCACGGTCATCGTGATCGTGCTGTCCTTCACCAACGGCTTCTCGCTCAAGTTCCCGCCACCGGGCTACTCGTTCCGCTGGTACGCGTCGCTGCCCGATGCATTCCAGTTGCAATACGCCGCACTCAACAGCCTGAAGGTGGCGAGCGCGTCGACGCTGCTTGCCGTGGTGCTCGGCGTCGGCGCCGCCATGGCCATCGCGCGCTCCGAGAAGACGATGGCGCGCGTGCTCGACTCCTTCTTCATGTCGCCGCTGATCCTGCCCGCGCTGGCCTTCGGCCTGGCCTCGCTGATCTACTTCTCGCGCATCGGCGTCGAGCTGTCGCTATGGACGCTGGTCATCGGCCACACCGTGGTCGGCGTGCCCTATGTGATCCGCACCACGGTCGCCGCGCTGTCGCAGCTGCCGCCCGCGCTGCTCGAAAGCTCCGCCAGCCTGGGCGCGAACCGCGTCTACACCTTCCGCCGCGTCACGTTGCCGCTGATCGCGCCCGGCGTCGCCGCGGGCGCCTTCATCAGCTTCATGTCGTCTTTCGACAACGTGCCCGTGTCGCTGTTCCTGCGCGATGCGTCCACCGACATGCTGCCGATCCGCATGTGGCAGGACCTCGAGGGCCGGCTCGACGTGAGCATCGCCGCGGTGTCCAGCCTGATGGTGCTGGTCACGCTGCTGCTCATGGTGCTGATGGAACGCCTGGCCGGCATCAGCAAGCGCATCCGTTGAGAACCACTCCGATGCGTGCGCGGACGAATCCGCCGCACGCCCCGTCACCCTTCAACCTGTTCCTTTCATGAATCCTTCCTTCGACCTCGTCATCCGCAATGCGCGGGCCATCACCGCCGCCGACGAGATGCATTGCGACATCGGCATCGTCGACGGCCGCATCGTCCAGCTCGGCCTCGGCCTGGCCGCCGGCCGGCGCGAGATCGACGCCGCCGGCCGCGCCGTCACCCCCGGCGGCGTCGATGCGCATTGCCATCTCGACCAGCCGATGCCGCCGCCGACACGCAACGCCGATGACTTCGACACCGGCACGCGCTCCGCGGCCTGCGGCGGCACCACCACGGTGATCCCCTTTGCCGCGCAGCAGAAGGGCCAGTCGCTGCGCGCCGCCGTCGAGGACTACCGCGCGCGCGCCGCCGGCAAGGCGCACGTCGACTACGCCTTCCACCTGATCGTGAGCGACCCGACGCCCACCGTGCTGCAGGAAGAACTGCCGGCGCTGATCCGCGAGGGCTTCACGTCGTTCAAGATCTACATGACCTACGACGACATGAAGCTCGACGACGGCCAGATCCTCGATGTGCTCGCGGTCGCGCGCGAGCATGGCGCCATGGCCATGCTGCATGCCGAGAACGCCGACTGCATCGAGTGGCTGACGAAGCGCCTCGAAGCCGCCGGCCGCACCGCGCCGCGCTTCCATGCGCATGCGCGCCCGATGCTGGTGGAGCGCGAGGCCACGCACCGCGCGATCGCGCTGGCCGAGCTGGTCGACGTGCCGATCCTGATCGTCCACGTGTCGGGCCGCGAGGCGGTCGAGCAGATCCGCTGGGCGCGCGCGCACGGCCTGAACGTGTTCGCCGAGACCTGCCCGCAGTACCTCTTCCTGACCGCGGAAGACCTCGGCATCGACGACAGCTACAAGGGCGCCAAGTGCGTCTGCAGCCCGCCGCCGCGCGACAAGGCCAACCAGCAGGTGATCTGGGACGGGCTCAACGACGGACTGTTCACCGTGTTCTCGTCCGACCATGCGCCCTTCAAGTACGACGCACCCGAGGGCAAGAAGCCGGACGGTGAAGAGGTCGCGTTCCGCCACATTCCGAACGGCATTCCGGGCATCGAGACGCGCATGGCGCTGCTCTGGTCCGAAGGCGTGCTGGCCGGCCGCATGACGGCCAACCGCTTCGTCGAACTCACCGCCACCGGGCCGGCCAAGGCCTACGGCCTGCATCCGCGCAAGGGCGCGATCGCCGTGGGCGCCGATGCCGACCTGGTGATCTGGGACGAGCGCGAGTTCGTGCTGAAGAACGAGCAGTTGCACCACGAGGTCGACTACACGCCCTACGAAGGCATGACGCTGCAGGCCTGGCCCGGCGTCACGCTGAGCCGCGGCGAGGTGGTGTGGGACGGCAGCTTCCACGCGCACAAGGGACGCGGCGAGCTGCTGGCCTGCGGCCTGCCGACCCTGATGCCGCGACGGCGCTAAGCTCGGCCGCCATGCGCCTGCTCGTCATCAACCCCAACATCTCCGAAAGCGTCACCGCACTGATCGAGGCCGAGGCCCGGCGCAGCGCGTCGCCCGGCACCGAGATCACGATGCAGACCGCCGCCTTCGGCGTGGCCTACATCGAGACCCGCTTCGAGGCGCTGATCGGCGCCTACGCGACCGCGCAGCTCGCGGCCGAGCACCATGCGGGTCACGATGCGGTGATCGTCGCGGCCTTCGGCGATCCGGGGCTGGCGGGCATCCGCGAGGCACTGCCGGTGCCGGTGCTCGGACTCACCGAGTCGGCGCTCGCGACGGCCTGCCTGCTGGGCCATCGCTTCTCGATCGTCGCCATCTCGCAGCGCATCCAGGCCTGGTACCGCGAGGTCGTCGAAGCGAACGGGCTGGTCGGCCGGCTCGCCAGCATCCGCGCGCTCGACAAGCCGCTCGCCATCGGCAACGTGCAGGGCGAACATGAAGAGGCGCTGCGTGCCTTGTGCGAACGCGCTGTGAAGGAAGACGGTGCCGAGGTCATCGTGCTGGCCGGTGCACCGCTCGCGGGGCTGGCGCGTGCGCTGCACGGCCGGCTGCCGGTGCCGGTGGTCGACGGCGTGTCGAGCGCCGTGCGCCATGCCGAAACGCTGTGCGCACTCCAGCCGGGCAAGGCGACCGCGGGCAGCTTCGCGCCGCCGCCGCTCAAGCCGAACCGCGGCCTGCCGGACGCGATCGCGCGGCTGCTCGACCACCAGGCGCGTCCTTGAGCGGCGCAGTCGCGCGCACGCTGCCGGCCATGATGGCCGTGCAGGCGATGGTCGCCATGGGCACCTTCGCGCTGTCGGTGCTCGCGCCGCAGCTGGGTGTCGATGTGCAGTCGCTCGGCGTCCTGGGCAGCGTGATGTTCGGCATCGGCGCGCTGTCGTCGGTCACGGCCGGCTGGTGGGTGCGCCGTGTCGGCGACCTGCAGCTCGCCGGTCTCTGCATGGCTGCAGTGATGTTCGCGATGCTGTGCCTCGCGGTGGAAGCACTGGGCGTCGGCCCGGCACGCTGGTCCTTTGCACCGGCCGTCTTCCTGCTGGGCTTCGCCTTCGGGCTCGAGACACCGGCCAGTGCGTCGGTGCTTTCGCGCGTCACGCCGCTGGCGCGCAGGCCCTGGATCTTCTCGGTACGGCAGACCGGCAACCAGATCGGCGCCGTCACCGGGTCGCTGTTGCTGCCGATGTTGCTGGTGCGGCATGCGGCCTGGCCCTTTTCGCTGGTGGCGGTGCTCGCGCTCGCCGTGTGCGCCTGGTGCCTGCGGCTGGTGCGCAGCGACGGCGCCCCACGCGACGCGGGCCGTTCACCCAACGCATCTGCCGAGCCTGCCGGGCCTGCCGCGCAAACGAGCACGGCGCCCGCCGGCGGCGCCCAGGGTGGCAGCGGACTCGCGGAACTGGCGGCCTCGCCCGCGCTGCGCCTGCTCACGCTGACCATGCTGGTCTACATGTCGACGCAGGTCTGCCTCAATTTCTTCGTGATGAGCCACGCGGTGCAGCACTGGCAACTGCCGGTGCCCGTGGCGGCGGGCTGGGTTGCGCTGATGCAGGCCGCCGGCCTGGTCGGGCGCCTGCTGTGGGGCCGCGTGGCGCAGCGGCCGGGCGTGTCGACCGCACGGCTGCTCGGCGGCCTCGGCTTGCTGATGGGCGCGGCCGGGCTGGTGCTGTTCCTGTGGCCGGCCACGCCGCCACCGGTGGCGCTGGCCCTGCTGTTCGCGCTGATCGGCATCAGCGCCAGCGGCTGGAACGGCGTGATGGTGGCCGAGATCTCGCGCATCGCCGGGCCCGAACGCGCTGGTGCCGTCACCGGTGCCGCGCTGCTGTTCGGCTACTCGGGCATCGCCGCGGCGCCGCTGGCCTTCGCCGCGATGGACGGCGCCGCGGACACCAGCACGGCCTTCGCCGTGCTGCTCGCGACGACCGGCGTCATGGGCATGAGCCTGCTGCTGCGGCGTCGCTGACGGCCGGGCTGCACGGCGCTCCAGTTTCGCGTCGCCATTCGGGCGATCGGCCGACAGCGTTGCCGGCCGGTGCCTGCCTACAGTGCGGCAACGATGACCGTGCTGCACACCGACATCCCCGCCCGCCTCGACCGGCTGCCCTGGTCGCGCTGGCATTGGCGCGTGGTGATCGCGCTGGGCATCGCCTGGGTGCTCGACGGACTTGAGGTCACGCTGGTCGGCTCGCTGGGCGGCGTGCTCGAGCGAGCGGACACGCTGGCGCTGAGCGCCTCGCAGATCGGCGCGGCCGGCTCGCTCTACATCGGCGGTGCGGTGGTCGGCGCGCTGTTCTTCGGCCGGCTGGCCGACCGGCTCGGGCGCAAGAAGCTCTTCCTGATCACGCTCGCGGTGTACACGGTGGCCTCGCTCGCGACCGCGTTCTCGCCCGGTTTCGCCTTCTTCGCGGCGTGCCGCTTTCTCACGGGCGTGGGCATCGGCGGCGAATATGCGGCGATCAACTCGGCGATCGACGAGCTGATACCGGCGCGCGTGCGCGGCCGCGTGAACCTCGCGATCAACGGCAGCTTCTGGCTCGGCGCCGCACTCGGCGCGGGGCTGAGCCTGGTGCTGCTCGACCCCCGCGTGCTCGGCCCCGTGTGGGGCTGGCGCGCGGCCTTCGGGCTCGGGGCCGCGCTGGCCGTTGCGATCCTGCTGGTGCGGCGCGACGTGCCCGAAAGCCCGCGCTGGCTCATCGCACATGGCCGCGCCGACGAGGCCGAAGGCATCGTGCAGGACATCGAGGCCAAGGTGCGCCGCCAGCACGGCACGCTGCCCGACGCGGTGGGTTCGGTTGCGTACACGCCGGGCACCGGGCCGACGCTGCGGCGGGTGGCGCAGGTGCTGTTCGGGCAGTACCGCCAGCGCAGCATGGTGGCGCTGGCGCTGATGCTGTCGCAGGCCTTCTTCTACAACGCGATCTTCTTCACCTACGCGCTGGTGCTGACGCGCTTCCACGGCGTGCCGGAAGGCCGCGTGGCGCTCTACATCTTTCCCTTCGCGCTGGGCAACGTGCTCGGGCCGTTGCTGCTCGGCCCGCTGTTCGACCGCATCGGCCGGCGCCGGATGATCGGCGCGACCTATGTGCTGTCGGGCATCGGCCTGGCGATGACGGGCGTGGCCTTCATGGCCGGCTGGCTCGACGCGCGCAGCCAGGCGCTGGCCTGGTCGGCGGTGTTCTTTCTCGCGTCGGCGGCGGCCAGCTCGGCGTACCTCACGGTCAGCGAGGTGTTCCCGGTCGAGATGCGCGCGCTGGCGATCTCGCTGTTCTACGCGGTGGGCACGGGTGCAGGCGGCTTCGTCGCACCCTGGCTGTTCGGTGCATTGATCGAGACCGGCAGCCGCGGCGCGGTCGCGGTGGGCTATGCGATCGGTGCGGTGCTGGTCATCGGCGCCGGCCTGCTCGCGCTGCGCTTTGCGGTGAATGCGGAGCGCCGCTCGCTGGAGGACATCGCACCGCCGCTCGGCGCCGAGCCACGCGGCAAGCCATGACGCTTCCATAATGCCGCGAGCCTCTCGCCTGTCATCGACCGCCGCGAGATGGCCATGAGATGGCCGCCGGCCAAAGAGGAACTCCATGCCTACCGAACAAACAACGATCCGAACCCGTGACGGCGACTGCTCTGCCCATGTCGTGTCGCCGAACGGCGATGGGCCCTGGCCTGCGGTGATCTTCTACGGCGACGCCGGCGGCATCCGCCCGGCGATGCTGCAGATGGCCGAGCGGCTCGCAGACGCCGGCCACGTCGTGCTGCTGCCCGACCTCTTCTATCGCCACGGACCGTACGGTCCGCTGGTGCCGAAGGAGGTCTTCAAGGGCGACGTGATGGCCATCCTCGGCCCGCTCATGGCGAGCACCGGCACCGACAAGGCGGCCGAGGACACGGGTGCCTTCCTGGCTTATCTCGACACGCGCAAGGACGTCGCGGGCACCCGGATCGGCGCCGTGGGCTTCTGCATGGGTGGCGGCCTGGCCATCGCCGCGGCGGCGACCCATCCCGAGCGCTTCGCGGCCGTCGCGAGCTTCCACGGCGGCAACCTCGCGACCGATGCACCGACCAGCCCGCACCGGCTCGTGCCCGGCCTGGCCGCACAGGTGTACATCGCGAGCGCCGACAAGGACGACAGCTACCCACCGTCGATGGCGGCGCGTCTCGAAGATGCGTTGACCCAGGCGGCGGTGCCCTACCGCGCCGAGATGTACCCCGGCGCCTTCCACGGCTGGATGGTGCCGGACTTCCCCGTCTACGACCCTGTTGCGGCCGATCGCGGCTGGGAAGCGATGCAGGCCTTGTTCGATCGAACGCTGCGAGGCTGAGCAGCAGGAAGCGCTCGGCACTTCATCGCGAATGTCGGGTGCGGACCGCATGCAGCCGCGCGGACCAGCGCGAGCGCGCCAGTGCGACCAGCTCGAACGCGCCCCACAGCAAGGCGCAGCCGATGCCACGCACGCGGTGGCCTGTCGAAGGATGAAGTACGGGGACCATGCCGGCACCGTATTCCGCCGGCATGACATCCCCATGACACGCGCCATTGCTACGCTGGCCGGTCGATCCACCGCCGCCGACCGAACGCACCGCGTGACCTCATCCACGGACCTGCCCGAACCGCCCGGACCACCGGAGTTGCCTGAGCTGCTCGAACTGCAAACCCTCGTCCGGCTCGCCGGCCCGTGGATGGCCGAACGCCGACTGTGCGAGGTCGAGGCCGGCGGCCGGCGCTTTCCGGTCAACGCCTACCTGCTGGGCAGCGACCGGCCCGACGTGCCCGCGGTCGGCTTCTTCGGCGGCGTGCATGGGCTGGAGCGCATCGGCGCCGAGGTGACCATCGCCTACCTGCGCAGCCTGGTGATGCGCCTGCCCTGGGACCAGGCGCTGCACCGTCAGCTGGAATCGATCCGGTTGCTGTTCGTGCCGCTGGTCAACCCCGGCGGCGTCTGGCTCGGCACGCGTGCCAACCCGCGCAGCGTCGACCTCATGCGCAATGCGCCGGTCGACGCGCTCGACCGTGTGCCCTACCTGATCGGCGGCCAGCGCGTCAGCGCCACGCTGCCCTGGTACCGCGGCGTCGAAGGCGCACCCATGGAAGCCGAGAGTGCGGCACTCTGCGCAATCGTGGAGGAGCAGTTGCTGGGCCGCCGCTTCAGCATCGCGGTCGACTGCCATTCGGGCTTCGGCCTGACCGACCGCATCTGGTTCCCCTATGCGCACACGGCGCGGCCGATCGAGCACCTGCCCGAGATCCATGCGCTCTGCGAGATCCACGACCAGACGCTGCTGCACCACCGCTACGTGCTGGAGCCGCAGAGCCGGCAGTACCTGACGCACGGCGACCTGTGGGACCACCTCTACCTGAGCGCGCGCAGCCGGCGCGACGGCGGCGTGTTCCTGCCGCTGACGCTGGAGATGGGCTCGTGGCTGTGGATCAAGAAGAACCCGCGGCAACTGTTCTCGCGGCACGGCATCTTCAATCCGATGATCACGCACCGGCACCAGCGCGTGCTGCGCACGCATCTGGGCTGGCTCGACTTCATCATGCGGGCGACCGGCAGCCATGCGCGCTGGGTGCCGACCGGCGCCGAGCGCGAACGGCACCGCGTGCAGGCGATGACGCGCTGGTACGAAGGCCCGAACAGCCGCGAAGGCCGCGCGCGGTGAGCACGTTGGACACGACGAACACGTCGGGCGCGTTGCCCACGATGCGCACGACCACCGCCACGACCTGGGTGCTCTTGCGTGGCCTCACGCGCGAGACGGGTCACTGGGGTGATTTTCCTGAATTGCTGCGCGCGCGGCTTCCACGAGACACGGTCGTGGCGATCGACCTGCCGGGCAACGGCAAGCTGCACGGCGCACCCAGCCCGACACGCATCGAGGCGACCGTGGAACATTGCCGCGCCCAGCTGCGCGCCATGTCGATCGACGGCCCGGTGCATCTGCTGGCGATGTCGATGGGCGCGATGGTCGCGGTCGAATGGGCGGCGCGGCACCCGAACGAACTCGCTGGCTGCGTACTGGTCAACACCAGCCTGCGTCCGTTCAGCCCGTGGTTCCATCGGCTGCGACCGGCCAACTACGCCGCGCTGCTCGGGCTCGCGCTGTGGCCGCAGCCGGACCGCCATCGCGAGCGCACCGTGCTGCGCCTGACCAGCCGGCACCATGTGGGCGACGACGCGGTCATCGACGCCTGGACCGCCCTGCGCCGGGCCCATCCGGTGTCGGCGGCGAACGCGCTGCGGCAACTGCTGGCCGCGGCCCGCTACCGGGCGCCGCAGCAGGCGCCAGCAGTGCCGATGCTGGTGCTCACGAGCGCACGCGACGGGCTGGTGGATTCAAGCTGCTCGCAGCGGCTGGCGCGGCATTGGGGCGTGGAGATCCATGTGCATCCGACCGCCGGCCACGACCTGCCGCTGGACGATGGCGCATGGCTCGCTACGCAGGCCGCTCAGTGGGCGGTGCGCCGCCGCTGAACCCAGACGACGAGCACCGCCAGCAGCAGCAACCCCGCCAGCATCGCCGGCAGGATGTACGGCTGAACGACCGCGAGCAGCGGCTTCGCACCGCCCGCACGGGCGACCTTCACGTCGTTCGCGCTCACATGCGCGGCCGGGTTGCCGTAGCGGCCCAGCACGTAGTTCGACACCGACGCGATCTCTTCGTCGCTCAGCGGATCGACGAAGGACATGGCATTGAAGTGCGGCATCAGCACGTGCTGGCCGTCGACCTCGCGGTCCACGCCGAAGAGGATGGCGGCGACCAGGTTCGCGGGGTTCGGCGAACCGGTGGCCGTGTTGTGGAACAGCGAGGGATAGGCCTGGTTGCGGCTGCCCGCGCCGCTGGCCTGGTGGCAGCTTGCGCAGTAGCCGCTGAACAGCGCTTCGCCGCTGCGGATGCGCTGCGTGCTGTTGAAGGGCGCAGCGCCACGCAGCGTGGCCTCCACGCTGGAGGCCGCGCCCCAGGCGTGGGCGGGCTTGTCGCCACGGTCCTGCGCGTCGCGGATCGGCGGTGTGGCCTTCAGGTACACGGCGAGCGCCTTCAGGTCGGCAGCCGGCAGGTACTGCAGGCTGTTGGTCACCGCCTCCGCCATGCCACCCGCGGCCTGGCCCTTGCCTTCGACACGGCCGGTGCGAAGGTACTGAACCAGTTCGGCTTCGCTCCATGCGCCGATGCCGCTGACCGGGTCGGACGTGATGTTGGGCGCGTACCAGGGGCCGACCATGCCGCCTGCGAAAGCCTGGCTGTCGCGCTCGGCCATCAGCGCGTTGCGCGGCGTGTGGCAGGCGCTGCAATGGCCGAGCGCGCCGGCCAGGTAGGCGCCGCGGTTCCATTCGGCGCTCTTCGATGCGTCGGGTTCGAAGCGCTTGTCGTCGAGGAACATCAGGTTCCACACGGCCATCGAGAAGCGCATGTTGAAGGGAAACGGCAGCGCGGTCTGCGTGCCCGCGCCATCGACCGGCGCCACGCCATGCATGAAGTACGCATAGAGCGCGCCCGTGTCGGCGTCGCTGAGCTGCGTGTACGACGTGTAGGGCATCGCGGGGTACAGGTGGCTGCCGTCGCGCCGCACGCCCTGGCGCAGCGCGCGGGCGAACTCGGCCTCGGTGTAGTCGCCGATGCCGCCGGCCTTCGACGGCGTGATGTTGGTGGCGTAGATGGTGCCCAGCGGCGAGTCGATCGCGTAGCCGCCGGCGAAGGGCTTGCCGCCTTTCGGCGCCGTGTGGCAGGCCATGCAGTCCGCCGCAATGGCGAGCTGGCGGCCCTTGTCGACGAGTGCCTGCGGTGCGGCATCGGTCGCCTGCGGCGCCGGTGCGGGCTGTGCGACGGCGGCACCCGGCGCGAGCAGGCAGGCACCGGCCAGCGCAAGCGCGAGCCCCAGCGCCGCGGCGGCACGTTGCATCGAGGAAGTCAGCGAGTTCGTCATGCCGTCAACCCTTCGCCAGTGCGCGGCCGATCGCATCGGCCGCCTTCAGGCCGAGCGCGGCCATGGTCAGCGTGCTGTTGACCACGCTGGCCGACGGGATCGGGCCGCCGCCGGGCAGCCACAGGTTGTCGTGGTCGTGGGTGCGGCAGTCGCCGTCGACCACCGAGTCCTTCGGGTCGGCGCCCATGATGGTGCCGCCCATGATGTGGTTGTTGGCGTTGAGCGCGGTGGTGATGTTGAACTCGGTCGCGCCGAACAGGCTGCCGATGTGCTCGAGCTGCTTGTGCGCGGCCGCGGCGCCCTTGCGCACGTAGTCGCCCACGTCGTAGTGGACCTCGGGGCAGGCCAGGCCGAGCGGGTCCTTGCGGGTCGCGCTCAGCGTGAGGCGGTTGTTCGGGTCGGGCAGCGGCTCCAGGCTGATCGACAGGTCGACGCCGAAGATCGCGCGCCGGCGGATCTCCTCGTCGAGCGCCTTGCCGACCAGCCCCAGCTTGAGCGCCTGCTGGGTGGCCGGCGCGACCCGCGTGATGTTGTTGAGGATCATCTTGTTCGACGAATACTCGCTGCGGAAGGCGCCGTCGCGCGGGCCGACCAGGCAGCTGCTCTGCGCCGGGCCGCGGCCGATCCACAGCGGCTCGTTGGCCAGGAAGGTGCAGTGGAACCCCGAGTGGTCCATCATGTTGCGGCCCACCTGGTCGGAACTGTTGGCAATGCCGTGCGGGTTGCGCTCGTTGGCCGCCAGCAGCAGCAGACGCGGCGTTTCCAGGCTGTTGCAGGCGATCACGAACTGGCGGCCGGTGGCCTTGTGCGACTTCCTGTCCTTGTCGTACCAGTGGACCGCGGTGATGCGGTTGTTGGCGTCGGTGTCGATGCGGTAGGCCACGGCCTCGGGCAGCAGCGTGGTGCCCTTGTCCTCGGCGGTCTGCACGTGGTGGATGCCGTTGTACATCGCGCCGATCGGGCAGATCGGCTGGCAGTTGTTGTTGCCGCAGCAGGTCGGCCGGCCGTTCCAGGGGCGCGTGCTGCGGCCCTGCGGGATCGGCACCGAGCGGTAGCCGTGGGCGTTCACCACCTCGGCGAAGCGCTTGTCGCCGTGGCTCCAGGGCACCATGTCCATCGGGTACGGCTTGCTGCGTTCCGACGGCGACTGCTGCGCCGGATCGTTCGGGCCGGCCACGCCCATCTCCTCCTCGGCGCGGCAGTAATACGGCTCCAGCTCGTCGTAGCTGATCGGCCAGTCGCGGCCCACGCCGTAGGTCGACTTCATGCGCAGGTCGACCGGCAGGTGGCGCCAGCTCGACGCCGCCCAATGCCAGGTGGTGCCGCCGACCACGCGCAGGTAGCCTTGCTGGAAGCCCTTGCCGTCCGGACCGGAGAGGCCGACGTAGTCGTTCGGCGGCCAGTACAGCGGTGCGGGGGCGAGCGGCGATTGCGGAAACAGGCCCTGGAAGTCGGAGCCCGCGCGGTTGGCGAAAGGCATGTTGCGCCAGTTCTCCACCGCCTGGGCGCGCTGGATGCGCGGGCCGGCCTCGAGCATCAGCACCGCATGGCCCTGGCCGGCGAGCTGGTCGGCGATCATCGCGCCGACCACGCCGGAGCCGACCACCACGACGTCCGCCTGGGCGTCGCCGTTCGAATCGAATACTGCTTTCTTCATCGGGAATTCTTTCTGTTGTTCTGTGGGTTCCGTGGCCGGGACGTGCGGAGTCGCCTCGTCGGTCGTGCGCTACTGCGAGCGCATCACCGGTGGCGGCGTGGGCGATGCATGCGCCGCCTGCTGCGGCGGCGGCACGCCGGCTTCGGGCGGTGGCGCGGTCCACCACAGCGGCCCTTCGTTGCAGTACGTCGGCGCAGTCAGGCCGTCGGCCACCGGGCGGTACATCAGTGCCTGTTCGTAGGCGACGACGGTCGTCTTGCCGCCGGCCACGACGGTGCCCGTGTACCAGGCAGCAACCACGGACAGCGCTGTCCCACGAAGGCCGGAAGAAGCAGCCGCGTCCAGCAGAGCGTCTGGCGTCATGCCCGGCTGCAGCAGCGCGCCCAGTGCGTCGATCTGGCCTGCCAGCGCGGCATCGCCCTGGCGCATCGCTTCGCGGATGCGCGAGGACGTGAGCGGATCGATGTCGTCGTGGCCCGTGATGGCCTTGGAGAACGCCAGGAAGCGGGCGACCGCCGCGCTGTCGGCAGGCACGGCGGACGCACCGGCCGTGCTGGCGGCGGCTTGCGCACCACCGGAGGTCGGCCAACCGAGCAACGCGGATTGCGCGACCACGGCCGCGGCGGCGAGCACGGCATCGCGCCGGCGGATGCCGGCCGGTGCGTTCACGTCGGACGGGAAATCGGGGGACATGGATTTCTCCTCGAAAAGGTTGTCTGAAAACACGCTGCCGGCCCCCTGGCCGACAACGACATGCAGGCGCGGGAACTCAGCCGGGCTTGGCCTTGGCCTGCGCGAGCCGAACTTCGTCGCCCGCATCGCGGCGCAGCTTGCGCGCGTCGACCACGGCCAGCAATGCGATCACACCGATCACCGCAAAGGCGATGCGGAACTCGCCGAGCGGCAGCGACGCCGCACCGGACCCCATTGCAGCCGCGTCGTCACCCAGCAGCAGCGCACCCATGCGCAACGCCACCGCGCCGAGCGCGATGCCCATGCCGATCGCCATCTGCTGCGAGGTGTTGAACAGCGTGTTGGCGCCGCTCATGCGGTCCTGCGGCATGTCGGCGAAAGCCAGCGTGGCGAGCGCGGTGAATTGCATCGACCGCGCCAGTCCGCTGACGAACAGCACCGCCGCCATCACGGCCACGGGCGTGTCCGGCGACAGGAAAGCGAACGAGAAGATCGCCGCCGCATTGACCAGCCCGTTGACCAGCAGCACGGTGCGGAAGTTGAAGCGCCGCAGCACGGCGCCGGTCATCGGCTTCATCGCGAGATTGCCCGCGAACACCGCGAGCACCAGCAGGCCCGCGTGGAACGCATCGAGCCCGAAGCCGAGCTGGAACAGCAGCGGCAGCAGGAAGGGCACGGCACCGATCGACAGGCGGAACAGCGAACCGCCGTACACCGTGACGGCGAAGCTCGGCACGCGCAGCGCCCACAGGTCGACCAGCGGATGCGGATGGCCGCGCGCATGCCGCACCGCCAGCCAGCCCAGGCCCAGCGCGGCCAGCATGCAGAGCACGGCGGCCATGCCGTGCCCGCCGTGGCTCAGCAGTTCGACGCCGGCCATCAACGCGAGGCAGGCGCCACCGGTCAGCACGAAGCCGCTGCCGTCGAAAGGCCGCCGCGCTGCCGCGCCGGGCGATCCGCCCGCCGGGATCAGCCGCAGCGCCGCGATCAGCCCGATCAGGCCCAGCGGCAGGTTGAGAAAGAAGATCCAGTGCCACGACCAGTGCGTAGTGATGAAGCCGCCGACCGGCGGCCCCAGGATCGGCGCCACCAGCCCGGGCCAGGTGATGGTCGCGATGGCGCGCATCAGTCCGGCCTTGGACGTGTTGCGCAGCACCACGAGCCGGCCGACCGGCACCATCATCGCGCCGGCCGCGCCCTGCAGCACGCGTGCCGCGGTGAAGCTGGCCAGGCCGGTGCTGAAGCCGCACAGTGCCGACGCCAGCGTGAACAGCACGATGGCCGCGGCAAACACGCGCCGCGCGCCGAAGCGGTCGGCCACCCAGCCGCTGGCCGGGATCAGCACGGCCAGCGTCAGCACATAGGCCGACACGCCGATGCTCATGTCCACCGGCCGCACACCGAAGGACTGCGCCATCTGCGGCAGCGCGGTGACGATCACCGTGCCGTCGAGGTTTTCCATGAAGAAGGCCGCGGCGACCAGCAGCGGCAGCGCCGCACTGGCGTTCCTGGCGTTCTCCGTCGCGCTCACGATGCGGCCCGCTCCGCCTTGGCCCCGTTCGCCGAGCGGCGGTCCGAGCGCAGCGACCACCAGAAGACGCCGAAGCCGGCCACCGCCAGCAAGGCGCCGACCCAGCCGGTCGAGGTCCAGCCCAGGCCGGCGCTGATCGCCACGCCGCCGAGCCAGGCGCCGAGCGCGTTCGCCATGTTGAAGGCCGAGTGATTGAGCGCGGCGGCCAGCGTCTGCGCGTCGCCGGCCACGTCCATCAGCCGGATCTGCAGCGCCGGGCCGATGGCGACGATGGTGCCGATCAGGAACACGTTGATCGCCGCGGTGGCCGCGTAGTGCGCCGCGAAGGAGAAGGTGGTGAGCACCAGCGTGGCCCAGACCAGCAAGGCGCCGATGGTGCGCATGAGCGACTTGTCGGCCAGCCGCGAGCCGACCACGTTGCCCATCACCATGCCGACCCCGAACAGCGCGAGCACCAGCGGCACCGCGCCGATCGACAGCCCGGCCACCTCGGTCAGCGTCGGCTTGATGTAGCTGAACACCGAGAACATGCCGCCGAAGCCGATCGCGCCGATGCCCAGCGTGAGCCAGACCTGCTTGCGCTTGAGCGCGCCGAGTTCGCGCATCGGGCTCGCGCCGCTCGCCGCCGGGATGTCGGGGATGTTCCGGCGCAGCAGCTCGATGGCAATGGCCGCGATCACGCCGACGAACACGAAGGCCGCGCGCCAGCCGAACAGCTGGCCGAGCCAGGCCGCGATCGGCACGCCGACCAGCGTGGCGCCGGTCAGGCCCAGCATCACGAGCCCGACCGCGCGGGCCCGTTGGCCCGGTGGCGCCAGCGTGGCGGCCACCAGCGCGGCGACGCCGAAATAGGTGCCGTGCGGCAGGCCGGTCGCAAAGCGCAGCAGGTTCAGCGACAGGTAGCCCGGCGCCAGTGCGGTCGCGAAGTTGCCCAGTGCGAACACGGCGATCAGCGCGATCAGCAAGGCCCGACGGTGCCAGCCCGCGGCCAGCACGGCGAGCACCGGCGCGCCGATCACGACGCCCAGCGCATAGGCGCTGATCACGTGGCCGGCCTGCGGAATGGTCACGCCGATGTCGCGCGCGACCTCGGGCAGCAGCCCCATGATCACGAACTCGCCGGTGCCGATCGCGAAGCCGCCGACGCCGAGTGCGAGCACCGCCCGCATCAGGGTCCGGTCGCGTGCGGCATCGGGGGAGGAAGGCGTGGACGCCTCGTCGGAAGGCGGGGAGGCGCTGACGGGATTCATCGGTGGAAGGCTGACGGATTGGTAGTTACCCTGAGCCTCCGACCGTAACACGACCGACGCGAGGATGCAGTCCACTCAGTCTTCCGGCACTTCGGTGTCCGAGGGCACGCTGAAGCCGAAGGTGTTGACGCCGTCCGCGCTGACGACGCTCACCTGCCCGCCGTGCATCGCGGCGACCGCCTTGACGATCGCCAGGCCCAGCCCGTGGCCGTGGTGCTCGCCCTGGCCGCGACGCGCCGCGTCGACGCGGTAGAAGCGGTCGAACAGCAGCGGCAGGTGCGTCGGGGCGATCGGGTCGCCGGGGTTCGACACCCGGATCCAGGTCGCCGCGCCTTCCTCCCGCAGCGAAACCGTCAGCACCGCGCCGGCCTCCGAATGCTCGATCGCGTTCTGCAGCAGGTTGGACATCGCGCGCCGGAACAGCGCGGTCTCGAGCCGCGCCTGCATCGCCATGTCGCCTTCGATGCGGACCTGCACGCCGGTGTCATCCAGCACGAACTCGAAGAACTCGATGGTCTTGCGCACCTCCTCGGCGATCGGCGTGCGCACGCGTCCGGTGGCCAGCTCGCCGCGATCGGCACGCGCGAGGAACAGCATGTCGTTGACGATGGAGCGCAGCCGCTCCAGGTCCTCGAGATTGGAGGCCAGCACGTCCTGCAGCTCGGGCGCGCTGCGCTGCCGCGACAGTGCGACCTGCGTGCCGCCGATCAGGTTGGCCAGCGGCGTGCGCAGCTCGTGCGCCACGTCGGCGTTGAAGGCCTCGAGCTGCGCATAGGCCTGCTCCAGCCGGGCCAGCGCGCCGTTGAAGGCCTCGGTCAGCGCCGACAGCTCGACCGGCAGCGCGGTCGTCTGCAGCCGCTGCGACAGCGTCTTGGGCCGCAGCGCCTGCGCCTCGTCGGACAGCCGCTCCAGCGGCCGCAGCCCGACCCGCGCGATCCAGTAGCCCGCCATCGCCACCACCAGCACGGCGCCCAGCCCGAGCGCGAGCAGCGCCGTCAGGAAGGTTTCGCGCGTGCGCGTGTACGGCTCGGAGTTGCGCCCGACGATGAGCCGCACGGTGGGCCGGTCGTCGAGCGGCGGAATGTGGGCCGACAGCGTGCGGTACGGCCGCTCCTGCCCGGGCAGCAGGATGTCGCTGCCGCGTCCGTCGGCCTCGCGCGTGAGGCCGTCGATCTCCGCCAGACCCTTGCCGTACTGGAAGCGCGGGTCGTCGCTGAGCACCCAGAAGCGCACGCTGCCGTCCTCGGGCGTGAGCGCGTCCATCCGTGCCCGGACACGCGCCCAGCGCTCGGGCGTGCCGATCGCCTGGATCCAGTAGCGAAGGCTCGCGAGCGTGGTGTTGAGCTCCTCGTACTGGTGGCGCTCCAGCTCGCGCGAGAGCACGCTCTGCAGTGCGGCGCCGATCAGCAGGAAGGCCGCCAGTGCGGTGCCCGCGAACATCAGCACTAGCCGCGCCGTGATCGAACGCCTCACGGCGGCGAGCCTTCCTCGTTGCGCACTTCCATCACGTAGCCCATGCCGCGGATCGTGTGCAGCAGCTTGGGCGACGACGCGGCGAAGGGCACGTCGATCTTGTCGCGCAGCCGCTTGATCGCGACCTCGACCACGTTGGTGTTGCTGTCGAAGTTCATGTCCCACACCAGCTCGGCGATCGCGGTCTTCGACAGGATCTCGCCCTGGCGCCGCGCCAGCACCGCGAGCAGCGCGAACTCCTTGGCCGTGAGGTCGATGCGCGTGCCACCGCCACCACTCCCACGGAAAGCCTTGCGCCCCAGCAGGTCGACCTGCAGGTCGGCGATGCGCAGCTGCATCGGCTCCTGCGTGCGGCCGCGCCGGTTCAGCGCGTGCAGGCGCGCCAGCAGTTCGAGAAAGGAGAACGGCTTGATCAGGTAGTCGTCGGCACCGTCGTGCAGGCCCTTGATGCGGTCTTCCACCCGGTCGCGGGCGGTGAGCATGATCACCGGCGTCTGCTTGACGGTGCGCAGCGAGCGCAGCACAGAGAAGCCGTCCAGGCCGGGCAGCATCGCGTCGAGCACGATCACGTCGTAATCGTGCTGCATCGCCAGGTGCTGGCCGTCCAGGCCGTCGTGCGCCATGTCGACCGCGCACCCCTGCTCCGTCAGCCCCTTGTGCAGGTAGTCGGCAGTCTTGATTTCGTCTTCGACGATCAGGATCTTCATGGCTGGTCTTGTCTCCGTCTGCGGGCCGTGCACCGCGCTTTCAGCGCTCATCCGTGCGATTCGAGCGGCGCGCCGGGCGGCGCACCCGGCGGTACGCCGGCCCGGGCGGCCTTGCGGGCGGCCCGCGCCTCCTTGCGGCTTTGATACCAATAGTGGGCACGGTCGAGATACAGGTAGACGACGGGCGTCGTGAACAGCGTGAGTGCCTGCGACAGTATCAGACCGCCGACCATCGCGTAACCCAGCGGCCGGCGCAGTTCCGAGCCCGAGCCATGGCCGAGCATCAGCGGCAGGCCGGACAGCAGCGCGCACATGGTCGTCATCATGATCGGGCGGAAGCGCAGCAGGCAGGCCTGGTAGATCGCCTCCTGCGGCGCCATGCCCTGCTCCCGCTCGGCCTTGAGCGCGAAGTCGATCATCATGATCCCGTTCTTCTTCACGATGCCGATCAGCAGGATGATGCCGATCAGCGCGATCACGCTCAGGTCGTAGCCGCCCGCCATCAGGATCAGCAGCGCACCCACGCCGGCCGACGGCAGCGTCGACAGGATCGTCAGCGGATGGATGTAGCTCTCATACAGCAGGCCGAGCACGATGTACACGGCGACCAGCGCCGCGGCGATCAGGTAGGGCTGCGACGACAGCGAGTCGCGGAAGGCCTGCGCCGTGCCCTGGAACGCACCCGAGAGCGACTGCGGCAGGCCCATGTCGGCCTGCGCCTTGTTGATGGCGTCGACCGCCTCGCCGAGCGCATGGCCTGGCGCGAGGTTGAACGAGATCGTCACCGCCGGAAACTGGCCCTGGTGGTTGATCGCGAGGTAGGCCGTCTTGCTGGTGTCGACCTTCACGAAGGTCGACAGCGGCACCTGCTGTGCCGTCAGCGGCGAAGTCAGGAAGAGCTTGCTGAAGAGCGCCGGGTCCTGCTGCAGCTCGGGCGTCACTTCCAGCACCACGTGGTAGCTGTTGAGCTGCGTGAAGTACTGCGCCACCTGGCGCTGGCCGATCGCGTCGTACAGCGTGGCGTCGATCGCCGAGGGACTGATGCCGAAGCTGGACGCCCGGTCGCGGTCGATCGTCAGCACGGCCGACGCGGCGGCGTTCTGCTGGTCGGACGCCAGGTCGGTCAGCTCGGGCAGTTGGCGGAAGCGCTGCAGCAGCTTGGGCGCCCAGGTGTTGAGCTCGTCCAGGTTCGCGTCGGTCACCGTGTACTGGTACTGCGTGCGCGACGACCGGCCACCCACGCGGATGTCCTGTCCGGCCTGCAGGAACAGGTTCACGCCCTGCACCTTGGCCAGCTGTGGCCGCAGCCGCGTGATGATCTCGTCGGCCGTGGCCGTGCGTCCTTCTTCCTTCGGCTTCAGGCTGATGAAGAAGTTGCCGGTGTTGTAGGTGGACGAACTGCCGTTCATGCCGAAGCCGGTCACGTCCGGGTCGCGCCGCACCACGTCGGCCAGCGCGATCATGCGGGCGTTCATGGACGCGAACGACGCGTCCTGGGCCGATTCGGCAAAGCCCGAGATGAAGCCGGTGTCCTGCTGCGGGAAGAAGCCCTTCGGGATGATCACGAACAGGAAGCCGGTGGCCGCGACCGTGAGGATGAAGGCGCACAGCGTGAGGAACTGGTGCTTGAACACCGTGTCCAGCCCGCGCTTGTAGCCGCCCAGCATCGCATCGAATCCGCGCTCGAACAGCAGGTAGAGCCGGCCATGCTTGCGCGCGTGCTCGTTCTTCAGGAAGCGCGAGCACAGCATCGGCGTGAGCGTGAGCGAGATCACCACCGACACCGCGATGGTCAGCGTGACCGTGACCGCGAACTCGCGGAACAGCCGGCCCACGATGCCGCCCATCAGCAGCAGCGGAATGAACACCGCCACCAGCGACACCGAGATCGAGATGATCGTGAAGCCGATCTCGCCGGCGCCCTTGTAGGCCGCCTCCATCGGCGACATGCCCTCCTCGACGTAGCGGTAGATGTTCTCCAGCATCACGATGGCATCGTCCACCACGAAGCCGACCGCGATGGTCAGCGCCATCAGCGACAGGTTGTCCAGGCTGTAGCCGAGCAGGTACATCACGCCGACGGTGCCCAGCAGTGCGAGCGGCACGGTAACGCTCGGGATCAGCGTGGCCGGCACGTTGCGCAGGAACACGAAGATCACCGCCACCACCAGCACGATCGTCAGCAGCAGCGTGAACTCCACGTCCGTCACCGACGCACGGATGGTCTGCGTGCGGTCGATGATCGGGTTGACCTCGACGGTCGGCGGAATCGACGCCTTGAGGCGCGGCAGTGCGGCGTTGATGCGGTCGACCGTCTCGATCACGTTGGCGCCCGGCTGCTTGGTGATGGCCAGCACGATCGAACGGCCGTTCTGCACCGTGCTGCCTTCGGGCGCCGCGGCACCCGCGTAGGCCCAGCCGGCGATCTTCGCGTTCTCGGGTCCGTCGACCGCCACGCCCAGGTCGCGCACGCGGATCGGCGCGCCGTTGCGGTAGGCCAGCACCACGTCGTTCCACGGGCCCGACTTCAGCAACTGGTCGTTCGTGTAGACCGTGAAGCTCTGGTTCGGACCGTCGATCGTGCCCTTCGGCTGGTTGACCGTGGCCGTGGTCAGCACGGTGCGCACGTCTTCCAGGCTCAGGCCGAGCGCGGCCAGCTTGGCCGGGTCGAGCTGGATGCGCACGGCGGGCTTCTGCACGCCGCCGATGTTGACCAGGCCCACGCCGGAGATCTGCGAGATCTGCTGCGCGAGGATGTTGTCGGCGTAGTCGTTGACTTCGGTCAGCGGCAGCGTCTTCGACTGAACCGCGAGGATCAGGATCGGCGAGTCGGCCGGGTTCACCTTGCGGAAGGTCGGCGGGTTCGGCAGGTTGGCCGGCAGCTGGCCGGTGGACGCGTTGATGGCGGCCTGCACGTCGAGCGCCGCGGCGTCGATGCTGCGGTCGAGGTCGAACTGCAGCGTGATCTGCGTCGAACCGAGCCCGCTGGTCGAGGTCATCTGCGACAGGCCGGCGATCAGCGAGAACTGGCGCTCCAGCGGCTGCGCCACGTTCGAGGCCATGGTCTCCGGACTCGCACCCGGCAGGGTCGACGACACCTGGATGGTCGGAAAGTCGACCTGCGGCAATGGCGCGACCGGCAGCAGCGGGAACACCGCCGCGCCGATAAGCAGCAGCGCGATCGCCAGCAGCGTGGTGCCGATCGGGCGCTTGATGAAGGCGGCGGAAATGCTCAATTGCTGCTCCCGCCGGCCGGCTTGGCCGCTGCCGCACCGTTCTTGGCCGGCTCGACGACGGTGGAGCCGGCGCGCAGCTTGTACTGGCCGTCGAGCACCACGCGCTGGCCGTCGGCCAGGCCCTTGTCGATCACCGCCGTTCCGTCGGCGATCTGCACCACGTGCACCGGCGTGCTGGCCGCGGTGCCGTCGTCCGCGACGGTCCACACGTAGGTGCTCTCCTGGCCGCGCTGCACCGCGGCGGCGGGCACCGTCAACGCGTCATGCCGCAGCCCCAGCTGCAGCCGCACGTTGACGAACTGGCCCGGCCACAGCGCATGCGTCGGGTTGGCGAAGCTGCCCTTGAGCTGGACGCTGCCGGTGGTGGTGTCGATCTGGTTGTTCAGCAGGATCAGCTTGCCGTTGCCGAGCAGCTCGGTGCCGCTGCGGTCGTAGGCCACCACGCCCAGCGGCTGGTCGCTCTGCTGCTGGGCGCGGCGGATGTCCTGCACCACTTCTTCGGGCAGCGTGAACTGCACCGCGATCGGGTCGACCTGGTTGATGACGACCAGGCCGCCGGTGTCGGTCGCATGCACGATGTTGCCGGGGTCGACCAGCCGCGCGCCGGCGCGGCCGTTGATCGGCGACACGATGCGGGTGAAGCTCAGCTGCACCTGCGCGTACTGCACCGCGGCGTTGTCGGTCTGCACGGCGGCATCGAGCTGGGCGACCAGTGCCTTCTGCGTGTCGACCTGCTGCTGGGTGGCGGCGTCCTGCCCGATCAGCGTGGTGTAGCGCTGCAGGTCGGCGCGCGCATTGGCGAGCTGCGCCTGGTCCTTGGCGCGCGTGGCCTGGGCCTGTGCGAGCTGCGCCTGCAGCGTGCGCGGGTCGAGCTGCGCGATCAGCTGGCCGGCCTTCACGTCCTGCCCTTCGACGAAGCCGACCTTGTCGAGCTGGCCGTCGATGCGCGCCTTGACGGTGACGGTGGCCATCGAGGTCGCGGTGCCGATGCCGGCGCGGTAGACCTGGACGTCCTGCCGCTTGACGCGGACGGTCGTCACCTGGACGGGCGGCGCCTTGGCGGCGGCCTCCGGCTTGGCCGCGTAGGCGCGGTGGTTCACCGACCAGGCGGCGGCGCCAGCCACGACGAGCAGCGCGGCAGCCGCGACCCCGATCGAACGGCGTTGGAAAGGAAGAGGGTGGGTGGTCATGGGCGTCAATTTCCGGAACGGGCTGGCAGGCCGGCCACGGCCTGCGGAGATGTGGCAGCCGCGAGGCTGGGATCGCTGTCGGCGGTGCGCCAGCCGCCACCGGTGGCCGCGATGAGCGCCACGCTGGCGACCAGCCGGCGGCCGAGCAGTTGCGCGGCGCTGCGCTGGGCCGTGAGGGACAGCGCCTGCGCCGTGACGACGTTGACGTAGCTCGTGGTGCCGGCGCGGTACTGGCTGGTGGCGAGCCGCTCGGAGAGCTGGGCGGACTCGACCGCCTTGGCCTGCAGCGCCGATTCGTGTTCGAGCACGCGCAGCGTGGCCAGGTCGTCCTCGACCTGCTGGAAGCCGGCGAGCACGGTCTGCTTGTAGAGCGCCACGGCCGCGTCGTAGGTGGCGATGGCCTGGTCGCTGTGCGCGCGGCGCAGGCCACCGTCGAACACGGTCTGCGCCAGCGCAGAACCCAGCGAGAACACGCGGCTCGGCGTGTCGAACAGCGCGCCCAGCGACGCGGCGTTGAACCCGCCGCTCGCACTCAGCACGAGCTGCGGATAGAAGGCGGCCTGCGCCACGCCGATCTGCGCGTTGGCGGCGCCCATGCGGCGCTCGGCCGCAGCGATGTCGGGGCGGCGCTCCAGCAGGGTGGAGGGCAGGCCCGGCGGGATCACCGGTACCGACAGCTGCCCGGCATCGGCCGTGTCGACCGGGGCCAGCGTGAAATTCGAAGGATGCTGCCCGGTCAGCACGGCGATCGCGTGTTCCAGCAGGCTGCGCTGCTGATCGAGGTCGACCGCCTGTGCCTGCGCCGTCGCGAGCTGGCTTTCGGCCAGAGCCACGTCGGAGCGCAGCACGATGCCGGCCGCGTACTGGTGCCGCGTGAGCGCCAGCGACTTGCCGTAGGCGTCGATCGTGGCGGCGTAGAGCTTGCGCTGCAGATCGATGACGCGCACCTGCAGGTAGTCCTGCACCAGCGTCGACTGGATGCTCAGCCGTGCGCCCGCCAGGTCGGCCGCGCTCGCCTGCACGCTGGCGTCGCCGGCCTCGACGGCGCGTCGCACCGCGCCCCAGACGTCCGGCTCCCAGCTCGCGGAAAGACCGAGGCTGTAGGCGTCGCCGAGCCGGACCGTGCCGCTGGTGTCGGTCTTGGCGCGTGTCGCGCCGGCGTTGAGGCCGACGGTCGGCGCGAAGCCGGCACGGGCCGCGTCGCCGAGCGCGCGCGCTTCGCGGTAGACCGCCTCGGCCTGCCGGATGTTCTGGTTGGCCTGGTTCGCCTGCGCCACCAGCGCACTGAGCGTCAGGTCGCCGTACAGGCCCCACCAGGGATGCGCGGCGTCGATGACCTGCGGGTCGGCGGGTTTCCAGCCCTGGTCTTCCTTGTAGGCCGTGGGCACGTCGACGCGCGGACGCACGTAGTCGGGGCCGACGGCGCAACCGGCGAGCAGCATGGCCGCCACGGCGGCGACTGCAAGCAGGGCCGGCCTGCCGGAGAGGTACGGCGAAGGCGGCGACTGCGGAGAGAGCGAAGAGTGCGGCCGCGCGCGTGCATCGAAGAGGTCCATGGTGAGGGCACTCTAGGCACCCTCCCCCGACCTCACGCTGTCGACTTCATGACAGTTCTGTCAGTTTCGCGCCGCCGAGCGGCCACAACCGCCACGGCACTTGTCAGATCGCCACCAGTTGGCGCACGCCGTTGGCTTCCATGTCCTTGCCCAGGCCGCGCGCGATGACTTCGCCGCGCTCCATCACCAGGTAGTCGTCGGCCAGTTCCTGTGCGAAGTCGTAGTACTGCTCGCACAGCACGATGGCCATGTCGCCGCGGTCGGCCAGCATGCGGATCACGCGGCCGATGTCCTTGATGATCGACGGCTGGATGCCTTCGGTCGGCTCGTCGAGGATCAGCAGCTTGGGCTTGGGCGCCAGTGCCCGTGCGATCGCCAACTGCTGCTGCTGGCCGCCGGACAGGTCGCCGCCACGGCGATGCAACATCTGCTTGAGCACCGGGAACAGCTCGTACAGCTCGGCCGGCACCGGCGTGCTGCCGCTCTTGTAGGCCAGGCCCATGCGCAGGTTCTCCTCCACCGTGAGCCGCGCGAAGATCTCGCGGCCTTGCGGCACGAAGCCCATGCCAGAACGCGCGCGCTCGTAAGGCGTCTTCTTCTGGATCGCCTGGCCGTCGAATTCGATGCTGCCGCTCTTGATCGGCACCAGGCCCATCAGCGACTTCAGCAGCGTGGTCTTGCCAACGCCATTGCGGCCGAGCAGCACCGTGACCTTGCCCAGCGTGGCGGTGAAGCTCACGTCGCGCAGGATGTGGGAGCCGCCGTAGTACTGGTGAATGTTCTTGACTGTGAGCATGTGGATCTCCTCCATCATTTGTTGAGTGCGCATCGGTTTTTCTGGGAACGCCGCCCGGCAGGCGATGCGGGCCAGTCCAGCCCACTGCGCCGGCCGCTTCGCGGCTTCCCTGCGGTGCTCGCGCCATCGGCTGCGTCGCAGAACTCGCTGCGTTCACTTCGTTCACTGCGCTCAAACAGCTGCGACGAGTCAGTTGTTGAAGCGCGCTGCGCGCGCAGCCGATGGCGCTGCGCTCCTCGGCGACGCAGAGGGCTGGACTGGCCCGCATCACCTGCCGGGCTCTGTGGTGACGCGAGCGCGGCGCCTCCTCGAAACAGATGCACAACGATCGCGTCCACGTCGGCGGGCGGTATGCCTTCGGGCGGCTGTTGAGGCTCCGGCGAGCACCGCAGCGGCAGGCGGATCAGGGCCGCGCATGTTTGAGCGAAGCGAGTTTGCGCGGACCCCGCCTGACGCGAGGAGCAGCAGCGAAGTCCGAAGGACCGGAGACGTCTGCCGCCCGAAGGCATACCGCCCGTCGACGCCCCACGCAAGGCCCCGCGAACCGCCTCACGCACAGCCACAAGCGGAGGCTCACCGCCCAAGGTACACCTCGATCACCCGCTCATCCGCCTGCACTTCATCCAGCGTGCCCTGCGCCAGCACCGAGCCGTCGCACAGCACGGTGACGATCTCCGAGATCGTGCGGATGAAGCTCATGTCGTGCTCCACCACCATCAGCGAATGCTTGCCCTTGAGCGTGAGGAACAGCTCCGCCGTGCGCGCCGTTTCCTCATCGGTCATGCCGGCCACGGGTTCGTCGAGCAGCAGCAGCTTCGGGTCCTGCATCAGCAGCATGCCGATCTCGAGCCATTGCTTCTGGCCATGGCTCAGGTTGCCCGCCATGCGCGACACGCTGTCGGCCAGGTGGATGGTCTCGAGGATCTCGGCCAGCCGGTCGCTCTGCGTCGAATCGAGCTTGAACAGCATCGAGTGCTTCACGCCCTTGTTGGTCTTCAGCGCGAGCTCGAGGTTCTCGAACACCGTGAGCTGCTCGAACACCGTCGGCTTCTGGAACTTGCGGCCGATGCCCAGCTGCGCGATTTCGGCTTCCTTGTGGCGCAGCAGGTCGATCGTGCTGCCGAAGAACACCGTGCCCTCGTTGGGCCGCGTCTTGCCGGTGATGATGTCCATCATCGTGGTCTTGCCCGCACCGTTCGGGCCGATGATGCAGCGCAGCTCGCCGGGCGCGATGTCCAGGCTCAGCTTGTTGATGGCCTTGAAGCCATCGAAGCTCACGCTCACGTCTTCCAGGTACAGGATGCGGCCGTGCGTCACGTCGACGTCGCCCGCCACGTAGGGCCGGCCGGAACTGGCGTTGCGGCCACCCGACTCGGTGTTGCCGGTGAGCGGGATGCCGTGGGCCTTGGCCGAGCGCTCGGCGCCGGCTTCCATCAGATCGGGCGTCATGCGCGGACTCCTTCGGCCTTGGCCACGACCAGCGGTGCGAGCGATGCGGGCTCCATGCCCTCGGACGCGGCGAGCGCGCGCTGCGCCTCGAGCCGGCCATCGCTGGCGGCCGGCTTGTCCTTGGCGCGCCACTTGCGCACCAGGCCCACCACGCCGTTCGGCAGGAACAGGGTGACGCCGATGAACAGCGCGCCCAGGAAGTACAACCAGTACTCGGGATAGGCCACGGTGAGCCAGCTCTTCGCGCCGTTCACGATGAAGGCACCGATGATCGGTCCGATCAGCGTGGCCCGACCCCCGACCGCGGCCCAGACCGCGATCTCGATCGAGTTGGCCGCGCTCATCTCGCCCGGATTGATGATGCCGACCTGCGGCACGTAGAGCGCGCCCGCCACGCCGCACATGATCGCGGAGATGACCCAGATCGTGAGCTTGTACGGCAGCGGGTTGTAGCCCGAGAACATCACGCGCGACTCCGCGTCGCGGATGGCCTGCAGCACACGGCCGAACTTGCTGCCGATCAGCCACTTGCTGAACAGGAAAAAGCCCAGCAGCGTGAGGCCGGTGAGCGCGAACAGCGTCATGCGCATCTCCTGCGTGGCGATCGGTATGTTCAGGATGCGCTTGAAGTCGGTGAAGCCGTTGTTGCCGCCGAAGCCGGTCTCGTTGCGGAAGAACAGCAGCATCGCGGCGAAGGTCATGGCCTGCGTGATGATCGAGAAGTACACGCCCTTGATGCGCGAGCGGAAGGCGAAGAAGCCGAACACAAAGGCGATGATGCCGGGCACCGCGACGATCATGACCAGCGTCATCACGAAGCTGCCGCTGAAGGTCCAGTGCCAGGGCAGCTCCTTCCAGTCCAGGAACACCATGAAGTCGGGCAGGTCGCTCTTGTAGTTGCCGTCGCGGCCGATCTGGCGCATGAGGTACATGCCCATCATGTAGCCGCCGAGCGCGAAGAACATGCCGTGGCCGAGCGACAGGATGCCGGTGTAGCCCCAGATCAGGTCCATTGCCAGCGCACAGATGGCGTAGCACATGATCTTGCCGACCAGCGCCACCGCGTAGTCGCTCATGTAGAACATGCTCTCGCGCGGCACCAGCAGGTTGAGCGCCGGTGCCAGCGCGCACACCACGATCAGCGCGACGAAGAAGGTGGTCCAGCCCTTGCCGCTCAGCAGCGGCGCCTTGGAAGGTAACGTGACTTTGCTCATGCTTCTGCGCTCCGGCCTTTCATCGCAAAGATGCCTTGCGGGCGCTTCTGGATAAAGATGATGATGAAGACCAGCACCGCGATCTTCGCGAGCACCGCGCCGGCCCAGCCTTCGATGAACTTGTTCAGGATGCCCAGGCCCATGGCCGCGTACACCGTGCCGGCGAGCTGACCGACGCCGCCCATCACCACCACCATGAACGAGTCGACGATGTAGCTCTGGCCGAGGTCGGGGCCGACGTTGCCGATCTGGCTCAGCGCACAGCCGGCCAGGCCGGCGATGCCCGAGCCGAGTGCGAAGGCGTAGGTGTCGATGCGTGCCGTGTTCACGCCCATGCAGGATGCGATCGGCCGGTTCTGCGTGACGCCGCGCACGAACAGGCCGAGGCGCGTGCGGCCGATCAGCCAGCCCATCGCCAGCAGCACCAGCACGGCGAAGACGATGATGCCGATGCGGTTCCACGGCAGCGTGACGTTGCTCAGCATCGTGAAGCCGCCGCTCATCCAGCCGGGGTTCTCGACGCCCACGTTCTGCGCGCCGAACAGCGTGCGCACCAGCTGCTGCAGCATCAGGCTGATGCCCCAGGTGGCGAGCAGCGTCTCGAGCGGACGGCCGTAGAGGAACCGGATCACACCGCGTTCCAGGATCGCGCCGACCACGGCGGACGCGATGAAGGACACGGGAATGGCAGCGACCAGGTACCACCCGAAGGCGGCCTCGGGCAGGTACTTCTGGAACAGCGTCTGCATGACGTAGGTCGCGTAGGCGCCGATCATCATCAGCTCGCCGTGCGCCATGTTGATCACGCCCATCAGGCCGTAGGTGATCGCCAGGCCGAGCGCGGCCAGCAGCAGCACCGAGCCCAGGCTGATGCCGCTGAACACCGCGTTGATGCGGTCGCCCCAGACCAGCGCACCGTCGATGCCGACGATCGAGGCCTTGATGGCGGCCTTGACGCTCGCGTCGGTCTCGTCCGCCAGGCGCTGGTTCAGCAGCAGCTTGGTGTCGGGGCTCTTCGCCTCGCCGAGCGCGGTGGCGGCGGCGGCTCGCTTGGCCGGATCGCTGCTGTTGAGCATCGAGGCCGCGCGCACCAGCGTCAGCTGTGCCTTGATGGCCGGATTGGTCTCGGCGGCGAGCGCCTTCTCGACGGCAGGCAGGCGCGATTCGTTGGGCTCCTTCAGCAGGCCCTGGGCCGCCTCGGCGCGCACCTTGTCGTCCTTGCTGGTGAGCTTCAGCACGGCCTGCGCGGCGTCGAACGCGCCGCGCATCAGGTTGTTGTTGACGACGTCTTCGGCCGTCTCGGGCACGGGCATCTCGGCGCCGGTGACCGGGTCGTAGCCCTTGTCGTCCTTCATGACGAAGACCTTGTCTTCGGTGAACTTGACCGCGTCATCGGCCATCGCCTGGATGAACGCCGCGGTCTTGTCGTCTGCGGTGAGCACCGCCTTGTCGAGTGCCGCGATGCGGGCCTCGGTGTCGCCCGACGCGATGGCCTTGGCCTCGTCGGTGGTCAGCGCATGGGCGGACAAGGTCGCGAAAAGCGCGAGCGCCGCCGCGCAAGGAAGAAGAAAGCGGGTTGATTTATGCACGGCGTCTCTCGATACGTGAACACCGCGGAACCGGCTTTGCCGGGCCGCTGGTGTTGCCCCCGGTAGGGGGTTGGAGGAGGCGACACGAAGTGCGCCGCATCCTGGGGGTGAGCCCAATTACATCGACTTGCCGGCTGGGTAATCAGGCTTCTTGTCGTTGCCTTCGATGTACGGGCTCCACGGCTTCGCCTTGACCGGGCCCGGCGTCTTCCAGACCACGTTGAACTGGCCGTCGGCCTTGATTTCGCCGATGAACACCGACTTGTGCAGGTGATGGTTCTTCTCGTCCATCTTCGAGACGATGCCCGACGGTGCGTTGAAGGTCTGGCCGGCCATGGCGGCGATCACCTTGTCGGTGTCGGTCGACTTGGCCTTCTCGACGGCCTGCTTCCACATGTGGATGCCGATCCAGGTCGCTTCCATCGGGTCGTTGGTCAGGGGCTTGTCCATGTGGCCGGGGATCTTGTTGGCCTTGGCGTATTCGCTCCACTGCTTGATGAAGGCGGTGTTGGTCGGGTTCTTGATCGACATGAAGTAGTTCCATGCGGCCAGGTGGCCCACCAGCGGCTTGGTGTCCACGCCGCGCAGTTCTTCTTCACCCACCGAGAAGGCGACGACCGGCACGTCCTTGGCCTTCAGGCCGGCGTTGCCCAGTTCCTTGTAGAAGGGCACGTTGGAGTCGCCGTTGATGGTCGACACCACGGCGGTCTTGCCACCGGCCGAGAACTTCTTGATGTCGGCAACGATGGTCTGGTAGTCGCTGTGGCCGAACGGGGTGTACTTCTCGTCGATGTCGGTGTCCTTCACGCCCTTGCTCTTCAGGTAGGCGCGCAGGATCTTGTTGGTGGTACGCGGGTACACATAGTCGGTGCCCAGCAGGACCCAGCGCTTGGCGGCGCCGCCTTCCTTGCTCATCAGGTAGTCGACGGCCGGGATGGCTTGCTGGTTGGGCGCTGCGCCCGTGTAGAACACGTTCTTCGACAGTTCTTCGCCTTCGTACTGGACGGGATAGAACAGCAGGCCGTTCATTTCTTCCACGACCGGCAGCACCGACTTGCGCGACACCGAGGTCCAGCAGCCGAAGATCACCGAGACCTTGTCCTGACCCAGCAGCTGCTTGGTCTTCTCGGCGAACAGGGGCCAGTTGGAGGCCGGGTCGACGATCACGGGCTCGAGCTTCTTGCCCATCACGCCGCCCTTCTTGTTGATGTCCTCGATGGCCATCAGGACCGTGTCCTTCAACACGGTTTCGGAGATGGCCATCGTGCCCGACAGCGAATGGAGCACACCGACCTTGATGGTGTCGGCGGCGAAGGCGGGCGCTGCGCCCAGCGTGGCGAGCGCGACGCTGGCGGTCAGCGCCTTGAGGGTGGTACGACGTTGCATGTGACTCTTCTCCTGGGTGTTTAAGAACCGCTCGCCGGCCTGTTTGCCGACGATGGAGAGAGTGTCCGGACTACAACGCGGCCGACCAATACGCCGGGTGGCGTATGGGGCCGCCGCGCGTCATTCGAGGTCGAGCTTCGACTTCTTCGCCAGGTCCTTCCACTTGCGGGTGTCGGCTTCGACGAAGTCCTGCGCGTCCTTCGCGCTGCCCTTGCCCGCGACCGAACCGCTGGCGACGAGCGCAGGCTTCATGTCGGCCGATGCACCGATCTCGTTGAGCCATCCGTTCAGCCGCGCCGCATGATCCGCCGACAGCCCCTTGGGCGCGCCGACCACGTACCACTGCGAGGCGTCGTAGCCCTTGAGCCCTGCCTCCTGCATCGTCGGCACGTCGGGCAGGCTTTCGATGCGGTAGGTCGTCGTCACGGCATAGGCCTTGAGCTTGCCGGACTTGATGTGCGACAGGACGGGCGTCACGCCCAGCACGGCCAGCGGCACCTGGCCGCCGACCACGTCGATCACGGCCTGGCCGCCGCCCTTGTACGGGATGTGCGTCATCGCGGTGCCGGCCGTCACGTTGAACAGCTCCCCCGCGAGATGCTGCGAGGTGCCGGTGCCCGAGCTGGCGTAGCTCCACGCCTTCGGGTCCTTGTGCATCGCCTTGACCAGCTCCGCCACGTTCGCTGGCGGATTCGCGAGGCCGCTGACCAGCACCATCGGGCCTTGCGCGAGCGTCGCGACGGCCACCAGATCCTTGCCGAGCTCGGGCGGCTGCGCGGCATGCAGGATCGGTCCGGGCACGGTGATCAGCGTGTAGCCGTCCGGTGCCGCCTTGGCTGCGGCCTGCAGCGCCAGCGTGCCCGATGCGCCGGGCCGGTTGTCGACGACGACCGGCTGGCCGGTCTTCTCGGCCAGCTTGCGCGCCGCGATGCGCGTGAGCACGTCCACCGTGCCGCCGGGCGGAAAGCCGACCAGCCAGGTGATCGGCTTGGCGTTCGGCCACGCGGCCGGATCGCCGGCAGCCTGGCTTGCCATCGGCAGCAGCAGACAGGCCGCGGCGAGTGCGACAGCCGACAGCGCAAGGCGGCGGCGGGACGAGGGAATGAAGGGCATGGGAACTCCAGAAAAACGGGATGAAGGGTGGCCGCGGCGATGGCGTGCGCCGTGGCGTCGAACGGTGGCGGGCTCGCTCAGTCGGGCTTGCCCGGCGGCGTGTTGGGCGACAGCTGGCAGCTCTTGTTGAAGGCCTGCACCATGCGCAGCACCGGGCCGAGCACCCAGGTGTTGAACACCAGCACATCGGTCTCTTCCTTCGGGTCGCGCGTCAGGTTGAACAGGTAGGGCGACTCCAGCTTGCCCTTGCCTTCGTTGACCTCGGGCTCCCAGTAGAAGTGCAGCTTCCAGTCGCGCCACTTCACGGCCCGCAGGTCGTTCTTGATGTAGAAAAGAAAGCCCTCGCGCGCCGACTTCTCCTGGTCGCCGAACAGGAAGGGCCGCTGGTCGATGCCGTCGATCGGCCGGTCTTGGGGCAACGGCGCGCCGGCGACGCTCGCCAGCGTGGTGAACAAATCGGTCACGTGCACCAGTTCGTTGCTCACGCGTCCGGGCGCGATCCGTCCCGGCCAGCGCGCGATGAAGGGCACGCGCAGGCTGCCTTCCATCGCCGTGTGGTAGGTGCCGCGCCAGGGGCCCGCCGTGCCGCGGTACGGTGCGCGGAATTCCGGTCCGTTGTCGCTGCAGAAGATGAACAGCGTGTCGTAGGCGAGGCCGAGCCGGCCGATCTCGTCGACGACCTGGCCGACGCGGTGGTCCATCTCGACCATCGAGTCGGCGAAGTCGCCGGCGCCAGTACGGCCCGCGAAGTCGCGGTGCGGCAGGGTCGGAAAGTGCAGGTGCACCAGCGGCAGGTACAGGAAGAAGGGCTTCGCCGCGGCATGGTTGCGCTGGATGAAGGCGGTCGACATCGCCACCAGGTCTTCATCGATCTGGCGGCGGCTCTCCAGGTCGTACACCTTGACGGTTTCCGACGGCTCGCCACGCCGGCCTCGCATGATGTGCGGGATGTCAGCCACGCTCGGATCGAAGCCGATGGTCGAGGTGAACTGGCTTTCGTCGGTGGTGCGTGGGATGCCGTACCACTCGTCGAAACCGCGGTCGGACGGGTAACGCCCCTCGACGTCCCCGAGATGCCATTTGCCGAAGTGCGCGGTCGCATAGCCCTGCGCCGAGAGCAGCTCGGCCAGCGTGACCTCCCAGCGCGTCAGCCCTTGCGGCAGGCCGGGCGGCACCGACTGCAGGCAGCCGGTGCGGATCGGATGGCGTCCGGTCATGAGCGCGGAACGGGTCGGCACGCAGTCGCTCTCGACGTTGAAGTTCTGCAGCAGCAGGCCCTGGGCGGCCAGCGCGTCGATGCGCGGGGTCGGCGCGCCGCGCAGCGCGCCACCGCCGTAGCAGCCCAGCTCGCCCCAGCCGAGGTTGTCGGCCACGATGAGCACGATGTTGGGTGGATTCATGGATGTCTGGCCTTGATGAACGTTGGATCACGTCAATCTAGCCAGATAGATGCCAAACTCAATTCCGATCGAGGCAGTATTCAATAACCAATTGGAATGAAAGAACCGTCATCCCCGCAACCGGGATGACGGCGATGGCGGCGGCGAACGGTGCGACAGCAACAGATCGCGAAACGCGGTCATCAAGGGCGACCAGTTGGCCTGCGGGCGTGTCAGCAGCACCAGCGTGCGCCGCAGTTCGAGCAGCGGCAGCGGCAACGCGTTCACGCGGCCCAGCCATCCACGCAGCACCGATGCGGGAACCAGGCCCAGCAGGTCGGTGCCGGCCAGCAGGCCCATGACGGCTTCGGACGTGTAGTCGGCTTCGAGCGTGACGCGAGGCGCCGCAGCGCCGGCGCGTTCGAAGATCTGCGTCGCAAGGCGCCGGGCCGCACCTTGTCGGCTCGGCATCACCCAGCCGAAGTCCGCCACCTCCTCGAGCGCGAGCGTCGTGCGGCGCGCCAGCGGATGTTCGGCGCGCGCGGCCACCCGCACGATGTCTTCGCTGAGCTCGATCTGGCTGCAACTGAAGGAGATGCCGGGGTACGAGGGCACCACGGCCACGTCGAGCTCGCCCTTGTCGACGGCCTCGTTGAGCGCGTCCGACCGGCCGATGACCATCGCCAGGCGCAGTCCGGGCCGGCGCCGCACCATGTCCGACAGCACCTGCACGACCGGACTGTCGCCCGCCGAATTCGTCACACCGACCCGCAGCAGGCCGGCGTGCTGCGCCCGGAGCTCGGCGGCGGAGCGCACCATTTCCGCATGCTGCGCGTCGAACCGCCGGGCGCTCTCGAGGAAGAGCTGGCCGTCGCTCGTGAGCCGCGCGCCATGGGCGCCACGCTCGAACAGCGGAACGCCCACCGCGTCCTCCAGCCGGCGAATCGCCTTGGAGACGGCCGGCTGCGTGACGCCAGCCGCCTGGGCGGCACGGCCCACGTGGGCGTGCCGTGCAACCTCAAGGAAATAGGCGATGTCGTTCGGCGAGAAGCTCATTCCATGAAGTTATCACGATGCGTCGAAACTTCTCATGACGAAGGCCCAGACCATGCGCGATGCATCCGGGCCCGCCGCGTCGCTCCAGGCCTGGCTGGCCGTGCCTCCGCTCCAGGCATGGCCGAGGCCTTCGATTTCGCAGAGCGTCACCGCCAGCCGGCCGTCGGACCTTCGGTAGTCGATCACGCGTGCCGGGTAGCGCTTGCCGCGCTGAAGGCGCCGTTCCTCGCCTGGCCGCGCACCCATGGCCGTGGCCCAGACGGCCGCGGTTGCGCGCGCATTGCCGGGGGTGACGACGGCATCGGTCTCGCCATGCAGCACGAGCAGCGGCGGCAGCGTGGCGCCCGTCGCCGCCGCGCTCAGCGCCTTGCCGACCGCGGTCGCCGAGATCGACGGCGTGCGCCGCCCACGCATCGCGGCCAGCGCGGTTGCCGTCGACTGCGCGGCACCGGGCGCGACCCCCGAATGCATCGCGACGGCGCGAAAGCGCGATGCGAAGTGCGTGGCCATCAATGCCGCCATGCCGGCTCCGGCCGACAGGCCCGCCACCGCCACCCGCTCGCGGTCCAGCGGATACAGCAGGCAGACCTGATCGACGGCCGCCATCAGCGTCGCCGCTTCGGCGCGCGCCTTGCCCGAACGCGTCTCGAACCAGTTCCAGCAGCCGTGCGAATTGGCGAGCAGGTCCTGCTCCGGATAGAGCACGAAGAAACCCTCGCGTGCCGCGATGCGGTTCATGCGGGTGCTGGCGGCGAAATCGCGTCCGGTCTGGCCGCAGCCGTGCAGCATCACGATCAGCGGCAACCGCTGTCCCGCCGCGAGTTGCAGCCCGGGTGGACGGTACAGGTGGTAGCGGCGCGCACCGGCCGGGCCGACCGCCACGCCGGTGAGCCAGTCGCCCGCGCCGGGCGGCGGCTTGTCGCGCGCCACCGCGGCCTGCGTGATCCGCGTCGCCAGGCGCTGGCCGCCGCCGAACGCGGCCTTGGTCAGCGCACGCATGTTGCGCGCATAGGCACGCGTGAACATGGAGGCAGCGGAGCTTCGGGGCATGGTGGGCAACTGGTTGCCGATGCACCTTAGCAGCTTCCATCCGTCGGTGGCGACTACTTGCTGCCAGGCGTGATGGAGCCCCCTTGCGGGCTCGCTCAGTAGATCTCGGGGACGATCATGTCGCCCGGCACCGGCTGGCGCAGGTAGTCGGGGTTGCGCACGCGCGCGGGCAGCGCCACCGGCGGGTGTTCGACCTCGTGGTAGGGCAACTGGCCCAGCAGGTGCGCGATGCAATTGAGGCGCGCCTTCTTCTTGTCGACCGCCTGCACGATCCACCAGGGCGCCTCGGGAATGTGGGTGCGCTCCAGCATCGTCTCCTTGGCCTTGGTGTATTCCTCCCAGCGGCGACGGCTTTCGAGGTCCATCGGGCTCAGCTTCCACTGCTTGAGCGGGTCGTGGATGCGGCCGAGGAAGCGCATGTGCTGCTCGTCGTCGGTGATCGAGAACCAGTACTTGATGAGCGTGATGCCCGAGCGCACCAGCATCTTTTCGAACTCGGGCACGGTGCGGAAGAATTCCTCGTACTCCTCGTCGGTGCAGAAGCCCATCACCTTCTCGACGCCCGCGCGGTTGTACCAGCTGCGGTCGAACAGCACCATCTCGCCAGCGGCGGGCAGGTGCGCGACGTAGCGCTGGAAGTACCACTGCGTGCGCTCGCGATCGTTCGGTGCCGGCAGTGCGGCGACGCGGGCCACGCGCGGGTTCAGGCGCTGGGTGATGCGCTTGATCACGCCGCCCTTGCCCGCCGCATCTCGGCCTTCGAACAGGATCACGACCTTCTGCTTGCTGTGCTGCACCCAGTCCTGCAGCTTGACCAGCTCTCCCTGCAGGCGGAACAGTTCGCGGAAATAGGCGGCGCGGGCGGCCTTGTCGATGCCGGCGGGGGCGCCGTCCTCGTCGACGTTGCGGTCTTCGATCTCCAGCTCCAGTTCCTCGTCGTAGCTGTCGACCAGATCGCGCGCAATGCGCCGCATGAGATCGTCGTGATCGGGGGTGGTGTTCTGCAGCATGGCTCGGCGCTCGGAAAGTCGGGGTGGGCACGATGCTCGCCCGCGTGCGTGACCGCCACATGACAACCGGATGACGCCGAGCCACTTTTGTCACGGGTTTGTCATGCCGCGCGGCGACCATGGGCGGTTCCAGCCAGATCCATTCCCCCAGGCCTTTCCACGCTCACCCACGCGCGATGAACACGCACCCGTCATCGGCATCGGCCGGCGCCGCAAGCCTTCAACCCTCCTACGGCGGCGACGAGTCCGGGCTGATCTGCGGCTATGTGTTCGATCCGCACCAGGACGGCTGCGCATCGGCCCTCGATTCCGCCACCGCCGTCAACTGGCTGCTGGACCGCGACACGCTGGCGCCCGACGTCTTCCTGTGGCTGCACTTCAACCTGAGCCATGCGCAGGCCGAACGCTGGCTGGTGCGCCATGCCGGCCTGCCCGACGCCTTCTTCGACGCGCTGAAGGACGGTTCGCATTCCACCCGCATCGAACGCGACGACGAACATCTGATCGCGGTCGTGAACGACGTGCACTTCGACTTCGGCTTCGAGCCGTCCGACATCGCCACGCTGTGGATCAGCGTCGGACCGCGGCTCGTGGTCACCGCGCGTGCGCAACCGCTGCGTTCCGTCGACGACCTGCGCACCGCCGTGCGCCGTGGCGAATCGCCGCGCTCCACCGTTGCCCTGCTCGAACAGCTGATGCGCACCCAGGCCGACGGGCTGGTCAGCATCGTCCGCGGCGTGACCACGCGGATCGACACGATCGAGGATGAATTGCTCGCCGGCCGGCTCGACCACAAGCGCGCGCGGCTCGGCGTGCTGCGGCGCCTGCTGGTGCGGCTGCAGCGGCTGCTGGCGCCGGAACCGGCCGCGCTGTTCCGTCTGCTGCAGCATCCGCCGTCGTGGATGGCGCCCGGCGACGTGCAGGAGCTGCGCGACTCGACCGAGGAGTTCTCGGTGGTGCTGCGCGACATGCAGGGGCTGCAGGAACGCATCAAGCTGCTGCAGGAGGAAATTGCGGCCACCGTCAACGAAGACAACAACCGCAGCCTGTTCGTGCTGACGGTCGTCACGGTGCTCGCGCTGCCGATCAACATCCTCGCCGGCCTGTTCGGCATGAACGTGGGCGGCATCCCGCTGGCCGAAGACCACCACGGCTTCTGGATCGTGGTGTCGCTGGTGCTGGGGTTCACGGCGATCGCCGGCTGGGCCGCGTTCGGTCGGAAAAAGGACCGATAAGGCGCTCGCCCGGCACCGATGGCGCCCGCGTCCGGCCCGGGCCAGATGCCCAGGTGACTGCAGCCTCGGGCCGCAAGGCCTAAAATTTGGCCGTGTCTTCCATCTTGAACGCCGACCTGCACTGCCACTCCGTGGTTTCCGACGGCACGCTCACGCCCGAGGCGCTGGCCGAACGGGCCGCCGCCAACGGCGTCGAACTCTGGGCGCTGACGGACCACGACGAGATCGGCGGCCAGCACCGCGCACGTGCTGCGGCGCGTGCCAACGGCATGAAGTACCTGACCGGCGCGGAGATTTCCGTGACCTTCGCCAACGAGACCGTGCATATCGTGGGCCTGGGCTTCGACCCCGACGACGAAGGCATGCGCCAGGGGCTGATCGCAACGCGCGGCGGCCGCGGCCTGAGGGCGCAGGAGATGTCCGCCGGCCTGGCCAAGGTCGGGATCGAGGGTGCGTACGAAGGCGCGCTGAAGTTCGTCGGCAACCCCGAGCTGATCTCGCGCACGCACTTCGCGCGTTTCCTGGTCGAAAGCGGTGTCTGCAAGGACACGCCCGAGGTGTTCCGCAAGTACCTGACCGAGGGCAAGCCGGGCTATGTGCCGCACCGCTGGGCGGCGCTCAAGGACGCGGTCCGCTGGATCATCGAAGCGGGCGGCATCGCGGTCGTTGCCCATCCGGGACGCTACAAGTTCACGGCCAACGAGGAATATGCGCTGTTCAGCGAATTCGAGGCGCACGGCGGCCGCGCGATCGAGGTCGTGACCGGCAGCCATACGCCGGCCGAGTACGTCGAATATGCGGACAAGGCACTCGAATTCGGCTTTGCCGCCTCGCGCGGCAGCGATTTCCACAGCCCCGATGAAAGCCACATGGACCTGGGCAAGCTGCCCTGGCTGCCAGGCAAGCTGACGCCGGTCTGGGAACTGCTCGAAGACCGCATCCAGTGAGCGCGTCCGCCGATGCCAGGCCCGGCGCCGCGGACAGCCGGCGTGACCTTGCTTCGGAGCGTCTGCTGGCAGGCATCGGGCTCATGCTGGTGGCGCTGGCGTGCTTCGCCACACTCGACACGTCGACCAAGATATCCGTCAGCACGGTACCGGTGCTCATGGGCGTCTGGTTCCGCTACGCCTTCCAGGCCGTCGTGACGACCGCCTTCCTGCTGCCGATGCACGGCACCGCGCTGCTGCGCACGGCGCACCCGAAGTACCACGTTCTGCGGGGTGCATTGCTGCTGTTGACGAGCATCCTGGCCTTCTTCAGCCTGCGCTACATGCCGCTGGCCGAGTTCACGTCGATCGTGCTGATTGCGCCGCTCGTGATCACGCTGCTGGCCGCCACGGTGCTCAAGGAATACGTGTCGCCGTTGCGCTGGGCACTGGTGGCCGGCGGCTTCATCGGCACGCTGGTCATCCTGCGGCCCGGTGGCGGCAGCTTCAGCTGGGCGGTGCTGCTGCCGATCGGGCTGGTGCTGAGCAACGCCTGGTTCCAGGTGCTGACCAGCAAGCTGGCGCAGACCGAGAACCCGCTGGCCATGCACTTCTACACGGGCTGGGTCGGCACGCTGATCGCGTCCGTCGCCCTGCCCTTCGCCTGGCAGGCGCTGCCGTCGTGGCAATGGTGGGCCTTGCTGTGCCTGATGGGCTTTCTCGGGACCATCGGCCACTTCCTGCTCATCCTGGCCTACCAGCGGGCGCCGGCCTCCACGCTCACGCCCTACAGCTACGTGCAGATCGCGTTCGCGATGCTGTGCGGCTGGGTGGCCTTCTCGCATGTGCCCGACCTGACCTCGCTGATCGGCATCGGCATGATCGGTGCCTGCGGCGCGGCCGGCGCATGGCTGACGGTGCGCGAGCGCCGCATCCCGATCGAGCCGGCCGAGTCCTGAACGGCAGGCTTGCATCTGAGCCCGGCGCCCCAACCTTTCCTGACATGGCCCAGTTCTTCGAAGTCCACCCCGACAACCCCCAGCAGCGGCTGCTCAAGCAGGCCGTGTCCCTGCTCGAGCGCGGCGACGTGATCGCCGTGCCGACGGATTCCAGCTATGCGCTGGTCTGCCATCTCGACGACAAGGACGCGGTCGACAAGATGCGGCGCATCCGCCAGGTCGACGACAAGCATCACCTGACGCTGCTCTGCCGCGACCTGAGCGAACTGGCCAACTACGCACGCGTCGACAACAAGCAGTACCGGCTTCTGAAGGCGGCCACGCCAGGCCCGTACACCTTCATCCTCGAGGCGACCAAGGAGGTCCCGCGGCGCGTGAGCCATCCGCAGCGCAAGACCATCGGCCTGCGCGTGCCGGAGCACCCGGTGCTCGGCGCGCTATTGGCGCTGCACGGTGCACCGTTGCTCGCCACCACGCTGATCGCGCCCGGCGAGAGCGAGCCGATGAACGACGCCCAGGAGATCCGCGAACGCTTCGAGAAGCTGATCGGCGCCGTGATCGACGCCGGCGCCTGCGCATCGGAACCGACCACCGTGGTCGACCTCACGCCCCTGGCCGATGGGCTCGACCCGGTGGTGATCCGCGAGGGACGCGGCCCGCTGGCCGTCCTGGGCCTCTAGCGCGCGGGATTGCGCAAACCGTCTGACACAATCGGGCGGTGGACTTTTCCAACCTCGTTCAAACCGTACTCATCTATGCCTTGCCGGTGATCTTCGCGATCACCGTGCATGAAGCGGCGCATGGCTACGCGGCCCGGTACTTCGGCGACAACACGGCTTACATGATGGGGCGGGTGACGCTCAATCCCGTACGGCACATCGACCCGATCGGCACGATCCTGATGCCGTTGATGCTTTATTTCGCGACCTCGGGCGCGTTCCTGTTCGGCTACGCCAAACCGGTGCCAGTCAATTTCGGCCATCTGCGCAATCCCAAGCGCCACATGATCTGGGTGGCGCTGGCCGGGCCGGCGTCCAACTTCATCATGGCGGTCGGCTGGGCGCTGCTGCTCGTGGCACTGGTCGCCACGGGCGTGGACGAACCCTTCTTCATCCAGATGGCCCGCGGCGGCGTGCTCGTCAATCTCGTGATGTGGGCCTTCAACCTGTTTCCGCTGCCACCGCTCGATGGCGGACGGGTGCTCGCCGGGCTGCTGCCGCGAGGCCGCGCCCAGATGGTCCTGGCCCGCATCGAACCCTATGGCTTCTTCATCGTGATGGGTCTGGTGCTCGCCGGCATCGTCAGCCGCTTCTGGCTGCAGCCGTTGATGAGCGTCGGCTACAGCGCGATCAGGCTGCTGCTCATTCCATTCACCGCCCTGTTGCGCTGAGTCTTCCCATGTCCCTGTCCACTTCCCCCTCCACCGCCCCGACCCGCTTCCTGACCGGGATCACCACCAGCGGCACGCCGCACATGGGCAACTACGTCGGCCTGGTGCGGCCCTCCGTCCGCTTCAGCCGGCGCAGCGATGTCCAGAGCTTCTATTTCCTGGCCGACTACCACTCGCTCATCAAGATCAGCGACCCGGCGCGCATCCAGCGCTCGACGCTCGAGATCGCGGCCGCCTGGCTGGCCTGCGGACTCGACCCGGAGCGCGTGACCTTCTACCGCCAGTCCGACATCCCCGAGATTCCCGAACTCACCTGGTTCCTGACCTGCGTCACCGGCAAGGGCATCCTGAATCGCGCTCACGCCTACAAGGCGTCGGTCGACAAGAACATCGCCAAGGGCGAGGATGCGGATGCCGACGTCACGGCCGGCCTCTTCATGTACCCCGTGCTGATGGGCGCCGACATCCTGATGTTCAACGCGCACAAGGTGCCGGTCGGGCGAGACCAGATCCAGCACATCGAGATGGCGCGCGACATGGCGCAGCGCTTCAATCATCTCTACGGCGAGCATTTCGTGCTGCCCGAAGCCGAGATCGACGAGGCCGTGGCCACGCTCCCAGGCCTCGATGGCCGCAAGATGAGCAAGAGCTACGACAACACGATTCCGCTGTTCGTGCCGCGCGCACAGTTGCAGAAGCTGATCGGCGGCATCGTGACCGACTCGCGCGCACCGGGCGAGCCGAAGGACACCGAAGGCTCCGCGCTGTTCCAGATCTACGAAGCCTTCGCGGATGCAACCGAGACCGCGTCGCTGCGCCAGGCCTTTGCGGACGGCATCGGCTGGGGCGACGCCAAGCAGGCCGTGTTCGAGCGTATCGACCGCGAGATCGCGCCCATGCGCGCGCACTACGAAGCCTTGCTCGCAGACCCGGCACAGATCGAGAAGACACTGCTGGCCGGCGCCGAGAAAGCGCGCGCACTGTCGCGTCCGTTCATGACCGACTTGCGTCACGCGGTCGGTCTGCGTAATCTTGCGGCCCAGGCAGTTGGGGATACACGCAAGGCCGCAAAGGTTGCCAAGCCATCGTTCAAGCAATACCGCGAACGCGACGGGCAGTTCTATTTCAAGTTGCTCGATGCACGCGGCGAGGTGCTTTTGCAGAGCCGAGGGTTTGCGGCTCCGCAAGAGGCAGGCCGGGCTATCGGCGCACTGCAGAAGCAGCGCGAGACGGCGCTTGCCGAGCTCGGCGAGCTGCTGGAACCGATGGACGCAACCCAGGTCCGTGCAGTGCTGGACGCACTCCAGACGCTGGCAGACGCCGCCGAATGATCTTGACTACATAGAGGCCAATCCATGCCCAATCGCAGCACCGAAGAGCGCACCACCGCGGCCAGACAAGCGATGAGCATCTACGTCATCGACGACCACCCTCTCATGCGGGACGCGATCGTGATGGTGTTGAGGCGGCTGCGTCCGTCGGAAAACATCGTCGAGCTGGAGCGGCTCGACAAGCTGGCCGCCGCCGTGACGCAGCATGGCGCCCCGGCGCTGTTCTGCCTCGACCTGAAGCTGCCCGACACCACCGGCTGTTCCGGCGTCGTTCAGGTGAAGCAGACCTACCCCGACGTACCGATCGCGGTCTATTCGGCATCGCCCGCCAGCGACATGGAAGAAGCCTGCATCGAGGCCGGTGCAGACACCTACATCGAGAAGTCGGCCAGTGCCGCAGAACTCACGGCCGCGCTGCGCGGCCTGCTGCTTGCAGAGACCGATACCGACGACCAGCAGCTCAACGCGGCCAACAACAAGCTCTCCAAGCGCCAGACCCAGCTCATCGCGATGCTGGACATGGGCTTGAGCAACCGCGACATCGCACTCCAGCTCGAGATCAGCGAGCACACGGTCAAGGTTCACCTGTGGCGGCTGTTCCGCCGGCTCGGCGTCAAGAGCCGGACGCAGGCGCTGCATCATGCGCGCCACTACGGGCTGCTGTCGGGCACCTGAGGCACCCTCTACTGGCCGAACCCGCCGGCCCGGCCGCGGCGCCGTTCAACCGACCGCGCCTGAAATGCGGCCCTGTGCCTGCACTTCGTCCGCATCGTAGAGTGCGACCCGAAAGACGCTCCCACGGCCCAAACGCGAACGCACGCTGACCGGGTGCCCCAGCGCATGCGACAACCGCGACACGATGGCCAGCCCCAGCCCGAAGCCGTCTGACGTACCGGCATGGTCGGCCACCTTGTAGAACTCGAGGAAGATGTCGCGCAGATGCTCCCGCGCGACGCCGATGCCGGTGTCCCACACCTCGATGCGGAGCCCGTCGCGCGCCTGGCGAGAGCTCAGCAGTACGCCGCCGTGCACCGTGTACTTGATCGCATTGGCCAGCAGATTGCCGATCATGCGACGCACGCGGATCGGATCGGTCAGCACGGTGCCGCGTGCCACGTGAACGCGAAAGCTCAGCCCCTTGGCTTCGGCCACCGGTCGATATTGCAGCTCGAGGTCGTGGAGCAGCTGGCTGACGTCGACCGGTTCGATGTGCAGTTGCACCTGGCCTGAATCGATGCGCGCGAGATCGAACAGCGAGTCGAACAGCGCATTGACCGCATGGGTCGCACGCACGATCTTCGGTGCGATGTCCTGTACCAGATCGGGCTCGTTGCGCAGCCAATCCGCGTAGAGCGACAGTGCCAGCACGGGCTGGCGCATGTCGTGGGCGGCACTTGCCAGGAAGCGGTTCTTCATCGCCACGGCCGATACGGCGGCCTGCCGCTGCTGCGTCAACGACTTGATCAGGATGTGGTTGTGGAACAGCAGCTCGAAGCCGTTGCGGGCCGTTTCGTGGTTCTGCCGTGACGCGCGCAGCAGCAGCGCCCAATGCAGCAACGGAAGCAACAGAAAGCCGTAGTGGAACTGAAGCGCATGGAACTGAACCAGCGCGAGCCGGATGAGGATGGACGCGATCATGGTGCCGAACAGCACGTTCACATAGGCGCGCAGCAGCGGCGGATGAAGCGCCAGGCTGTTGACGGGAAAGGTCGCCACACCGGCAACGATCAGCCAGCACACGAACTGGTTGAGCAGCGGCACGCGCTCGAAGAAGAGCAGCACGGACAGCCCCCAGACCAGTCCACTCGCACTCCAGAGCCAGCGATACCGGGCCACGAAGGCCTGCAGCGAAACCGAATCCTTGTCGGCATAGTCGCGCGCATAGAGCTGCTCGCCCCAGACGCGGCAGGCCGTCGCACCCGCACCCAGGACGGCCCACAGCAGCAGCTCCCACTGATCCACCGCGCTCCAGCACAACGCGATCATCGCGGGCATCAGCGCGAGGGAGAGCAGATAGGACCGCTGCGACGAGCGCATGAGGCTGCGGATCAGTTCGCCCCTGACCCACGGTTCGGCCTCGTCGGCGGACGCCGATATGGGCGCGAGGGTGGAGAAGGAGGAATTCCCGAGGCCCGCCAAAGACGAATCGCTTTTCATGGAAATCGCCTTTTGCCTCGTCGTTTTGCCGATCGAACGTCTCATCCGCGAATGCGGACGGCGTCGATTCTAGAAGCGCTCGGCCTCAGGCACGAGATCGTCGGTGCGAGCCGGCCGACTTCATGTCGACCTCACCGGGTACCGATTCGCCCGGTACAAAAGCAAAACGGGCCTTGCGGCCCGTTTTAACTTGGAGGAGAGGGAGGGAGGCCCACCTCTAACACCCATGCGGGTTTCAAAAGCATCGCGGGCGCAATGCCTACGTAAATGCCTACGCGCGTTGGCGACACCGCATGCCTAAATATTGTAACGACAGCAGTGGTGGAATCCTCGAGAACCGACTAGAACTGTATGCTTGTACAGTGCTTTACGCTGTCTATCCTCTGCGCCGCTATGGCGAGAAACTGCATCCCGACGATGCTCGGGCCGCCCGTGTTTTGGGCGAACTGGGCTACTACCCCCGACGCTGGCATCCAAACCCCAAGGCTCGGACGATGTGTGCCCGCCTGGTCGCGAGTGACGGAGAAACGTACCTGCTGCCGCTGCTCGACCAGGCATGGATCGAGATCCGTCCCAAAGGCGTCCTCATTCAAGGGACGGAGCTCGTGCCGGTCGACAAGACCAGCAAGAGCGTCAAGAACATCCATTGCTATGAATATCGACAAAGCTGGGTCTGCGTGCCGGCACATCTTGACAAGCGGCCCGACGTGCAGTCGTCGCCGGCGGCGGCGCGGGCATCGGCGCGCCGCCTAGAACAGCTCGAGGAGTTGCACCGAGCGAAGAAGATCGGGCAGACCATGACCTCGCCATACGTTCGGAGGGTCTGAACAGTTTGGCTGACTGAAGAATCCGCGTGTAAGTGCGGAGGATCGGATACCGAAACCGACGACCCTTTCCACGAAAAACACACGCCCGGTGGGCGCTTCGAAACATTTTTTCAATCGAAAGTCAGCGATCGATACGCACTAAGCGGTCAAGACCCCTTGAGCACAATTCAGAGCAAGAATGCTGAATCCATGCGGGTTTCAAGCTCGAATCCCGCCACAAGGCGCGTAAAACCTAGGGCAAGGGCGTAAGCACTAGCAACCACGCGGCCGAGCGACCGATAGCACAAGATTAGGCAACAAAACGACTGACCAAAAACGCTACATATAGTGTCTTGCGGCGTCAGTGGGCCCTAGATATAGTGACTCCACCCCGTTGTGAACTCTCGCAGTACGCAACGCAAAAAGCCGGACCTGTCCAGGGTCCGGCTCTTTGGCCCCCGTCCTTTCGGCAGGGGGGTGACGGATCACCGAAGCGAACCGCCGTAACACGTGTTGATCTTCGCATATTCGTTTGGGTTGCCGGATTTTTTTGTCTGTTACCGGATACAAAAATGTTGACTCAAAAAATGTTCACAGAAATCACACACATCAAAATGCACGACGGAAACGTCGCCGAAGTTGGAAAGATGGAGCGCGGCCGCATGGTCTGGCGAGCGTCGGCGAACGAAGCCGTCGCGATGCTTCGCGCTGGCGTCCACTTCTTCACCCAGTCCGACGACGGACGGGCCGTCGAAGTTGCTGTCGAACCGAGCACGCTCTACCTGGGGCCGCGTCTGAAAACGGTTGCTGACACATCGTTCGACAAGAAGCTCAAGCAGTTGCCGGAGTTTCCGGACGAAGCGATGCAGTAGTTCAGGCAAGGGCGCTTCGGCGCCCTTTTCTTTGTGTCAGCTCAGCCTAGAACAAGCCAGCTGGCTGCGAGACCACGTCCCAGCTGAAGATCAGCAATTCCTTGCGATCGGCTCCCTTGTGTCCGCCCGCTACCTGGTACGTGATGTCAAGAGACTCGGCGTGGAAGTCAGCGAAACACCGGCGGATGTCAGGGTGATCATTGATGCTCAAAATCGCCCTCCCCTTCAGCGTCTTCATGACTCTGGCCAAATCCTCGTACTCGCTCCACGGAAAGGGCACCCCGTACCCTTCGGTCTCCCAGTAGGGCGGATCTAGGTAGAACAGCGTGTGCGGTCGGTCGTAACGCTCGATGCACTCGCGCCAGGCGACGCGCTCAATGTGCGTGCTGGCCAGCCGAAGGTGCGCCGCGCTCAGCTGCTCTTCGATGCGCAGAAGATTGACTGGCGGGGCCGTCGTGGCAGTACCCCAGGTCTGACCATGCACTTTGCCACCAAACGCATGGTGCTGCAGGTAGAAGAACCTTGCGGCACGCTGGATGTCAGTGAGCGTCTCAGGCCGGGTGTCCTTCAGCCACTTGAAGACTTCACGGCTTGAGAGCGCCCACTTGAACTGTCGGACGAACTCCTCGAGGTGGTTCTGCACGACCCGATAGAGATTGATCAGCTCGCCGTTGATGTCATTGATGACCTCGACTTCTGCCGGCGGGCGGAGGAAATACAGTGCGGCGCCGCCGGCGAAGACCTCGACGTAGCAGGTGTGCGCCGGGAAGCGCGGCAGGATGATGTCGGCCAGTCGGCGCTTTCCGCCGAGCCACGGGATGATGGGCGTTGCCATGGTGAGGGTTCCAGTTGACCTGTAACGGTCGTTTACACTGGCCCGGCCTGTACAGGTGGGCAGGGCCTTGGCTGGGGCTCACAGGCGCGTTCTGTGGGGTCTGGCGGCTCGCCGAGGTGCTCCAACACCGCGGCGGGTCGCCTTGTTCTTTTTAGGGTGACGCGATCGGCGCGGTGCAGCTGCGCAGCGCGGCCAGCAGCTCCACCTCATATCCTTCCCGGCGCTCAATTTCCGCCTGCGAAGCCGCGACGAACGCGTCGACGTCGACGCCCGGCCGCAACGCGGCGGTGGGCATCGCCGGGCGTACCGGCTCGTCGACGTCGCATGCAACGGGCAGCGGCACCTTCTGAATTCCGCTCGATGCGGCGCACCCGACCAGCAAGACCGCCGTCAGCGCGATCGCCGGCCTCATGGCGCCCTACCCTTCAACCAGCGGTCGATGCGCGCGCGTGCGCTCGCGTAGTCGTCGCCAGCGACGGCCGGCGGCGTAGAAAGGATCTCGTCAGCCCTTACAGCACGTCCGGCGCTCGTCGACCTGGCGGCGGCCTGCAGCTTCTTTCCCTCGAGGGCACGCTTGTCAGCAAGGATGCGCAGATCCTCGGTGGCGTCGCTGCAGACGCTGGCCATGCCGCGTGCCTGGTCACGCTCGACGGTGGTCGCGGTGACGCTGTCGCGCGCCTGAAGCCATAGCCCGCCGAGCAGCGCATTGGCGAGGACGCTGGCCGCCACGACGTACGAGAGCGGCGTCATACAGGCCGGACCCCGACCTCGGTGCCACGGCCGCTGATCGTGATGATGCGATTGACGTCACGCTCGGGCCGCCTGGTGCTCACATGCACCCACGACCCGAACTCGTGGATCAGCTGGCCGATGCCAAGCTCACTGACCAGCGGGGCGAGCGCGCTCGCGATCTCGAACGGTGAGCCGAACGTCGGCGCCTTGAAGTCGACCGCCATCGCTCGCGGGTGATCGCTGCCCGATGCGCTACCGATCGCGGCATTGAGCGCCGGCGATCGATAGCCGCTTGTGACGACGATCGGGATATCACGTCCAGCCAAGCGGGTGAGCGTCGAGCGGACGCGCTCCATCAGTTCACACGTCTGCACGGCCGTGACTCGAAGGCTTGTCGGCAGCGAGTTGTCGATGCCGCGGCGAGCGGCCGTCTCGCTGGAGACGAACTCCTCGAGCGTGAAATGCGGGGTGAGATTCACGTTGCACCTCCCGCCGAAGTACGGCCGCCACCTGGCAGGAATTTCTCAATTCCCATCTCGAGGAACTTCGCGGACGCGAAGCTACCGGTGAGGACGGTGCCCAATGTCGGCCACACGTCGAAGCCCGCTTGTCGGCTGATGATGAAGGCCAACGTGCCAGCGAGCCAGGCGCCGGCCATGTGACTGCCACACATGATCCATGGCCGCGGCAGTGGCGTATCGGGCGCGGCCGAGAGCTCGCGGTCGATGCGCATCAGAAGCGCGGTCGCGCCTGACAGGCTCGAGACAACGATAGCCAGGACCATCAGCACCGGCGGAATGTTCAGCGCATCCTCGAACGTCGATGAAACAGGTCCGACTGCTGCGAGAGCCGGCACGCAGAGCCAGGGTAGCCAGACGATGGCCAGCAGCGACCAGATCAACCGGCGCAGGTGGGGTGCCGTCAGCTGCTCGCTGGGCTTGGTGGTAAAGCGATTACGAAGCACGCGCATCATTGCCGGTCCTTGTGGCGTTGGAAGAGGTCGAGGAAAGCGACGAGAGCAGCCATGGCCGCGTCGACGAGAAAGGGCAGCACCAGCGGCCGCCACCAACCGCCGTCGCCGGCGATAAAGACGAACGACATGCACACGAGGCCCATGGCCAGGCCGATATAGATGAAGTGCCGCCACCGCTTCGTGCATCGCAGGCTCAGCGAGTTGGGCAACAGGTCGTTGATCACGACATCGCAGATCGCGACGGTTGCGGCGATGGCCAGTGCAGTAACGAGCCACCAGCCAGGGTGGCCGCTTTGGTCGATCAGCCGATGGGTAAGCGCCTCAGGTTCACGCCAGATCGTCCAGGTCGACGAGAGAGTTGCAAGTGCAACGTAGAGTCTGGTGATCCAGTAACGCGGCAGGGTGGTAATGTGCCTGCCGGCGAGCGCCTTGGCGCCACTCCAGGCCGGAATCTGCGCCGTCATGGTAGGGACGGCATAGAGGGTGCGCAACGCGGCGCGGCTGCGAGAGTGATATGCATGGCGGCTTCCTTTGACTGGGCAGTCTCGGCAAAGCACCGTCCCATTTCTAGGGAAAAGTGGGACTGATTGAACACCCCTCGGGAACGGTCGGCTCGCACTAAGTCGTCACGCCGCCAAGCAGTTCGAAGTGAGTCTTGCGGCGCATCCCCCAAATGCGGGTTGTCTCAGGTCTAAAACTGCGGCACGCTGGGTTGTCACTCGTAAAGGTCCACCAAGATGAGCTTGAGCCCGAACACAGCAAAAACCCTATCGACGGTTTCGAACCTTGCTCTGATTGCAGGCGCTATATTTTCGCTTAGTTCAGTACTATGGGTAACGCCGCTAATTATCGCAATCACTGGAAATCTGCTTTTAGTCCTAGGCTCCATAGGCACTTATTGGAGCAGCAGAGAGAAAGAGCGATTGAGCGCAGAGGAAGCCCAGGCGCTGTTAAAGAAGAACAAAATATTAGAGGCCGCTTTAGAAATTGAGCATCAAGCGCGGATGGCGATAACGGAAAAAATGGGCCCACGAAACATCAGCGAAGAAGCAAGGAATCGTATTCTTCTAGACTTAGCAGGCATTGATAGCTCGTGCGTTGTCCATGTTAACGTCGGTCATGAAGAAGAACCCGTGTCGTACGCCAATAAAATTTTGGAAATTTTTATCGCAGCCGGCGCAACTCCGATTGTCACAAGAACCCATACTGTCACATACGGCGCAAAAAATACGGGCGTCAATGCAATACAGTTAAATCGCCCGTTTGCGAGTCAAGCCATTAAGGCACTAATCAATTCAGCCATAATAAAAATGGCAGTGACTGTAGAGACAGATGAACCCGATGGATTTGGAATAGGGACCGCCTATGATCCGCGAGCTTCAATATATCTCAACATCCTACCCAAAGAGCCACATCTATAACATTCCGCTGTTTTGACACCACGACACAGAGAAAACGATGCAATGTCTACAAATTATCTAATAAAGTCTATATCTTTTGAGAACTTTCGAGGACTCGGCAATTTGTCTGTCGAAAAGTTTAGGCGGATTAACATAATTGGCGGACTGAACGGTTCGGGCAAGTCCTCGCTATTAGAAGCGATATTTTTAGTACTTGACAGACGCGGCCCCCATGCTCTGGCCAGACCATTTTTCGCACGGCGATTCGGGATCCGAAATTTAAAAACTCTGGATCAATATTTCACCAACCTCAACACTGCGGTTCCTGCGAAAATTTCGATGCAGACCACCGTTGGTGAGATTGAAGCCTTCCTCCAGTATGGACACCCGCCGGACGGAGTTGTCGTCGCGGTGCCAAGCTCTCAATTTTTGCCAGATGCACCCATCCAGAAAGCAGTGGACTCAACGGGATTGGATCTCAAAACACGACTAAACGGAGTGCTCGAGGATGGCGTGTTCCTCACGCCTTCTGGAGACGGCATAGCCACGAGCTTCTACAAGGTCGGAAGTTCTGCAATCCCAAATGGGAATTTTGTAACTTCATCAGTAAAAGCCCCGCCAGAGGAAGACGCTCAGAAATATACGGAGATTCTCAAATCAAATCGGGCGAGCGAGCTGGTTGCGGCCATGAGAGTCGTTCGACCTGATCTCGCCGGCATCCAGATACTCCATGAACTAGGCCCCGTTATGTACGCTCAGCTCGAAGATGGGTCTCTCCGGCCCTTTGCCATGCTCGGCGATGGGGTTCAACTATTGCTCACCTTCACTATGGCTGCAATATTGAACAACGGCGGAGTTCTGCTATTGGATGAATTTGATTCAACCATTCACCACTCTGTGTTGGCGCGGGTATGGAGGACTATTGCGCAGATTTCCGAGAAGTATAACAACCAAGTGTTTGCGGTCACTCATTCCAAAGAATGCCTTGAGCGAGCACTGGAAGGGATTCCAAGCTTGGCCGACCTTGAATACATTCGACTTGAGGCTCAAGGAAATACAAATCTCGCAATTATTTACGACGGCGCGGAACTGAAGAACTCTTTGGATGCAAACTGGGAAATTAGATAATGAACTTCGAGACGAAATATTATGCCGACGAAAACAAATATCAATCTCGGGAATGCATCTTAATCGTTGAAGGGATCGACGATGTCTATTTTCTAAGCAGCCTGCTCGACGAGATATCAGCAGATCCGACAAAAGTCGGCATCGTGCAGGTGAAAGGAAAGTCTAATTTCGTTCCTCATATCGAAGGTTTCATGAAGGCATCGAGTTTCACGAAAGGAATTAATAAAAAAATAGCAATTATCTGTGACGCAGATGCTGACCCGAAGAAAATCACTCAAGAGGTTTCCAAGGCCCTTGCAAAATCAAACCAACCCGATCTCGTTCTCGGGGGTCATTGCACGAACGACCAGGGCATTACCTTTGGAATTTTTGCGATGCCGGACTCTGTGAGTGAGGGGGATCTAGAAAAGCTATGCCTACAAACAGTAGAAAATCACCCCATCGCTGTAAATGCGAGAGCATTTATTGATAAATCTATCGATGAAGCAAAGCGATCAGGGCAATCGCTTTCCGGATCTGTGCATAAGCGAATAGCGCAGACATATCTAGCAGGACTACCTAATGACGTCGCGCGGGGTGCAGGACGTGGATATACCAACGGCGCTTTCGACCCCAAGAGCCCAGCGCTGGACAAGATTCGAGAGTTCATAAAACTTACAGTTTTATAAATTGCTGAATCGAATTCAAACATTGCATCGATGTACTATTGGCCCACCGAAGCCCTCCCTGATAATCCACGCATGCAAACTGGAATTTGAAGAAGCCCATTCAATGCAATCTTTTAACTCCAAAGCATCGTACAAAGCCGCCGCATCTGATTCAAGATAAAAGACAAAAAACACGATTATTCCTATACAGATTGTGCGGACATCGACAAGCTGCGACTCTTGCTCGCGTCGGCAGACAATACAGCCGCCCCTGCGACTGTGGCAACGTGCCCGAAAAAAAATCTATAGCGCCGGGCTGCAGTGAGACCAGTTACTAAAAATTCCACTTCACGCGCACCATCGGTCGGCCTCGTCGCCGTCTCCGAACCATTGACCACCTGCTGGCTCCCGAAGGTCGAACTGATGATGCGCACCGTCAAGTAGACGGTCACGGCTGCCGAAAAGGTCCAGAAGCCCCGGAACCGGACCAACGCCTTGTCCGAGGTGGCATCGAAGTCGAGATACACATTCGCTTCGTCGATCGCGACGCTGGAACCGATCGGAACGGGGTACGCGGCCGCAGCGGCGGTGTACGGGCGCGCCGCCGGCTTGCGCGGGACAGCCTGCAGGCGCATCAGCGTCATCAGCCAGTACTCCTGCGACGAGCTTGCCCACCAAGCCGTGTATGCAGCGAGCGAGCCGGTCGCGGTGCTTCGATAGCTCTCGATCGACGCATACCGCGCCTCAATCTGACCGATTTTCGGATGCGTGAACTTCGCAGATAGCACCTCGTTGCCCTGCAGATCCGAGATCATCAGGAACGCGCTGTTGGAAGCGCGGTGAATCCCAAGTTCCACGATGTATGGCTTGTGTGTGTCCAGCGCGGCCGGCCACGCCACAGACTGCAAATCGGACTTGATGCCCGATTCGAAATAGCTGTACGTCCACAGTGCATTCCCGAAGACGACGTGAGCCGGAGAATCCACAGGCAGCGTCGCCGTATCGCTGTCCATGCGCTCAGCCCACGCGATCAAGGTGCAGACGCCGTCGGTTGTCGAGTAGTCGCCGAACTCCACAATGGCACCGATGCGCTGCACGGATCCTTTGAGCAGGATCTGGGCATAGGTCGCAGCCCGACCGTTGGGCGTCAGAGTTGAGAGTTTGCCGTCGATGATGCGCGGCAGAGAACCATGCGTTCCGTCGAGCAGGTAGGGTTGCCCTGTTTTCGCCGCGACGGGCGATCCGTCAGGACGGCCAGCAAACGTGTCGAAGAGTTCAATGCCCGTACCTGCAATCTCGACGGCCAAGTCCTTCGCCGCGACCGCGACCGCCGCGGCGGGAACCGCGATGTCCGCTGCGGCCTGCGTCTGGTCGCGGATTGCAACGAGTCCCGGCGTCGTGACCATCTCACCCTGATCGCTCCAGACCAGGCCGGTCCAGACGAACAAGGTGCCATCGACCAGCCAGCCGTCACCCTGCACATTTCCACTTGCTGGCAAGTCCGCTTCTGTATTCTTGACGCCTTTGAGCACCAACCCTCTCGCGTTCAGGTCACCCGCCTCCCACGCCTGCTTCAGCGGGCCGAGTGAGGACAAGAAAGCCTGCAATTGCTTCGTCGCGGCGACGACCGCACCCTGGGTTGGTGCCACCGCAAACTCAGCGCCCTCGGCTGTCGGCCCACCATATGAGGCGACAAGTTGCAACTGCGTGTCGCTGATGATTCGCGTCACCTCATGCAGTCCGGTGGGGGAAAAGAAAATGCCGCCGACAAAGACGTTGTCGATGAACTCCGTGCCGTAGCCGTCGACCAGGTCCGAGCCATTGACCAGCGAGACCGTGCCGGTCCGATACCACGTGCCTTCATTCATGCCGCAGGCTCCTCGGCGGCGTAGGCCGGCTCCGCGCCGGTCAGGTGATTCGGTTTCTCCGCCGCAAGGACAGCAGTGCAGAACCAATGTTCGAAGTCATCGCTGTGGCCGGTCGGCCGCCCCTGCAGCTGCACGGTGACCTGCGCCACGGGGCGCTTGCCGGCGGCAAATGCCTCGCGCGAAACCCAGCTCGCGAAGATGACCGCGCTGGTATTGGTGCGCAGCATGACGGTGTACGCCGACACGGCATGCCACCGCGTGGCGGCCCCGGTGCCGGGGTCCTCGAGATCCTTAACCAAACCGATGATGTTGGGCATCGCTTACTCCTGTGATTCGGATGGCCAGGCGATCGCTTCGATCTGCGCGCGCGTGGCGGTGGGGTCGCTGATGGCATCGCGCAGGGCTTGCCGAGTGCCGACCAGCCATTGCGAGGACACGCGGAAGATGTCGACCGCTTCGAGCGTTTTCGCGCGCATCAACGCCGGGTCGATCCCGCGCGCGGCGGCGATGCCATCGAGATACGGCGTGGGCACGTCGTTGTCGGCAGCCCAGGCCAGCGCATCAGCCTCCTGCGCGGCCCAGGTCTGTCGCTCCTCTGCCGGATAGCCGGCGATCAGCTCGGACGATGCAACGCGGAACGCTGCGTTGATTTCGGCCAGCTTGTCGGCCCGCACCTGGTCGAGCGTGCGCTTGTCGACCCAGGCCAGCGCAGACCAGTCCCAGCCATGCACGGGCGACGGCCGCGGCGGCAGTGGGATGGGCGCGCCGTCGACGATGCGTTGCGCCGCATCGTCAAACGCGCCCTCGACGCAACCATGCGTTGCGGCGTCGTATTGCAGCGCAAGCATCTCGGGCGGGCAATGCGTCAGCGTGCGCTCGATTCGCCCGCTGATCAGGTCGTAGACGGTCCAGCTCATCGCTTGGTCTCCAGCAGCATGATCACGCGCGCACTCGCACTGCCAGGCGAAAGAGGCGACTCAAGATGGCAGGCCTGGAGCGAGTACGTCCATGAGCCGGCACCAGGTGAATCAGAGTCCATTACCGGCGCGCTCACGCCGTCCCAGACAACCGTGCTGCCGCGCACGACGCGCACGCCCATCGGCACTGGGCGAACGCTGCCGTCTTCGCCGGAGCCTTCCGGCAGCGTGCCAGGCGTGATCGTCGCATTGCACAGGACCATTACGGGACCAAGCCCCGACGTCGCAATCGAGGCGGTCTGGATGGTGGTCCAGCTGCTCGACCCACCAGCAATAGCAACGGAGCTGGTCGACTTGGCGGACACCGGCACGGTGACGGCATAGCCGGCCAGCTTGAGAGTGCCGATGTCGGCGTCCTTGATGCGCGCCATGTTGATAAAGACGATGCCGCCTTCAACGCGAAAGGGCGCATCGGCCGTCGTCGTCGACGCGTCCGGCAGCACGACAAAGCGATCGGCGAACACCGCGACCTCGCTCTGCGTGTCCGCACCGCCGCCGCTGCTCGACACGCCGACCGACAGGCCCGCCATCGCGCGCCGACCGCCCCAGCCCGTGGCCTCGGTGCGGATCATGTACTGCGCCGCGACGTTGCCATCGAGGCTGGCCAGCGTGCTGCCCTGCAGCTCGACGGTGCCGGTCAGCCCGCCGACGCTCGACTGGATGGTCGTGATGTCCGAAGCCAGCGCCAGATCCGCGGTCGTGCGGGCTGTCGTCTCGTCGGCGATCGCGGCCAGGTTGTCGCCCGTGAGCGCGGCGACCAGCTCGAGTTGCGTCGCCTGCGCGGATTGCTCGGTCGCAAGTGTCGTGATCTGGCTGGTGACAAGCGCTTGGTTGTCGCCGACCTCGGCGGACAGTGCTTCGTACTTAGACGCGAGGGCGGTCGTGTCGGTGACAACGACCTCGATCTTTTCGTAGATTCCCGCCTTGGCCTTGCCGAGCTGGTCGAATGCGATCAGGTCGCCGGCCAGCTGCATGGCGGCGATGTCGTCGATCGCGGTGGTGACCTTGCCGCGCAGGCTTCCAATGACGCTGTCGTAGCTCTGCAGCGTCAGTGCGACCGCATAGCCCTGCGCACCACGGTTGCCCGCCACATCGATGGCCGTAACCCAGTAGCGATGCTGGCCGAAGTTGGGCTGCACAGCTTCGAAGGACAGGCCCAGGGTGCGGCCGATTTCGGCAGCCGTGTCCCAGGTATCGCCGAGGCGAATCTCGTAATAGCCGATGGGTTGCGTGGTGCGGCAGTCCAGCCAGGTGATCGACACCTGGTTGCGGTTGTTGACCACCGCATGAGGGATAGGCTGATCCGGCGGCTCGATGTCGATCGTGTCGTAGACCGGCTCGGCGAAATCGCCGATGGCGTTGTGATGCGCTGCCCACACCGCACTGGTGCCGGCCGGGAACCACCCGAGGTTCGCACTCGTCGCGCGGCCATCGAACAACACGACATCCTCGGCCAGCTCCCATGTCGGGCCGCGGCGAATCTGCGTTGCGCTCCAGCCGAGCAAGTCGATGCCCTCGGGCTCATCCCAGTACGCAAAGATGCCGGTGAGCTCGACGCTCAGATCGAGGCCCAGCACGCTGTCCGGCGGCCCCTCGAGCCCGTGCACGACGTGCGATGCACGCGACCATGCGCTCACCGCATACGCGGTTTGAAACTGCACCTGGAAGGCATACACCGCGTTGACGGTGAGACCAAGCAGATACGTCTCGGTCGAGTAGCCGGGAAGGTCCAGTGTCTGCCAGGTCGAGCCCTCGGCAGCGAGGCGCCACTGCACGCGCACGACGCCGCTCTGCAGCACGGCAGGGTCAAGCGACTGAGCCCATTGGACTTTCACGCGGACGACCATCACGCCGTCCTGCTGGACCATCTGGCTCTCGCCACTCAGCACGACCAGGTCGAGCGGCTGACCAGGCTTGAGGAAGGGGCTCGGCAGGCTGGTGTTCGGCGATGCGTCGGCGCGGACTTCGTCGACCTGGTCGTAATAGGCCTCCTCGTCCTCGACGCACTGCAACGCGACTGGCGTGCCCACCTGATACGTCCAGTCCTGCACGCGGAATGGCTTGTTGGTGAAGCCGAACATCACGCTGCTCAGCACCACTCGATCGCCGGGCTGCAGGTTCCACGCATGCATCTTCGGGAAGATCTGCACCACGAAGCCACCGCGGCTCTGCTCGACCAGCACACGGCCGGTCTGCTGGGTGCGGATGTGGCTGCCGGTGAAGCTCAGCGTCACGTCCAGAAACTTGTCCTTGACGTCCTGCTCTCGGAACACGGCATTGACGTAGGGCGTGAAGTCCTCAGAGACGCCGTTGCGTACGGCGTTGACATACGACCCCTTGGCGCCGTTGTAGCGTGCCGTGCCGACGTTGCAGGTCTGCACGACGGCGATCGGCATGACCATGTCGTCGTCAGTGAGCGAAAGCACCGGCGTGCTCCAGGCGCCGGCCTGGATGCGCCACACACCGCCCGACTCGAGCGAGAAGCCCACCATCGCGTCCTCGAGCTGCTGCCGCGTAGTGTCTCGATCCTGGTCGGACCTGAACATGCCGTCGCATGTGTAGCGGGCACGAGATCCGCCATAGGTCGCCGCGTCTGCATCGACCGTGGCCTGGTCGTAGACGACCACGTCGCAGGCGTTCGCCGCACCGATCAGCGCGTCGAGCTCGAGCTGCTCGACGCCTGCGCCATAGCCGGCATCGGAACGCAGGAAGTCAGCCAGGCAAAGCGCCGGGTTGCGGCTGTATGCGGTGACGCCTGTGCGGTAGTCATAGACCTTCTTGCCCCGCAACTTGACGGTCACTTCGGGAATGCCGCCCTGGAAGCGCTCGAGCAAAAGATTGAAGGTGAGCACCAGGTACGTGTAGCCAGACAGCTTGTGGTCCACCGTCCAGAGGTCAGGCCGCGCCGCACGCAGAAATGCGTCCGCCGTGTCGACCCCGCCCGGCGAAAGGTGCACCTGAACATTGAGCGCTGGCCCGGGGCCGTTGGTGATGAACCGGACGTTACCCTTGGCGCCGATCGGGCCGATCAGCCAATGCGCACCAGCCACGCCTCGCTCATAGCGGACGTCATCGCCGTAGGGGATGCCGTTCTCGTCGACGATGGAAACGATACTGAGGTCGTTGCCAATGAAGACCTGTAGCGCCTGGATGCCGTAGTCCGAGATGATCGGGCCGTTCTCGCCCTCCTGCGAAAACGGCTGCAGGTCGAAGGCCACCATGACCTCGCCGGGCACGCCGTCCTCGAGGCGGAACTCTTCACCATCCGCATACCCGTACGCATCGAGGTTGCCGACCCAGTCGCCGCCCATGTAGATGGCCTCAACGCCGTCGCACTCGTGCGAAGCAAGGACCATGACGACGTGTTTGTAGCGTTCATCCGCGCCGCTGGTGAGCACCGCGACGATGGAGCCACCGACCGGCGCCGGCGAGCCGTAGACGACCGGCCAGGGCGAGTCGGAGGCGACCAGCGTCGCCGTGCGGTCCTTCAGGTTCGCGGCCTCGGCCTCGGCGGCGCGCTGAGCAACTGCCCGCGCCTTCTTCTTCGTCTGAATCGACCCATAAATGCCATAGGCGACGGTGGCGATATACAGCGCCGTCCCCACAGTGACCGCGGTGGTTCCGATCGTGAAGAGAACGATCCCTGTGATCGGTTCGGCTGACGCAGCGGTACACACCGCGCATAGCGCAAGCAATGTCAGCAGGCGTCGAATCAAACGCGCCATGCAGCAACTCCCATATTCAGCGGCTGGAATGTCAAGCCGGCGTTATCAGGGGCGACGATGTGCGAGCCTGTGCAGACACCGAACGTGTAGCCACGCACACGGCCCACAGGGCGGCCGCTGCGCATCAGCACGACGTCGCCACGCTGGGCGAGCATCGGATGCACGGACGGGCCCAGCCGCGCCGTGGCCATGGCGATCCAGCCGCCGCCCGCATTCACCAGGCGCAGCGCAGTCAGCAGGTTGCGCGACGCAAGCACGCCACCGGCCGCACGCAAATCTGCCAACGGATCGGCGCCGGTCTTGGCGAGCACCCAATCGGCCGCAATGTGCGCGCAGTCCTGTTCGAAGTACACGAAGGGCACAGCGCGCCGCGCCGCGATGAAGGCATCGAGATCTGCAGCCATGCCCTACCCCTTCTTCCGCGCGATTTCGTTGAGGCGGGCCTGCAGCGCCTTCGACAACCACACCGCAGGGTTGCCGATGAGGCTGGTCAGGTACTCGAAGCCGCGTTCGCCAGGGTGGCGCGACTGGTGCTGCACGTGATTCATTCGCAGCGCTGCCGGGTTGCTGCGGACGTCGTAGCTGGCCGTGCGGCAATCCAGCGAGATCGAGGCGTTGTTGCCGTCGCGATCGATCTTGAGCTGGTCCATGACGCCGCTGAACCGAAGGACCGGCAGGCCGCTCAGCTGGAAGGTGTTGGTGTCGACCATGCCGACCCAGATCCGTACGGGCCGGTCCTGATAGTCGGTAGGGTCGCCCAGCGCGAGGGCGCGCGTGCCAAGGTCCACCGGCGACAACGTGAGGGTCAGCTTTTCCTCCGCGCCGTCTTCGCTCTCGTGCAGCTGGCCGACGTTGCCAAGGTTGCCGACGCCAAGCCAGGTCTGGCCGAACACATCGACGCTGACGGGCCAATCGGTGTAGCGCGCGGTGCCCGATCGCAGCTGCAGCTCGACAAGGCCGAGCGCGCCATACGACGCGGCGCCGGCCGTCGTCTGGAAACCACTGTTGGTGAGGATCATTCCCAGCTCTCCATCAGGTCGATGGCAAAGCCGCCGATCAGCTCGCCGGGATGCATGGCCCAGCTCATTTCGTCGGTGGTGCGACGCATCAGGCAGGTCGGCCGGTACCAGGCCAGCGGCGCACCGGCCGCGACGGCAACGCGAAGCACCGGCTCAAAGGTCACAACCATCGCGCCGGCTTCGTTGACCACCGCGTCTGCCTGCACGTGCAGCAGCTGGTGCGCGGGCCCAGCACCGGCCTGGCCGACACCGAACAGATCGCCTGCCCACAGCGTGCGACTGGCCTGGTCGACGCCGGCGTTTATGGTCATGGACGCGGCGCCGGCCGCAGCACCCCCAGAGGTCCAGGCACCGCGGACTGATCCGCGCGGCTCGGGCTGCACCGTGTTGTAGACCGCCAGCTGGTTGATGCGGCCGCGCAGGGCATGCACGAGCACCGTCCACGCTGCGGCGCCGCCCTCCTCATCTTTCTCATTGCCGATCAGCGAGCAAGTGCGGCGCATCGGCGCGCGGGCGACGGTCTGTGTGGCGCCAGTGTCCGACCCGGCGAAGGTCATGCCGAAGTCGCGCACGCCCCAATCGGTGCGCAGGATCGACAGCTCTTCAGGGATGGTGATGATCGTCATGTTTGGGGGATCGCCTTGAGTCGCTTGAGGTACTCGATGACTTCTTTGTTGCCTTGAGACACCAGGCGCTGGAGGTCGGCGATGATCGAGCCGCGGTCCGAGCGGGAGTCCACCTGGAAGACAGGCGCGTAGTTCAGGAACATCGAGGTGTTCGAGCCGCCGAGTTCGTGGTTCGGCACGATGGAGCCGGCAAGGTCGGACCGGAAAAGCTCGGGGCCGTTCTCACCGACCAAGTAGGTGCCGCCCGCCATGGTTGGACCGCCTTCGGCCCGTGCGCCGTCGAGCAACGCGAGGTAGTTGTAGTCACCCGCACCGGCGGGCGTCGACGACCCGAGGCCGAGAAAGCCGCCGACCGCCTTGAGAGCCGAGCCGACCCAACCCGAACCCGAGCCACCTTGCACGAGCGAGCCGAACATGGAGCGCGATAGATCCGCAGCGATGGCCTCCGCAGCCATGCGCTTGAGCAGCGTGCCGAAGCTACGGCCAATGTTCTCGAAGTTGCCGTCGAGTGCGCTGGCCAGGTTCTGGCCGAGGATGTCCTGAATGTTCTCGGCGCCCCGCTTCGCGAAGTCGTCGGCGTTCTTGTTCAGCGCATCGATGCGCTTTTGTGCCTCGGTGTAGCTGTCCGCTTCCTTCGCTGCGGCGCGAGAATAGGTCTCGATCGAGATCACGCCCTCCGTGCGCAGCATGTTCAGATGGGCGAGCGATGCGCCGTACTGCTCGGCGGGCGTGCGTGTCGATTCGAAGACCTTGGCCGCGTCGTCCTGCAGCGCGATCAGGCGCTTCTGCGACTCTTCCTGCTGCTTGGCCGCGGCCTTTTCGGTTTCGGTGCGTTCCTTGCGGATATCGATCTCAGCCGCCGTGCGCAGGATCGATTGCTTCTGCGCTTCGGTGACCTCTTTGCCGTCGGCACGCAGGCGCTTGATTTCCGCCAGCGCGATCTCGACCTGGCTCAGTTCCTTGACCTTCTCCAGCTGCTTGTCGAGGCTCTCGATGTACTTCTTGGCTTCGGCTTGTGGATCTTTTGCGGCGCCGCCGCCGCTGGAGTCAAGGACGGGAGCCTTGCCCCGTTTGTCCTCGATCACTGGCGTCCATCCGCGATCTTCGACGCGGCGCTGCGCGCTACCCATCGGGTCGGCTTCGTCGGCCAAGCGCTTCAGCTGCTCACTGGCCGCGGCCGCGAGCTGCTGCTGCTGAGCCAGCTGCCCGCGCAGCGTGTTCATACGGCGCTGCGCCATTTCGTCGGTCGGATCGCGCTGCAGCTGGGTGTCGACGCCGTTGATCAGGTTCTGCAGCCGCGACATCTCGGCGGTTGCGTTCTTCGCCTTCGACTGAGCCTTGCCGATCTCGTCCACGCCGAGCGTGCGCGCCACCCCGCCGCCGATCGTCACGAGGATGGCATTGAGCATGCCGCCCTCTTTGCGCGCCTCGAGCATCTGATTCGTGATGCTCACGAGCGACTTGATCAGCGGGCCACCCATCGCGATCGCTGCGGCTTCCGACGACAGCCGCAGCTTGACGAGGTTGTCGTTGAAGTCGGCGGCATCCTTCGCGAGATCGCCGCTGTAAATCGCACCGAGCGCCTGCGCCTCGAGACGGAGCTTCTCGATGCCATCACGTCCCTGGTTCAGGAACGGGATCATTTCGGCGCCGGACTTGCCAAAGAACTTCTGCGCCAGCGCCGACTTCTCGGCACCGTCGGTATAACTGGCGAACCGATCGGCCAGATCGCCGAGCACCTCGTCGTTGGTGCGCAACGTGCCGTCAGCATTCTTGACCTCAATGCCAAGGCCCTTGAAGGTCGCCGTGGCTTCCTTGTTCCCGCCGGCGGCTTCAACCATCAGCTTGCTCAAGCGGCCCACGCCACCGGCCAAGGTCTCGAACGGGGTGCCCACGGCCTCCCCGGCAAAGCGCAGCTCACTCAGCCGCTCGACCGCGATGCCGGACTTCTCCTGAAAGTCGTCGAGTTGGTCGAGCGTGTCGATCGCGCCCTTCGCACCGAGCAGCGCCACGCCGCCGGCGATGGCCCCGCCGATCGTGCCCAGCGTGGCCTTTGCCGACATGGCATTGGTCTTCAGCCCGTCGAGGGCGCGGCTTGCGCTCGCGAAGGCCGCTTGAGTGCGGTCCGTCGCGGCAAGGATGATCTCGGCTCTGGTGACCACGTCAGTCCTTACGCCGCATGCGACTGTTCATCACGCGGACCTGCTCGATCAGGCTGACCTTCAGCGGCTCGACAGGAGGCAGCCATGGGTTCGGCAGAAGAAACTGATCGGAAGACCACTGCTGCCCATCCTTGCGGGTGCTCGCCCCCTGATAGATGGCGGCAAGAAGCTGGGCATGCCGAACACGATGCGTTAGCGGGCTCAGCTGTTCTTTTGCGTAGATGACCTGCCACTCTTCGAACTCCAATGCCGACATGCTCTCGCCCAGTTCTTCGACGGTGCGCCCCAGGTCCCGCGCAAGAACAAAGGCAAAACGGCGCGCGGGCTGGGTGGTCAGTTTTTTGCGACGGCTCCGAGGTCCTGGCCGGACAGCCGCATGGCGATATTGAAAAGCCGGAACGCCTCGGTCGAGTTGCTCGAGCCGAACACGTTCCATTCGACTTCCGACATGAGAGGCGCCCCGTCGTCATCGACGACACACTGGTGCAGCACGCGTGGCATGACCTGCGATCCAGCGCGGGCGCGGGCTTGCTGCTCTGTCTCGCCCTCGAGCGGGACCTTCGCCGCCGTGTTGATTGCATCGTTCTGCATGCGCTCGGTGAGCAACATGCCTCGGATGGTCACGGTGCCACCCAGCGGCTCGCTGGGTTCATCCTGTTGAGGCAGAGCCGGGATCTTCAGATCGCTGCGCTTCATGCTCAGCCTTCGGCGCCGACGTAGGGCTGCAAGAGGCCGCGAACGCTGAGACTGACGGGCGTTGTCACTGCCGCGCCTGCAGACCCACCCGGCGCCATGGTGGCACTGGGTTGTGCAGCGAACAGGATCTGCGCACCGTCCGGGAAGCCGAAGCGGATCGCGACGACGCGCTTGGCGCTCGAGGCAGCCTTGAGTGCGATCAGCGCAGGGTCCGAGATGTCCCACAGCGAACCCAGCGCGTACGACAAGGGCTCGGCCTTGCCGAAGATGTTGTAGTCGGGCTTCTTGTGGATGGTGCCGATCTTCACGGCCGCCCGCTCGCCGCCGCTGGGCGTGACGTCAGTGATCGTGTCGGCACTGACGCCGAAGGTCACCAGGCTGGCGTTGCCGCTGATGAATGCGCCGGCGAAGTCGGTCGTGTCGACACCGAGGAGCGTGAAGGTGTCGTCCGTCACGGGACCGACGCGCGCGACAGCGTAGTCGAGGGCGCCGAAGCCCTTGATGCGCAGCAGGACGACCTGGCCAGCCGTGAAGCCGTGATCGTCGGAGTTCGCAACGGCAGGGTTTGCCTTGGTGATCGCGGTGATCGCCTTGGCGACACCCGTGGCGGTCTGTACATCGACGTCGACATCGGACCAAATTTGAACGGACATGGGAGCTCCTTTAGAGGGCGACGTCAGGGACGCCGCGCCGGGTGAAATAGGTGATCTGCCAAAGCTGCTCGCGCTGCGCGAGCGCGCTCTCGCCGTCACCGTCGAGGGTGATGCGAGCGCCCGCGATCTGCGCCCGCCCCGGCAGCGGCACAGCCAGGCTGCGTGCCGTCAACGCTTTCTCGACCTCGAGACCGAGCGCACGGGCCCGGCGCGCGAAGTCAGACCCGCCCTCAACGATGCAGGTCACGAGGACGCTGTAGATGCGGGTATCACGACCACTCACGGTGGCCGTGTCGATCTTCTCGCCGGCAGGTGCTTCCATGATCGTCAGTGCCGGCAGCTGGTCGGAACGCAAGGGGTCTTCGAGGTCGAGGAAGACGTTCTGCCCGGCCGATGTACCTGCTGCCAATAACGCCGCCAGCAGGGCGTCGAGGATCTGTTGCTGAACGTGTTCCACCGCTCAGACCTTGCGGAGATACAGCGTGTGGAAGCCGGAGCCGTCAGGTTCCGATCTGGCCACGCGCAACAGGCGCGCTGCGCCGCTGACAGGATGCGTCAACGTGAGAACGGCGTCGGGCGCCAGCTGCAATGCGATCGACGAGGGAACAGCTGTCAGCTGCGGCTCCGTCGACTGCACCATGCCGTCCAGAGGAAGCGAGCCGGCGTCTTCGAAGATGGCTTCGAAGACCAGCTCGCCGGCGCTCACCTGCCGATTTGACAGGCGCGCATTGACTGCGCGATTGGCGCGATCCTCGAGGGCGGCAAAGCGGGCGAGCATGGGTCAGGCGTTCAGGGAAAGCCAGACGGTAGTAACGCCGTTGCCTGCAGCCTTCGCCGCGTAGCCCGCGAGCGTGTTGCCTGCAGCGGTGGTGGTCAGACGGTTGTTGCCCGCGTCCCAATACAGCAGCGCGCCCTGGGCAACGTTGTCGCCCGCGAGTTTCGCGAGTTCAACGACGCCCTTGACGCGAAGGGCGCCGGTCGCATTCGCTGCGATGTCCGTGACGACGATGCCGAGGCGCACGCCGAACACGACTGCCGCGCCGCTTGCGACAGCAGCGCCTGGCGTGTAGTCCAGCACGTCGCCGGCCTGAACGAAGTTTTTCATGAAGGTTCCTTGAGGTGTGACAGGTAAGGTGCCGGCGCGCTCAAACGCGCCGGTGGGTCATCAAACGCCAGGGTTCTTGGCGAGGCCGCGGAAGTCGAGCGGCGATACGCCAGCGTCGATGCGCACCTTGAACTCGGTGCCGTCGACGTTCCATCCGTTTTTCTGCTCGAGGTACGGCTGGCTGTTTCCATCGAGGTAGTTCACTTCGATCGTGTCGGCTGAGTTCTGGTCGGCGGCGCCGTACCAGGCCGTGGTCGAGGCGGAGTCAAGGCGAGCGTCCGAAATCACTTCGAACGTGTCACGCACCGAGTTCGGAGTGGTGTTGTTCTTGTTTCCACCCACTTCAAACTCGCTTGCCCGCACAACGTTGGCAGTGCCCTTGAGCGCGCGAGGAACGATCAGGTACTTCTGCGGGAGGTTCAGAACCGCGGCGCCCTGCTTCTGGACAGCCATGGCCGCCTGCATCGAGTCGACCGATGCGGTCGAGATGGCCGCGGCCGCCAACAGGTTGCCGTGACTCGCGTGGAACAACGCAGTCCCATCGCTCATCACCGGGTTGGCGGTGAGGATCGCGTACACCAGATCGCCGATGGTGCGGATGGCCGCACGACCCATCAAGCGAGGCACGCGCGTGAAGGCGTCCAGGTCATCGTTGATGATGGCTTGGCGCGTGATGCTGAACAGCTCGCCATACGTCGCCAGCACGACCTTCTCACCCCGTTCGCCGAGGGTCGCATACTTGTACTCGGCACCTTCGGCAACCTTGCGCAGGCTCGGGAAGGCGTTGAGGTCGACGCGGTTGCCGGTCTTGAAGTCGGACAGCGAGCCGGCACGGGTCCACGTCTGGAAGGTCTCGTCGGCCTCCATGTAGCCCTTGAGTAGCGACTTGCTCGCCACGTTCGCCAGCAGGCCGGGGAAGTCGCTGGTGCTGTGGGTGAACGCAGCGCCGATGAAGGCCATCTTGTCCATGCCTTCGCTGCGGAAGCCAGCACGAGCAAGGGACGAGCGAGCCAGCTCTGCGAGCGTGTAGCCACGGAACGGGTTTGCGCCTTCGATCTTCTCGTAGCCAGCACGCGCGAGCAGCGCTTGAGTGGCGCCGCGACGCTGCTTGTCGCTCTCGTCATCCAACGTGACGACATGCGCACCAGCCACCGGCGTCACGTCTTTTGCAAGATGGGCCAGCAGGCGCGTCCCGGCCGCGACCACATCGACCTCGTGATCATCTTCACAGGCGCGCTGCAGGTCGGCCACGCCAGGACGCGCGGCGAACGCCGTGAAGCTCGCACGGATGCCTTCACGGCGAGCCTTGTCGGCGGCGAGGACGGCGGCGGAGTTGACGGGTGTAGCGGGGTTGCCGGGAGGCGTGGCGGGTCCGCCACCGCCTGCACCAGCAGCGGCAGCGCCTACAGCGGTCAGCAGCAGGGGGTTGCGGAGTTTCATGAGATCCTCTTCGGGAGAAATTGCGGCGGCTGCCGCGGGAGTGCTCGCGGTCTGCAGCGATGCAGGCAGCGAGCGATAACGGTTGAGGGGCAGCGCGCGGGCGGCGCTGGCCTCGATGGGCAACGCGTCTGTGATGCCGTCGATGAACTTCATCGCGAGGGCTTCATCGGCGGTGTAGAAGTGGTCCTTGCCATCGGTCAGCAGGGCCAGCATCGCGGGCTGATCACCCGTGCGCGACGCGTAGCTGGTCGACATGGCAGAGGCCCAGGCGTCGAGTTGGTCGGCCAGCTCGCGCAACTGGGCGCTGTTGCCCGACGCGTACAACCACGGGGCATGGACCATCAACATCGCGTTGCTGGCCATGTGCACCTTGTCGCCCGCCATGGCGATCAGGCTGGCAACGGAGAACGCAACACCATCGACTTCGATGGTCACGGTCGCCTTGTGACGGCGGATGGCGTTGTAGATTGCGAAGCCGTCCGGCACCGAACCGCCCATGCTGTTGATGCGGATGGTCAGTGCATCGACATCGAGCGCCTGCAGTTCGCGCACGAAGGTGGCGGCAGAGGTTGTTTCCTCGTACCAGCTCTCGCCGATGTCGCCATAGATGTAGATCTCGGCAGCGGCGAGAGCGCCCACCACAGCAGCTGCCATTGCCGTGCGACGGCGGATGGTGTACCAGGCGGAGGAGGTGTTGGACATGTGCTGAGGGCCCTCGATTGAGAGCCCTCAGTGTCAAAAAACCCCAGTCCCATTTCTAGGGAAGAAATGGGACTATTTATCTACGGGCGCCGCGTCGTCGTCCTGCCCGCCAGTTTTGTCACCGCTCGGCCCGTCGCCGGGTGTTGCAGCAGCGGCTGGGGCTGAACCCCCAGTGTTTGCAGCGTCGCTTGACAGCTTCAGGCCGCGTGCCTTCACATCCTTGCGGAAGGAGTCGATCTGCTCGACCACATCGCGCGGGTTCGCTCCACGTTTGCGAATGACCTCGACCTCGCTGGCAAAGCCGGCCTGCACGAGCTTGGTCCAGGCGTCCGCCTCTTTCACCGGGTCGATCCAGGGCATGCTCTGGCCGACAAACAACGCGTCATCGGCACTCTCAGGATCGACGTCGACGGGCATGCGCACTACGCCGCTCAGATGCGCGATCTTCACGAACATCTCCCAGTTCGGCTGGACGCACATGCCGACGAATTCATCGGCCAGCACCGCATAGTGCACCCACTGCTCGACCAGCTCCTGTCGCTGCGCGCTGTAGGTCCCGTCGTAATCACGACTGACACTTGAGTGGCTCGCACCGATGCCGGCTGCGAATGCCTTGAGCTGGCCGGCCCGCCATGTGATCAGGTTCGGGTTCGGGCGGTTGCTGTCAATCATCCCGATGTCTTCGCCGACCGCCAGCGAGTCGATGATCATGCCCGGCGACATGCGCAGGTCGCGCGGCAATGGATTCCCCTCGGCATCAGTCTCCGCAGCGTCGGCGTCATACCCGTCGCCATCAGGGGCCTGCCGCTTCACGTAGGCGGTCAACGAAGCGGCGACTTTCGCCGCGATGCGCTCGCTTTCCTCGTAATCCTTAAGATCTTCGAGCCGAGTTATCACGCTGGCAAACTCGGACACGCCTCGCTGCTGATGGAGGCGATCCAGGGTTGCGACATGGAGCACCAGATCGGCTGGAATGAATTTCAAACCTGACGCGTTAGGCAGCGTCATTGCATCGCGTGGGTCGCCCTTGTAGACCCAATAGGCAGTGGCCTTACCCCACGCATTAGATTGAATGCCCTGCCGAATGCCCTTGCTGATGTCGTCGAAGTCCAGCGGCACAAAGTCAGGTTCGAAGATCTCCAGCGAGTACGGGACTGCCGAGCCATGCGTCAGGAAGGGAACGGGCCCGACCAGCTGCTGGGCGAACACCTCACCGTCGCGCAGCCAGGTGTAGGCCATGAGTCGCTGCGCGAGCGGCCAGCGATAACGGCCAGTCACTTCGGGCGCCTTCTGCCATTGTTTGTACGCGTTGCGCAGCGACGCCGCATAGTCAGCGTGAATGGTCCCGTCCTTCTTTCGCGGCTGCGGCTCGATGCCGATGCCCGTAGCCCCCACCACGTTGTTGACCAGCACCCGCAACGCACCACGCGACAGGTCATGGTTGCGCTCGAGGTAGCGCGCATGCGCGCGCAGCTGAGCCGCTCCGGAGCCGGCCAGGGTGTTGGGGCTGCTGTTGTCGTTACGCCGCTGCCGCTGCTTGGTCGGCTTGGCGCCTTCGTAGTAGGCCAACGCGCGACGGTGCTGCGCACGAGCCAAGCCCCGCATTGGATCGAACTGGGCAACGATGCGGTCGATGATGTTCATGTCATTCGCCTCCGTCGAAGCGTGCGCGTGAAAACGACAGGCCGCCTATCCGCGCGCCTCGTCGCGTTTCTGCCGACACCTTGCGTTCCCACTCGAGACGCCCTTCGCGGATGTCCTTGAGGTTCTCGCTTGTGAACGAGCGCCCGTTGAAGTTCACCGTCTTGCCAGCGAGCACGTCGCGCTCTGCGGCAAGGTAGGCGGTCACCATGTCTGTTGCGATAGTCATGGCGTCACGCTACGCATCGTCGCGTCCCATAGACAGGGGAGAAATGGGATTTTTTGGCGACGACACTCCGATGCGCACGGCATGCGGATCTCGCCGGCCTGATACGCGATACACAGTGCTCCTGCTCACGGCGTGCGCCTGCATTACCTCGGCCAGATTGCTGCCATCGAATTGCCTGCGAATGGCCGCATCGCGCTCCGATCGGTCGGGCGCCGGGATGTAGATGTCCTGTCCACCGAGCGCACGGCGCATACCGCGCACAAGGGCCTGCGCGAACATGCTGGCCATCGCGTCATGCATTCCGATCTCGGAACGCACGATCGCGGTGAGTTCGTTTTCGAGTTGCACCGCGGCGTCTTCGGCCTGACCAGGCGTCATGGTCTTGTGGGTCTTGATCACAGTCGATCACTCCAGTCGTCTGAGGCAAATGGGTTTGTTGAGGGCCGCCGACCGGATCGGTGGCGCGGTGCTGGCGGTGCAGCTGCAGGCGTAGGTTCTGGCGACGGCGTCGGGGGGCCGGGCACCGGGGATACGGGGAGCGTGGCCGGCGGCTCTAGCTCGTCGACCAAGGCGGAATCGAGCGGAGCGACGTTCTCTGCAGACGGTGCGAACACGCCATCGCTACCCTCCTCGAGGAGCGGGGCTTGCCGTATCTGCAGTTCAGCCGCGTCCCATTGGGACGGCTTGCGAAGGTGAAGCCGCATGGTTCGGATCAACCAGATCGCGTAGACGGTGCAGTCCAGGGCCTCGTTACGCCGATCGGTGCGTGGCTTCCACTCACGCACGAGCTTGTTCGTGCGGCCGGGAATCTTGATTTCACTGAGCAGTTGCTCATAGAAGTCGTCACGCACGCCCTCATACCAATGCATGCGCGCGGGACCATCGCCTTCGAGGCGCACCCGGCCGGCCTGCTCGGACCAGCCCAGGATCAGGTCCTTCGCCTTCGCGGTCCCGACCTGGCTGGTTTGCACGCCAGCGCGCGATGCCTTGGTCGAGCGCTTGTTAGGTTCGATGGCCTTCGGTGGTCGCCAGATTTCAACCTTGCCCACCGCGTCTGGTGCACCCTTGACGGCATACACATGTCGGCTGCTGCGATCGTGCCGCCGGACGAAGGCATACACCGCTTCGCTGGTCTGCCCGTCGCCGCTGTCGATCGCCACCGCGGCGATTGACAAGCCGGCACCGGTCGCGTGCCGCACGCGATGCGTCAGCAGCTTCTCCAGCTCGAGCCACGCACCCGCGTGGGCGACGACGGTTTTGCCGTAGAGCTCGCCCCAATAGGCGAGCCACATCTCTTCGCCGCGCCCGACCACCCACACCGTGACGGCCAGGCGGTCGTGCTGCACGTCGACCGTCATCAGCGGGACCAGGCCACCGACCGGGCAGGACCATTCAAGGTACTGCATTGCGCGCCGGCGCAGCGTCTCTTCTTCGGGCAGCTCGCCGCGGTATTCCCACGTACGGCCCAGGGTGCTGTTCCAGAACGCGATCATGTCGCCGGCGTCGCCGCGGTCGAGGTTCGCCTTCGCCTCGAGATATTTGCGAGCGAGCACCGGGACACGTGAGCCGTCGAAAGTGCTGAGCAGCTCGTTCAGGTAGTAGCCCGGTATCTCGCTTGTCAGCGTAGGGACCCACCCGCCGCCCTCGCGTTCTGCGCGCCGCAGGTTGGTAATTCGCGCTTCGTCGGTCCAGATCTCGCCGCAATGCGGACACGCGTAGTAGGCACGGTCGTGCCGATGTCGGCCGTACACCTCATGCACCGTGACGTCATCGCCGAGGTCTTCGGGGATCGTGACGTTCTCCCACGCCATCACGTGCGCCTCGCCGCAGCCGTGACACGGCACGTGGAAGTAGCGCTTGTCGGTCTTGCGCATTTCGTCTTCGACCGCACTGGCATCTTTCGCAGTAGGCGTGCCGCCGATCAGAATCAGGTGGTCCGGGTACGTCTTCGCGCGCTCCTCGAGCAGCTTGATCGAATTGCCTTGGCCACGCACGTCGGACGCCGCATCATCCGGCTCCTCGACGACGACCAGCCTGGCGCTGGTTGACTTCACGTCGCTCGGGCTGTTCGTTCCGACCAGCTTGATCAAGCCGCCGAGGAAGCGTTTGCGAAGTGTGCTGTTGCCCTGTGCGCGGCTTTTGATCTGGATGCGCCGGCTCAGCACCGGCGTGCTCATGATCATCGGATCGAGCTTCTCGGTCGCGAAGTCCTTCGCGGCCTGCGTCCGCGGGAAGGCGGCCACGATCACGCTGGGTCGGTAGTGGATGTGGTAGCCGATGATGTTGCAGACGATGCCGGCGGTGTAGCCGACCTGGGCGCTCTTTTGAACGACGATCTTCCGGACGTTCGGCCGGGTGGCCATTTCCGCTATCTCGCGAAGCGCTGGAGAAACCGCCCAGCTGAAACGGCCCTTGATGGCTGATTCTTCGTTGCTCAACACGCGGTAGGTCGCAGACCACTGCGCTCCGTCGATGCGCGGCGGCGGCTTCAGCCGGCGCCACACGCGCGCGAACATGCCGTGCAGCGCGCGCTCCGCCCATCCGTCATGACTGGTGGGACCGCTGCCGTACCTCATGCGAAGTCATCCTCGTCAGCTGCGGGGTGGTCGTCTGGGTCGTCGATGCCCTCGGACCGCCAGCCAGACAGCTTGCCGAGGAACTCTTCGAAGACCGTCTGCAGCAGCTGCTCGAGCGCGGGCTTGTCCAGACCGATCGCGAGCGACGCAAGCCGCGGCGGCTCGCCGATTAGGAACTCACGCGCCGCGAGCACGGCGCCCTGCCACAGCGGTTCCACCTGGTCGGCCGGAATCAGCATGCCGCGCTCGACGAGCATTTCCTGCTCGAGCTTGTCGCCCTGCAGACGCGAGAGCCGATCCTTCGGTGATTCCGATCGCACCTTGCGCACCTCGCGCTCCACGAGCCAGGTGATGCATGGCGGCACGTCGTACTCGCTTGCGACGCCGGGCCCGCCCTGCACGGCGACAGGGAACCCGAGCACCTGCCATTCGGTGATGGTCTTCGGCGACACGCCGAAGAGCGCCGCTATCTGTTCTTGTCCTTTGATCCGCATGCTTACTTACCCTCTGCAAAACGGCAGAACTAGAGAAAGGGCGGGGTCCGAATTACCCCTGAGACGCCTCCCCTGGGAGGACCCAAAATGGGGGGGGTGGGGTCGCACCAAAAGGGAGCGGGTCGGGGCAAAAATCAAGATGCCCCCCCGACCGGCCGGGCAGTGGCCATGGCCTTGGCAAACTCACGGTCGAAGTGGCTAGCGAACACGCGGACGATCGTCTTGTTGGCGATGTCGTCGAACTCGAAGCGCTTTCGATAGGTCGCGTGAGATACGAACAGCAGCACCGGCTTGACGGCAGTGCCAAGTGCGCCAAAGCTGCGGCGCACCCACACGCCGCGAGGCAGCGTCTGAACCTTCAGTGCGCGTTTCCATGAGCCCTTGCCATGGCCGCGCGTGCCCTTGCTGTTGCTGACGAAGTAGGCCTCCCGTGCCCGCTTCGCTTTGCTGCGCTTGCTGCTCGTGGCGTTGGCATCGAAGCCTGCCACGTTGAATGTCTTGAGCTGGCTTAGGATCTTGATGATCTGGCCACGACCTATGTTCCCGTAGTTGTCCAGCTGCGCACCAGCGCCCGGCACCGCCCGCTCGTTCGCGCGCATGATGCCGCGCTGGACGAGCAGCTGCTCGAAGCGCTTCAATGGCCGATCGCCGCCCGTGATCTGGGGCATGAGGAAGTTTGGCCCGTAGTAGTCCTTAAGCCACACGCGCGCCGTGAGGTCATCGCGCTTCGCTGGCTTGACGAACACCGAGTTCAACGTGAATGGAGTCGGCCGGTCGAAGGCTGACTGCATGCCCTGCCGCTCTGCCGTGCGGACATCCTGCGCAGTGCGGGTGAGCGCAACGGCTGTGGCATAGGTGGCCTGCTTGGCGTTCTCGCGCAGGGCAGCCTGCACTGCCGGGAAGTTGTGCCGGACATCAATTTGCATGGCTGCCCCCTGGTGCAGACGTCTGCACTGCTTCCGGCTGTCGCATGAATACGGCAAACGAAAGGCCGCACAGCACGGCGTAGCGCTGCAGCTCGTGGACGCCCGTGTCTTCGGGGAAGGGCGTGCCGATGACGTGCCCACGCTCTATCGCATAGAAGTTGCCCGGCTGTCGCTCCACCGTGCCGCGGCGCACGCAATCGTTGACGTGCTGCTTGCCCCATTCGAGGCGCTTCGCGGCGATCCACTGGGCCGTCTCGGGCATGCGCTCGCGCATGTCAACCGCGGGCTTTGTCGGCGTCGTCATCGGATCGGTCCTTTCGAATCGGCGGGCTGGACGAGGGATGGACGTCGCAAACCCGCATGGCTGTTGATTCCGTCCATCCGTCCACCCCGACCACCATGTGTAGGTAGGCTGCGCCCGCGAGCGCGCGCGCAGACGCGCGCCCGCCTGTCTGCGCACACGCATACGTGAGAGCGCAAAGGGGGCGAAGGGTGGACGGGTGGACGGATTGACGAATTACGAATGAAATCAACAACTTGCGCCGTCCACCCCCCGGTGGCCGTAGGGTGGACGAGGTTGGACGGCGGTGGCGTCAGGACCGTGCGCGCAGACGCGTGCACGGGGCGAGGCCGAACCGCATGGCATCCAGCCAGGCGCGTCTTGAGTTCAGAACGGCAGGTCATCGTCATCCCTCCCGTATTGCTGGCCGTCATCAGGCTGCGCGGGCGCCTGGACGGGTTCTTCGGGGCGTGGATTGCGCATGTAGCCGCGCAATCGCCCCTTGGTTGTCTGGCGGTGGCGCGTGAAGCCGAGCTGCCGCATGCAGTTGCTGATGCGGGTGTCCATCTGGCCATTGCCGTCGATGCGGTCGGCCTTGATGCCCAGCGCTTTGTCGTACAGCTCGCTGCTCGAGAAGAAGTCGCGGATCTCGCGTGCGACCATTTCGGACATCGGCGTCCGCTCGCGATCGGCGTTGACGTATTCGTGCAGGATGTCCTCCCACGGGTCGGCCCGCTTGAAGGGCTCCTGCTCGGGGAAGATAAGTTCCTTTTCCTGCTGCCGGGTCGGCCAGTACTGCTCCCCCTTCTCGATCAAGTGCAGCGCTTCGGCCAGCAGCTGTGAACGCTGGTGCTCGAGCACATCGAGGTTGACCACCTTGACCTCGAGTGGCCAGAAGCGGCGGTCACCCGTCGCGTCCTTGAGGAACGTGTCGGCATTGGTCGTGCCGACGTTGACCGAGTGCCGCGGCTGCTTGATCATCTGCGAGCCGTAGGGCGGCCTGTACCAGTCCTCCTGCGCTGACAGGAACTGCTTGATCAGCGTGGTCTCGGACTTGTTCAGCGACTCCAGCTCGGCCGACTCGACGATCCAGGCCAGCTGCATCGCCATTTGAGAGTCCTTCTCCCCGACGCGGATAGCGTTGTCGGTGAAGTAGGGAAATGCCAGTGTTTTGAACGCGCTGGACTTCGCAAGACCCTGCTCACCCTTGAGGATCAGCATGTAGTCGAATTTGCAGCCTGGCTGCATTGCACGCTTGACCAAGCCCATCATGAAGCACCGACCGATCAGGCGGGTGTACGGCCGGTCTTCGACCTCGAACACGTCGACCAGCCAATGGTCGATGCGATCGACGCCGTCCCATTTCTCAGCCTTGATCCAGTCGTGGATCGGGTTGTATTTGCAGAGGCGCGCCGCCATCAGCACGCCGTCGCGCAGGGTGCTTTTCCCCTTGATGCCGAGGCCATACTTGCGCAGCAGATACTCGCCCAGCATCAGGTCGTCTTCGTCGTCCCAATCGCCAGCGGGGCGGCCCCATGGCGCATCCTTCGTGCGCTCGAGCAGCTGCGTGAAATCGTTCTTGCGCAGCAGGCCCTTCAACACCGGGTCGTGCAGCATGCAATAGAGGACGTTCTCGCGGCAGTCCTCGGGCTTGCCGCGGCGGCCGAGCACGAGCTTATCCATGACGATCGAGCGCGCTTCCTCGGCATCCTCCCAGTCACCAGGCGAAAGGCCGGCATCGGACGGCGGTGGCGCGTTGCCCCCGTCCCCCCCGCCGCCTGCGGCAGCCGGAACGTCGCGTTTTGGCGGACGCTTCGGCTTCGACAGCTCTATCCCGACCAGCTTGGCGAGCCACTTGAGCGCGTCCGCCGGCTTCGTCATTCCTGGCTGGTGTTCCATCACCAAATCGATCGGCGAGCGCGCACCATTCTTCGGATCGCCCATGTCGGCGACGCCGAAGTCGACGATGCCTTCCTCGGCTATCGAGAGATCCTCCTGCAGATCACGGCCGAGCGACTTCGACGTGACGCGATACCCCCGACCCCTGGGAATAGCAGAGGGGAACAGCGCCGGCACCCAGGCCTGGAAGTTCGCCATCGCTGCGGACTTGACCCGCGCAAAGTCGTCGACCTGTGCACCCAACGGCTCGGCCGCGGAAGCGACAGCTCGCGCCGGCTTCGGCGGAGGAGCCTTTGCCATCTTGGCCGCTTCCTTCGCATCGTCGATGGTCTTGTGCAGCCGTCGAAGGGTCACCTCGTCGATCTGCTGAACGTCGGCCGCGGTCTCAGGAAAGCGATTGGCCGTGATCGTGAAGAACTGCTTGCCACAGAACACCTCGACGCCGATGTCGTTGGACTTATTCGTGGTCGTCTCACCGCGCACGATGATGTGCACGCCCTTGCCGCTTGGCGAGATCTCGGTGAAGCTGTCGCAGGCACCAACGATGTTGCGGCAGCGCTCCGACCAGCTGCCGTCCGGCTCTAGCTGGCCATCGAGGTCGATGCCGATCAGTCCATCGCCTGGCAGGAAGGCAAAGCCGATGCCGTGCCACTCACCCTTTTCGTACGCGCGCCGAACTACGGCCAGCGTGGCAAGTCGCTGCCGGTCGCGATCTTCACCCTGGCCGCCAGTGCGGCGGCCGCCGGCGACGTAGTACGGAATCTTCCCCGGCTTGGACTGACCAGCCTTCGGCTCGAACTTCCACAACACCCATTGCTGCAGCCCGGCGAGGGACGCAGGGATGCTGTCCCACATCGGCGGTGCGACCGACGGTATCTCTGGCGCATCGGACATCGATCAGTCGGCCTGAGGCCTGCCGGCTGCATTGAGTGCGGCCATCGCGCGTCGAAGTGCCCGAGCGCTCGCGAACAGTTCGCCGATCGCAGCGTCGATCCGCTTGAGTTCGGTGTCGGTAACCTTTTTGTCCGCGAGGGACGCGCAAACCTCATTGATCAGGTCGGCTGTCTCCTGCGATGTCGCGGCCAGCGCGTTCATGCAGTCGTCGCCGTTCTTCGCGAGGCTTGGCGGCAGGTGAATGACGCCGCAGTCGAAGCCGTTGGCCCAGGCCTCGAGGAAGAGGAATGGATCTTCCATGCCCAGCTCGTGGCACATTTTCTGCGCCTCGTGTGCGTCATCGGCGCCGAGCTTGTAGCCAGGGGCGTCGCGCAGTTCTTTCTCGAACGTGCTGGGCGATTTGTTCAAACGCGGCGCGAGTGCGTCTACCCCACCTGGGTATTTCCGCACCATGCGCCGAGTCGCGTCAACGAGGTTCATAGCGTCTCGATCGAAATTGCGCTGTAGCGCGGCACGCCAGCGATGAAGACACTGGCGGCATGACAACAAGAAAAGCCCCCTGTCGCCTCGGCGCACACAACGCTGCGCACCTGCCCGCGCGCAACGATGGAGGAGAACGGGGATGGCAAACGCGCGCGCCGGTGTGGGCAGCGGCAGGGGTGAAATGGCAAGGCAGGGCTCACGGTGCAGGATGGATCAGCGGGGGGACGGATCTCACGCGTGTGTTATGCACGGGCGCCCTCTCCTACCGATGGCTGGCCCGCTTGAGCCGAAGGTGCGCTCGAGAACTCTTCCACCATCTCGGAGATCGAGAGCCGTGCATCGGCGGCGGCGAGTCTCTGCAGCAGCGCCAATGACGGCTTCTTACCGCGCCATTGGTTCGCAAGCTGCCATAGGTAGCCCTCGGTGGTTGCCGCCCGTTTGGCCAGAGCGGCGCGATCGTCGCGAGAGAGCGACGGATGGAGTTGAGACAAGCGCATACGACATTGTTAGCGCTGCGCTATTCAATGTCAATGGCGCCGCGCTATCACACGCAATTAGCTGCGCGCTATCCAATACTTCAATGAAAGTTGTTGAGGAAGTCAGGCGCCTGCGTCTGGCTGAATTGAAGGCGGAATACGGCACTTTTGCCGCCATCAACGCCAAGCTGGAGCGCACATCGACAGATGCGACGCTCAGCCAAATCGCGAACGCGTCCTCAGGCAGCAAGACCAACAAGCCCAAGACCATGGGCTCCCCTCAGGCCAGGATGCTCGAGGAAAAACTGGGCAAGCCTCTTGGCTGGATGGACACCGACCCTGAGCTACTGAAAACTCAGACTGCTCCGTGGCCTTTCCCGAATGTCACTCCAGAACAATACGCCGCGCTCAGCAGTGAGGTGAAACGTGCGGCCGAAGCTGTAATACTTTCGGCTTTACCCGCGGGGGAGCCGCCTCAGGAGCGCCCAATCTCTACGCCGGCCACAAAGCGTCGCGCATAGTCCCCGCTGAAGTTTACAAATTAACACACTTCAAAAAGCTCTCAAGGACGAGGTCAAACGAGCGCGTTGAAGGCGGCGCTCAGGTCCTTTGCTTCGTCTCTCGCCGTTCTATGTGATCACATGAGCAGCTGACCACCGGCGTTGATCACACACTCCCGAAACATCACAGGCTCCTTTGCGTGCATTCGGAAAAGGTCATTTCCGCGACGCAACTCCACCCGCCCGTCGTCATAGACATCGGCGCTTACAGCTAGGCTGACGTTGCTCGCGTAGACCTCGACACGCATCCCATCCTCGCGCCGCTGCTGCTTCGAAGATAGAGACGTGTTCCATGAACTCGCCTGCATGAATGAGTCGCTGAGGCAATCGACCACTTGCTTAGTTCGGCCGGAAGGCACCTGACCCCGAGCAATCACAGGGAACAGCTCGGGATTCGACGCACGCGTGGGGACGGCGCACCCAGATATTAAGCCGCCCACCGTCAAAAGGAACACGGCGCAGATCAGAGGCATGGGTGCGGGCATTCGTCTCTCCAGAGAAGAGGAAGATTTTCCGCCTCCACACGCACAACGCATAGACAGTGTTTTTTCGCATAGCGCGGCGCTATTGACACTTAGATTAGCGCGGCGCTATTATTCGGCCTCCCAACACGTCGGAGGCCCACTTGTCCACGCTTTCCCCCACTCTTTCCGCCCCGGCGGAGATTTGCCACGCGCAGCGAAGTCATAAAGCCGCGGTAGCCCACGCGCTCGCAGCATCCTTGATCGACCTGCAGACGGCTTCCCAGGCCGCGGTCCTCGCCGGCTACGGCGGCCAGTTGCGCGACTCCATCGATCACGCGATCGACCAAGTTGAGATGACGCGAAGGATGCTGTCGTGAGCGCCGCGCCAGCGAAACAAGGCCGCACAGACGTGTGGTGGCTTGTCGGCCCGCAGGGCTCGGGCAAATCCCGCTTTGCCGAAGCCATGGTTGCTATATACGAAGCGAAAGGCCAGATCGCGCACCTTGAGGTGGAAATGGTCCAGGCCAAGCCTTTGCTGAGCCAGCGCGCACACGCTGGCGATCCCATCAGCATGCGTCGGCCTTATGGACGAAGCACGGATCGCGTTCACGTCGACCTTCTGATGGTGGAGATACAGGAAGCCCCGGGTCCCCACTTCCGCAGGTTCTGCGATGGCGATCCCATCGTGCGCTTTCCGATCCAGCAGGCGAAGCCGCGGGGACGGAACTGGGTCCACGACATCATCGGGAGGCTCTCGCGATGAGGCGCCTTCGGCGCCTTGCCGGGTGGTTGCGCGATCGCATCGCCATCTGGCTGCTCGCCGCCGCGGTCGGCGTATGCATCGCCCGTGCGCCGGTCATCGATGACGGCGCGGAGGCCGTCGCTGCCGACGTTCAGGACGCTCAGGCGCAAGCGGTGGCGACCGCCAAGCTGGCCAGGAGCGAGCCGTGAAGCGTCAACACGCGCCGGACTCGCCAGACTGGGCCGCGGCCGCGCTCAATGATTTCCTGCGCGTCCTGCGAAAACTCGCCTGGACGGCTGGCCTGAGTGCCGTCGGCGTCACGATGGCCGCCCTTGCCTTCGCGCTGGCCGACCTTCGGGCGATCGCGCCATGAGCACAGTGCAGACGTCTGCACTGGTCGACGAACCCGACATGTTCGGCGACGCAGCACTGCCAGCGGCGCTGCGTTCCGAGGATGTTTTGGTAGTCGACGGCGTGATGGTCTGCGCCGCCGAGGTCCGCACCAAGCTGACCGTGCATGGCACCCAGCCGCTGCCCGTCCTGTGCATGGACGTCCGCCCGCTAAACGGCCTGGAACGAACGATCCACGCCGAGCAGATTTTCCCCGAGGCCGCTCGCAAGCAGGCCGAGCAAATCGCCGCGACCTTGAAAAAGGGCGCGCGCATCACCCTGACCACCACGTTGCGCGACATGCGGACTTACTTCCCGCACATCGAGTCGGTGGCCGTTCACCCCTCTACCTGACCACCATGAGCAAGAAACACATTGTTGGCCTCACCGGATTCGCCGGCGCAGGCAAGGACACAGTCGCGGACCTGCTGGTCACGCATTGCGGCTTCGCAAAGATCGCGTTTGCCGACTCGCTTCGCGACGAGATCTGCACAGCCTTCGACGTCGACATGAGCTTCCTCACCAACCCGGCGACGAAGCATCACCCGATCACCGCGTTTTCGCTGCGGCGGGCACCCTTCATCCTCGTCGCCTCAGTCATGGCCGCGCTGCGCGCCGACGTGCCGCGGACTGGCACGCCGGAATGGGACGCTTGGCTCGATCAGCCGCGATCGCCGCGCCAGATCATGCAGTGGTGGGGGACCGAGTTCCGTCGAGCCGAGCATCCGCACTACTGGTCGCGCAAAACGCTGCAGCACATGGTCGACCTGATGCGCTCAGGGCATACGCGCATTGTCGTTACTGACTGCCGGTATTCGAACGAGGTCGACACGGTGCGCGTTGCTGGCGGGCAGATCTGGCAGGTATCCCGGCCCGGCCTGCACCGCAGCAGCACGCCCGAGGGTGCGCACAGCAGCGCAACGGACGGCACTGAGTTTGAGCCGGACCTGGTGCTCAACAACCTCCACAGCATCGCTCACCTGCAGCAGCTGGTGCTGAGCGAGGCCTTCGCGCGCCAGGCGGGCATCGACGGCCTGAAAGTGACGGTGCCGGCATGAGGCTCTGGCTCGACACCGAATTCAACGGGTTTGGCGGCGCGCTGATCTCGGTCGCGCTTGTCGACGAGAACCTGTGGGCCTTCTATCACCAGCTGCACTGTGTCGATCCTGTGCCTTGGGTTCAGGAAAACGTGATCCCGGCGCTGGACCCGTACCCACCTGTCAGCTACGCATGTGTACAGCAGTCGCTGGCGGCATGGCTTGGGCAGTACGACGCAGTCCACATCATCGCCGACTGGCCAGACGACATCGCCTACTTCTGCAAGTTGCTCATCACGGCCCCTGGTCAACGGATCGATACACCGCCGATCACGTTCGAGATCCGTCGCGACCTGGACGCAATTTCCGTCAGGCCACACAACGCGCTGGACGACGCCAACGCCATGCGCTCCGCCCACTTGGCGCTTGAGGGCCTGTCATGAGCCGGTACGTGCCCCAGGGCACCTACACCGGCGACGAACTGCGCGCGCAATCGCTACGGCCTGGTGCTTACGACGCCCTGCAGTTGCCGAGTCGGATGGGAAATCGGCAGATCTCGCCCGCCCAGCTTAAGCACCAGGAGAACGCTGCGCGGGCCAGTCGAGCCGAATCGACGCCGACGAGCGCCGAAGCACCTGCCACACGGCCGATGAACATCATTCAATCCACCGGTCACGCGGACTTCCTCCCACCAGAGACAAATACGCGCCGCTTCGTTCCTCTGGTCACTCCAGAGCCCGATGCCGCAGCCAAAACGATGGCGACCTTCGGCGAAGTCGCTGCCCGGCACAAGCGGCTGCAGGAGTCAGAGGCCGCGCTGGGCATGTGGCGCGCCCACGTAGCCAGCCTCATCACCCGCGCCGACTTTCTCAGCCAGCTCGAGCAGCTGCGCGAGCACGCACCCGCGATCGACACCCCTCCCTTCCACAACGCGGCTTGACCGCCTGGAGCACCCTATGTCCCTCAAAGTATTCGGCGCCGACGACGGCGTCGCACTTGCAGACCCCGTTTCGCCAGTGGCGCCGACCGACCAGGCTGCGCCGTCCGAACAGTTCGCGATGCTCGAGCTGCAGTACGTGGTCGCCAGCCGCACGAACCCGCGGACGACGTTCAACCAAACGAAGCTGGCCGAGCTGACGGAAAGCATCCGGGCGACTGGCGTGCATCAGCCGGTGCTGGTGCGGCCGCTGCCGACCAGCAGGCTCGCTGACGAATTCGAACGACTGCCGCGCGACGGTGGCCGCATGCCCACGCACGAGATCGTTTCAGGCGAGCGGCGTTTCCGGGCCAGCCAGGCGGCGGGCAAGACGACCATACCCGCCATGATCCGCACGCTGACGGACAACGAGGTCCTCGAGATCCAGATCATCGAGAACCTGCAGCGGGACGACCTGAGCGAGCTCGAGGAGGCCGAGGGCTACCAGCGCTTGTGCGACACCACGGGCATCACGAAGGACGTCGTGGGGGAACGCATCGGCAAGAGCCGCAGCTACGTCTACGGCCGGATGAAGCTGCTGGACCTGACCCCCAACGCCCGCGAGGCGTTGCGGTCAGGCGAGATCGACGGGAGCAAAGCGCTGCTGATCGCGCGCATCCCAGATGAGAAGCAACAGCTAAAGGCTTTGGCGCAGGCGACCGAGAAGGATCACCAGGGTTCGCCGCGGCTGAGCTACCGCGCCCTGAAGAGCTGGGTGGAACTGAACGTCATGCTCAAGCTGTCGGCAGCACGCTTCGACATCGTCGACGCCAGCCTGCTACCGGCGGCCGGCAGCTGCCCGGACTGCCCGAAGCGAACCGGCGCGAACCCGGATCTGTTCTCCGACGTCGACGGCCCGGATCTGTGCATTGATGCGCCTTGCTATCACGCGAAAGAGACGGCACATACCGACCGCCTGGTGGTAGACGCCAAGGCCAAGGGGATGGAGGTGCTTGAGGGCAAGGAGGCGAAGGAGTGCATGCCCTACCCCAACTACATCGCCGGTGGCGTGTCCCGAATGACCGACGAGATCCGCGAGGCGCTGTCGGAGCGCGAGTTAAAGGGCAAAATCAAGCTGCTCGTGAGTCCTCACGACGGCACCACGATCGAGGTGGTCAGCGACGAGGTCGCGATGAAGGCGCGCTCCAAGGCCGTCAACAAGACGTTGGATAAGAACGCGGCCAAGCGCCACGAGCAGGAGCTGAAGCAGGCGAGCCTTCAAGAGAAGCGCAAGCTGGAACGCGACTACGAGGAGCGCTGGCGGGCTGCAGCGATCGCAGTGATCCGCCCGCGTGTCGACGCGGGCGAGATCCGTTCATTCAGTGCCAACCTCCTGCGCCGCCTGCTGCTTGAAATCGCCGCCTGCGATAACCGTTGTGATGGTGATGTGGTCGGACATGTCCTGGGCGTTTCTTCATACGATGACGAGCTCGTGGCCTCGACAGTCCGAGCATTGGACGACATCGATGTCGGCGTCGTTGTATTGCGCACGCTGCTCGAGGGCGATGCATCCCCTGTCTTTGACCATCAAAGCGAAGAACGCGACTTCGACCCTTCCGCTCCGGTGATCGAGGAGCTGGCGACGTTGCTGGACGTCTCCCTGGCTGATATCAAAGCCAAGGTGCAGACCGAGATCCGCGCCGAACGCGAGCCGAAAGCTCCCGCCGCGAACGAACTGGCTGCGCCGCAGGAGGGAAGTGCGAAAGGGGCAAAAAAATCGAGTCGGCCTGCGGCGCCGGCGCGCAAGACGACGAAGGAGAAGGCAGCACAAGGCATCGCTGCCGCGCTGCAGGCCCTCGCCGCTGAACCAGAGGGGGGGCAAGAGGACCTTGCGGCGCCTGTGCTCAAAGCGGCCGCTGAGGAAGCACCGGCAGCGGCCGCGCTTGAGGTCGGCCACCTGGCGCGCGTGAAGGCCGGCACGAAGGCTGCTGGCGGAAAGAGGCCGCACAAGATGGTCGGCAAGGTCGGCCGGATTCTGACGATCGGGCCGATCGCGTATGGATCGGGCGCGACCCTGCGATACGGCAGCCGCTCCCACGAGGTCCTGCAGGTGCCTATCTCGGATCTTGAGCGCTACGTGGCCACGCCACTGGTGGGCAGCAAGGTCCGGGTAATTTTTCCGAGCGACGCACCGTCCAAACGTCTGGACCTACAGTGGCGCGAAGGGAAGGCGGCAGAGCTGCGATCGGACGGATGGCGTGTCGACTTCCCCGGCCAGATGGGTGCCGAGCCCTTCTACGAAATGTTCGAGCCGAGCGAACTGGTGGTGCTGGCATGAGCACGACCGAGAGACTCCTTCTGGTGCTGGAAGGCGCCCGTAACGGTCTGCAGTGGTATCGGGACACCTACCCCGGCGCCGACAGCGGCGCCGACGACGAAATGATGGCGGAGATTGACGCTGCCCTCGCAGATGCACCGGGGGGCCACCGGCATGGCCCCGGCCCTGTCACCCAGGAGTGGGTCCACGGCATCAGCATGATGCAACAGAGCGTGCTGCTTTCCGCCATACGTGGACCGGATGGACAGCCAAAGTACGGTGGCGGCGCAAAGATGCTGCTGCGCTGGTACAGGCGCTGTGTGCTGCTGTCGGCCATGGATGGCCGTGCGATCACCGACCCGATCGAAAGAAATGGCGGGTCGTTCACCGGGCCATCGCTCGAGGGAGAGGATGACCAGGACCCCTGGAGCGATCGCATGCAAGTGCACGTGCATGACTACCTTCGCCAGGTTGACATGCTTCCGCATCACTACCAGATGCACTTCATGCATGCCGCGGAGATCGTTGGCTACAAGCATCCGGACCCCGTGATTCGTCACTTCTGGCACCGGCTTTATCTCCGGCTTGTGAACGACTTCCACCTGTGGCCAGAGACTGAGCAGCAGTTCGACGACCGCCTGGGTGACACGCGAAGCGGGTGGCTGAAGCGTGCAGATCCTGCGACGACGGATTGAAGACTATGAAACCGTGCACCTGCACTGCCATTTGCGGCGACTGCCCAGGAATTCGCACCGGCGAAACTTCGCCTTGCGAGAGCTTCACCAAAGCGGCGGCACAAGAGCGTCTGCGTTCTGCTGCTGCCGATCTGCTGCAGGCACTTGAGCCGTTTTTCATCTTCAACTCGTCTGAAGAGACGATCACGATCACCGTTCGCACCGCCGACGTCACGCGTGCCAGGGCGGTCATTGCTCAGGTTAAAGGGAGAGCGCCATGAGCCGTGGACACAAGCCTCGGAGGCCTCGTCCGATCGGCCGCAATATCTTGGCAATGGCCGTCGATCGCGTGACGAAGCTCACGCCTCTCGAACAGCGACAGGTCCTTGATCCGCTCAGCGCGGCCATCACTTCGATGAAGCGCGGTGTGGCCACCGAGTTCGACTGGGCGACCGTCGTGACGGCCGTGAACATTGGCGACGCGATCGAAAGCCAAGGCGTAGTGCGCGGGCTCGCGGGACACCTCCGCGAGATCGACCTAGCGCTGCAGGGCATCGGCGCTCGAGCGCGCGCAACCGGCGAATGGCGGTCGACGCCGATGTACTACCAAGAGGTCGACCTGCTCGACTTGTTGGTCGATCTGCACGGTCACCAGTTGGCCAATCTCAGCTATGGCGAACTTGTGCGTGCGCGCGATCTCGCCATTCAACAGACGCGCTCCGCCGGCGGTCGCGTCATCATTCAATCCAACCCTACGGGAGCGACCGCATGACGGTGCATACGTCTGAACCAATCGCGGCGGACAGTACGCCGGCAGCCGATCGCGTGATCTACCGGCAGGACTTCTGCCGCCTGATGCAAGTCGAGAGCGAGACGGTGCGCCGTTGGATGAAGGCCGGCAAGCTGCCGAAGCCAGACGTACAGATCTCGCAGAAGACGATGGGGTGGCGACTATCCACCCTCCACGCCGCCGGCATCGGCGTGGTTGTAGCCTGATATCAAAGGCCGTTTCGCTTAGTCGTCTGAATCTTCTGTAGGAGCAACCTTCGAAGCGTCTACTTGCGTTCTCCCGGGCTTCTGGCCCAACACAAAGACTACCGCGAGACCGATGACCGTGGTAACGACGATCGCAGCCGCAACTGCATCATGCCCATGGTAGCCAAGGTACGCCGCGATACCACCGAAGAACAGGCTGAGTACAAAAGCCATGATCTGGCCGCGAAGCGCTAGGCTGCTTCTTCCCCCGACCAGTAAGCCCTCCATCTTGATTCGATGCTCAGACTGACGCTCAGTTAGTCTGAACAAGCGGTCGGCACTGCCTGGAAGGATGTCCTCATATTGCCTGAGCAAATCTGGAGGCGGAACAGGCCCTTGGAACATGACCGCAGTGGTCACGATCTTTCGGACCGCTGCAGCTTTCTGTGGGGTGAGGTCTAACTTCTCGATAAGAGGGTCGAATGCTTCAACTACCTCCGCCGAGACCTTAGGAACTTGCGCCTGCGGCTCCGCCGGCGCTTCCTCTGAATCGCTCACAGTCAGGCGCGCTTGCGCTCTTCAAGATGAATGACATGGCGAAGATCATCGCCAACCACACGGAAATCCCGGCCAACAGTGAGATAGTCATCCATCAGAGAGCCTAGCTTGACGTGCTCAACCGAAGTGCCGCCGAGATCAAGCACAGTCCCCGCACCCACACAAAATGGCACCATCCAGTTAAACCCGACAGGAAATTTGATGCGATGAGCTCGCGCCGCACCTCCTACCAGAGTCTTGCCAGTTACCGAACACCCGATGCCTCCTGCCGTGAGGCTAGATTTATCTTCGTGTTTCATTCATTTTTCCTTGGAGCTCATCAAAAAGAGCGGGTCAACTTCGAACATGTCAAGTTCGCCTGCTGCTATGTACAAGTGTTAGCAACGCTTTGATTGTGCATGACATTCGACAAACGGTGAACTCGTCAAATGACTACAAAACTCAGACTTTCAACGTTTGCGAAACATCTGATGTAGTCTGGTGTTTACGGGTTATTTAACGAAAGCAAGCGCTAACATTCTGTTAATAACCCTTTACTACCATAGCGCACAAGCCGCACAGCGACTAGTTTGTTGCTCGATCTGATCCTTCACCTTCAATCCGATCGTGCCGCGACGTGTCGAGCCAGTCGGCCCATGCCTGGAGCATGGGCCGGCGCTCTCGCATGTATTCCGCGCGGTTGTAGGCCGCCCGCACCTTGTCCTCAGGTGAGTGCGCGAGCTGCCGCTCGATCGCATCCTTGCCGTATCCCTCCTCATTGGCCCAGGTCGACGCGATCGACCGCCATCCGTGACCTGTCATTTCCCCCTTGTAGCCCAGCCTGGAAATCAGTGCGAGGACCGTGTTTTCGCTGATCGGGCGATCGGGCCGATGATCTGACGGAAAGACGTAGTCGCTACCCGGCCGCCGGCGCGCCCGCATCGTGTCAATGATCGCGATCGCCTGGCGCGACAGCGGCACCACGTGATCCTTTTCGCGCTTCATGCGGTCGCCGCCGATCAGCCAGACGTCGCCGTCGATCTCGTCGAACGTCATCATGCGCAGCTCGTTTGTGCGCACCCAGGTGTAGGCGATTAGGCGGCAGGCCAGCACCGAGTTCAGGTCCTTCTCGAAAGAGAGCCGGCGGACGAACTCGTGCACCTGGTTGAGTTCGAGCGACGCATGCGGGACGACCTTGCGGTGAGCGAAGGCTTTCTTTGGGTCAATGAGCGCCGCAGGGTTGATCGTGGCCAGCTCCTGCTCGACCGCCCAGTCGAAGACCTGCGACACCCACATGCGGACTTTTCGGACGTATGACAGCAGGTCGGCCGCGTTCATGCGATTGAGCTCGGCCAGCAGCATGGAGCGATCGATGTCAGCCGTGGCCTTGGCCCCCAGCGCGGGCTTCAGGTGCAGCTCGAGCGCCCGCAGCGCGTTGGCCCTGTATCCTTCGGCGACGTCCTTGCGGCCGCCCCAGTAGGCCTCGCAGTCTTCCCAAAAAGTGGTCTTCGCCTTGTGCTTCTTCTTGGGCGAAACGCCAGTCAGCAGGCCCTTGCGGATCTTGTCGGTTTCAGCTCGAGCGTCGGCCAGGCTCAGCAGCGGGTAGGGCCCGAGCGACTTCGTCTGCTGCTTGCCGTCGACGCGGTAGGCCACACGCCAGGTCTTCGAGCCGGTCGGCGAGATGAACAGGTGCAGCCCATGGCCATCGAACAGCTTGCGCGCCGCCGGACCAGGCTTGGCTGATCTGCATTGATGGTCGGTAAGTGTGTTTGTAGGCATCGTGATTTCGATGCCGTCTCGTGCCTACATTCCTGCCTACCGATCAGCCGTGGTGAACGGTCTGTGAAAGTGGGGAATCGCCGGGAATTGCGGGCCTTAGAAACGGCTAAGGCCTTGATTTTGCGTTGGTTTCGGTGGGAAACAGGCAAAAAAATACCCCAATGCTTGGGGTATCTTGGAGGAGAGGGAGGGATTCGAACCCTCGGTACTATCGCTAGTACGCCTGATTTCGAGTCAGGTACATTCGACCACTCTGCCACCTCTCCGGTGTTTCTGTCGAGCCTCAGATTCTAGCATCGAATTTTCGGCCCGGACACAAAAATCTCAGGCGCGCAGAGCATCGAGACCGCCCAGGTACGGACGCAGCGCAACCGGCACGCGAATCGAGCTGTCCGCGTTCTGGTGGTTCTCCAGCACGGCGACCAGGGCGCGGCCGACCGCCAGGCCGGAGCCGTTCAGCGTATGCACGAGTTCGTTCTTGCCTTGTGCATTCTTGAAGCGCGCCTGCAGCCGCCGCGCCTGGAAGGCCTCGCAGTTCGAGACCGAGCTGATCTCCCGGTAGGTGTCCTGCGCCGGGAGCCAGACTTCCAGGTCGTAGGTCTTGCTCGATCCGAATCCCATGTCGCCGGTGCACAGCAGTACCACGCGGTAGGGCAGCTCCAGTGCCTGCAGAACGGCTTCCGCATGACCGGTCATGGCCTCGAGCGCTTCGTAGCTCTTCTCGGGATGGGTGATCTGCACCATCTCGACCTTGTCGAATTGATGCTGGCGGATCATGCCGCGCGTGTCGCGCCCGGCGCTGCCCGCTTCCGAACGGAAGCACGGCGTGTGCGCCGTGAGCTTGATCGGCAACTGCGACTCCGCGACCACCTCGTCACGCACGAAATTGGTCAGCGGCACTTCGCTGGTCGGGATCAGGTACAGCGCGGAATGATCGGGTGCCGGCTCGCCGTCCTGGCCGCCCTTCTTGGCAGCGAACAGATCGCCTTCGAACTTCGGCAGTTGCCCGGTAGCGCTGAGCGACGCGGCATTCACGATGTAAGGCACGTAGCACTCGGTATAGCCATGGCGCTCGGTCTGCGTGTCGACCATGAACTGCGCGAGCGCGCGGTGCAGCCGGGCGATCGGGCCCTTCATCACCGAGAAACGCGAGCCGGACAGCTTGGCGCCCATCTCGAAATCCAGCCCCAGCGGCGCGCCCAGGTCGACGTGGTCCTTCGGCGCAAAAGCCAGCGGCGTGGCGGATGCACCCGCACCGCCTTGCGGCGCCCAGCGGCGCATCTCGACGTTGCCATGCTCGTCCTCGCCGACCGGCACGCTCGCATGCGGCAGGTTGGGCACGGCGAGCAGCAGGGCCTGCAGTTCGGGCTGGATCGCCTCGAGGCGCGCGGACTGCGATTCCTGCTCCGCCTTCAGCGCATTGACCTCGGCCATCAGCGCCTGCACTTCACTCGCAGCCGATTCGCCCTTGGCCTTGAGCGGGCCGATCTGCTTGTTGAGCGTGTTGCGGCGCGCCTGCAGTTCCTCGGTGCGGGTCTGCAGCGTCTTGCGCTCAGCCTCCAGCGCCGAGAAGGCGTGCACGTCGAGATAAGGCTGGTTTTTCTTGCGCTTTTCGAGACCGGCAACGGCCGACGCCAGGTCTTTGCGGAGAAGGGTGATGTCTAGCATCCCCGGATTTTAGGTGGGCGCTCCGCAGCGCCCACCGCACCTTCATGAAAGTCCGGCCGGATCGAGGTTGGCGCCGCAGATGATCAGGCAGACCTGCTCACCCTCGCGCGGCCGCCAGGCGCCCGTCTGGAGCGCGGCGAGCGGCAAGGCCGCCGCGGCTTCCACCGCGAGCTTCATCTCCTTCCAGAGCCACAGCTGCGCCGCGCGGATCGCGTCGTCCGGCAGCAGCAGTGCGTCGCGCACGTGCCGCTGCGTGATGTCCCAGGCCAGCGCGCCGATGCGCCGTGCGCCGAGCGAATCCGCCGCCACGCCACCGACGTCCACGTCGACCGGCGCGCCGGCCTCGCGGGCGCGGAACAGCGTGGGCGCACGCTCCGGCTCCAGTGCAACCACGCGGCTGCGATCGCCGAACCAGCCCGCCAGCCCGCCGATCAATCCGCCGCCGCCGACGCTGACCAGCACCGAGTCGGGTAGCCCGCCTTGCCATTCGATCTCGCGGCCCAGCGTGCCGGCGCCGGCCACGACCTCGGGCTGGTCGTAGGCGTGCGTGAGCAGTGCGCCGGTGTCGCGCTGGCGCGTCATGCAGGCGGCGAGCGCATCGGCATAGACCTCGCCGACGACCGTCACTTCGGCGCCGAGTGCGCGCAGCTTGGCGCGCTTGGCCTCGGGTGACACGCCGGGCAGGAACACCTCGCAGCGAACGCCGAGCGCGCGTGCCGCCGCCGCAGTGGCAATGCCGGCATTGCCACCCGACGCCACGACGACGCCGCTGGCCGGAATCTCGTTGGCCAGCAGCCGGTTCATCATGCCGCGCGCCTTGAAGCTGCCGCCGACCTGCAGTTGCTCGAGCTTGAGCCAGATGCCGACGCCCGGCGCGAGACCGAGGCCGAACGCCGAAGGCGCGAGCTTCCAGAGCGGCGTTTCCCGCACGAAGCGCGTCGGGAGGCCGTCGAAACGCAGCGCGGCACGTTCGGCTTCGGCACGCCAATCCACCGCGCTCACGAGATGTGCCCCGGCAACGGTGCGTCGTCGAGCTTCAGTCCCTTCGGCAGCGGGAACTTGATGGTTTCCTCGATGCCGTCCATCTTGCGGACGGACACGGCACCCAGCGCCTTCACCCGATCGATCACCTCGCGCACCAGGATCTCCGGCGCCGATGCGCCAGCGGTCAGGCCGACGCGCGACTTGCCTTCGAACCATTCGGGCTTGAGTTCGTCGGCCGAATCGACCATGTAGCTTTCGGTGCCCAGGCGCTGCGCGAGTTCGCGCAGCCGGTTGCTGTTGGAGCTGGTCGGGCTGCCGACGACGATCAGGATGTCGACCTGCGGGCTCATGATCTTCACCGCGTCCTGCCGGTTCTGCGTCGCATAGCAGATGTCCTGCTGCTTCGGTTCCCGCACCTTGGGGAAGCGCGCGCGCACCGCGGCCGAGATCTCGGCCGCATCGTCGACCGACAGGGTGGTCTGCGTGACGACGGCCAGCTTGTCGGTCTGCCCCGGCTGCACATGCGCCACGTCGGCCACGTCCTCGACCAGGTGGATGCCGCTCGACAGCTGGCCCATCGTGCCTTCGACCTCTGGATGGCCCTTGTGGCCGATCATGATGAACTCGTAGCCTTCCTTGGCGAGCTTGGCGACCTCGACGTGCACCTTGGTCACGAGCGGGCAGGTCGCGTCGAACACGTCGAAGCCGCGCGCACGCGCCTCGGCCTGCACGGCCTTGCTCACGCCGTGCGCGCTGAACACCAGCGTGGCGCCGGGCGGCACATCGGACAGTTCCTCGATGAAGATCGCGCCCTTCGCCTTCAGTTCGTTCACGACGTAGGTGTTGTGGACGATCTCGTGGCGCACGTAGATCGGTGCGCCGAACTTGGCGATCGCGCGCTCGACGATCTCGATCGCGCGGTCGACACCCGCGCAGAAGCCGCGCGGCTCGGCGAGGATGACCTCCTGAATGCTCACAGCACCCCGATCAGCTGGACCTCGAAGGTCACCGGCTGGCCCGCGAGCGGGTGGTTGAAGTCGAACTGCACCGCCGTCTCGTTCGAGGCGATCACGGCGCCCGCGTAGCTGCCCATGCCGTCCGGCGTGGGGAACTGCACCACGTCGCCGACCGCGTAGCGCTCGTCCGGGTCGCCCATCTGCGCGAGCAGCTTGCGCGCCACCCATTGCTGCATCTCGGGATTGCGCTCGCCGAAGGCCTCGCCGGCCGGCAGCTCGAAGACGGTGCGTGTGCCCTCTTCCATGCCGATCAGCCGCTGCTCGACCGCGGGAGAGAGCTCGCCGGTTCCGAGCGACAGCGTGGCCGGCTTCTCGGCGAAGGTATTGATGATGTCGCCCGCAGGACCGGCAAGCCGGTAGTGCAGCGTGAGGAAGGAGCCGGCGGAAACGACGGCGGCGGTCGAAGGCAAAGACAAGATGGGTGTCCCGATAAACTGGGGGCTATTTTAGGGAGCAGGGCCACAGCCCGCCGTTGCAATGGCTTTCAAGGACATGCCGGCCGAAACGCGCCCGCGCGAAAAACTCATCTCGCGCGGCGCTGCGGCATTGGGCGACGCCGAACTGCTCGCCCTGCTGCTGCGCACCGGACTGCCCGGCAAGAACGTCCTGATGCTCGCCGACGAGGTGCTCGGCCACTTCGGCGGCCTCGCCGGCCTGCTGCGTGCCGGTGCGGAGGACCTGAAGCGCATCAAGGGTCTCGGTGGCACGGCCAAGCGGGCCCAATTGATCGCCGTGCTCGAACTCGCGCGCCGCGCGATGGCCGAGCGGCTGAAGGAGCGGACCGTCTTCGATTCGCCCGAAGCGGTCGGGCATTACCTGCAGTTGCACCTGGGCGCGCGGCCGTACGAGGTATTCGCGGTGCTGTTCCTGGACGCGCAGCACCGGCTCATCGTGCTGGAGGAACTCTTTCGCGGCACGCTGACACAGACCAGCGTGTACCCGCGTGAAGTGGTGGTTCGCGCGCTGCACCACCACGCGACCGCCGTGGTGCTGGCGCACAATCATCCGAGCGGCGGCGTGGAGCCGTCGCGTGCCGACGAGGCGCTCACGCACACATTGAAAGCCGCGCTGGCGCTGGTCGACGTGCGCGTGCTCGACCACGTGATCGTCGGCGCAGGACAGACGCTGTCGATGGCACAGCGAGGATTGATCTGATGGCAAGCAAGCCGACCGCACTCAAGACATTGGCCGACCTGAAGCAGGTGCAGCGCACGCTGGCCGAAACGCGCGAGCGCGAAGCCGCCGAGGCGGCGGCGCGCGCGGCCGCCGAACGCCGCCGCAACGCCGAGAAAGACCTGTTCAGCCGTGCGATCGGTGCCACGCAGCCGCTGCGCCGGCAGGCCCCCGTCACGCTGGCGCCCGAGCCGCCCGCCCCGATTCCGGTGCAGTTCCAGCTCGATGAGCAGCGCGTGCTGCGCGAGTCGCTGTCCGACGAGTTCGACGTGAGCACGCTGCTCGACGTGGACGACGCCATGAGTTTCCGCCGCCCCGGCATCGGCACCGACGTGACGCGCAAGCTGCGGGCGGGCGAATGGTCGATTCAGCGCCAGCTCGACCTGCACGGACTGCGCAGCGACGAAGCACGCGAACTGCTCGGCAGCTTCATCCGAACGGCGCACAAGCAGGGCATGCGCTGTGTGCGCGTGGTCCACGGCAAGGGCCTGGGCTCGCCGGGCAAGCAGCCGGTGCTGAAGACCAAGACGCAGCGCTGGCTGATCCAGAAGAACGAGGTGCTGGCCTTCGTGCAGGCCAAGCCGGCCGAAGGCGGCGCCGGCGCCTTGCTGGTGTTGCTGGCGCCGGTCGGGCGCTGAGGTCGAAACCGCAACGGGCCGGCGCTCAACCGCCGCGGTTGCGCATCCAGTCTGCGGTCTTGAAGAACGAGTCGCGCAGCCGCGCACGCAGGTCCTCGGGCACACCGGTCTCGCCCATCGCCTGGTCCATGCACGCCAGCCATTCGTCGCGCTCGCGGATGCCGATGCTGTGGCCGCCGATGCTCTGCGGCAGATGGCGTGCCCGCAGCATCGGATGGCCGAAACGGTCGGTGTAGTGCTGCGGCCCACCAAGCCAGCCGCACAGAAACCAGAACAGGCGCTGGCGCGCGTTGTCCAGCGTGCTGCCATGCACCGCGCGCAACTGCGCATAGGCGGGCTCGAGGTCCATCAGGTCGTAGAAGCGGTCGACCAATGCCTGCACCTTCGGTTCGCCACCGATCCATTCGAAGGGCGTGGCAGCTGCCGGTTTTTCCTGGATTTGCATGCCGCCATTGTCTCGCGAGGCCGGCTCACGCACATTCGACGGCCGAAACCTCCGCCCTTTCCGGTGCCTGTTCCGGTGCTGCGTCACGCAGGAAGGCGAGGATGACGAATGCGGTCGCCGCGGTCACGCCGGCCAGCACTTCCAGCAGCGTGGCAAAGGCGTGGCCGTAGGCTTGCAGCACGGCCCCGCGTTCCACACCGGGCAGCAAGGCCAGCACCTGGGACATGTCTCCCGTCGTCACGCGCTGCGCGGCAACGGCGGTGACGGCAGCCGCGCCCGGCAACTGCGCGAGCTGGCTGGCGACGAGCGCCGTCAGCCCGGCGCCGACCAGCGCCAGCGCAATGCCCTCGCCCGCGACACGGACCGTGTTGAAGATGCCGGACGCCATCCCGGCGCGCTCCCGCGGCACGACGCTGACGGCGAGGCCGTCCATCAGACCCCAGGGCAGCCCGATGCCGATGCCGATCGCCAGCAGCGGCCCCGCCATGCGCGCCAGCCCGCTGCCAGGAGCGCAGGTGCTCAGCCAGGCGAGCCCGGCGGCGCACACGAGCAGTCCGGCAGCGGAAATCCGTCCTGCGGAAAAGCGCCGCGCCAAGGCCGCCGCGACGCTCGGCATGACGAGGACCGGCGCCGACAACAGCAGCATGAAGCGCCCGGCCTCGAGCGCGTCGCGCCCCTCCAGCCCGATGAAGCGGATGGGCAGCAGCACCAGCAGCACGACGAAGCCGTAGGCCGGCGCGGCCGCCAGCAGCTGCACGCCGACGAAACGCGGGTAGCGGAACAGCGAGAGGTCCAGCATCGGCGCGCCACCCCGCCGCGCCACGCGGCGCTCGATGGCGACGAAGATGCATCCGGCCAAAGCCGCGGCGGCCAGCGCACCCAGCACCGCCGGGTGGGCCCAGCCGCTGTCGGGCGCCTGCAGCACGCCCATCGTCAGCAAACTCAGCGCAACGGTGAAGACCAGCATGCCGGACCAGTCCAGCCGGCCCGGCGTCGGCGCTCGCGATTCGGCCATCCAGCGCGCCCCGATGCCGAACGCCACCGCGCTGATGAGGCCGGGCGTCATCACGACGGCGCGCCAGCCCACCGCATCACTCAGCCAGCCGCTCAGCAGCGGCCCCAATGCCAGGCCGGCACCGAAGGACGTGCCGATGAAGCTGAAAGCCCGCGTGCGCGCCGGGCCCTGCACCACCTGCGCCAGCCCGGCGGTGCCGCCCGCAAAGGCAGCGGCGCAACCCAGCCCCTGGACGGCACGCAGCAGATCGAACGCCACGATGCCCTGCACGCACGCCAGTGCCAGCCCGCTCGCGATGACCAGCAGCAGTCCGCCGAGGAACAGCCGGCGCCGGCCATAGGCATCGGCCAGTGCGCCGGTGGCCATGAGCGTGCCGCCGAAACTCAGCATGAAGGCATTCGTCAACCAGTTGAGCTGGACCGGCGTACCGCCCAGCGCGGCCTGGATGACCGGCAGCGCGACCGCCGGCCCGGTGAAGCTGATGGGCATGGCCATCGCCGCCAGGCAGACGGCGACGAGCAGCCACTGGCGGGAGGCGTCGGAAGGGAGCGAGGGTGCGGAAGACATGGAGAACCTTGGAAACAACAGGCGAAAAAGATGAGTCGAAGATAGAAGCGCTCCAATCTGCACACAATCCCTGTTCAAGTCATCACACTGCCAACCTCAGGTTGGCAATCACCCCGCAAACACGACACACGACCATGGACAGCTTCAGCGGCCTCGAATCCTTCGTCCGTGCGGCGGACCTGTTGAACTTCGCGAGTGCCGGCCGCGCGCTCGGCATTTCGGCATCTGCCGTGGGCAAGAACGTCGCGCGGCTGGAGCAGCAACTGGGTTTGCGCCTCTTCCATCGGACGACACGCCAGGTCCGGCTGACGGAGGAAGGCGCGATGTTCCATGTGCGTTGCCGCCACATCCTGGAAGAGCTCGACGACGCACGGGCCATGATGCAGGCCAGCATCGCCGCGCCACGAGGGCGGCTTCGGATCAGCCTGCCGACCATCGGGTACCGCTTCCTGCTGCCGGTGCTGCCGGCCTTCCAGGCGCGCTATCCGGAGATCGCGCTGGATCTCGACTTCAACGACCGGCTGGTGGACGTGATCGAGGAAGGGTTCGACGTCGTCATCCGCAGCGGCGACCTCGGCGACTCCCGCCTCGTGGCGCGCCGGCTCGGCCCGTTCCGCTTTCTGCTCGCCGCGTCACCGGCCTACCTGGCACGGCATGGCACGCCGCAAACGCCCGCCGAACTCGCGCACCATGCCTGCCTGCGCTACCAGTTCGTCGACAGCGGCCGGCTGGAGGAATGGACCGTGCCCGGGCTGCCCGCGCAGTTGCCGACCACGCTCGCCTGCAACAACATGGAAGCCATGCTGGGCGCGACGGTCGCCGGCATGGGCGTGGCCTACATGCCGGACTTCCTGGCGCGCGACGCGCTGGCACGCGGCGACCTGCTGCGCGTGCTCGATGCGCATGTCACGCACCTGGGCCAGTTCTCGGCGCTGTGGCCGTCCAGCCGCCACCTCTCGCCCAAGGTGCGCGCCTTCGTGGATCACGCGGCGGCGCATCTCTTCCAGTGACGGCGGCGGCGACCGACTACTCCGCCGCGCGGCGCAGCGTGTCGACGACCGGCCGGCGCAACACGTCGCGCAGCCCCCACCAGCCGGCCGCCAGCGCCAGCACCGCGCCGGCCACAGCGCCCGCCAGCGGCACCAGCGGCGACGCGGTCCAGGCGAAGTCGAACACGTAGCGCGCCAGGCCCCAGCCGATGGCCGATGCCGCGATGCTCGCCAGGAAGCCGGCCAGCAGCCCGACGCCGACCAGTTCCGCACGCTGAACCTGCCGCAGCAGGCTGGCCCGCGCGCCGACCGCGCGCATCACCGCGAATTCGCGCGCCCGCTCCTCGCGCGTGGCCGTGACCGCGGCGAACAGCACGACGAGCCCCGCCGCGAGCGTGAAGCCGAACAGGAACTCGACCGCGCGGATCACCTGGTCGAGGATGCGCTGCACCTGGCCGATGGTCGCGCTCATGTCGACGTTGGTCACGTTCGGGTAGGCGCGCACCAGCGCGTTGTCGAAGCCCCTGGTGTCCGGCGCGCGGAAGGCGCCCATGTACGTCACCGGGACATCGGCCAGGTTGGCGACCGTGTACATGACGAAGAAGTTGGCGTGCAGCGAACCCCAGTCGACCTTGCGCAGCGACGTGATGCGCGCGTCGCTCGTGATGCCGCCGATGTCGAAGCGCAGGCGGTCGCCGAGCTTCAGCCCCAGCGTCTCGGCCAGGCCGTCCTCCACGCTGACCTCGCCCGCGGCGCCGGGCGTCCAGGCACCGGCCGTGATGGCGTTGTGCGCGGGTGCCTCGGTGCTGTTGCTCAGGTTGAACTCCCGATCGACCAGGCGCTTGGCACGGTCGTCGGCATAGTCGTCGGGCGTCACGGCCTTGTCGTTGACCGCGATCAGGCGACCCCGGATCATCGGATACCAGTCGAACTTGCCGACACCCGCGTCGCGCAGCGACTTCTGGAAGGCGTCACTCTGGTCCGGCATCACGTTGATGACGAAGCGGTTCGGCGCATCGGGCGGCGTGGCGCGGCGCCAGCTCGACACCAGGTCGGTGCGCAGCAGCACCAGCAGCACCAGCGCCAGCAGTCCGACCGCCAGCGCGCTGACCTGCACCACGGCATAGGCCGGCCGTGCCGAGATCTGCCGCGTCGCAAGCACCATCCAGCGCGGCGCCGTGCTCTCGTTGACGCTGCGCCGCAGCACCTTGACGGCGATCCAGCTCAGCAGCGCGAACACGGCCACCGCGACCGCGAAGCCGCCCACCGCGATCAGCCCGAGCTTCAGGTCGCTGCTGGCGGCCATCAGCAATGCGATGAAGCCGAGCGCGCCGATGCCCAGCACGGCGAGCGACGCGGGCTTGAGACCGCCGACGTCGCGCCGGATCACGCGCAGCGGCGGCACGCGCGCCAGTTGCAGCACCGGCGGCAGGCCGAAGGTGAAGAGCAGCGTGAGGCCCATGCCCAGGCCGAACGCGACGGGCCAGAGCGTCGGCGCCGGCAGCGCCGTTTCGACCAGCCCGGCCAGCAGCAGCACGAAGGCGTAGTGCACCGCGAATCCGATCGCCACGCCGAGCCCGCTCGCGACCAGTCCGATCACGGCGAACTCGAAGGCGTAGGCGCCGGCGATGGTGCGCTGGCTCTGGCCGAGCACGCGCAGCATGGCGCAGTCGTCGAGGTGGCTGGCCGCGAAACCGCGCGCGGCCAGCGCCACGGCGACAGCACTCAGCAGCGCGGCGAGCAGCGCGACCAGGTTCAGGAATTTCTCGGCGCGCTCCAGCGTCTGGCGCATCTCGGGCCGGCCGCTCTCGAAGGATTCGAGCTGCGCGCCGCGCATGTCGCCCTTCTTCAGCAACGCGTCGGCCCAGTCGGTGAAGGCCTTGACCGCGCGGTCCTCGCCCGCGACGGCGAAGCGGTAGCTGACGCGACTCGCGGGTTGCACGAGCGCCGTGCGCGCCACGTCGGCCTGGTTGAGCATCACGCGCGGCGAAAAGCTCATGAAGCCGCCGCCGCGGTCGGGCTCGATCACGATCACGCGCGCGATGCGCAGGCTGGCATCGCCCAGCAGCAGCGGGTCGCCGACCTTCAGGTCGAGCGCGTCGAGCAGCGAACCGTCGACCCAGACGTCGCCCGGCGCCGGGATGTCGCGCGTGGACTGGCCGGGCGCATCGGCGGCGGTCGCGGTCTCCAGGCTGCCGCGCAGCGGATACCCCACGGCGACCGCCTTCAGCGACACCAGCTTGGTCGCGCCGCCCTTGTCGTCGGGCGCGCGCGCCATCGTGGGGAAGCCGTAGTTGACCGTGGCGTCGAGCCCCAGCGTGCGGGCCTGCGCAATGAAGGCCTCGGGCGTCGGGTTGTCGCTGCGGATGACGGCATCGCCGCCAAGCAGTTGCCGCGCATCGCGCTGCAATCCGCCCTTGAGCCGGTCGGCGAAGAAGCCGACGGCGGTGAGCGCGGCCACCGCGAGCAGCACGGCCACGATCAAGAGTCGCAATTCGCCGGCGCGCAGATCGCGCCAGAGCGTGCGCCAGCCCAGGCGGAGGAAGGAAGCGTTCATCCGGCCACGATAGCCGAAGCGAATTCGGCTTCGGCCGCGCGGGGGATTCGGGCGCTCGCTGCAGGCGCGCTCAGCGCGGCGCGTCGCCCTTGCGGAACTCGGCGGTCAGCGCGTCGAGCTTCTGCTTGAGGTCGGCATCCAGCGTGTAGCTGGCGGCCGCCAGCGTGGCGTCGAGCTGCTCCGGCCGGCTCGCGCCGAGCAGCGGCGCGGTGATCTGCGGATTCGCCATGACCCAGGCGACGGCGAGCGTGGCCAGCGGCACGCCGGCCTGCTCGGCCAGCGCATGCAGCTGGCCGACGGCGGCGAAGCTGCGCTCGTTCCAGTAGCGGTCCTGGTACATCGACCCGGCGGTGCCGAGCGTGAAGCGGGTGTTCTCCTGCGGCTTCGAACCCGCGGCGTACTTGCCGGTCAGCAGCCCGCCCGCGAGCGGGTTGTACGGGATCACGCCCAGGCCTTCTTCCGCCGCCAGCGGCAGCAGCTCGCGCTCGATCTCGCGGAACAGCAGGCTGTAGCGCGGCTGCACCGACACGAAGCGCGTGAGGCGCAACAGCTCCGAGCGCCCCAGTGCGCGCGCCAGCCGGTAGGCCAGGAAGTTCGACACGCCGACGTAGCGCGCGCGGCCGGATTTCACGATGGTGTCGAGCGCTTCGATGCTCTCGTCCAGCGGCGTCTCGCGGTCGTCGCTGTGCAGCTGATACAGATCGACGTGGTCGACCTGCAGGCGCTTGAGCGACGCGTCGATCGCGTCCAGCAGATGCTTGCGCGACGCGCCCTGGTCCCAGGGGTTCGGCCCCATCTTGCCGACGGCCTTGGTCGCGACGATGAAGTCGCCGCGCCGGCTCGCGCCCTTGGCGCGCAGCCAGCGGCCGACGATCTCCTCGGTGCGGCCGGCCGTCGCCAGTCCGCCGCCGAGCGGGTAGACGTCGGCCACGTCGAGGAAGTTGATGCCGGCCTCGGTCGCCTTGTCGAGGATCGCGTGCGAGACGGATTCCTCGGTCTGCAGGCCGAAGGTCATGGTGCCGAGCGCGAGTCGCGACACGGTGAGGCCGGTGCGGCCGAGACGGGTGGTTGGAATGCTCATGCGGCTGTCCTTGCGTTGGCTGATCGACGAATTCGTCGGCGGATTGGCGGATCGGGGGCCAGTTTAGACATCGCGGGCGAAGCCTGCAGGGGGTGTGGGCTGCCTGCGGATCGGCGACGAAGGTGGCACCTCTCCGCTCGCGGTCAGCTCACTCGTAGTGGCTCCACATGCGAAGAACGCGCACGATGCGCTCCTTCTTGAAGACTTCGTAGACGAGCCGATGCTGGATGTTGATTCGCCGGGAATAGGTTCCGTCGAGATCGCCGACGAGCTTTTCGTAAGGCGGGGGGGTCTGAAAGGGATCGATCGCCAGAACGCCGAGGAGCACCTGGGCCTTGGCCTTCAGGCCGGCGGCCGCGAGCTTGCCGGCATCCTTGACGGCGTGCTTCGCATAGACGACGTCCCACGTCACCAGTCGAGGTCCTTGGCGCTCTTGTCCAACGGCTCGGTCCTGCCCTCCTTGATGGACTCGCGCATGCCGGGGACCGACAGGAGATACAGGGTTTCCTGGATGGCCTGCCAGTCATCTGCGGACACGAGAACCGCGCTGCTGCGCTTTCCCGAGATCAGGATGGGCTGGTGCGATTCGCTTGCCTGATCGATCAAGCGGTAGAGACTGGCGCGCGCTTCACTTGCGGTGATCGGCTGGGTCATTGAACTCTCCTCAAGAGCGGGAAGCGTACGAAAATACGTACCGTCTGTCAACGCGACAAGATCTCGCTTTCCATGCACTCTGCGTCATCTGGAGCCGTCACCGGACACGCAGGTCCGACAGGCGATCTGCATGATCAGGGCATCGAGGCGTTGGCCGATACCGTGAGCGCACCCTCACCCGGCAGCATCAGCCCGTCCGCATACAGCACCCCGCGCGGCGCGCGGCACAGCCCCCAGAAGCGCACGCCGCTGAGTTCGGCCATGCGCACGCCCATCGCGGTCGGTGCCGAAATCGTCGCCATCGCGGCGATGCCGAGTCGCGCGCACTTGCGCACCAGCTCATGGCTGCCTCGGCTGGACATCAGCACGAAGCCGGGTTCGCCGAGCCGCCCGGCACGCGCCAGCCGGCCGAGCAGTTTGTCGAGCGCGTTGTGGCGGCCGACGTCTTCCATCAGGTCGGTGATGTCGCCTTCGACCGTGGCCCAGGCCGCGGCGTGGATGGCGCCGGCCTCGGCATTGAGCACCTGGCGCGCCGGCATGGCGGCAAAGGCGCGCAGCACGGTCGGCAGGTCGACGCGCTCGATCCAGTCGCGCGGCGGCACGCGCTGCGGCGACAGGTCGAGCCCGGCGAAGCTCTCGACGCCGCAGACGCCGCAGCCGGTGCGCCCGGCCAGGCTGCGTCGCCGGTCCTTGAGCCGCTCGAAGCTGCGCGTGGAAATCTCCAGCTGCACCTCGATGCCGGGCATGCCGTCGGGCAGGCCGGCATCGATCGCATCGATCGCCTGCACATCGATGCCACGGCAATCGGCCGCGCTGTCGAGAATGCCCTCGCTGAGCGCGAAGCCCAGTGCGAAGTCATCGAGATCCTGCGGCGTCGCCATCATCACGGCATGCGAGACGCCGTTGAACACCAGCGCGACCGGCACTTCGGCGGCCAGCGTGTCGCCGCGCACCACGCCTTCAGGGCCGAGGCCGCGCTCACCGAACACGTGCACGTCATGGCGCGCCAGCGGCGGCAGTGTCGGTGGACCGGCGTCTTCGCGGGTGGCTTGCGGCATGGTCCGCATTGTCGGCTCAGCCGGTGCGCGCGTCTTCCGGCGCGGGTGGCAAGTCCGCGACCACAGCACGCCCGGCCTCGGTGATGTGCGCGACCCAGCGCTCGTCCAGCTGCACCACGCGCACCCAGCCCGGGCCTCGAACGCCGCCGATGGCCGCGTCGCCCATGCGCGTGAGCTGCCGCATGACCACGCTGGCGCCCTGCCCGAGCCGCTTGCCCAGGCGCGGCAGCGACATGCCGCCTTCGGGCGATGCCTCGGCCAGTGCGAGGAGGATCGCGACGGAGAACGCGTCGAGATCGGCGTCCGGCGTCATGCCGAGAGGGTTGCCGGTGCGGCCGCGGTCGATGCGGCGGCTGCCGGGCTCGGCGTCAGCACCACCGGGATCGACTTGGAGGCCGGCGTGCCCGCATTCAACGCCACCGACGACAGCGGCACCAGCGGATTGGTCTCCGGGTAATAGGCCGCGAGATTGCCGCGCGGGATGTCGTACGCCACCAGCTTGAAGCGGTCGGCACGGCGCTGCTGGCCGTCGTCCCAGACGGTCTGCAGGTCGACCCAGTCGCCGTCCTTCATGCCGAGCGCCTTGATGTCGGCCCGGTTGATGAACACCACGCGACGCTGGCCGAACACACCGCGATAGCGGTCGTCGTGGCCGTAGATCGTCGTGTTGTACTGGTCGTGCGAGCGCGTGGTGATCAGCGTGAAGACGATCGTGTCGCCCTTGCCCGCGAAGCGCGCGCGCGCCTTGTGCGAGGGCGTGTCGACCGGCACCGCGTGGACGTAGAAGCCGGCCTTCTTCGACGCGGTCGCCCAGACTCGTTCGCTCGCCGTGTTGCGCAGGCGGAAGCCGCCCGGCGTGGCGACGCGCAGGTTGAAGTTCTGGAAGTCGTCGAACACCGCTTCGATCTTGTCGCGGATGCGGCTGTAGTCCTCGATCAGCCAGAGCCACGGCGTGCTGCTGCGGTGGCCGATGGTGGCTGCCGCGAGCCGCGCGACGATGGCCGGCTCCGACAGCAAATACGGCGATGCCGGCGGGTTGATGCCCGACGAGATGTGCACCATGCTCATCGAGTCCTCGACCGTCACGCCCTGCGGGCCGCCGGCCTGCACGTCGATCTCGGTGCGGCCCAGGCACGGCAGGATCAGCGCCTCGCGGCCATGCACCACGTGGCTGCGGTTGAGCTTGGTGGTGACGTGCACGGTCAGCGCGCATTGGCGCAGCGCCTTCCAGGTCTCGTAGGTGTCGGGCGTGGCGGCGGCGAAGTTGCCGCCCAGCGCGAAGAAGACGCGGCCCTTGCCGTCGAGCATCGCCTGGATCGATTCGACCGTGTCCCAGCCGTGGGCACGCGGCGGCTCGAAGCCGAACACCTGGCCCAGCCGGTCGAGCAGCGCCGCCGGGGGCTTCTCCCAGATGCCCATGGTGCGGTCGCCCTGCACGTTGCTGTGGCCGCGCACCGGGCACGGGCCGGCGCCCGGGCGTCCGATGTTGCCGCGCATCATGAGCAGGTTGACCAGCATCTGGATGGTCGCGACCGAATCGCGATGCTGCGTGATGCCCATGCCCCAGCAGAGGATGGTGCGCTCGGCGGCGCAGTACACGTCGCCGGCCGCGCGGATCTGCGCCTCGCTCAGGCCCGACTCCTCCACCAGCACGGCCCACGACTCTCGCCGCAGGTCGTCGGCCATCGCCTCGAAGCCGCTGGTGTGCTCGGCGATGAAGTTGAAGTCGATCAGCCGCTCGCCCGCGTCCTCGCGTTCGAGCAGGTGCTTCATCATTCCCTTGACCGCCGCGAAGTCGCCGCCCACACGCAGCTGGTAGTAGTGCGTGCTGATCTCGGTGGAGCTCAGCGTGGCCATCTCCAGCTTGTCCTGCGGATCGGCGAAGCGTTCCAGGCCACGCTCGCGCAGCGGGTTGAAGCTCACGATCTTCGCGCCGCGCTTGTGCGCCGCACGCAGCTCGCCCAGCATGCGCGGATGGTTGGTGCCGGGGTTCTGGCCGAAGATGAAGATCGCGTCCGCCAGCTCGAAGTCGTGCAGCGTGACCGTGCCCTTGCCGACGCCGATCTGCGGCCGCATGCCGCTGCCGCTCGGCTCGTGGCACATGTTCGAGCAGTCGGGGAAGTTGTTGGTGCCGTACTCGCGCACGAACAGCTGGTAGAGAAAGGCCGCCTCGTTGCTCGCGCGGCCCGAGGTGTAGAAGATCGCCTGGTTCGGGTCGGGCAGCGCGTTAAGGTGGGCGGCGACCAGCGCGAAGGCATCGTCCCAGTCGATCGGCACGTACCTGTCGCTGGCTGCGTCATAGACCATCGGATGCGTGAGCCGGCCCTGGTCCTCGAGCCAGAAGTCGCTCTTCTGCGCCAGCTCGGCCACCGTGTGCGCGGCAAACAGCTCGGGGCCGGCGCGGCGCGCGGTCGCCTCGGCCGCGACGGCCTTGGCGCCGTTCTCGCAGAACTCGAAGGTCGACGCATGGTTGCGGTCGGGCCAGGCGCAGCCCGGGCAGTCGAAGCCGTCGGCCTGGTTGGCCGACAGCAGCGTCTTGGCGCCCTTGACCGGAATGTCCTGCCGCAGCAGCGCCTGCGTCACGCTGCGCAACGCGCCCCAGCCACCGGCCGGGCCCTTGTAGAACGCGATCTTCTCTTCTTGCATCGGGTCCGATCAGTTGAAGAACTTGGCGGCGCTCACCAGCGTCTTGTAGACGCCCCATGCGAGCGGAATGCCGACCGCCGCCCAGGCCAGCACCACCGTCACCGGGCTCACCGTGTCGGCGCGGTTCGAGCCGCTGCCGACCTCGGAAGCGGCGGCCTTCTCGTGTGCCAGCTTCTTCTCGATGGCCAGTTCGGCGTCGCTCATGAAATGCCTGTCGGCCAGCGGCCGCACCAGCAGATTGGCGATGAAGCCGATCACCAGCATGCCCACCAGGATGTACATGGTCTGGTTGTAGACCTGTTCGCGCGGGATGCCCAGGCCGAGCTGGTATTCGCGCATGTAGTTGACGACCACCGGCCCGAGGATGCCGGCCGTGGCCCAGGCCGTGAGCAGCCGGCCGTGGATGGCGCCGACCATCTGCGTGCCGAACAGGTCGGCCAGGTAGGCCGGAATGGTCGCGAAGCCGCCGCCGTACATCGACAGGATGATGCAGAAGGCGCCCACGAACATCAGCTTGCTGCCCGCACCGGCCGACGACGGGATGCTGGCGTACAGCAGGCCGCCGAGCACGAAGAAGACGAAGTAGGTCATCTTGCGGCCGAGCTTGTCGGACAGGCTGGCCCAGAAGAAGCGGCCACCGATGTTGAACAGGCTCAGCAGCGCGGTGAAGCCGCCCGCGACGGCCGCGATCGCGCCCAGCTGGGTCTTGTCGAGTTCGCCGAACTTCTGCGTGACACCGATCAGCGCGCCGCCGAAGACTTCCTGCAGCATCGGCGAGGACATGCCGATCACGCCGATGCCCGCGCTCACGTTCATGCACAGCACCAGCCACAGCAGCCAGAACTGCGGAATGCCCCAGACCTTCTTCACGTGAACGTGGCGCTGCGTGATCATCGCGTTGGCGCTGGGCGGCGGTGGTGTCCAGCCGGCCGGCTTCCAGCCCGTCGCGGGCACGCGGTAGCCGAGCGCGCCGGCCATCATGAAGACGAAGTAGACGATGGCCATCACCACGAAGGTCTGCAGCACGCCGGCACTGGTCGGTGTGGCGAAGGCCTTCATCAGCTCGACTGCCAGCGGCGAGCCGATCATCGCGCCGCCGCCGAAGCCCATGATGGCCATGCCGGTCGCCATGCCGCGGCGGTCGGGGAACCACTTGATCAGCGTCGACACCGGCGAGATGTAGCCCAGGCCGAGGCCGATGCCACCGATCACGCCGGAGCCGAGGATCATCAGCCAGAACTGGTGCAGGTAGATGCCGAGCGCCGACAGCAGCATGCCGCCGCACCAGCACAGCGCGCTGACCACACCGGCCTTGCGCGGGCCGACGCGTTCCAGCCAGCCGCCCCAGATCGCTGCGGAGCAACCCAGGAACACGAAGAAGAGCGTGTACATCCAGCCCAGCGTGGCGATGCGCCAGTCGCAGCCGGTGGCGAACAGCTCGGCGAAGAAGCTCATGTCCTTGGCGCAGGCCTGGGCACCGGTGCCGGCCGTGGCCAGCATCTTCGACAGCGGCAGCCAGAACACCGAGAAGCCATAGGCCATGCCGATGCACAGGTGGATCGCCAGCGCGGCCGGCGGCACCAGCCAGCGGTTGAAGCCGGCGCCGGCAATGATCCGTTCCTTCTCGAGCCATCCGGGAGAGGAACCGGCGCCAACGGGCGCATCGGGAAGTGCGGTGGAAGCGGGACCGGCCATATGTCTCCTCGTATGTCGTTGATCCGAATCAAGGCATTGCGCTGCGCAAGGCGGCCGGAGTCTAGGCCGGGCGCGAATGGCCGGCCAATTGCATTCGCACATGGGGCGATTCGCAAAAGAAATGAAAAGCGGGCGCCGAATGCGGCACTGCCCGGCGCCGTCGGACGCAGCCAGGCGACGGCAGGCGGCCTTCAGGCCTCGCCGGGGTCGGCGGGGACGGATGCGGCAGGCGGTGCGAGATCGGTCGGCAGCGCCAATTGAGCCAGCCATTCGTCGCTCTGCATCAGCGCGACCGCCGCCTGCAGCGCGCGCGAGATGCGGTCGCTCGCGTGCGTCATGAAGCCCAGCGGCGTCTGCAGCAGCGGCTCGACCAGCGGCCGCGCCTCGAAGGACGCGTCGTGCCGCAGCAGCTCCAGCGCCGCACCCGGCAACACGCTGGCCAGCGCGCCGGCCCCCACGCTGCGTGCCAGCGTGTGGATCGAGTTGGTTTCCATGGCCGGCACGACGATCTGGCCAGCCGCCTCGAAAGCCTGATCGATGATGGCCCGGTTGTGCATGTCCGGTGTCATCAGGCACAGCGGCAGGCCGGCGGCTTCGGCCCAGCGCACCGGCGGCCCGAGGCGCCAGCCGGTATCGACGCCCGGCGCGGAGGTGCGCTGCACCAGGTAGTAGTGCTCGGTGCACTGCGGCCAGACGGCAAGGCTCACGTTGCGCACGCGGGTGCGGTCGGTGTAGCCGAGCGCCAGGTCGAGCGACATGCTGTCGAGCGCGGTCTCGATCTCCAGCGAGCTCAGCGAGATCACGGTCGGGGCGATGCCCGGATGCCGCATCTGCAGCGCGATGGAGAAGCGCGACAGGATCGGCATCGCGGTCGGCACGGCGGCGAGACGCAGGCGCCCGGTCGGCTGCGCCGACTCGCTGTCGAGGCGTTCGCGCAGCAGTTCCTGCTCGCGCAGCATGCGCTGCGCGGTCGCGAGCACGGCCTCGCCCTCGCTGGTCAGCCCGGCGAAGGTGCGCCCGCGCTTCACGATCAGCACGCCGAACTCGCCCTCGAGCGCGCGCAGCGCGTTCGACAGTGCGGGCTGCGTGATGTGGCACGCCAGCGCCGCGCGGCCGAAGTGCCGATGCTCGTTCAGCGCCACCAGGTAGCGCATCGACGTGAGGACGTTCAACCCCGCCGCTCCGGCGCGACGGGACTGCGGCCGCAACGGCCGGCGATGCGCAAGGCGGCCGCCATCCTCAGGTGTTCTTGCTGACCGTGATGGTCGGGAATTTCGCCGAGAAGTCCTTGGCCTTCTCGGCGATGCTCACCGCGACCGCACGCGCCACCGTCCTGTAGATCGCGGCCACTTCGCCCTCGGGGTCCGCCACCACGGTTGGCTTGCCGCTGTCGGCCTGCATGCGGATGTTGATGTCGAGCGGCAGCGCGCCGAGGTAGTCCATCTGATATTGCTGCGCCATCTTCCGGCCGCCGTCGGCGCCGAAGATGTGCTCGACGTGGCCGCAGTTCGAGCACACGTGCACCGCCATGTTCTCGACGATGCCGAGGATCGGCACGCCGACCTTCTCGAACATCTTGATGCCCTTCTTGGCATCGAGCAGCGCGATGTCCTGCGGCGTGGTGACGATCACGGCGCCGGTGAGCGGCACGCGCTGGCTCAGCGTGAGCTGGATGTCGCCGGTGCCGGGCGGCATGTCGACGATCAGGTAGTCGAGGTCCTTCCAGTTGGTCTGGCGCAGCAGCTGCTCCAGTGCCTGCGTGGCCATCGGGCCGCGCCAGATCATGGCCTGGTCGGCATCGACCAGGAAACCGATCGACATCACCTGCACGCCGTGGTTTTCCATCGGCTGCATGGTCTTGCCGTCCTCGCTCGCCGGGCGGCCTTCGATGCCGAACATCATCGGCTGGCTCGGCCCGTAGATGTCGGCGTCGAGCAGGCCGACGGTCGCGCCTTCGGCGGCCAGCGCCAGCGCCAGGTTGGCCGCGGTGGTGCTCTTGCCGACGCCGCCCTTGCCGGACGCGACGGCGACGATGTTCTTCACGCCCGGCAGCAATTGCACGCCACGCTGCACGGCGTGGCTGGCGACCTTGGTCGTGATGTCGACGGAGACGCTGCCGACGCCGGCGACGGTCCGCGCGGCGGCGGCGAAGGCATCGCGCAGCGCCGCATGCTGGCTTTTTGCCGGATAGCCGAGTTCGACGCCGAACGAGACGTCGCCTCCGGTGATCCGCAGGTTCTTCAACGCCTTGCTGTTGACGAAATCCTTGCCCGTGTTCGGGTCCTGAACGGCCTTGAGCGCTTCCAGAAGCGCTTCTTGCGTGACTGACATGGTTCAACTCCAGAGTGGCGCGTAGTCTAGTGCGCCATCCAAACCCCCTGCGGGGCCGCAGCATTGCCAGGCTCAGCCGCGCGGACCCAGCCTGTCGAGGATGACGCCGGCCACGCGCGCATTCGCTGGCAGCAGCGTGTGGACGAGCGGCAGCCGGACCTGGTCATCGATCCAGTCGGCCTCGACTTCCGACAGCGCCACCACGCCGTCGTTCGGCTCGCCGCCGAAAGGGCTGCGCCGGCCGGACAACCCGCGCATGCCGACCACGCTGGTCACCGGCACGCGGGCCGGGCCGATCGACGCCATGCGCTGCGCCGACGCGAGCATCTGGCCGCAGTCGCGCGTCAGCACGCGATAGACGGGGTGACCCTGCAGCCGGCGGGCCAGCCGCGTGGCGCCGACCGGCGAACCCAGCAGGAAGAGATGGCGCGGCATCCGTGCATCCGCCGCCAGCGCCGCGATGGCCACACGCAGCAGCACGCCGCCGAGCGAATGCCCGACCACGGCGTAGTCGCCCTGCTCGCCCATCGCCGCCAGGCGCCCGGCAAGCCGCCGGCCGATGGCCGCGGCATCTTCCAGGCTCGTCATGTAGCCGAAGGTGCCGGTCTGCAGCCCGGCACTGCGCAGATGCCGCAGCATCGGCCAGCCGGACAGCGGCGTGCGGCCCATGCCGTGGACGAAGAGCAACTGCATGCGGCCGCGCTGCGGGGTCGTGGTGGCGTCTGCGCAGCGGCTCAGGCCGTCGCGATGCCGAGCTCGCCGCAGACGCGCGCCAGCAGCGCCTTCAGCGTGCCGACCTCGGTCTCGAGCCGCGCGACGTTGGCCTTGAGCGCGGCGATCTCGCCCAGCGAGATGTCGGCGGCCGGCGCGGGTGCGCCGTCGGCACCGGCGAGCTCCTCGGCAGGTGCGCCGCTGAGCAGGTGCGCCCAGCGGCCTTCGCGCGCGCCGGGCAGGCGCTGCAGCTTGGCGACCAGCGCACCGGCGGGGCGCTCGGCGAGTTCGTTGAGGAAGCCTTCGACCGACGAGATGTCGGCGAAGTTGTGCATCCGGTCGCAGGCGATGCGCAGCTCGCCGGCGGTCTGCGGTCCGCGCAGCATCAGCACCGCCAGCAGGATGACCGACTGCGAGGGCAGCTGCAGCACGCGCGCGGTGTTCTGCTCGTAGCGGAAGGTGCGCCCGCCGCTGCTTTCCATCACGAGGCTGTAGCCCTTGAGGCTGTCGAGCGCCGCTTGCGCCTGCGCGTCGGTGACGTCGAGCACCGGATGGCGGCTGGTCTTCTGGTTGCAGCCGGACACCAGCGCGTTGAGCGTGAGCGGATAGCTGTCGGGCACGGTGCGCTGCTTTTCGATCAGCACGCCGAGCACGCGGGTTTCGAGGAGGGAGAGTGCGGGAAGGGAAGAAGCCATGTCGTGGGTTTTCGATCGAGCGCAGTCGGCTCAGCCGTTCGTGATGCGGCTGACCAGCGCCTTGGTGAAGGCCGCCGTGTTCGCCGTGCCGCCCAGGTCGCCGGTGCGCACCTTGTCGATGTTGAGCGTGTCGTCGATCGCCTGGCGCAGGCGGTTGCCGAGGTCGGTGCGCCTGCAGTGGTCGAGCATCAGCGCCGCCGCCAGCATGATGGCGATCGGGTTGGCGATGCCCTTGCCGGCGATGTCCGGCGCGGAGCCGTGCACGGCCTCGAAGATCGCCGCGTCCGCGCCGATGTTGGCGCCGGGCGCCATGCCGAGCCCCCCCACCAGGCCGGCCACCAGGTCCGACAGGATGTCGCCGAACAGGTTGGTCGTGACCAGCATGTCGAACTGCCACGGGTTGAGCACCAGCTTCATCGCACAGGCGTCGACGATGATGGTGTCGAGCTCGAACTTGCCCTTGTATTTCTCTTCGTAGAGCTTCAGGCCGGTCTCGAGGAACAGCCCGGTCAGCACCTTCATGATGTTGGCCTTGTGCACCAGCGTCACCTTGCGGCGGCCGGTGGCGATCGCGGTCTCGAACGCGTATTCGAGGATGCGGCGGCAGCCCTGCCGGGTGTTGATGCCGGTCGCCATGCCGACCGCGTGCGGATCGTCGTCGATGCGCACGTAGTGCTCGTGCCCGATGTAGAGGCCCTCGAGGTTCTCCCGCACCACCATCAGGTCGATCTTGTCGAAGCGCCCGCCGGGGATGACGGTGCGCGCCGGGCGCAGGTTGGCGTAGAGCTGGAACTCCTCGCGCAGCCGCACGTTCGACGAGCGGTAGCCGCCGCCCGACGGCGTCTCGAGCGGGCCCTTGAGCGCGAGCCGGGTGCGGCGGATGCTGTCGAGCGTGGCGGCCGGCAGCGGATCGCCGGCGGCCTTCACGCCGCCGAGGCCGGCGATCTGCCGGTCCCATTCGAAGGGCGCCCGCAGTGCGTCGAGTGCGGCCAGCGTGGCGTCGACGATCTCGGGGCCGATGCCGTCGCCGGGAATCAGGGTGGCGGGGATGGAAGTGGTCATGGCGATGTTCTCTCGTCGGGTCGGTGGGTCTGCGGCGCGCGCCGCGTGCGGCCCGAAGAATACGCCGATGGCGCCGCCGTTGTGGCGCTTGCCCGCCGAGCGGACGGGGCCAAGCGGCGCCCATAAAATGCCCGCTCCTCGGTGTGGCGCCGTCCCGGCCCACCGCCGACCCGTCACTTCCCGAAAGCGCCCTCTCGATGTCCGCCACGCGCAAGCTCTTCGTCACCACCGCCCTGCCGTATGCCAACGGCAAGTTCCATATCGGCCACATCATGGAATACATCCAGGCCGACATCTGGGTGCGGTTTCAGCGAATGAACGGCGCACAGGTCGATTTCGTCTGCGCCGACGACGCGCACGGCGCCGCGATCACGATCGCGGCCGACAAGGCGGGCGTGACGCCGCAGGCCTTCGTCGCCGGCATCGCGGCCGGCCGCGCCGAATACCTGGACGGCTTCCACATCGCCTTCGACAACTGGAGTTCGACCGATTCACCGGAAAACCACCAGCTCGCCCAGGACATCTACCGCGACCTGCGCGACAAGGCCGGACTGATCTCGACGAAGAGCGTCGAGCAGTTCTACGACCCGCAGAAGGGCATGTTCCTGGCCGACCGCTTCATCAAGGGCGAGTGCCCGAACTGCCACGCCAAGGACCAGTACGGCGACAACTGCGAGGTCTGCGGCGCGGTGTACGCCCCGACCGAACTGATCAACCCGTATTCGGCCCTGTCCGGCGCCAAGCCCGAACTGCGCAGCTCCGACCACTTCTTCTTCAAGCTGTCGGACCCGCGCTGCGAGGCCTTCCTGAAGGAATGGACCGCAGCCGCCGGCCACGTGCAGCTCGAAGTCCAGAACAAGATCCGCGAGTGGCTCTACAAGGACGAGGAAGACAAGGGCGAAGAAGGGAAAAGAGCCCGCACCGGCCTCGGCGACTGGGACATCAGCCGCGATGCGCCCTACTTCGGCATCGAGATCCCCGACGCGCCGGGCAAGTACTTCTACGTGTGGCTGGACGCGCCGGTCGGCTACCTCGCGTCGCTGAAGAACCTGCTGGACAAGCGCTGCATCGAACTCGGCGGCGACGGCATCTCGTACACCGAGTACATGGCCGATCCCGAGCTGGAGCAGGTGCACTTCATCGGCAAGGACATCATCACCTTCCACACGCTGTTCTGGCCCGCGATGCTGCATTTCAGCGGCCGCAAGACGCCGAACGCGATCTACGTGCACGGCCATCTCACGGTCAGCGGCGAGAAGATGAGCAAGAGCCGCGGCACCGGCATCGACCCGCTGAAATACCTGTCGATCGGCCTGAACCCGGAACACCTGCGCTACTACCTCGCCGCCAAGCTCAGCGGCCGCAACGAGGACATCGACTTCAACCCCGAGGACTTCGTCGCGCGCGTCAACAGCGACCTGGTCGGCAAGTACATCAACATCGCGAGCCGCGCCGCCGGCTTCATCGGCAAGCGCTTCGGCGGCCAGCTGGGCACGGTGTCGGAAGACGGTGCCGCCCTGCTGGGCCTGCTGCGCGGCGAGGGCGGCAGCATCCGCGCGCTGTACGACGGCCGCGACACGGCGCGCGCGCTGCGCGACACGATGGCGCTGGCCGACCGCGTGAACGAATACGTCGACGCCAACAAGCCCTGGGAGCTGGCGAAGAAGGAAGGCATGGAGGCGCGGCTGCACGACGTCTGCACCGTGTGCATCGAGGCCTTCCGCCTGCTCACGATCTACCTGAAGCCGGTGCTGCCGGCGCTGGCAGCCAACGTCGAGGCCTTCCTGAAGATCTCGCCGCTGCAATGGACCGATGCCACGCAGGCGCTGCCCGCCGGCCATGCGATCGGCGACTACAAGCACCTGATGCAGCGCGTCGACCCGAAGCTGCTGGACGCGCTGTTCGATGCGCCCGCGCCGGCGGCAGTGCCTGCCGAGACGCCCGCCGAACTGCCGGGCGGCGAGGCGATCGCGCCCGTCATCACGATCGACGACTTCACGAAGATCGACCTGCGGATCGCGAAGATCGTGAACTGCGAGCCGGTCGAAGGCTCGACCAAGCTACTGCGGCTGACGCTCGACGCCGGCGAAGGAAAGACGCGCAACGTGTTCAGCGGGATCGCTTCGGCCTACAAGCCGGAACAGCTGGTCGGCAAGCTGACGGTGCTGGTCGCGAACCTCGCGCCGCGCAAGATGAAGTTCGGCGTGAGCGAAGGCATGGTCCTTGCAGCCAGCCATGCGGACGAGAAAGCCCATCCGGGCATCCACGTGCTCGAGCCGTGGCCGGGCGCCACGCCGGGCATGCGCATCCACTGATTCAGGAGCCGACCGCCATGAACGCTTCCCATCGTCTCGTTTTCGGGCTGCTGGCCGCCGGCGTCCTGTTGTCGGCCAGCGGCTGCGCGGTCGTGAGCGTGGGGAGCGCGGTGGTCAGCGTCGCAGGCACGGCCGTGAGCGTGGGCGCGTCGGCGGTCGGGCTCGCTGCGGACGCCGCCATCGGCACCGCGCGCCTCGGTGGCCGGGCGATCGGCGCCGTGCTGCCGGGCGACAGCGCGCCCTGATCGGGTCGCGCCCTGCCGCATCGAAGGGCGAAGGGCTCAGGGTGCTTCGGTGCCGCGGTCGGGCGCCGAGCCGCTGCGCACCACGCGCTGGTCGTCGTTCAGCACGGCGGTGAAGACCATCGGCGCATTGGGCGGTTCGATCCAGCGCCATTCCCATTCGGTCTCATGGCGCAACGCATAAGGCGTGACCTTCGCGGGCTTGCCCAGCAGCTTGCGCAACGCCTCCATCGGCATGCCGGGCTGGACTTTCGCGAAGTTCTGCGGCGTCAGCACCTGGCGCAACGCGGCCATCTTGCCGTCCGGCCCGATGGTGATCATGTAGTTCTTCTGGCCCTGCGGCTGGCGGTTGTATTCGAAGACGCGCCCACCCGGCGCGTCCCAGATGTTCTCGGGTTGGCCGAAACGCGCGCGAACGTCGGCCTCGGTCGACACGCCCTCTTCCAGTTCGCTGATCGCCTGCTTGTCGCAGCCGGCGAGGATCGCCAGCGCAGCCAGCAGCCCCGCAAATGCCGCCCGCTTCCATCCGTTTCCGCGTGCCATGCCGTCCCCCGGTAAAATCCGCGCCAAAGGCTCAGTCTATGTCCATCTTCAATCGCCCCCACTACACCTCCGACGCCACCGATTTCATCGAGGATCTCAAGAAGAAGAAGCCGTCGCTGGAGGCAGAACAACGCGCCGGCCGCGCCCTGCTGTGGGACAAGCAGCTCGACCGCAGCCTGCAAGCCGAGTACGGCGAGGCGAAGGTCGCACAGCAACCCTACGTCTACCAGACCCAAGCGACGAAGTGAGCGTCCGCCCCGCCGAAGGCGACGATCACGGCGCCGCGGTGGGTGCGATGCCGGAAGTGATCGATCAGGTCGCGCTCGCCAAGCTTTATGGCGAGCCGCTGTTCGCGCTGCCGAACGACCTGTACATCCCGCCCGAGGCGCTCCAGGTCTTCCTCGAAGCCTTCGAGGGACCGCTGGACCTGCTGCTCTACCTGATCCGCAAGCAGAACTTCAACATCCTCGACATCCCGATGGCGGGCCTGACGCGCCAGTACCTGGCGTATGTCGACCATGTTCGGCGGACGAATCTGGAGCTTGCGGCCGAGTACCTGTTGATGGCCGCGATGCTGATCGAGATCAAGTCGCGCATGCTGCTGCCGCCCAAGAAGACGGCCGACGGCGAAGAGGCCGAAGACCCGCGCGCCGAACTCGTGCGGCGCCTGCTCGAATACGAGCACACCAAGCTGCAGGCTGCGGCATTGAGCGCCATGCCGCAGTACGGCCGCGATTTCCTGAAGGCGCAGGTTTACATCGAACAGTCGCTCAAGCCGCGCTTTCCGGAAGTGACCGTGGTCGACCTGCGCGACGCCTGGGCGGACATCCTCAAGCGCGCCAAGCTCGTGCAGCACCACAAGATCTCGCGCGAGGAGCTCAGCGTGCGCGAGCACATGAGCATCGTGCTGCGCCATCTGCAAGGCCGACAGTTCGTCGAATTCGAAAAGCTGTTCGACGTCACGCGCGGCGTGCCCGTGCTGGTCGTCACTTTCATCGCGATGCTTGAACTCGCGAAAGAAACGCTGATCGACATCACGCAGGCCGAAGCGTTTGCGCCGATCTACGTCCGGCTGGCCTACAGCCCCACGTCCTCCGCCTCCTCCTAGCTTCCGATTCCTGTCATTCGTTCCACTGCGATGCCTGGCCACCGACGCCCGCAGGGAGACACCTGCCCCACGACCCCACAGAGCAAACCATGAGCTACAGCGTCAAGGAAATCTTCTATACCTTGCAGGGCGAAGGCGCCCAGACCGGCATGCCGGCGGTGTTCTGCCGATTCGCAGGCTGCAACCTCTGGAACGGGCGCGAAAGCGATCGCGCCGATGCCATCTGCCGCTTCTGCGACACCGATTTCGTCGGCACGGACGGCACCCTCGGCGGCAAGTTTGCCGATGCGGCACAACTGGCCGACACGATCGCCGCGCAGTGGCCGGCCGACGACAGCGATCACCGGATGGTCGTGCTGACCGGTGGCGAACCGCTGCTGCAACTGGACGATGCGCTCATCGAGGCGTTGCACGCGCGGCACTTCCGGATCGCGGTGGAAAGCAACGGCACGATCGCCGCGCCCGCCGGCATCGACTGGCTCTGCATCAGTCCGAAGGCCGGTGCCCCGTGGGTGCAGCGCAGCGGGCAGGAGTTGAAGGTGGTGTGGCCGCAGGCCGGGCTGGACCTGGCATTGCTCGCAGCCAGCAGCGACTTCACCCAGCGCTTCCTGCAACCCATGGACGGCCCCGACCAACGGGCCAACACGTCGCTCTGCATCGAGACCTGCATGCGCAACCCGGGCTGGCGACTGAGCCTGCAGACCCACAAGCTCACGGGCATCCGATGAACAACCGCACCACCTTCACCGTCAGCCAGCGTTTCTACTTCGACGCCGCGCACACGCTGGAACGCGCGATCGAGACCGCCAGCAGCCGCCGAATCCACGGCCACACCTATCACGCGGAAGTGTCGGTGCGCGGTCCGCGCGATCCGGACACAGGCATGGTGATCGACCTCGGCCTGCTGCGGCAGCGGCTGGACCTGGTGCGCGAACAACTCGACCACCATCTGCTGGACGAAGTGCCGGGCCTGGGCGTGCCGACACTGGAGAATCTCTGCGTGTTCATCGCCTATGCGCTGGCCGACATGCAACCGCCGCCGGCGCGCGTGCGCGTCTGGCGTGAGCCGCTGGGCGATGCGTGCGTGCTGGACCTCGGCGACTGAGCCGACGCCGGAGTCAGCTCGCGCTGCGCTCCGAACCCGGCTCGCGCCCCATCAGCTCCGCCACTGCGTCTTCGGGCCGCATGCGGCCATCGAGCAAGGCGACCACGCCCTGCGCGATCGGCATGTCGACGCCCAGATGCTGCGCGCGCTGCACCACCGCACGCGCGCAATACACGCCTTCGGCGACGTGGCCGAGCGACCGCACGGCCTGCTCCTGGGTCTGGCCCTGCGCCAGCAACTGGCCGACCTTGCGGTTGCGCGACAGATCGCCCGTGGCGGTCAACACGAGGTCGCCGAGCCCGGACAGCCCCATGAAGGTTTCGGTCGACGCACCGAGCGCCACACCGAAGCGCGTCATCTCGGCCAGTCCACGCGTGATGAGCGCCGCACGCGCATTCAGGCCCAGTGAGAGCCCGTCGCAGAGGCCGGTCGCGATGGCGAGCACGTTCTTGACCGCACCGCCGACCTCGACGCCAACCAGATCGTCGTTGGCGTACACACGCAATCCGGGGCCATGAAACGCATCGACCAGCGCATCGCGCACATCCGCATGGACACTGGCCGCCACCAGCGCCGTCGGCCGGCCTTGCGCAACCTCCTGCGCGAAGCTCGGCCCGCTGAGAACGCCGGACCTCAGTTCCGGTGCGACCAGACGTTGAATTTCATGCGGCAGCAAACCGAAACCGCCGGCTTCACTGGCGACCGGCTCGATGCCCTTGCAGAGCCATGCGATCGGCACCGCGAGTCCGCGCAGCCCGTCGAGCTGCGCGCGAAGCGCTGCAACGGGTGTTGCGACGATGACGAGATCGGCGTGCGCCACGGCCGTGCGGACGTCGCCCGACACCACCGAAAGTGCCGGCGGCAGCGGAAAACCAGGAAGGTAGCGCGCATTGCCACGGCTGCGCGCCATTTCATGCGCCTGAGGCGCATCGCGCGCCCACAGGACCACGTCGTGCCTGTGAGCCGCATTGATGGCCAGCGCCGTGCCCCAGGCACCAGCGCCGAGCACGCTGAGTTTCATCGACAGCGGGAGCCCGAAGGCCTTACTGCGTGAGGATCGGCGAAGGCTGGCCGGCGGCCTGTGCTTGCTGCTGTTCGAACATGGCCTGGAAGTTGATTTCCGCCAGGTGCACCGGCGGGAAGCCGCCGCGCTGGATCACGTCGGCCACGTTGCCGCGCAGGTACGGGTACACGATCTGCGGGCAGGCGATGCCGAGGATCGGGCCCATCTGGTCTTCCGGCAGGTTGCGGATCTCGAAGATGCCGGCCTGCTTGGCCTCCACCAGGAACACGGTGCGGTCGCCGATCTTGGTCTGCACGGTGGCCGACACGGTGATCTCGAAGATGCCGTCGGTGACGGGCTGGGCGTCCACGCCAAGCTGGATATCGACGGTCGGCTGTTCCTGCTCGAGCAGGATGGCGGGCGAATTGGGCTGCTCCAGCGAGAGGTCCTTCAGGTAGACGCGCTGAATCTGGAACACGGGATCTTGGGTGTCGGCCATGGCTGAAAACTTTCGGGGATCAAAACAATGCCCGCCGGAGAAGTCCCACGGCGGGCTGCACAGGAATGAACGGACGATTATCGCCCGTTCGTATGACGACTCAGGCGGCCTGCAGCAGCGGCACCAGCCCGCCGCGCCCGTCGAGCGCGATCAGGTCGTCGCAGCCGCCGACGTGGGTGTCGCCGATGAAGATCTGCGGCACCGTGCGACGCTGGGTGATTTCCATCATCGTGCTGCGGGCCTGCGGATCGCTGTCGATGCGGATCTCTTCGATCTGCTCGACGCCCTTCGACTTGAGGATTTGCTTCGCGCGCGTGCAGTAGGGGCAGACGGCGGTGGTGTACATCTTGACGGCTTGCATGGGCTCTACCTTGGGAAGACTTTCAGAATTTCAACAACATCGACGCCCTCACCCCGATATCCGCGGGCACCATTCATGAAACACCGCGGATCCCGCCTTGCCGGTTCTCTGGTGTTTTCGCCGGCCAGGAAGTCGGTGGAAGCGTCACGCGATGCGCGACGCCCTGGGCGAATTACGTCTCGATCGGCAGATTAGCGTCTTTCCAGGATTTCAACCCGCCGGCGATGGCTTGGGCCTGCTCGTAGCCGAGTTTCTTGGCGGTCGCCACGGCGCGTTGCGCGCGGCTGCCGGTGCCACAGACCAGCAACAGCGGCACGGTCTTGTTCTTGACGGTGCTCGCCAGCTTGGTCTCGAGCTGGTTCAACGGGATGTTCTTCGCACCGGTCACATGGCCGGCCGCAAACTCCTCCGGCTCCCGCACATCGACCACGACCGCCCGCGAACGGTTGATGAGCTGCACGGCGCCCTGCGCCGTCAGCGACCCGCCAGTTCCCCCGCGGATCAGCGGCCAGGCGAGCATGCCACCCGAGCTGAGCGCAATCAGGATCAGCAGCCAGTTGTCGACGATGAATTTCACGTTCTTCCTTGAATGGCAAACATGGGATTTTAGAATGCCGGATTCTGCAGTCCGCTCCCCTTCATGCCAAAGGCCCCTCCCATGCACAAACTGGTATTGATCCGCCACGGCGAATCGACTTGGAATCTCGAAAACCGCTTCACCGGCTGGACCGACGTGGACCTGACCGAAACCGGCGTCGAGCAGGCCAAGCAGGCCGGACGGCTGCTCAAGGCCGAAGGCTATGAGTTCGACGTGGCCTACACCAGCGTACTCAAGCGCGCGACCCGCACGCTGTGGCACACGCTGGACGAACTCGATCGCACCTGGCTGCCCGTGGTGCATTCCTGGCGCCTGAACGAACGCCACTACGGCGGCCTGCAAGGCCTGAACAAGGCGGAAACCGCGAAGAAATACGGCGACGAGCAGGTGCTGATCTGGCGCCGCAGCTACGACACGCCGCCGCCGCCGCTGGAAGCGAACGACCCGCGCAGCGAACGCAGCGACGTCCGGTACGCCAAGCTGACGCCCGAGCAGGTGCCGCTGACCGAATGCCTGAAGGACACGGTGGCGCGCGTTCTGCCCTTCTGGAACGAATCGATGGCGCCGGCCATCCGCAGCGGCCGCCGACTCGTCGTCGCGGCGCATGGCAATTCGATCCGCGCGCTCATCAAGTACCTGGACGGCATCTCGGACAGCGACATCGTCGGACTGAACATCCCGAACGGCATTCCGCTGGTCTACGAACTCGACGACGAACTGAAGCCGCTGCGCCACTACTACCTTGGCGATGCCGAGGCGGCAGCCAAGGCCGCCGCCGCAGTGGCGACGCAAGGCAAGGCCTGATTCCAAAGACGACAAACGGCTTCAGCTAATTTGAAACCTGCTGGAACCACGGCAGGCAAATTGCTTCCAAGCTGTGTATATTGGTTTCCAAGCCGACAAGGACATATAGACATGGGCCAGAAATTGAAAATCACCGGCTGGGTGGCCGCAGGCGCGGTTGCCGGTGTATTGACCACCGTTTCGCTTCAAACCGTGGCGCGTGGCTCATTGGAACCGTTGCCGCTCGAAGAGCTCCAGCAGCTCGCAGCGGTTTTCGGCATGGTCAAGAGCGACTATGTCGAGCCCGTGGATGAGAAGAAGCTCATTTCCGATGCGATCTCCGGCATGGTGGCCGGCCTCGATCCGCACTCGCAGTATTTCGACAAGAAGTCCTTCAAGGAATTCCGCGAAGGCACGACCGGCCGCTTTGTCGGCGTCGGCATCGAGATCTCCCAGGAAGACGGCTTGATCAAGGTCGTCTCGCCGATCGAGGGCTCACCCGCTTTCCGCGCCGGCCTCAAGCCGAACGACCTGATCACGAAGATCGACGACACGGCGGTTCGCGGCCTGTCGCTCAACGATGCCGTGAAGCGCATGCGCGGCGAGGCCAACACGAAGGTGCTGCTGACGATCTTCCGCAAGGACGAGAACCGCACCTTCCCCGTGACCATTACGCGCGAAGAAATCCGGACGCAGTCGGTTCGCGGCAAGGTGATCGAGCCGGGTTATGGATGGATCCGCCTGTCGCAGTTCCAGGAACGCACGGTCGATGACTTCGTCAAGAAGATCGATGAGATCTACAAGCAGGAGCCGAATCTCAAGGGGCTGGTGCTCGACCTGCGCAACGACCCGGGTGGCCTGCTCGACGCGGCCGTCGCGATTTCGGCAGCCTTCCTGCCCGAAAACGTGACCGTGGTCACCACCGACGGCCAGTTGGCCGAGAGCAAGTCGATCTACAAGGCCGCACCGGAGTTCTACCAACGCCGTGCCGGCGCGGATCCGCTGCGCAGCCTGCCGGTCGCGTTGAAGACAGTGCCCCTGGTCGTCCTGGTGAACGAAGGCTCGGCATCCGCCAGCGAAATCGTCGCCGGCGCGCTGCAGGATCACAAGCGCGCGACGATCATGGGCAGCCAGACCTTCGGCAAGGGTTCGGTGCAGACGGTTCGTCCGCTCGGACCGGACACCGGCCTGAAGATCACCACGGCGCGCTACTACACGCCGAGCGGCACGTCGATCCAGGCCAAGGGCATCGTTCCGAACGTGCTGGTGGACGAAAGCGCCGAAGGCAGCCCCTTCGCCGCACTTCGCATGCGCGAGGCCGATCTCGAAAAGCACCTGGCCAGCGGCCAGGGCCCGGAGAGCAAGGATCCCGAGCGCGAAAAGGCACGCGACGAAGCACGCAAGCGCCTGGAAGAAGAAGCGAAGAAGCCGGCGGCAGACCGCAAGGTGCCTGAATTCGGTTCGGACAAGGACTTCCCGCTGGTGCAGGCGCTCAATCGCCTCAAGGGTGCGCCGGTCCTGGTGAGCAAGACCCAGGTGATCGTCGACAACAAGGAAGAGAAAAAGGAAAACTGACCGGTTCGGCCGCATGTCCTGAAAGCGGGCATGCCGGCCGCCGGTCCGTTGCGCAGCCATGAATGACGATGCGTTGCTGCGCTATTCGCGCCACATCCTCCTGGAGGAATGGGGCATCGAAGGGCAGTCGCGCGTCGACGCCTCGCGCGCATTGATCATCGGCGCAGGCGGGCTCGGGTCGCCGGTCGCGCTGTATCTCGCGGCCGCTGGCGTCGGCCATCTCACGCTCGTCGACGATGACCACGTCGACCTCACCAATCTCCAACGGCAGATCGCACACAGCACGGAGCGTGTCGGCACGCCGAAGGTCGACTCGGCGGCGACCGCCATGGCCGCGCTGAATCCGACGATCTCGATCGAAACGCACGCGGTGCGGGCCGATGAGGCCTGGCTCGCTCGACTGGTCCCGCAAGCCGATGTGGTGATCGACTGCAGCGACAGCTTCACGACACGCCAAGCCGTCAACAAGGCCTGTGTGGCGCATGGCAAGCCCCTGGTGGCCGGCGCGGCCATCCGCTTCGATGGACAGCTCAGCGTGTATGACAGCCGTGATGCCTCGTCACCCTGCTACGCCTGCGTTTTCCCGCCTGACGCGGAATTCGAGGAGACACGATGTGCCGTGCTCGGCGCATTCGCGCCCGCCGTCGGAACGATCGGTACGCTGCAAGCCGGGGAGGCGCTCAAGATCCTGGCCGGGATTCACCCGACGCTCGTCGGCCGGCTGCTCATGTTCGATGGTCGGCATACGACCTTCGACACGATGCGCCTGAGGCGCGACCCGCATTGCACCGTCTGCGGCCAGGGCACGCCCTGAGCCGTCGACGCATCTCCGTGTGTCGTGCAACCGCTAAGGCTTTTGTTTCGCCGATTTGGCTTTGTCGGCACCCGCAGCGGCAGCGGCCGAATCGGGCTGCTTCGCTTTCGATAGCACCGCGGCGCAGTCGGCGTCGACACCGGGCCCCGTCTCGATGGTCGCCGCGAGTGCCAGCAACGGGTTGATGGCGCCCAGCGCCAGCGCCGCAATGCCACGCGTGATCAGCGGACCTTTTTCCACGCCGGCGGATGGCGAGCCAAAAGTACCGCGAACCAGCAGCGGCGTACGCAACGACAGGATGCTCATATCCTTTGGCGCCTGGCGGATCACGAAACTCATGCTTTCGTCGGCAAAGTTCGCCTGCCCGCTTCCATGAAACACGGTGTCGGTGGTGTCCAGCACCACGTCGCGGCTGGTCATCACTCCCTTGTTCACGTCGAATGCCAGGGCCGCACAACGCAGAGTGACGTTGTTGTCGCCGCCAAGCAGGAATTTGATGATCTCTCCGCCGTCCAGCCCCATGAATTCAAGCAGCAGGTTGCTGAACTGACCCCGCCCCGTGAGCGCAGCGATGTCGCCTGACGAAGTGGCGAGCCAACTGGCCACGGAATTGCCGCGTCCCGACAGGTTGACGCGGCCATCGAGGTTGCTGAAGCTGGTACGCAGCGTCTCGACCTTCGGAACCAGCCGATTCAATTGCAGCTTGCGGACATCGAGCGACATCCGGATGTCGGCCGGATTCTGCGAGGCATCGATACGCACGGCACCGGATATCTTCCCGCCCGCCACACCCAGGCTCAAGGGGTCGAGCGTCAATACGCCGGCGTTGAGCTTGACCTGAACACTGCCGTTGTCGAGCGGTACGTCGCGCACATTGCGGATCCGGGCCGCCGCATATTTCACGTCGGCATTCATCGCCCGGAGACGCTCGAAATCAAGCGTCGCGGAAGGCAGAACGCGATCGCTGTTGCCCTTGGCGCGCTTGACCTGGGTCACGGTCGGTGGCGGTGCCACGCCTTCCACCGCATTCGCGGAGCGGGCTGTCGGCGGGAGGCCGATCAGCGGCCCCAGATCGTCCATGTCCATGACGCTCGAACGCAGATCGCCCGCAAGATGCGCCGGCGTCTGCCCTTGATCGAACTGCATGTTGCCGCCGATGTCGGACAGACCCAGCTTGCCCTTCAATCCCTGCACATCCCAGAGTTTCGCGCGCTTGCGCAGTTCACCGCTGATGGCGTATGGCGACGATTGCGGCAATGCGATGCCGAGCAATGGATAGAGATCACCGAGGCTCTGCCCGCGCAGATCGACCTTCGCATCGATGCCATCGAGCTCTGCAAGGCTGGCAATGGTTCCGTCTGCCTTGAGCTTGGTCTGCCCTGCGGCGGCCGTGATCTCGATCGGAAACGGCGGCTGGCCGGTGGCGGTCAACTGCATCACGTTGCCGGTCCGGCCTTCGGCCACCAGCGGCTGACGCTGGTATGTGCCCTTGATGCGATAGGACAGCGGCATCGCGCCGCGGCCAGTGTCAAACGTGAAATCGGCATGCAGGTCAACGCCGAGATGCGATGCGAGAAAGTCCAGCGATCCGCCATCGATCTGCAGCAGGCCGATCGTTGGCACGGTGCCAGTGTCGGACGTGTCCTTGCCGAGCGCCCAGGTCCGCCGGCCATCCGACTCCATCTGAAGCCCCACTGCGGGCGACGCCAGCGCCAGCCTTGGAATGACGACACTTCGGCGCAGCAGCGGCCAGAGGCGTATGTCGAATTCGGCGCGCTCGGTCCGCACCAGATACGGGTCGCGTGCCCAACCGGGATTGGCGAATTCGACGCCATCGAGCTTGACGGTCGCAGTGCGCCATCCCAGGTCGACGTCCAGCCGTCGGGTGATCTCGAACTTGCGACCGGTCTTTTCGGTGACGTAGCGATTGACCGGCTGACGAAGCATGTCCCAGGGGAAAAACAAGACGAGCAGCACCAGCGCGAGCAGCAATACCGCCACCGCGGCGACAAGCCGTGTCACCCATGTACGCTGCAGAAGTATGTTCATGTTTTGCTTCATTCAATGAGGGCTGAAAGCGGTACCGCCTGAGTCTCGAATGAATCTGCGTACTCACGACGCGAACCCTCCTCCACCTCGACCTTCCGGATGGCAAAGGTATCGCGATTGAGCCGCTTCGATGGTCGGCACCGCGCCGCAGCCGCTGTGGGGGTTTGCCTACGACTCGCGCCTCGCTTGTCGGAAAGCGCCTACAAGCTCTGCGCCCCGAGCCCTGCACGATTTGCGACGACGCTGGTTATCATTTGAACCGCTGTCTAGCGTGCAACTCCTCACTCAATCTGCAAGAGGGTGCGCGTCATTCGACATGGGCCTCAGATTGAAAACATACATCGTCGAAGACAACCTCACGATCCGCGAGAATCTCGTTGGCACGCTGGAAGAGCTCACGTGCATCGAGGCCATCGGCTTTGCTGAGGCGGAAGACGATGCGCGGCGCTGGCTCGTCGAACATCAGGACGAATGGGAGCTTGCCATCATCGACCTCTTCCTCAAGCAGGGAAGCGGCCTCGGCGTGCTTCAGGAATGCATGACGCGTCGCCCACACCAGAAGGTGGTCGTGCTCAGCAACTACGCAACACCCGACATTCGAAAGCGCTGCGCGCAGCTCGGCGTGGATGCGGTCTTTGACAAGTCGAACGAGATCGACGCCCTGATCGATTTCTGTGTCGAGCAGGCTGCGGCCATCCAGAAAGGCCAAAACGCGACTTGACGAGATCACCCAGCAAGCCGGGCTCGCTGGGCTCTCGTCCGTCGCAACCGCTGGCTCGCGGTCCGACCGTCAGTCGATCAGCTTGTTCTTCAGCGCGTAATAGGTGAGATCGCTGTTCGACGACAGGTTCATCTTTTCCATCAGCCGCGTGCGATACGTACTCACGGTCTTGACCGACAGCGACAAGGTCTTGGCGATGTCCCCGGCAGTTTCACCCTTGGCAAGCTTGAGGAACACTTGAAATTCACGCTCCGACAGTTGCTCGTGCGGCGCTGCATCATCCTTGCGATCGAGTTGCCGAGCCAGCAACTCGGCCACCGCCGGCGTGATGTATCGGCGGCCTAGCGAGATCGTACGGATCGCATTGACGATCTCGATCGGATCGCATTCCTTGTTGAGGTAGCCGCTGGCGCCTTGGCGAATCAGGTTCATCGCATAGTGCTCTTCCGGATAGCCGCTCAGTATCAAGATGCCTACATCCGGTGCCTTGGCGCGAATCATCGCCAATGCATCGATACCACTCTGTCCTGGCATCGACAGGTCCATGACCAATACGTCCAGTTCGGTCGTGCGCACGAGCTCGATCGCCTCGCGGCCGCTGGCGGCCTCGCCGGCGACACGCAGATCGACATGCTCCGAGAAAAATTGGCGCAAGCCGGAGCGCACGATGGCGTGGTCGTCCACAATTCCGATCTTGATCATCTGTTACTTTCTTCGTTGTGTTGCGCAAAACGTCGCAATATGCTGACCTCTGATCGGCGTCAATTATTCCCGAATTTGCGAGGTTCGCGTCTCGTGGAGATTACATGCGCTGGTTAGCTTTTTCGAAGATGGCCCTGAGCCTGACGCTGGCGACGCTGGCAGCGTTGGCCGTCGTCGGCATCAACGAGGCGGGCTATCGCCAGTCGTATCGTTCGCTCGAGGCGGCGGCCGAGGCGCAGCGTGCCCGTCTCGCGATCAACATGCTCGTCCAGAACATCCTGGATGCGGAAACGGGTCAGCGTGGCTATTTGCTGACCGGAGAGGCCCGCTATCGGGAGCCTTACGACGAAGCGGTCAAGCAGGTCGGCGGGCAGCTCGACACCCTGCGTGCCATCTATGCGAGCCGGCCGGCCGAGAACGCCGTACTGGCCACACTGTCGACCCACGTCGCGCGCAAGCTCGCCGAGATGGAAATGAGCGTGCGGCTGCGCCGCGGCGACAACGAAGATGCCTGGAAGTTCGTCATCACCACCGACGTCGGCCGCGAAGAGATGGAGGCGATACGCAATTGCACCAACGAACTGGTTGCATTCAGCGACAAGGCACTGATCGGCGGACAGACCCAGATCATGAAGTCGCTCGAGTTGGGGCGCATCGGCATCGCGGTGGTCACGCTCGCGGCACTCGCGGCGTTCTATCTCTATTTGCGTCAGACGCACGCCCTGCGCTCCGCCGGCGAACGACAGCAGGAAGTCCTCCAGCGGGAGCGCAATGCACTCGAGACCGAGGTCAAGGAACGCACCGCCACACTCGCTGAGCTCGCCACGCATCTGCAGAACGTGCGCGAGACGGAGCGCGGCTATCTCGCGCGCGAACTGCACGATGAGCTCGGCTCCCTGCTGACCGCCGCCAAGCTGGATGTTGCGCGCCTCAAGTCGCGGTTGGGCGATTCGCCGGATGCGATCCAGCGGCTTCAGCATCTGACCGAACTGCTCAACAGCGGCATCGCGCTCAAGCGCCGGATCATTGAAGACCTGCGTCCGTCCTCCCTGTCCAATCTCGGGCTCGTGGCGTCGTTGGAGATACTGGGGCGTGAGTTCGCGGAGCGCTCGGGCATCGACATCCAGATGACGCTCGAACCCGTGGAGCTCGACGAGTCGAACCAGCTCACGATCTACCGAATGGTCCAGGAGAGCTTGACCAACATCGGCAAGTACGCAGAAGCGGGCGAAGCGACGATCGTGATGAAGGACTACGGGAATCACGTGATCGTCGAAGTCGAAGACAACGGCAAAGGCTTCGACACGCGACGCATGAAACCATCGACGCATGGCCTGGCGGGCATGCGCCATCGCGTCGAAGCCGCGCGCGGCAAGCTGACGGTGGTGTCGACGCCTGGCCAGGGCAGCAAGCTCACGGTGATGCTGCCGGTCGTCAAGCCTGCATGAGCTTGCGGCCTCGCGTCCGTTGGCCGTATCGTGTCGAAGACCGATAGGCCGCTCTCCTACGATACCCGGCCGCTGCTGCTGACAGTTGGCAACATCGGGCGACCTTTAGAGTCAATACCATGCCGTGGAGGTGCGGCTTGGTGGGTTCGCAGTCAATGTATTTCGACGATCTTGCGGCCCTCTTCTTCAGTTTATTTAGCAAAGGAAGTTCTCATGAATACAACCGCCAAGACCCCTTCGCAACTCGCAGATGAAGCAAGCCGCACGGCGAGCGATGCTGTCGACACGACGCGTGCCTACGCGCAGAACGCCGTCAACGCAGCTGGCGAAAAGGTCCGTGAATTGCGTCGCGACACCGAACCCGCAGTGGAGCAGATCGCAGCTCGCGTTCAGCAAGCGGTGCAACGTGGCCTCGAAGCCGCGTCGACGACCAGCGCTCGCGCACAGCGCCGCCTTGAACAGGCTGCCGACGTGACGGGCAAGTACATCTCCGACCAACCCGTGCGCTCGGTGCTGGTCGCGGCAGCCGCGGGTGCCGCCATCACGGCGCTCATCGTGCTGGCAAGCCGCCGCCGGGACGACTGATCCCGGATTTGATGGCTTGCTCCTTGGTCAGCGCTTCAGGAACCCATGCTTCATCCTATTTTTTCGACGGTGCTTGGGCACCCTGAGTTGATTGTTCAGCATCTGGCGAACTACGCCGCGCTGATCAAGGTTGAGACGAATACCGCCACGCGAATGCTGATGTCGCGCGTGGCTGCCGGTGTGCTGGCAGCAGTCAGCGGCACGCTGGCACTCGCCTTCACGGGCGTGGCCATCATGCTGGGCGTTCTTCACGGGAGCTTTCATTGGGTTCTCGTGGCCGTGCCCGGCGTTGCATTGCTCATTGCCCTGATTGCGGGATATCTCGCAGCGCGGCCTTCGACCTTCAGCGCTTTCGAAGACCTTCGCACACAACTCGATGCGGACGTCCAGGCCATGCAGCTCGGAAAGGGACAGCATGCCGATTGATTCACGGGCGCTCACCCCGCAGCAACGGCTCGCAATCTCCAGGCGCGCCCTGCTTCGGCAGCTTCACGGAGATCATCCGGAAGAAACACTCCCCCCACCCTACGCTTACGACGACGACCAAGACGACGCTTACGCGTATCAACCGCGATCGGGTGAGCATGTCGCGTGGGTATCCGTGGCGCGTCGGCTGGGAGAGCGCTGGTGGCGGAGGCACCCCGCAAATGCAGTTGGTCAACTCGCCAAGCCGCTGTTGAAGCGCTATGCGCGGGAGCAACCGTTCAAGGTGCTCGGAACGGCCGCCGGCATCGGCGCCGCGGTGGTTCTCATCAAGCCTTGGCGCCTGCTGTCGATCACCGCCGTCCTGGCTGCCGTGCTGAAGACCTCGGACATCGCAGATCTGGTGACGACTCTGATGCAGAACAACTCCACCCCACGAAAGGATCCACCATGAATGCCGTTATCAACACAGCACCTGAACGACTGACGCTGGACGAAGGTGCCATTGCCGCTGCCGGACGGAGCCTCGACGATGGCGCCGTCACTCCGAGCTACGGCCCGTGGCGTGACGATATCGTCAAGCTGCTCAACGATGCACTGGCCACCGAGCTTGTCTGCGTGTTGCGCTACAAGCGTCACTACTTCACCGCCGACGGCGTCGTGTCGCCAGCCATCGCAGACGAATTCCTCGTGCATGCCAACGAGGAGTCGGGGCATGCGGACCGGATTGCGGAACGCATCGTCCAACTCGGCGGGGAGCCCGACTTCAACCCGAGCCAGCTGCTGTCGCGCAGCCATGCGGGCTACGACGATTCGAAGGACCTGCAGGCGATGGTGCGGGCCAATCTGGTGGCGGAGCGCATCGCCGTGGAGAGTTATCGCCAGATGATCGTCCTGATCGGTGACAAGGATCCGACCACGCGCCGCATGCTTGAAGAGATCCTGGCCGACGAGGAAGAGCACGCGGACGAATTGAAGGATTGGCTCGGTCATTGATCCATCCCTGGCCTATTCCTGGCCTATGTGCCGCCCACAAAAAAGCCCGGTCGAACCGGGCTTTTTTTGTGGGCTTGCATCACTCAATCAAAGCTTGTCTGCACCCGACTTGATGGCGTCCTTGGCTTTTTCCTTGGCGTCGCCATAGGTGCTTTGCACCTTGCCGGATGCCTGGTCGACCAGCCCTTCCGACTCCAGCTTTTCGCTGCCCGTCACGCGCCCGGTCACTTCCTTGACCTTGCCCTTTGCCTGGTCGACACGGCCTGCAACTTGATCCTTATTCATGAGATGTTCCTCTGTAGATGGTGAAGTGATGATCCGACCCGATCGGTTCATCTGATTTCAATCTAGGGACGATTCCGAGCCGGCACGCGTGGCAAGCGCGCCGAGCGCCTGTAGGACACCAAGGCCTCAGGCCGTCGCAATCCAGCCTTCCAGGCTGTCGATCACAAGAGGCAGTCCGAATCCCGGGCCGGGGCTTGCCTTGCGCTCGACACACCACGCTGCCTGCACCAGGCACAGTACGGCGTCGATCAGGTCGCCCTGCGCATCTGCGAGCAGACGATCACGCTGCGCGTGCGTCAACGACAGCCGCAATCCAAGACGCGTCGCGCCCTGCTCGAGCGCATTCAGCAGATCGGCCCGCGCCACCCAACGTTCGGAGGTCTGTCGGGCCGAGTCATCGCTCTTGTAGCTGCGTCGACCGATCAGTTCGCGCGCCAGCAGCCCGGGATAGGCCTCGAGTGCCACACGCCCTGACCCGGCAGTCTCATGCAGACCCGGCAACGTGGCGCCGGCAGCCAGCAGGCGTGGCACGCCGGCGTGCAACATGAACGCCACGGGCGGATTCACCCACTTCATCGACGGACTCGCGCCCGCAGGCCCGTCGGTGGCGCGGTGAGCGAACTTGCTGCCGACCGGCCGTCGATCGCAAAAGGCAGCAAACGTCGAACGGATGTCTGCGCGGCTCAAGCCTGCATAGTGCTTGATGAGCGCTGGCCAATCGGTGGGCCAGCCCAGCGTCTCCACCAGCTCACGCGGCAACCCGAAGGGAAAGTCGAATCCGGCGGTCCACTCGGGCGCATCCGCCAGCCACGCGCCCCATGCATCGAGCGTCGAGAACAGCGCCAGTTTCGACAGGGTGACGCGCTTGCCGCGCAGTGCGCCCACGGCAACGACGATGGGTTTGCGGGGAGAAGGGGCGCTCGAAAAATCGCAGCCGAAAAGAAGGCTCATTGCAGGAAAACGGCACGTGTCCGGCGCAGGCAGCCAGACACGACAAACGCATAGCCGAACGGCGGATCAGCCTCGCCCGACGATGGCAGCGGTTGCCATCAGCTCTTCCAGCAAGGCCAGCGACACCTTGCCGGACACGGCGTAGGGATCGAGCTCGGGCCGCTCCGAATAGCGCAGCAGCGTGGCCGCATGCACCTTCGTCAGGTTGACTTGCCCCATGGTCCAGCCGCCGAAGCGGCGCTCGGCGATTTCTTCGTAATGCAGCAGCACCACGTCCTTGTGGCGTGCATCCTTCTGGATATGCCCGTACAGGTCGCTCACGGCCATCCGGCCGCCCTCGATCGCCTGCAGAAAAACACCGGCGCCATAGCAGAGGATGCCGGTGATGCCGCACGATGTGTTGTGCGCACGCGATCTGGCCAGGATGGCCTCGATGGACGACGGGCTGCTGTCGACGGCACGGCTGGCATAGAGAAGGCGTACGAGCATGGCGTTCAGCGATTGCGCGGAAGAAGGGAAAGGAATTCGCGGCGCAGGCTCGGGTCCTTGAGGAACACGCCGCGCATCACGGAATTGATCATCTTGCTGTCCATTTCCTTGACGCCGCGCCACGCCATGCAGAAGTGTTCGGCTTCCACGACCAGCGCCAGACCGTCGGGCTGCGTCTTCTCCTGGATCAGGTCGGCCAGCTGGACAACGGCCTCTTCCTGGATCTGCGGGCGGCCCATGATCCATTCGGCCAAACGCGCGTATTTGGACAGGCCGATGACATTGGTGTGCTCGTTCGGCATCACGCCGATCCAAAGCTTGCCGATGATCGGGCAGAAGTGATGCGAACAGGCGCTGCGGATCGTGATGGGACCGACGATCATCAACTCGTTCAGATGCTCCGCATTGGGAAACTCGGTGAGCTTCGGCGCGGGCACGTAACGGCCGGCGAACACCTCGTTGAGGTACATCTTGGCCACGCGACGCGCGGTGTTGTCGGTGTTGTGGTCGTTCTCGATGTCGATGACCAGGCTCTCGAGCACGCCTTTCATCTTGACCTCGACCTCGTCGAGCAGTGCAGCCATGTCGCCGGGCTCGATGAACTCGGCGATGTTGTCGTTGGCATTGAAACGCTTGCGCGCTGCGCGCAGCCGCTCACGGATCTTGACCGACATGGGCACACCCTCGTCGTCTGCCCCGCCCGCGGGTTGTGATTCGGCGTCTGTTTTCCTGAGCATTCGAGAATCGTACCAGTGAATGAAAATAAGTCCGCAGGTCGTTCAACGCACGGCCTGCCTCGGGTGTCAGCTACTATTTTTATAGCGAAAAATCGGTCATCAGCGGCAGGTGATCCGACATGCGAGCCCAGATCGGCCCGCGCGGCACACTGCACGCAACCGGCCGCAGCTGGCGCGCATAGATGAAGTCGAGCTGCGCGAGCGGCAGGCGCGAAGGGTAGGTCAGCGTCGGCGGCCCGCGCAGGTCGCTCGAATCTCGCATGCCCATCGCATTCATCGCATAGCGCATGCGTGCGCCCCAGTCATTGAAGTCACCCGCGACGATCACCGCCTCGTCGGGCGGTACTTCGCGATCGATGAAGTCGCGCAGCTGCGCAATCTGCCGCACCCGACTGCCCTTGATGAGCCCGAGGTGCACGACGATCGCATGCACTGGCCTGCCATCGACATCGATCACGACGTGCAGCAGGCCGCGCTGCTCGAAGCGGTGATCGGAAATATCCTGATGACCCTTGCGCAGCACGGGCCAGCGCGTGAGCAGCGCGTTGCCGTGCTCGCCATGCCGCGTCACGGCGTTGGTCTCGTAAACGGCGGTGTAGCCTTCCGGCGCCAGGAAATCGGCCTGCGGCAACTCGGGCCAACGCGCGAAGCGGCGCGCGCCGTCCCGGTTCATCTTGCGCACTTCCTGGAGGCACACGATGTCCGCGTCGAGTTGTTCGACGGCGTGGCCGAGGTTGTGGATCTCCAGCCGCCGCGCCGGCCCGATGCCCTGCACACCCTTGTGGATGTTGTAGGTCGCCACCCGGAAGGTGTTCGAGGTCGAGGTCATTGCACAAATTGTGGCAGCAGCAGAACGGCCTCGGCGTTGGAGGGTGAAAAGCAGGCGTCGGCGGCTTCTCGGTAAGGCATCCATTGCCACGCCGTGTGCTCCAGCGGCGCGAGGCGAGGCGTCACACGCTCAGGCACGCACAGACTGAACAGGTGCTCGGTGTTGCGTGTCACGCCGGGCGCATAGCGTGCACGCCAGCGCGGATAGATGTCGTAGACGTTCTGCAGCTGCCAGTCGCACAACTGCAAACCGAGTGCATTGCCGACGCCACACGCGATCCCGGTTTCTTCCTCGACTTCGCGCGCCGCGGTCAGCGCGATCGGTTCGTCCAATGAATCCTTGCTGCCGGTGACGGACTGCCAGAACTCGTCGGCATCCGCGCGCCGGATCAGCAGCACGTCGAGCTGCGGCGTGTGGATCACGACCAGCACCGACTCCGGAATCTTCCAGGGTCGGGCAGCGGTCACCACAGGCCTCGCGCCGGGCTGCTCAGGCGACGGGCTGGGTATTGCGGAGCTTGATGTGCAGCTCGCGCAACTGCTTCTCGTCGACCTGGCTGGGCGCCTGCGTCAGCAGATCCTGCGCGCGCTGGGTCTTGGGGAAGGCGATCACGTCGCGGATCGAGTCGGCACCCGTCATCAGCATCACCAGCCGGTCCAGGCCGATGGCGATGCCACCGTGCGGCGGCGCGCCGTACTGGAGCGCATCGAGCAGGAAGCCGAACTTGAGCTGAGCGTCCTCCGCGCTGATCTTCAGCGCGCGGAACACCTTGCTCTGCACTTCCTCGCGATGGATACGAACCGAACCGCCGCCCATCTCGATGCCGTTGAGCACCATGTCGTAAGCCTTGGCGATGCACTTCTCGGGCGCTGTGTCCATCAGGTCTTCATGACCATCCTTGGGCGCGGTGAACGGGTGGTGCACGGCCGACCAACGCTGGCCTTCCTCATCGAACTCGAACATCGGGAAGTCGACCACCCACAGCGGCGCCCAGCGGTTGTCGAACAGCCCCGTCTTCTTGCCGAAGGCGCTGTGGCCGATCTTCACGCGGAGTGCGCCCATGGCGTCGTTGACGACCTTTTCCTTGTCGGCGCCGAAGAACAGGATGTCGCCGTTGCGTGCACCCGTGCGCGCGATGATCTCGGCCAGCGTCGAGTCGTCGAGGTTCTTGACGATCGGGCTCTGCAGACCATCGCGGCCGGCTGCGGCGTCGTTGACCTTGATGTAGGCCAGGCCCTTGGCACCGTAGATCTTCACGAACTCGGTGTAGCCGTCGATCTCGCCGCGCGACATGCCGCCTTCGCCGCCACCGCCCGGCACGCGCAGTGCCACCACACGGCCGTTCGGCATCGTCGCGGCATTGGAAAACACCTTGAAATCGACGCGCTTCATGAGCTCGGTGAGTTCGGTAAATTCGAGCTTGACGCGCAGGTCCGGCTTGTCCGAGCCGTACTTGAACATCGCGTCGCCATAGGTCATGACCGGGAACACGGGCAGTTCGATCTCGGCTGCTTCGCGGAAGACCTTGCGGATCATTCCCTCGAACATCTCGCGGATCTCTTCTTCCGCCATGAACGAGGTTTCGATGTCGATCTGCGTGAATTCCGGCTGCCGATCGGCGCGCAAGTCCTCGTCGCGGAAGCACTTCACGATCTGGTAGTAGCGGTCGTAGCCCGACACCATCAGCAGCTGCTTGAACAGCTGCGGCGATTGCGGCAACGCATAGAAGCTGCCGTCATGCACGCGGCTGGGCACCAGGTAGTCGCGCGCACCTTCGGGCGTCGACTTGCCGAGCATCGGCGTTTCGATGTCGATGAAACCATTGGCATCGAGGAACTTGCGCGCGGCCATCGTGACCTTGTAGCGGCGCATCAGGTTGTTCTGCATCGCCGGGCGACGCAGGTCGAGCACCCGGTGCGTGAGGCGTGTGGTTTCCGACAGGTTGTCGTCGTCCAGCAGGAACGGCGGCGTGACCGAAGGATTCAGCACCTTCAGTTCATGGCACAGGACTTCGATCTTGCCGCTCTTGAGGCCTTCGTTGGTCGTGCCTTCGGGACGTGCACGCACGAGACCCTTGACCTGGATGCAGAACTCGTTGCGCAGGCCTTCGGCAACGGCGAAGGTCGATGCCCGATCGGGGTCGCACACCACCTGCACGTAACCTTCGCGGTCGCGCACGTCGACGAAGATCACGCCGCCGTGGTCGCGACGACGGTTGACCCATCCACAAAGAGTGACGGTTTCGCCCATCAGGGCTTCGGTCACGAGACCGCAATAGTGAGAACGCATGGCCATAGATCGATTCCAGCGCCAGCTTGGCGCATTTCTTTATTTGGTCGGAAGGGTTGCGGGGCCGCCAGGGACCACCACGCCCATCGAGACGACATATTTGAGCGCCTCGTCGACGCTCATCCTGAGTTCTATGCAATCGCTGCGCTTGAGCATCACGAAGTACCCGCCCGTCGGGTTCGGCGTGGTGGGAACATACACGCCGAGGTATTCGTCAGGGCCGAGATAACCCTGCACCTCGCCACTGGGCGCACCCGTCACGAAAGCGATGGTCCAAAGCCCCTCGCGCGGCCACTGGATCAGCACCGCGGTGCGGAAGGCGTTGCCATTCTCGGAAAACAACGTGTCCGACACCTGCTTGACGCTCGAGTAGATCGAGCGCACGACGGGGATGCGGCGCACCAGGGCATCGCCCCATCCGAGCAGACGCTTGCCGACGAAATTGCTGGCGATCGCCCCGACGACCAACAAGATCGCCAGCGTGAACAAGACGCCCAACCCGCGCACCCGATGTTCGGTGAGCCAGTTCTGCCAATCTTCCGGCAGCAGCCAAAGCGTCTGGTCAAGCGTGCCGATGATCCAGTTGAGCACGCCCAGCGTGATGGCCAACGGAACGATGACCAGCAGACCCGACAGCAGCCATTTGCGCAGGGCGAGCATTGGAATCTCAGTCTTTCTTGGCCGCTGCGGCGGGTGCAGGCGCCGGGGCTGGTGCGGGCGCCGAAGCGGGTGCAGGGGCCGCCGCGGAGGAGGATGCACCGTTGTCGCTCGACTGGACGGCCGAAGCCGCTGGAGCGACTTCGGATGTCTTGGAACTCTTCTCGCCGCCGGCTGAATCGCCGGAGCTCTTGCCGCCATCGCGGAAGTCCGTGACGTACCAGCCCGAGCCCTTCAATTGAAAACCTGCAGCAGTGACCTGCTTCTGGAAGGTGCTCGCGCCGCACGCCGGGCACACGGTGAGCGGTGCATCGGACATTTTCTGCAGCTGGTCTTTGGCAAAGCCGCAGGTGCTGCACTTGTAGGCGTAGATGGGCATGATGGGGAGACTGGAAAGCGCGGCGCAGCTGCCGCTCGCAAAGCCCGCGATTATAAAGCGCCGGCCATGCCCTGCAGGCGGCGGGCTGCGCGGGCCTCAGTCCGATGCAACGGCCAATGGCCGGTGCGGCGTGTGCGTGTTGGCGACCCATTGCGGCGCCAGCGACCCGGCGAACATGCCGACGAAAGCCGCGATCACACCCGCGAGTTGCGCCGGAAAAGCCGCGCCCCAGGGCGTCGCGAGGAACAGCAGCCATATGCCGATGCCCAGCACGACAGCGGCGACCGCACCCTGCGTGGTCGCGCGCCGCCAGTACAGGCCGCAGACCAATGGCACGAAGGCGCCAACCAGCGGCACCTGGTAGGCGCCGGAGACCAGCTCGTAGATCGGTGTGCCCTGCATGCGGATCGAATAGGCCAGCACCGCCGCACTGAACACCAGCACCGTGATGCGCATGGCCAGCAGGTTCTGGCGGTCCGTGCCGGAGGGGCGGAACTGCCGCCAGATGTTTTCGGTGAAGGTAACGCTGGGCGCAAGCAACGTCGCCGAAGCCGTCGACTTGATGGCGGACAACAACGCGCCGAAGAACAGCACCTGCATCACGAACGGCATCTTCTCCAATACCAGTGTCGGCAGCACCTTCTGCGGATCTTCCTTCAGCAGCGTGGCGGTTTGCTCCGGCATGATGAGCAGCGCACTGGCCACGAGGAACATCGGCACGGCCGCAAAAAGAATATAGGAAATACCGCCGATCACCGGGCCGCGCGTTGCCGCCTTCACGCTGTTGGCCGACATGACGCGCTGGAATACGTCCTGCTGGGGAATGGAGCCCAGCATCATCGTGATCGCGGCGGCGAAGAAGAAGATCATGTCCTTGAAGTTGGGCTCGGGCCAGAACTTGAACAGGTCCTTGCTGACCGCGAAGGCCACCACCTTGTCGGCCCCGCCCGCCATCTGCCCGGCGAACACCGCGATGATCGCCAAGCCAAGCACCAGGATGATCATCTGGATGAAGTCGGTGACCGCCACCGACCACATGCCACCGAACAGCGTATAGGCCAGGATCGACAGCACGCCGATCACCATGCCCGCCGGAATGCTGATCGCGCCGGCCGACAGCAGGTTGAACACCAACCCCAGCGCAGTGACCTGCGCAGACACCCAGCCCAGATAGCTGAGCATGATGATCAGCGAACACGCAACCTCGACCGTGCGGCCGTAGCGCTCGCGGTAGTAGTCGCTGATCGTCAGCAACGTCATGCGATAGAGCTTGCCCGCGAAGAAAAGCCCCACCAGGATGAGGCAGGTACCCGCGCCGAAGGGGTCTTCGATCACCCCGTTCAGTCCGCCTTCGATGAACTTGGCCGGAATGCCGAGCACCGTTTCGGAGCCGAACCAGGTGGCGAAAGTCGTCGTCACGATCATGAAAAGCGGCAGGTGCCGGCCCGCGATCGCGAAGTCAGTGGTGTTCTTGACGCGCCGGGCCGCATACAGGCCGATGGCGATCGTGATCAGCAGATAAACAACGACCAGGGTGAGCAACACGACAGACTCTCCTCAGAAAAAGCGCACGCGCATGAGCACCTGCATGACGATCAACCCCAATACAAAACCCATGCCACCGTAGACGAGGGACTGCAGCAACCTGTTGGTGCGCTTTTGCGCCTGAAGCAGCTCGAGCAACTCGCGCCGATGATCGGGCGGCCGGCGCTCCAGGAACTCATGCAGCAGACGCGGGAACTGGGGCAGCAACTTGGCATAGCGTGGCGATTCCTCGCGCAACTGCTCGAGCAGCTTGCGCGGTCCGACCTGGTCGATCATCCATTTCTCGAGGAACGGCTTGGCCGTGGCCCAGAGATCGAGTTCCGGGTCGAGCTGCCGGCCAAGCCCCTCGATGTTCAACAGCGTCTTCTGCAGCAGCACCAGCTGTGGCTGGATCTCCACGTGAAAACGTCGTGACGTCTGGAACAGCCGCATCAGCACCATTCCGAGCGAAATCTCCCGGAGCGGCCGATCGAAATAGGGCTCGCACACCGTGCGGATCGCGGCTTCGAGTTCGTCGATGCGCGTGCCCTCGGGCACCCAGCCGCTTTCCAGGTGGAGCTGTGCCACCCGCTTGTAGTCGCGGCGGAAGAAAGCCACGAAGTTCTGCGCGAGGTATTCCTTGTCGGATTCCGTCAGCGTGCCGACGATGCCGAAGTCCAGCGAGATGTAGCGCCCGAAGGTTTCCGGCGCCAGGCTGACCTGGATGTTGCCGGGATGCATGTCGGCATGGAAGAAACCGTCGCGGAACACCTGCGTGAAGAAGATCGTCACGCCATCACGCGCCAGCTTCGGGATGTCGACACCCGCGGCGCGCAGGCGCTCCAGCTGTGCGATCGGCACGCCCTTCATGCGCTCCATCACGATCACTTCAGGATGGCAGAAATCCCAGAACATCTCGGGGATCAGCACCAGCTCGAGCTTTTCCATGTTGCGCCGCAACTGAGCGGCGTTGGCGGCCTCGCGCACCAGGTCGAGCTCGTCGTGCAGGTACTTGTCGAACTCCGCGACCACCTCGCGCGGCTTCAGCCGCTTGCCGTCGGAAGACAGGCCTTCGACCCAGCCGGCCATCATCGCCATCAGCGCCAGGTCTTTCTCCATGACGCCGCGCATGCCGGGCCGCAGCACCTTGACGGCCGCTTCACGCAGTTCGCCGTTCCGGCCCCGGATCGTCGCGAAATGCACCTGCGCGATCGATGCGCTCGCGATCGGTGTCTCGTCGAACTGCACAAAAATGTCGGCCAGCGGCCGACGGAATGCACGCTCGATGGTCGCAATGGCCACCGAAGACGGGAACGGCGGCACACGGTCCTGCAGCCAGACCAGTTCCTCGGCGATGTCGGTCGGCAGCAAGTCGCGCCGCGTGGACAGCACCTGCCCGAACTTCACGAAGATCGGGCCCAGCCGCTCCAGCGCTTCCCGCAGGCGCTGCCCGCGCGGCGCATCGAGATTGCGCCCGACCGACACGATGCGCGCAACCACGCGCAGCCAGGGCTTCTGGAAGCTGGTGAGGACCAATTCGTCGAGGCCGTACCGGAGCGCGACCCAGACGATGAAGATGCCGCGATAGAGACGGCTCATTCGGTGCCCGAAGACTCCGTGCCGGCAGCCTGCCGGCCGGCGTTGCGGCCGGTGAATTGCCGCAGCGCCGCCGCCACACGGCGGGCGCCATTGGCGACCGTGTGCGCAGGCACGTCACCGATCACGCGCGCAAGGTCGTCCTCCACGTCCCAGCGCACATGATCGACCAGCCAGTTCACCTCGGCCGCGAGCTGAACGTCGCCGACGATGCGGACGGACGGCTTCTCGCCGCGCAACGTGGCCTGCGCCAGCCCCAAAGGCGAGGTTTCTGCCACGGTGAGCGTGAGTTCGGGCTGAGCAGCTTCTGGCGCCAGATCGAGAAGGCCGGCTGGCGTGGCGATCAGCTTGATCGTCACGAAGCGCCATTCGAACTGCACGACGCGGTCTTTCTGGCGCAGCAGACGCTGCTGCGCCTCGGGCTCCTGCTGCAGCACGTGATTGAGGAACAGCACCACGCGGTGCTGGATCTCGTGAACCGCCCAGGGCGGCGGCTGCAGACGGCTGCCGATGCTCTCGAACAGACCACCAAGAAAAGAAAATGGGGACGATGGTGTAGCCATGTCCCCATTATCCGGTCTCGGCGCGGCCTTTATGGCCGCTCGTTGCTCACTGCAATGCCTGGACGCCTGCAACCAGCCAGCCGCTCGAACCGCTGACGGGCTTGGTCATGTTCCATACCTCACGGAACGGCGTCGGGCCGGTCGAAGCGTCTTCCCGGATCATTCCCGAGAACTCCACGCTGGCCATGTAGGCGTCCGGCAGTTCCTCGATGCCCAGCAACTTGGCATCGAGCATCACCACGTCGGTCTTGTTGACGACACCGCCGGTGTGGCTCGCGCGGTCCGCCAGCTGCGTCTGAATTTCGCCGACCATGCCGTCGGTCATCATGGAACGCAAGGTCGACACGTCGGCACGATCCCAGGCGGCCTGCAGCGTCACGAAATTGCGCTTGGCTGCACCGAGGAAACCGTCGACGTCGAAGCCGACAGGAATGCCCCAGGACTGCGATCCGGCGAGTGCCGAACCGATCATGCTGCCCGAGCCTGCCGCTGCGGCGCCGGCCATCGACGACCCGCCCGCGGCGGCCTCCGTCTGCACGGGCGTCGCATCGAACGCGGTTGCACTGCGCTCCCAGGGACGACCCGCCTCATTGCCCATCTGCGCCGGGTTGTACTGTGCCGGTGCAGGCACGTCGGCCGATGCGCCGGCGGTGCCAAACGCAAAGTTGCCGGGACGAGCCACCGATGCATTCGCACCGCGCGAGCGTGCGCTGAACATGCGCCAGACCATCAGCGCCGCAAACACGAGCAGGCCGATCAGCAGGATGTTGCCGAAGCCGGCGCCGAGTCCGAGCGAATGGGCCAGCCACGCGAGGCCCAGACCTGCTGCGAGGCCGCCGAGCATTGCGCCCCACGGGCGTTTCGGTGCAGCGGCCGCGGGTGCCGGCGTGGCCGGACGCGGTGCGGCATTCGTCGCATTCTGTGTGGGTGCGCCAGGGGCGGCTGCGGGCGGCGTCGATTGGCGCTGCGTCACGTTGGACGACTGCCTGCCAAATGACTTGCCACCGCCCAGCCGCGCCGCTTCGGCCTGGATGCTCGCCACGGCGAGGGCTCCCACCAAAACGACAGACCAGAACTTCTTCATGATGTCTCCTCTTTCACAAGATTGCTTCAACACTTGATTCCAACATGCAGGGCGACGACGCCTCCCGTCATGTTGTGATAGTCCACGTGCCCAAAACCGCCCTCTTTCATGAGGGTCTTGAGCTCATCCTGCGCAGGATGCATGCGGATCGATTCGGCCAGATAGCGGTAGCTCGCGTCGTCGCCAGCCACCGCCTTGCCCAGGCGCGGCAGCACCTTGAATGAATACCAGTCGTAGGCCTTCTGCAGCGGCTTGGCGACCTTCGAGAACTCGAGCACCAGCAGCTTGCCCCGCGGCTTGAGCACGCGGTTCATCTCCTTGAGCGCCACATCCTTGTGGGTCATGTTGCGCAGCCCGAAGGCCACGGTGACCACATCGAAATGGTTGTCGGGAAAAGGCAGCTTTTCTGCATCGCAGACCAGCGTGGGCAGTGCGACGCCGGCATCGAGCAGGCGGTCACGCCCCGTGCTCAGCATCGCCTGGTTGATGTCGGTGTGCACCACCTGACCGGTCGTGCCGACCTTCTTCGCGAAAGCCAGTGCGAGGTCACCGGTACCGCCCGCGATGTCGAGGACCTTCGAGCCTTCGCTGACGTTGGCGACCATCACGGTGTAAGCCTTCCAGGCGCGGTGCAGCCCCATCGACATGAGGTCGTTCATGAGGTCGTAGCGGGTCGCGACCGAATCGAAAACGCCGCGCACGCGGCGGGCCTTGTCGCTTTCGTCGACTTTTTCGAAGCCGAAATGGGTGGTGCTCATGCGCCCGATGTTAGGGCGGAAGCGCCTGAATCAAGCCGACGACCCCGCTGGGCCGCCGGGCTTTGCGGGCTCAGTGTCCGCCGCAGGCGTGGCCGCCCTTCGCCGACATCGGCGCGTCGCGGTCGACACCGGCCGCCGCGAGACGGCGCTCGTACTCAGCCCACAACGCATCCTGCTGCGAGCCCAGCTCATACAGCAGGTCCCACGAGAAGATGCCGGACTCGTGCCCGTCCGAGAACACCGGTTTCACCGCGTAATTGCCGACCGGCTCCAGGTCGGCGAGTTCGACGTCGCGCTTGCCGGTCTGCAGCACTTCCTGGCCCGGGCCGTGGCCCTGCACTTCAGCCGATGGCGAATAGACGCGCATCAGCTCGAACGGGATACGGAAATTCGCGCCATCGGAAAAGCCGATCTCCAGCACCCGCGACTGGCCGTGCACGGTGATCGATTCGGGCGTCGGTGCGCCCGCCTTCAGACCTGCCATCAAAAACTCCTTGCGTTGAGCGACGCGATCATCGCGGACTCCGCGGCCGGCAGCATCGATGCCACTTCCGCGAGTCGGGCCGCGTTCGCGTCGCGCTGCGCGCTTGCCCAGACCGGCGACGGAAAGCGGCTGTCCCAGTCGAAGCGCGCGATCACGTGCCAGTGCAGATGCGAGACCATGTTGCCCAGCGCCGCCAGGTTGATCTTCGTCGGCGCGAGATGCGTGAGCAGCGCCTGCTCCACGACGGCCACGGCCTCCATGCACAGCGCACGGTCGGCTGGCGACAGGCCGGAAAATTCCGCCACGTGATCGGACCACACGACGCGGTAGAAGCCCGGGAAGTCCGCCTCGCCGGCATGGATCACCCGCAACCTCGCGCCGGCCCACACCAGGCGTCCACCAGCGTCGCCGCACAGGGAACAGCCGTCCAGGCGCAGACCGCTCATACCAGCACCCGCTCGATACCGCCGCTGTTGGCCGCGGCGACATAGTCCGGCAGCCACTGATCGCCGAGGATCTGGTTCGCCATCTCGACCACGATGTAGTCGGCTTCGAGAAGACCGTTGTTCAGGTCGTTGCCATAGCGGCTCAGGCCCTGCAGGCAGCTCGGGCAGCTGGTCAGGATCTTCACGTTGGCGTCGACCGCGATCTTGCCGTCGGCGCGCAGCGAGGCCTCACCCTTGCGCAGTTCCTCTTCCTTGCGGAAGCGGATCTGCGTGGAGATGTCGGGCCGCGTGACGCCCAGCGTGCCGGACTCGCCGCAGCAACGGTCGTTCTTCTGCACGCCGTCGCCGACCAGCGCCTTCACGGTCTTCATCGGGTCCTGCAGCTTCATGGGGCTGTGGCACGGGTCGTGGTACAGGTAGCCACCGCCGCTGGCGGCGCCGAGCGTGATGCCCTTCTCCAGCAAATACTCGTGGATGTCGATGATCCGGCAGCCCGGGAAGATCTTGTCGAACTGGTAGCCCTGCAGCTGGTCGTAGCAGGTGCCGCAGCTCACCACCACGGTCTTGATGTCGAGGTAGTTGAGCGTGTTGGCGACGCGGTGGAAGAGCACGCGGTTGTCGGTGATCATCTTCTCGGCCTTGTCGAACTGCCCGCTGCCGCGCTGCGGATAGCCGCAGCACAGATAGCCTGGCGGCAGCACGGTCTGCACACCCGCATGCCACAGCATGGCCTGGGTCGCGAGCCCGACCTGCGAGAACAGGCGCTCCGAACCGCAACCGGGGAAGTAGAAGACGGCCTCCGTCTCGGCCGTGGTCGCCTTCGGGTTGCGGATGATCGGCACGTAGTCCGCGTCCTCGATGTCGAGCAGCGCACGCGCCGTCTTCTTCGGCAGGCCGCCGGGCATCTTCTTGTTGATGAAGTGGATGACCTGTTCCTTGATCGGCGCCGGCCCCAGCGTGGCGGGAGGTGCCGAAGTCTGCTTCTTCGCGACGCGGCGCAGCAGGTCGTTGGCCAGGCGCTGCGCCCTGAAACCGATGTCGACCATGCCGGTGCGCATCATCTTGATGGTCTGCGGATTGGTCGCGTTCAGGAAGAACATCGCCGCAGCATTGCCGGGGCGGAAGCTCTTCTGCCCCATCTTGCGCAGCAGGTTGCGCATGTTCATCGACACGTCGCCGAAGTCGATCTTCACCGGGCAAGGCGTCAGGCACTTGTGGCAGACCGTGCAGTGGTCGGCCACGTCCTCGAACTCCTCCCAGTGCTTGATGCTCACGCCGCGCCGCGTCTGCTCCTCGTACAGGAAGGCCTCGACCAGGAGCGAGGTCGCCAGAATCTTGTTGCGCGGGCTGTAGAGCAGGTTGGCGCGCGGCACGTGGGTCGCGCACACCGGCTTGCACTTGCCGCAGCGCAGGCAGTCCTTGACCGAGTCGGCGATGGCGCCGATGTCGCTCTGCTGCATGATCAGCGACTCGTGGCCCATCAGGCCGAAGCTCGGCGTGTAGGCGTTGGTCAAATCGGCGTGCAGGGGTTGCGCCGAGGCCGGGTCGACGCGCAGCAGCTTGCCCTTGTTGAAGCGCCCTTCCGGGTCGACGCGCCGCTTGTAGTCGGTGAAGGGCTGCAGCTCGGCGTCGGTCAGGAACTCGATCTTCGTGATGCCGATGCCGTGCTCGCCGGAGATCACGCCGTCCAGCGATCGGGCCAGCGCCATGATGCGCACCACCGCCGCATGCGCGGTCTGCAGCATGTCGTAGTTGTCGCTGTTGACGGGAATGTTGGTGTGGACGTTGCCGTCGCCCGCATGCATGTGCAGCGCGACCCAGACGCGGCCCTTGAGCACCTTCTGGTGGATGGCCGTGCATTCCGCCAGGATCGGCGCGAATTCGGCACCGCTGAAGATCTGCTGCAACGGCGCGCGCAACTGGGTCTTCCAGCTCGCGCGCAGCGAATGGTCCTGCAATTGCGGGAACAGCGCGTCGATGTCCTGCAGCCAGCCGCGCCACAGCTCGCGCACCTCGCCCACCAGCACCAGCGCTTGCGACACGCGGTCCTCCAGCAGCTCGGCCGACGGAATGTCGTGGGCATCGTCGGTCTTGCCCAGCGGCAGGTTGCCGCGCGTGAAGAAGGCCTCGAGCGCATCGGTCAGCGCCAGCTTGTTCTGCAGCGACAGCTCGATGTTGATGCGCTCGATGCCGTCGGTGTACTCCGCCATCCGCGGCAGCGGGATCACCACGTCCTCGTTGATCTTGAAGGCGTTCGTGTGGCGGCTGATCGCGGCGGTGCGCTTGCGGTCGAGCCAGAACTTCTTGCGCGCTTCGGCGCTGATGGCGATGAAGCCTTCGCCGCTGCGCGAGTTGGCGATGCGCACGACCTCCGACGTGACACGTGCCACGTCGTCCGCGTCGTTGCCCGCGATGTCGCCGAACAGCACCATCTTCGGCAGGCCGCCGTGCTTCTTCGACTTGGTCGCATAGCCGACCGCCTTCAGGTAGCGGTCGTCCAGATGTTCGAGACCAGCCAGCAGGACGCCCGATCGCTTCTGCTCGGCGAACATGAAGTCCTTGATCTCCACGATGCTCGGCACCGCGTCCTTGGCATTGCCGAAGAACTCCAGGCATACCGTGCGCGTGTGCGCCGGCATCTTGTGCACGACCCAGCGGCAGCTGGTGATCAGTCCGTCGCAGCCTTCCTTCTGGATGCCCGGCAGGCCAGAGAGGAACTTGTCGGTCACGTCCTTGCCGAGGCCTTCCTTGCGGAAGGTCCTGCCAGGAATCGTGAGCCGTTCGCGGCGGAGTGCCGTCTCGCCATCGGCCGAGTAGTACTGCAGATCGAACACCGCGTTCTCTGCGTCGTGGATCTTGCCCAGGTTGTGGCCCACGCGCGTGACTTCGAGCCATTCGGCCTGCGGCGTCACCATGCGCCACGACGCCAGGTTGTCGAGCGCCGTGCCCCACAGCACGGCCTTCTTGCCACCCGCGTTCATCGCGACGTTGCCGCCGACGCACGATGCCTCGGCCGAGGTCGGGTCGACCGCGAACACATAGCCGGCGCGCTCGGCCGCATCGGCCACGCGCTGCGTGACGACACCGGCTTCGGTCCAGATCGTCGGCACCGGCGCATCCAGGCCCGGCAGCGACATCAGCTCGACCTCGGTCATCGCCTCGAGCTTCTCGGTGTTGATGACGGCGCTGTTCCAGGTCAGCGGGATCGCGCCGCCGGTATAGCCGGTGCCGCCGCCGCGCGGGATGATGGTCAGGCCGAGTTCGATGCAGCCCTTGACCAGCAGCGCCATCTCGGCCTCGGTGTCGGGGCACAGCACGACGAAGGGGTACTCCACCCGCCAATCGGTCGCGTCGGTCACGTGCGACACGCGCGACAGCCCGTCGAACTTGATGTTGTCCTTCGCCGTCAGGCGGCGGAATGCCCGCGTCGCCTTGCGGCGCAGCACGGACACGTCGCGGAACATCCGGTCGAAACCTGCGATCGCCTGCGACACCAGGCTCGACAGCTCGCCGACCAGCAGGTCGCGCTGGGCGTCGACGTCGGGTGTGCGGCGCTTGCCGACCTCGGTCAGCCGGTGATTGAGCGCGTCGACCAGCTGGCCGCGGCGACGCGGGTTGTCGAGCAGGTCGTCGACCAGATACGGGTTGCGCTGCACGACCCAGATGTCGCCCAGCACCTCATAGAGCATTCGGGCCGAGCGGCCGGTGCGGCGCTCGTCGCGCAGCGACTGGAGCAGTTCCCAGCCACGTTCGCCGAGCAGGCGAATCACGATCTCCCGGTCGGAGAAGCTGGTGTAGTTGTAGGGAATCTCGCGAAGTCGGGCGGGCTCTGCGGCCTGCGACAACAACGCAGTCAGCGCGATCGGAGCGTTCATCGGGGGGAGCAGCCTCGGCAGGACGCTGCGCGCCCTTGAACCGGGCCGGCGATTTTAAGTCAGCGCCGCGACCGGCGCTGGCACCCTAGAAAAGCACCCGGCTGCGGATGGTTCCCGGCACCTGCGCGAGCTTCTCGAGCGCCAGGTCGGACGACGCCGCGTCGATGTCGGTTACCACGTAGCCCACCTTCTCGTTGGTCTGCAGGTACTGCGAAGAGATGTTGATGTGGTTCTCGGAGAAGATCCGGTTGATCTCCGACAGCACGCCGGGCACGTTCTGGTGGATGTGCAGCAGGCGATGCTTGCCAGGATGCGCCGGCAGCGCCACTTCGGGGAAGTTGACCGACGAGACGGTCGTGCCGTTGTCGCTGTACTTCACCAGCTTTTCGGCCACTTCGCCGCCGATGTTGGCCTGCGCCTCCATCGTCGAGCCGCCGATGTGCGGCGTGAGGATCACGTTGTCCAGCCCCCGCAGCGGCGACTGGAACTCCTCGTTGTTGCTGCCGGGCTCGACCGGGAACACGTCGATCGCGGCACCCCAGAGCTTCTGGCTCTTGATGCCCTCGGCGAGCGCGTCGATGTCCACCACCGTGCCGCGCGCCGCATTGATGAGGATGCCGCCCTCCTTCATGGCCGCGATCTCGGCCGGGCCGATCATCCACTTGGTGGACGGCAACTCGGGTACGTGCAGGCTCACGATGTCGCTCTGTGCGAGCAGGTCATGCAGCTTCGGCACCTGGCGTGCATTGCCCAGCGGCAGCTTGCTCACCACGTCATAGAACGCCACGTGCATGCCGAGGCCTTCGGCCAGCACCGACAGCTGGGTGCCGATCGAGCCGTAGCCCACGATGCCGAGCGTCTTGCCGCGGATCTCGTGCGAATGCACGGCCGACTTCATCCAGCCACCGCGATGGACCAGCGCGTTCTTGGCCGGGATGCCGCGCAGCAGCAGGATCGCCTCGGCCAGCACCAGTTCGGCCACCGAGCGCGTATTGGAATAAGGCGCGTTGAACACCGCCACGCCACGCTCGCGCGCCGCGTTCAGGTCGACCTGGTTCGTGCCGATGCAGAAGCAGCCGACGGCCACCAGCTTCGGCGCCGCCGCCAGCACGTCGGCCGTGAGCTTGCTCTGCGAACGGATGCCCAGGAAATGGACGTCGGCCAGCTTGGCCTTCAATTCTTCGCCCTGCAGCGCCTTGGGCAGGGTCTCGATCTGGCTGTAGCCGGCTTCCTTGATCACTTCGACCGCAGAGGGATGAACACCTTCCAGCAGAAGGAACTTGATCTTGCTTTTGTCGAGGGAGGTTTTGCTCATGGAAAGCACCGGCAAGGGGGTCGAAAAAAGGGAGGCGATGCTAGCATGGTGCAGTGCAGCACGCAGGCGGTGCGCCATGGCACCAAAAGGGTTTCCCCGCTTGAAGGCTTTGTGAAACTCATGCGACAAACATGACGCGGATGTGTCACACGCACGACCTACCATTTGCGCCTTTCTTTCTTCACATTTCTCCCCTTTTCAGGAGCTTTCATGCGATTCAAAACGCTCGCGTTGGCCACGGCGCTGGCCGCGACGCTCTCCGTATCGGCTCATGCCCAGATCGAGATCCAGTGGTGGCATTCGATGACGGCCGTCAACAACGAATGGGTGAACGACCTCGCCAAGCAGTTCAACGAAAGTCAGAAGGAATACAAGATCGTCCCGACCTTCAAGGGCACGTATGACGAATCGATGACGGCATCGATCGCGGCGTTCCGTGCCGGCAACGCGCCGCACATCCTGCAGGTGTTCGAGGTGGGAACCGCAACGATGCAGGCCAGCAAGGGCGCGATCGTGCCGGTCGGCCAGGTCATGAAGGACGCGGGCGAGAAGTTCGACCCGTCCGCCTACATCCCTGCGGTCGCCGGCTACTACACGGCGCCCAACGGCCAGATGCTGAGCTTCCCGTTCAACAGCTCGACCACCATCTTCTATTTCAACAAGGACGCGTTCAAGGCGGCCGGCCTGCCGACCGACAAGGCGCCGTCCACCTGGCCCGAAGTGGTTGCGGCAGCGGCCAAGCTGAAGGCCAGCGGCCACAAGTGCCCGTTCACCACCGCCTGGCAGAACTGGACGCAGGTCGAGAGCTTCTCCGCCTGGCACAACGTGGAATTCGCGAGCAAGGCCAACGGCCTGCAAGGCATGGACGCACGGCTGAAGGTCAATTCGCCGCTGCACGTTCGCCACATCGAGAACCTCGCCAACATGGCCAAGCAGGGCCTGTTCGTCTACAAGGGTCGCGGCAACGTGCCTGAAGCCTCGTTCGTGTCGGGCGAGTGCGCCATGATCAATACGTCCTCGGGCTTCTACGGCAACGTGGCCAAGAACGCCAAGTTCGCCTACGGCCTGGCACCGCTGCCCTACTACCCGGACGTTCCGGGCGCGCCGCAGAACACGGTCATCGGTGGCGCCAGCCTCTGGGTGATGTCGGGCAAGAAGCCTGCCGAGTACAAGGGCGTGGCCAAGTTCTTCAGCTTCATCTCGACGCCTGAAGTGCAGTCCGCCAGCCACAAGCGCACCGGCTACCTGCCGGTGACGATGGCTTCGTACAAGCTGACCGAGGATTCGGGCTTCTACAAGCAGAACCCCGGCACCGACGTCGCCGTGACGCAGATGATCCGCAAGGTGACCGACAAGAGCCGCGGCATCCGCCTGGGCAACTACGTGCAGATTCGCGCGATCGAGGACGAAGAGCTCGAACAGGTCTGGAACGGCAAGAAGACCGCGAAGGAAGCGCTGGACGCCATCGTGAAGCGCGGTGACGAACAGCTCGAGCGCTTTCAGAAAGCCAACAAGGGCTGAGGCTCTTCGCATGTGCTGAGCGTGGCCGGTAGAACCGGCCCCGCGTCACAGTAGACTCGCCCCGCCGCGCTCCAGAGCCCGGCGGGTTTTCTTTATCCAGGGCTCTTATGGAAAAACGCGTCTTCTTTCGATCCGGCTGGTTGCCATGGTTGCTGCTGGCACCGCAGATGGCGGTCATCCTGGTGTTCTTCTTCTGGCCTGCCGCCCAGGCGATCCTCCAGTCGCTGCAGCAGCAGGACCCCTTCGGCACCTCGGTCGAGTTCGTCGGCTTCGACAACTTCCGGCAGTTGTTCAGCGACTCGAGCTACGTCGACTCCTTCAAGACCACCGCGCTGTTCTCGGTGCTGGTGGCCGGCATCGGCATCAGCCTGTCGCTGATGCTCGCGGTGTTCGCCGACCGTATCGTGCGCGGCGGCATGTTCTACAAGACGATGTTGATCCTGCCTTATGCCGTCGCGCCTTCGGTGGCCGCGGTGCTCTGGGTCTTCATGTTCTCGCCGTCGCTGGGCGTGGTGTCGTATGCGCTCGGCAAGTTCGGTATCGACTGGAACCACCTGCTCAATTCAGGCCACGCGATGACCTTGATCGTCATGGCCTCGGTCTGGAAACAGATATCCTACAACTTCCTCTTCTTCCTGGCCGGCCTGCAGTCGATCCCCAAGTCGCTGATCGAGGCCGCGGCCATCGATGGCGCCCGCCCATGGCGCCGGTTCTGGACGGTGCAGTTTCCGCTGCTGTCGCCCACCACCTTCTTCCTGCTGGTGATCAACGTCGTCTATGCCTTCTTCGACACCTTCGCGATCGTCGATGCAGCCACCCAGGGCGGCCCCGGCAAGGACACCGCGATCCTGGTCTACAAGGTCTATTACGACGGCTTCAAGGCAATGGACCTGGGTGGCTCGGCCGCCCAGTCGGTGGTCCTGATGCTGATCGTGGTCGCGCTGACCGTGGTGCAGTTCCGCTACGTCGAAAAGAAAGTCAACTACTGATGCACACACAGATCGAACCCGACCGGCAGGAGGCTCGCCATGGTTGAGCGGCGCGGTACACAAGGCATCCTGGCCCACGTCGTGATGGTGCTGGGCGTTCTCGTCGTCGGCTTCCCGCTCTACCTCGCCTTCGTCGCGTCGACGCACACGGCGCAGGAAATCGTCCAGGCGCCGATGCCGCTGCTGCCCGGCGGCCACATGCTCGAAAGCTACAAGTCGGCGCTGTTCGGCCGCGAGACCAGTGCAGGTTCGAACGCGCCGGTGATCGGCATGATGTGGGTCAGCCTGGTGACGGCGCTGGTCATCTCCATCGGCAAGATCGCGATCTCGCTGCTGTCGGCCTTCGCGATCGTCTACTTCCGCTTCCCGTTCAAGAAGATCTGCTTCTGGGCGATCTTCGTGACGCTGATGCTGCCGGTGGAAGTGCGCATCCTCCCGACGTACAAGGTGCTGTCGGACCTGAACATGCTCAACACCTATGCGGGCCTGACGGTGCCGCTGATCGCCTCGGCGACGGCGACCTTCCTGTTCCGCCAGTTCTTCCTGACCGTGCCCGAGGAGCTGACCGAGGCGTCGCGCATGGACGGCGCGAGCCCGATGCGCTTCTTCTTCGACGTGCTGCTGCCGTTGTCGAAGACTTCGATTGCGGCCTTGTTCGTGATCCAGTTCATCTACGGCTGGAACCAGTATCTCTGGCCGCTGCTGGCGACCACGAGCGAGGACATGTACCCCGTCGTGGTCGGCATCAAGCGAATGATCGCCGGCGGCGACGGCCAGAACGAATGGAACGTGGTGATGGCAACCGCCATCCTCGCGATGCTGCCACCCGCGCTGGTGGTGGTCCTCATGCAGAAGTGGTTCGTCAAGGGCCTCGTCGATACCGAGAAATAAGTCATGGCAGCTCTTTCGCTCAACAACGTCATCAAGCGCTACGGCGTCGGCCCCAAGGCCAACCAGGTCATCCACGGCGTCAGCGCCGAGATCGCTGATGGCGAATTCATCGTGATCGTCGGCCCGTCGGGCTGCGGCAAGTCGACGCTGCTTCGCATGGTCGCCGGGCTCGAGGAAATCTCGGCTGGCGAGATCTCGATCGGCGGACGCGTGGTCAACCAGCTCGAACCATCGGAACGCGACATCGCGATGGTGTTCCAGAACTACGCGCTCTACCCGCACATGAGCGTGTTCGACAACATGGCCTACGGCCTGAAGATCGCCAAGGTGCCGGTGCCGGAGATCAAGACGCGCGTCGACAAGGCCGCGAAGATCCTGGAACTCGGCCATCTGCTGCAGCGCAAGCCGCGCGAGCTGTCGGGCGGCCAGCGCCAGCGCGTGGCCATGGGCCGCGCGATCGTGCGCCAGCCGCAGGTCTTCCTGTTCGACGAACCGCTGTCCAACCTCGACGCCAAGCTGCGCGCGCAGACCCGCATCGAGATCCAGAAGCTGCATCGCGAACTCGGCATCACCTCGCTCTTCGTGACCCACGACCAGGTCGAGGCGATGACGCTGGCGCAACGCATCATCGTGATGAATGGCGGCGTGATGGACCAGTTCGGCTCGCCTGAAGAGGTCTACAACCGCCCCGCGACCACCTTCGTCGCGAGCTTCATCGGCTCACCGCCGATGAACCTGCTGAAGCAGGCGCCCGGCGTGCGGCCCGGCCAGATCCTCGGCATCCGGCCGGAGCACCTGTCGCTGGACGAGAGCGGCTGGACGGCACAGATCGAGCACGTCGAACTGCTCGGTGCCGAGCGCCTCGTGTATGCGCGCATCGGCGACGAACAGATCATCATGCGCACCGACGCGGCCGACCTGCCGCCCTCGGCCGGCGACACCGTGAAGATCGCGGCGCAGCAGGACAAGCTGCACTGGTTCGACGCCAACTCCGGCAAGCGCTCGTCATGAGCAGCGACGCGACCGTTCGCCGGGCGTGGCCCTACCCGCGCTGGGTCGCGCACCGCGGCGCCGGCAAGCTGGCGCCCGAGAACACGCTGGCCGCCTTCCGCCTCGGCGCCGCACACGGCTACCGGATGTTCGAGTGCGACGCCAAGCTCAGCGCTGACGGCGTGCCTTTCCTGATGCACGACGCCACGCTCGAACGCACGACCAGCGGCCGCGGCATCGGTGGCGACCACGCCTGGTCGGCGCTGTCGCAGCTCGACGCCGGCGGCTGGCATTCGCGCGCCTTTGCCGGCGAGCCGCTCGCCACGCTCGACAACCTGGCGCGCTTCTGCCTGAAGAACGGCTATTTCCTGAACATCGAGATCAAGCCCACGCCGGGTGTCGAACGCGTCACCGGCGGTGTCGTCGCCCAGCACGCGGCCAGACTGTGGGCCGGCGCCGAAGTGCCGCCGTTGCTGACCTCGTTCAAGACCGAATCGCTCGAAGGCGCCAAGGCGTCGGCCCCCGAACTGCCGCGCGGCCTGCTGCTCGACACGCTGTGGGACGGTTGGTTCGATGCCGCGCTCGCGCTCGACTGCACGGCGATCGTCTGCAACCACGCCCTCTGGGATGCCGCAACGGTGGCGCGCGTGCACGCTGCCGGCCTGCGCACGTTGAGCTACACCGTCAACGACGAGTGGGCTGCCGAACGGCTGATCGCGCTGGGCACCGACGGCGTCATCACCGACCGCATCGATCTCTTCGGCCCCGCGCGCTGAACCTTGCCGGCCAGCCCGGCGGGACACCGGCGCCGCGTCCTTCACCGTGGACGCCGGCGCGCTCCTATGATCCGCCGATGAGTTTTCTTTCCCGATGCTGCGTGGTCCTGATGCTGGCGCTGGCCTTCGCCGGCACCTCGTTCGCACAGACCGCATCCGACGACGCCAAGCAGGCGACCGCGGAGCCGGACATCGCCGAACTGCGCGCGCGGTTGTCGCGCATTCCTGCGACCGTCGACAACAACGGCGAACTCCGCGCGCTGCTCCCGCAGCTGAACGACATCGCTGCGCAGACCGACAAGTTCGTCACGTCACGCAGCGCTCAACTGGCCGACCTGAACGCCCGGCTCGGCGAACTCGGCAATGCGCCCTCGGCGCCGGGCGCGAGCGAAGACCCGGGCATCACACGCCAGCGCAACACGCTGACGAAGGAGCGCAACGCGCTCGACGCCGACGTGCGGCTTGCCAAGCTGCTGGCCATCGACACGCAACAGCGCAGTGGCGACCTGGTCGACCAGCGCCGCAAGATGTTCGAGGCGCAGCTCACCGAGCGTGCGCCCTCGCCGCTCGGCCGCGAGTTCTGGCGCGACATCGGCGACGCCTGGCCCGACGACATCGCGCGGCTGAAGGCGCTCGGCAACGAGTTGCGCGCGAGCGTCGCCACGGCGCGTCAACCGGCCCACCGGAACACCGTGCTCGTCAGCGTCGTCGGTGCGCTGCTGGTCGCGCTGCTCGGCAACTGGCTGGCCGAACGCGGGCTGGTCCGGCTCGCGGCACGGGTGCTGCCGCCGGGCCGGTTGCGCCGCTCGCTGCTGGTGATCGCCATCGTCGCCGCCAACGTCGCACTGGTCGGTTTGGCCGCGCACGGACTGCTCAGCCTGCTCGACGAACAGGGCATCTGGGGCGCGCAGACCCGCAAGGTGGCGGAAGCGGCCGTGCAGTCGAGCATCTTCATCGCCTTCGTGGTCGGCCTGGGGCGCGCGCTGCTGGCCATTCCGCGCCCGTCATGGCGGCTGCCGCCGATCGCCGACGAGATGGCTGCGCGGCTGGTGCCCTATCCCTGGGCGATCGCCGCCGTGGCGATCCTGGTCTGGACGCCGGCCCAGATCAACGCCGTGGTCGACGCCAGCTTCGCGGCGATCGTCGCCACGCACGTGCTCACCGCGTTGGGACTGACCGCGCTGATCGCCGCGATCGTGCTGCGGCTGGGCCTGCCGAACACACGCCGCGCCATGGCGATGGACGCCGCCTCTGCGTCCGAATCCGACAACACGGAAGGCACGCCCGCCGCCACGCTGGAGCGGCCGGTCTGGGTCGGCATGCTGCTGAGCGCCGTGCTGGTGGCCGTGGTCGCGATCTGGGTGCTGGTGGCTGCGGGCTACGTCGCGCTGGCCAGCTTCCTGGCCGGACAACTGACCTGGGGCGGCATCGTCGTCACGGCGTTCTACGTGCTGTTCAAGTTTGCCGATGACCTGTTCACCGCGCTGGTGTCCTCGAAGAGCAGCTTCGGCGAACGGCTGCAGAAGAGTTTCGGCTTTGCGCCGCAGACGCTCGACCAGGCGTCGGTGGTGCTGTCGGGGCTGAGCCGCGTCGCGCTGTTCTTCTACATGGTCATCGCACTGGCCGAACCGCTGGGCAGCAGCCCCGGCGAAGTGTTCCAGCGAGGCGGCAAGCTGGGTGACGGCTTGAAGATCGGCGAATTCGAGCTGGTGCCGGGCGCGATCTTCAGCGCCGTGGCGGTCGCGGCCGGCGGCTTCATCGCGTTGCGCATCTTCAAGCGCTGGCTGGAGCGGCGCTACCTGCCCAACACCACGCTCGAGCCCGGCATGCAGAACTCGCTGACCACGCTGCTGGGCTACGTCGGCGGCGTGCTGGTGATCGCTTTCGCGCTGTCGGCGCTGGGCATCGGCATCAACCGCATCGCCTGGGTCGCGAGCGCGCTGTCGGTGGGCATCGGCTTCGGGCTGCAGGCGATCGTGCAGAACTTCATCTCGGGGCTGATCCTGCTGGCAGAGCGCCCGGTGAAGGTGGGCGACTGGGTGGTGCTGGGCACCGCCGAAGGCGATGTCCGGCGCATCAATGTGCGTGCGACCGAAATACAGCTGGGCGACCGCTCGACGCTGATCGTGCCGAACTCCGAATTCATCACGAAGACGGTCCGCAACATGACGCTGACCAACGCCGAAGGCCGTGTGCTGATCCGTCTGCCGATGCCGCTGACCACCGACGCCAACCGCGCGCGCGACGTGATGCTGGCTGCCTGCGCCGGCCACGCCGGGGTGCTCGCGACGCCAGCGCCATCGGTCACGCTGGACGGGATCGAGAGCGGCTTCCTGATCTTCCAGGTGATCGCGTACGTGCAGAGCCCGCGCCTGGCGGGTGGCGTGCGCAGCGACCTGCTGTTCACGATCCTCGATGGCTTGAAGGCCGCGCAGTTGCCGCTGATGGCCTACGCCGCGCCGCCTGCGCCAACCGCGGAGCCCGCATCGACACCAGTCACGCCACCACTGCCGGGGACGGCGAGCACCGCGGGAAACTCGGGCGCGCTGGGAACGCCGGGACTGTCGAACGGCTGAACGCCTCCGCGCTCAGCGCCGCAGCCCACCCGCCAGCAACCACTGACTGGTGCCGCAGACGAGCACTAGCGCGGCGTAGGTCGCCATCGCGCCGTCCCGGCCGAAAAATCCAAGGCCGGCGACCAGCACCACCACCCCCGCGGCGAAGTTGATCCCTGTCTGCCGCCAGAATCCGGCGAGCACTGGCCGGCGGAATGCGAAACGCGCCATCGCCGCCAGAAGCAGCGACACGACCAGCGCGGGCGCCACGAAATTCAGCACGTGATTCAGGAAGGCGAGAACGGACATGGAGGGGCGCAGCCGGGTGAAAACACGCTGGATAGGAGCGGCATACCGCAGCGATAGTCTTGGCTATGCCGCAGAGGCCGGGCGAACGGTCTTTACAAATTTTATAATCGGAGGCTATGTCAGTCTGGGCCCTCGGGTTGAACCACACGACCGCGCCGCTCGATCTGCGCGGCCGGTTCGCGTTCGCGCTCGACCAGATGGCCCCGACGCTGCAGAGTTTGCGCAGTTCGTTCGCCGGCTCGCGGCATCCGCAGATCGAGGCAGCGATCATCTCGACCTGCAACCGCACCGAGATCTATTGCGCCGCAGACCAGATGGCGCTCGAGCACACCGTCGGCTGGCTGGCCCAGAGCGGCGGCGTCGCGCCGGCGCTGCTGCAATCGCATGCCTACACGCTGCGCGACGACGAAGCGGCTCGCCACGCATTCCGCGTCGCCAGCGGTCTCGACTCCATGGTGCTGGGCGAAGCGCAGATCCTGGGCCAGATGAAGGATGCCATTCGCGCCGCCGAAACGGCCGGGGCGCTCGGCAGCACGCTCAACCAATTGTTCCAGCGCTCCTTCGCCGTGGCGAAGGAAGTCCGCACCGCCACCGAGATCGGCGCCCATTCGATCAGCATGGCCGCCGCCGCGGTCCGGCTGGCAGCCCAGCTCTTCGAGGACCTGAGGCAGACGCGCGTGCTCTTCGTCGGTGCCGGCGAAATGATCGACCTGGCGGTCACGCACTTTGCGGCCAAGGAGCCGAAGTCCATCACCATCGCCAACCGCACGCTGGAACGCGGCGAAAAGCTGGCGTCGCGTTTCGGCGCCGAAGCCATGCGGCTGGCTGAGCTGCCCGCACGCCTGGCCGAGTTCGACATCGTCGTGAGTTGCACCGCGAGCACGCTGCCGCTGATCGGTCTCGGTGCGGTCGAGCGCGCGCTCAAGCAGCGCAAGCACCGCCCGATGTTCATGGTCGACCTGGCCGTGCCGCGCGACATCGAACCCGAAGTCAAGGCATTGGAAGACGTGTACCTGTACACCGTCGACGACCTCGCGCAGGTGGTGCAGCAGGGCCAGGCCAACCGGCAGGCGGCCGTGGCGCAGGCCGAAGTCATCATCGATGCCGGCGTGCAGAGCTTCATGCACTGGCTCGGCCAGCGCGGCGCCGTGCCGTTGATCCAGCAGCTCAATGCCCAGGCCGACACCTGGCGTGCCGCCGAGATGGCGCGGGCGCGCAAGCTGCTGGCCAAGGGCGAGCCGGTCGAGGCGGTGCTCGAGGCCATGTCCCGCGGTCTCACGCAGAAGATGCTGCACGGCGCACTCGCCGAACTGCATGCGGGCGATGCCGAATCGCGCGAGCAGACGGCGCAGACGATCTCGCGCCTGTTCCTGCGCAAAGAACGTTAGCGGCGCTTGCGCCGCCGATCCAGGGCCCCTTCCCGGCCCTGCTGCATTCCATGCGATACCTTGCGGCGCCCCGCGCGCAAGGCCCACCGATTCCGAGATCACCGTGAAACCCTTCCTCCGCCATCAACTCGAACGCTACGCACAGCGCCTCGGCGAACTCGACTTCCTCCTGTCGCGCGAAGACATCATGAGCGACATGACCCAGTACCGCACCATCTCGCGCGAACACGCCGAGGTGACGCAGATCGCAGGCCGCTATGAACGCTATCGCCAACGCGAAACGGACATTGCCGGTGCACGCGAGATGCTCGACGACCCCGACATGGTCGAGATGGCACAGGAGGAAATCGCCGGCGCCGAAGCCGAATTGCTGCAGCTCGAAGAAGAGCTCCAGCGCCTGCTGCTGCCGAAGGATCCGGACGATGCACGCAATGCCTTCCTCGAAATCCGGGCCGGCACCGGCGGCGACGAGTCGGCCTTGTTCGCGGGCGACCTGCTGCGCATGTACACGCGCTATGCCGAACGTGCCGGCTGGCGTTGCGAGATCGTGAGCGAGAGCGAGAGCGAACTCGGTGGGTACAAGGAAGTCGTGATCCGTGTCGTCGGCGACGACGTGTTCGGCAAGCTGCGCTACGAATCCGGCGGTCACCGCGTGCAGCGAGTGCCGGCCACCGAAACCCAGGGACGCATCCATACCAGCGCCTGCACGGTGGCCGCCCTGGCCGAGCCCGACGAAGCCGTCGCGGTGCAGATCAACCCGGCCGACCTGCGCATCGACACCTACCGCGCGAGCGGCGCCGGCGGCCAGCACATCAACAAGACCGACTCGGCGGTGCGCATCACGCACATCCCGACCGGCATCGTGGCCGAGTGCCAGGACGACCGCAGTCAGCACCGCAACAAGGCGAAGGCGCTGCAGGTGCTGTCGGCGCGCATCCAGGAAAAAGACCGGAGCGAGCGCGCCGCCAAGGACGCCGCGCTGCGCAAGGGCCTGGTCGGCAGCGGCGACCGCAGCGACCGCATCCGCACCTACAACTTCCCGCAGGGCCGGCTCACCGACCACCGCATCAACCTGACGCTCTACAAGCTGCTGCAGATCATGGAAGGCGACCTCGGCGACGTGCTGGCCGCGCTGCAGGCTGCGCGCGAGGCGGAACAACTGGCCGAACTCGAATCGAGCCTGCCCGCATGACGGCGCACCCGGAAGACGCGCAGCCATCGACCGTCGCCCAGGCGCTTCGCGCCGCCGCCGCGCTGGGCGTGGACCGGCTCGACGCGCAACTTCTGCTGCTGCACGCGCTGCAACGGCCGGCGCACGACCGGGCGTGGCTGCTGGCACACGACACCGACGCACTGCCCGCCGCAACGTGGAATGCCTTCGCGTCGCTGCTCACACGGCGCGTGGCCGGGGAGCCGGTCGCCTACCTGCTGGGCGAGAAGGAGTTCCACGGCCTGACGCTGCAGGTCGACGCGCGCGTGCTCGTGCCGCGGCCGGACACCGAGACGCTGGTCGAATGGACGCTGGAATGCGCTGCGGACCTGGCCACGCCGGCGTTGCTCGATCTCGGCACCGGCAGCGGCGCGATCGCTCTGGCGCTGCAGCAAACGCGGCCGGATGCGCGGGTCGACGCGGTGGACGCCAGCGCAGGCGCGCTCGCCGTGGCGCAAGCCAACGCCGCGCGGCTCGGCCTGCCGGTGTGCTTCACGCAGGCCGACTGGCTCGACGGCGCCGCTGCCGGTTACGACCTGATCGTCTCGAATCCGCCCTACATCGCGGTTGGCGACCCGCACCTGCCGGCACTCGCTCACGAACCGGCCTCGGCGCTGGTCGCAGGTGCCGACGGGCTGGATGACCTGCGCCGCATCGTCGCGGATGCACCGGCCCATCTGCGCGCGGGCGGCTGGCTGCTGCTGGAGCACGGCCACGACCAGGGCGAAGCGGTGCGCGCCCTGCTGCAGGTGCACGGCTTCACACAGGTCACGAGTCGCCACGACCTGGCCGGCATCGCCCGCTGCTCGGGCGGTGTATGGCCCGGCACGACCGGCAAGAATTCACCTGCGGTGAAATAATCCCGCAAAGCACTTTTCAGGAGATCCCCCATGGCTGAGACCCAACAACGCATCGACGACCTCGTGAAGACCAACGACATCGTGCTCTTCATGAAGGGCAATGCGAGCTTCCCGATGTGCGGCTTCTCGGGCCGCGCGATTCAGATCCTCAAGGCGGTGGGCGTCGACACGAAGACGCTGAAGACCGTCAACGTGCTCGACGACCAGGAAATCCGCCAGGGCATCAAGGAATACAGCAACTGGCCCACGATCCCGCAGCTCTACGTCAAGGGCGAGTTCGTCGGCGGCTCGGACATCATGATGGAGATGTACGAGTCCGGCGAACTGCAACAGGTCGTCGGCGGCAGCGCCGCCTGACAGGCCTGATGCGGAAGCGCCACAGCAGGCGCTTCCCGTCGAGACGGACACCCCGTCGGCACTGGGCACGGCTTATGCTGTGCTTGCGTGTTCGAAACCGGAGGTGTTCATGGATTTCCGCCCTTCCCGCGATCTCGTTCCCTCGGCCCTGGCCACCTCCGCCAGATCGCCGTTCCAGCTGCCGGTGGCTCAACTGCGCAGCGTCTACCAGCGGCACGATGTCGAGCGCAAACTGGCCAAGCTGCCCGAGCGCGAACACGAACATCTGCGCAGCACCTACGAGCGCATGCTCGAACGCGGCCCCGACCGCTTCCAGGTCAAGCCGAGCGGCATCCCCGAGATGGCCGAGCTCTACGCCCAGTTGCCCAACTTCACCGAAGTGCTCGACGACGTGCGCCGCCACGTCGCGCTCGCACAGGACAGCCGTGACGGCCTCGAGGTCACGCCGATGCTGCTGCTCGGCCCGCCGGGCATCGGCAAGACCCACTTCGCGAAGAAACTGGCCGAGCTGCTCGGCACCGGCATGTCGCTGGTACCGATGAGCTCCATGACGGCCGGCTGGCTGCTGTCCGGCGCCTCGTCGCAATGGAAGGGCGCCAAGCCCGGCAAGGTGTTCGAGGCGCTGGTCGACGGCGAATACGCCAACCCCGTGATGGTGATCGACGAGATCGACAAGGCCGGCGCCGACGCGCAATACGACCCGCTGGGTGCGCTCTACAACCTGCTGGAACACGACACCGCCCACGCGTTCGTGGACGAATTCGCCGACGTGCCGATCGACGCCAGCCAGGTGATCTGGATCACCACCGCCAACGACGAGCGCGGCATTCCCGAGCCGATCCTGAACCGCATGAACGTGTTCGAGGTCGAAGCGCCTTCGCTCGAAGCGGCACGGCAGATTGCACGCCAGCTGTACGCGTCGATCCGCGAGAGCCATGACTGGGGCCGGTTGCTCGCGCCCGAGCCGAAGGACGACGTGCTCGACCACCTCGCGGCCCTGGCGCCGCGCGAGATGCGCCGCGCCTTGATGACCGGCTTCGGCAACGCGCGCCTCGCGCGGCGCGACGAGATCCAGGTCGGCGACCTGCCTCGCGGCAGCGCGGCACGCAGCCGCATCGGGTTCGTTCAGTAGCGTGCAACAGGCCGGGGCCGCACGCGTCTGGCACCATGTCGGTCTTCCCAGATCGACCTCATGAACCTGACCCAAAGCCTGCTCGTCATCGTCCTCCTGATCGCGACGAGCGCCTTCTTCTCGCTGGCCGAGATCTGCCTCGCCGCCTCGCGCAGGCTGAGACTGCGCCAGATGGCCGACGAAGGCGACGTGCGCGCCGAGCGCGTGCTGCGCATCCAGGAACAGCCCGGCCACTACTTCACCGTGGTGCAGATCGGGCTCAATGCGGTCGCCATCCTGGGCGGTGTGGTCGGCGAAGGCTCGCTCAGCCCGTACTACGCACAGCTGTTCGGCCTCTGGTTCAGCCCCGAGACGGCACAGGGCGCGGCCTTCGCGGCCTCGTTCGTCACGATCATCGCGGTGTTCCTGGTCTTCGCCGACCTGTTCCCGAAGCGCCTGGGCATGAACGACCCGGAGCGGCTCGCCGTGCGCATGGTCGCGCCTATGCAGGTGCTGATCACCGCGCTGAAGCCACTGGTCTGGCTCTTCACCCATTGCACCGACCTGCTCTTCAAGCTGCTGGGCCTGCCGGCGCACCGTGCGGAGACCATCACCTCGGCGGACATCCTCGCGATGACCGAGGCCGGGGCGCGCGCCGGCGTGCTGGCGGTGCGCGAGCAGCAGGTCATCGCCAACGTGTTCGAGCTCGACACGCGGCTGGTCAACAGCGTGATGACCTCGCGCGACCGGATCGTCTGGTTCCAGAAGGACGACCCTGAATCGGTACTGCGCGCGCGCATCGTGGCGGAGCCTTTCTCGGCGTACCCGATCTGCGATGGCGACATCGACCACGTGCTCGGCTACGTCGACGCGAAGGACATGTTCCAGCGCGTGCTGAGCAGCCAGCCGCTCGCACTCGACCAGGGCGTGCCGTTGCACAAGGCGCTGGTGGTGTTCGACCGCCTGTCGCTCACCGAAGTGCTCGAGCAGTTCCGGCAAGCGAAGGAAGACTTCGCGATCGTGGTGAACGAATACAGCCTCGTGGTGGGCGTGATCACGCTCAACGACGTGATGAGCACGGTGATGGGCGACCTGGTGGGCCCGCAGGACGAGGAGCAGCAGATCGTGCGACGCGACGACAGCTCATGGCTGATGGACGGCGTCACGCCGATCCAGGACGTGCTGCGCGCACTCGACATCGACGCACTGCCGCACGCCGACGAGTACGAGACGCTGGCCGGTTTCCTGATGGTGATGCTGCGGCGCGTGCCCAAGAAGACCGACACGGTGAGCTCGAGCGGCTACACCTTTGAAGTGATGGACGTCGACAGCCACCGCATCGACCAGGTGATGGTGACGCGGGTCTAGAGCGACCGGAAGAATCTAGGCGCGGGCCTCGCGGTCGTCGAAGACCCAGAGGTGCTGATTGGCGAAGACCGCGTTCGGATACGGCGCCTTGCCGCGGCTGCCGTTGTAGCGGCCCAGTGTCATGAACAGATCGCCGCGCTCCATGTCCAGGTAGTGCCGCAGGATCACGCAACCGAATCGCAGGTTGGTCTGCATGTGGAACAGCTTGGCCGGATCACCATCACCGATCACGCGGGTCCAGAAAGGCATGACCTGCATGAAGCCGCGCGCGCCTGCGCTCGACACCGCGAACTTGCGGAAATTGCTCTCGACCTGGATCAAGCCCAGCACCAGGCTGACATCGAGCCCGGCACGCTTGCTTTCATACCAGACGGTCTGCAGAAATTCGCGGCGCGTCGGGTCGTCGGGCAGCTTTCGGCTGAGTCGCTGGCTCATCTCGGCGAGCCAGCGCAGGTACGCCATCCGCGGCGCAGTGCTGGCGAACTCCGGCACCGGCGGTGCGCGATTGTGGATCGCGGAACTCAGCGCGCTGCGCACCGCATCGATCAACGGCTCCTCGATCTGCGCGCCGGCCCGAGCGGGCAACGCCAGCGTCAGCGCACCTGCAGCCGCACCGCCCAGACAGAGGCGGCGCGACAGCCCGGTCATGCCGCCAGTTTGGACGCGATGAAAGAGGCCGCGGCTGCGGCGGGAACCTTGGTGGGCGCCGTGTCGCGGCGGTGCTGGTATTCGAACTGGCCTTCCTTGAGGCCACGGTCGGAGATCACGATGCGGTGCGGCACGCCGATCAGTTCCCAGTCGGCGAACATCGCACCGGGACGCTCGCCACGGTCGTCCAGGATCACGTCGGCGCCAGCAGCGATCAGTTGCTCGTACAGCGCCTCGGCTGCCACCTTGACTTCGGCGCTGCGGTCCATGCCGATCGGACAGACCGCGACCGTGAAGGGCGCGATCGCGTCGGGCCAGATGATCCCGCGTTCGTCGTGGTTCTGTTCGATGGCCGCGGCAGGCAGGCGCGTGACGCCGATGCCGTAACAGCCCATCTCGAGATATTGCGGCTTGCCGGCCTCGTCCAGGAAGGTCGCATCCATCGCCTTGCTGTACTTGGTACCGAGCACGAAGATGTGGCCGACCTCGATACCGCGCTCGATCGCCAGCAGGCCCTTGCCGTCGGGAGACGGATCGCCAGCCACGACGTTGCGGATGTCGGCGACGAATTCGGGTTCCGGCAGATCGCGGCCCCAGTTCACGCCAGTCATATGGAAGTCGACTTCGTTGGCACCGGTGATCCAGTCGGCCAGCACGGCGACTTCGCGGTCCGCCACCATGCGCACGGGCTGCTTCAGATTCAGCGGCCCCAGGTAGCCCGGCTTGCAACCGAAGTGCGCATCGATCTCGGGAATCGATGCGAAGCGGAAGCCCTTGTCGAGGCCGGGCAGCTTGCCGACCTTGATCTCGTTCATCTCGTGGTCGCCGCGCAGCAGCAGCAGCCAGATCTGCGCGCCGACGACTTCGCCCTTGGCGTCGAGTTTGTCGGTGGCCAGCACCAGCGACTTCACGGTCGTGGCCAGCGGCACGCCGAGCAGTGCCGCCACGTCGGCACAGGTGCTCTTGCCAGGCGTCGGCGTCTTGGCGAGTGCGTTGGACGCCGCCGGACGCTCGGCCGTGGGCGCGAGCGCTTCCGCCTTCTCCATGTTCGCCGCGTAGTTGCTTTCCGGGCAGTAGACGATCGCGTCCTCGCCGGTCGCGGCAATCACCTGGAATTCCTCGCTCAGATCGCCGCCGATGGCACCGCTGTCGGCCGCCACGGCGCGGTAGGTCAGGCCGAAGCGATCGAAGATGCGGCGATAGGCCTGCGCCATCGCCTGGTAGCTCGCCTTGGCGCCGTCGAGGTCGCGGTCGAAGCTGTACGCGTCCTTCATGATGAACTCGCGCCCGCGCATCAGGCCGAAACGCGGACGACGCTCGTCGCGGAACTTGGTCTGGATCTGATAGAAGTTCTTCGGCAGCTGCTTGTAGCTGCGGATCTCTTGCCGCGCGATGTCGGTCACGACCTCCTCGCTGGTCGGCTGGATCACGTAGTCGCGCTCATGCCGGTCCTTGATGCGCAACAGCTCGGGGCCCATCTTGTCGAAACGGCCGGTTTCCTGCCAGAACTCGGCCGGCTGAACGACCGGCATGGTGAGCTCGACTGCACCGGCGCGGTTCATTTCCTCGCGCACGATGGCCTCGACCTTGCGGATCACGCGCAAGCCCATCGGCATGTATGTGTAGATGCCGGTGCCGAGCTTCTTGATCATCCCGGCGCGCGTCATGAGCCGGTGGCTCGCGACTTCGGCGTCGGTCGGTGCCTCTTTCAGGGTGGAGACAAAGAAACGGGAAGCTTTCATCGGTCGCGCTCGAAAGGGAATGACAGAGGGATTTGGCGAACTGCCGGGGAACCGGTCGCTTGCCGGGTGCAACCCGGCATGCATAATCGACTCAGTTCAAAAATTGGGGGTTTGATTATGCTCGACCGGGACGGCTTCAGGCCCAACGTCGGCATCATCCTGCTCAACCAGAGAAACCAGGTTTTTTGGGGCAAACGCATCCGCACCCACTCCTGGCAATTCCCGCAGGGCGGCATTGATCGCGGCGAAAGCCCCGAACAGGCGATGTTCAGGGAACTGCACGAGGAAGTGGGGCTCCATCCGGAGCATGTGCGCATCGTCGCCCGTACCCGTGACTGGTTGCGCTACGAGGTGCCGGATCGGTTCATTCGCCGAGACGCACGAGGCCACTACAAGGGCCAGAAGCAGATCTGGTATCTGCTGCAGCTGGTCGGCCATGACTGGGATCTGAATCTGCGCGCCACCGACCATCCGGAGTTCGATGCATGGCGCTGGCACGATTACTGGGTGCCGCTCGATGTGGTCGTCGAATTCAAACGCGGCGTCTACGAGATGGCGCTGACCGAGCTTGCTCGCTACCTGCCTCGGCAGGATTTCCGCAACCGCTTCCTGCGCAGCAACGTACGTGCTCGAGAATTCGAACGCCATCCGTCGGGCGCCGGACCGGAATCCAATTTCGAACTTCCTCCGGGCGCCAGCTTCGACCCGGATCCCAATGGCACTTCAGCGAACGATCCCCCTTTCCCGCCCGACTCCGTTCTTGCGCCGCGCTAGCCGGGTGCTCGCTCTGGCGGCGACCTGCCTGTGCGTGTCGGCCGGCGCTTCCGCCCAACTCTTCCAGAACAAGGACTGGCAGGAAAGCGCCGTCCCTCCGCCGCCGGCCTTCAGCGAAAGCCGTCTGGTGCCCATCGAGATGCCGCCTTACCTGAGCCTGAAATTCGGCGTCGATCCAGCGACGATCACCATCACCGGCGACGGCGTGGTGCGCTATGTGGTCGTCGCAAGCAACCGTGCGGGTGGCGCGACCAATGCGCTCTATGAAGGCATTCGCTGCGCCACCGGGGAAATGAAGAGCTACGCACGTTTCTCCAACGGCAGTTGGGAGACGGCCCAGGAGTCCGACTGGATTCCGATGCGAGCACTGAAGTCGGGTTACTCGCTGGCGCTGGCGACACAGGGGATCTGCCGGGGCGCAGCACCGCGCCAGACGGCGGGCGAGATGATGAGCCACCTCCGGAACCCGATTCGAGAAGTCGAGTAGCAGTCCTCCACGCCCGTCAGTCAGTCACCGACAGGGCGTAGAAGACTCCGTCGGATCAGCGGCTGCCTGCGAGCAGTACCATGTTGTCGCGGTGAACCATCTCCGGCTCGGCGACATAGCCGAGCAGGCGCTCGAATTCGGACGACGGTTTGCGGCAGAGCATCCGCGCCTCGGAGCTCGAATAGTTCGCCAGCCCGCGCGCCACTTCACGGCCTTCCTCGTCGTGCACGGCGATCACGTCGCCGCGCGAAAAATCACCTTCAACCGAGGTCATTCCGATCGGCAGCAGACTCTTTCCCTCTGTTCGCACCTTGGCCGCAGCACCTGCGTCGACAGTGACCGCACCTCGCAGTTGCAGATGGTCCGCCATCCAGCGCTTGCGTGCCTGATGCTTGGCCGTCTGCGCAAGCAGCAGCGTACCGATCGGCTCGCCTCGCGACAGGCGCAGCAGCGCATCCGATTCGCGCCCCCAGGCGATCACGGTCGATGCGCCTGAACCCGCGGCGCGCTTGGCAGCGAGAATTTTGGTGAGCATGCCGCCACGGCCAATGCTCGAACCCGCACCGCCGGCCATTGCCTCGAGCGCGGGATCACCGGCGGCTGCTTCGTGAACGAAGGTCGCGTCCGGATCCTTGCGCGGATCCGCGGTGAACAGACCTTTCTGGTCTGTCAGGATGACTAGCGCATCTGCCTCGACCAGGTTGGCAACCAATGCGCCGAGTGTGTCGTTGTCGCCGAACTTGATCTCGTCGTTGACGACCGTGTCGTTCTCGTTGATCACCGGCACGACGCCGAGCTTGAGCAGCGTGACGAGCGTCGAACGCGCATTCAAGTAACGCTCACGGTCGGCCAGATCCGCATGCGTCAGCAGCACCTGGGCACTGCCCACGCCGTTCTCGCGGAGTTTGGTCTCGTAGACCTGCACCAGCCCCATCTGGCCGACAGCGGCGGCAGCCTGGAGTTCGTTGATTTCCTGAGGACGCGTGCGCCAGCCGAGCCGCTTCATCCCTTCGGCAATGGCACCACTCGACACCATGACCAGCTCACGTCCTTCGCGCGTGAGCATGGCCAACTGCCGGCACCATTCACCGATCGCCTGCTCGTCGAGCCCGCGACCTTCGTTGGTGACGAGGCTGGAACCAACCTTGACGACGATGCGGCGCGCATCACGCAGCGCAGCGGAACCGGTGGTCGAAATCATGTCTGATGGGGCACTTGGCCCGGTGAATGCATCCAAGGCTGCGAAGGCCCGCAGCGCGCGATTGAAGGTCAGTCAGCCTTGCCGGGCGTCTCGACGAAACGTGGATCCACGTCGACCGGAGGCTTTTCGGCTTCCTGCTGGGCATGCACGTGTTTATAGATCGCATGCACCAGCGGCTCGCAGCCCTCCCGCGTGAGCGCGGATATCTCGAAGACCGGCCCCTTGAAGCGCAGACGCTTGACGAAATCCTTGACGCGTGCGGCACGTTCGTCTTCCGGGACCATGTCAAGCTTGTTCAGCACCAGCCAGCGTGGCTTGTCGAACAGGCCCGCGTCGTACTTCTTGAGTTCTCCGACGATCGCCTTCGCCTGTGCAACCGGATCAACGCCTTCGTCGAATGGCGCGAGATCCACCACATGCAGCAGCAAGCGCGTGCGCTGCAGATGCCGCAGGAACAGATGGCCAAGACCCGCACCTTCGGCCGCACCTTCGATCAACCCGGGAAGGTCGGCGACAACGAAGCTCTGCTCCGGCCCGACGCGAACCACGCCCAGGTTCGGGTGCAGCGTGGTGAAGGGATAGTCCGCGATACGCGGCCGCGCATTGGATACAGCGCTGATGAAAGTCGATTTGCCGGCGTTCGGCATGCCGAGCAGGCCGACATCGGCCAGAACCTTCAGTTCGAGCTTGAGGTTCTTCTTTTCGCCGGGCCAGCCGGGCGTTTTCTGACGCGGGGCGCGGTTGATCGCGCTCTTGAAGCGCATGTTGCCAAAGCCGCCATCGCCGCCCTTGGCGATGGTGATCACCTCGCCGTCCACCAGCAATTCGTAAAGCACTTCACCGGTTTCGGCGTCGGAAATGATGGTTCCGACGGGCATCTTCAACGTGATGTCGTCACCGGCAGCTCCGAACATGTCGGAACCCATGCCATGCTGTCCGCGTTTCGCATCATGACGACGCGAATAGCGGAAATCGACCAGCGTGTTGAGATTGGAATCGGCCACCGCGAACACATGCCCGCCACGGCCGCCATCGCCACCGTTGGGTCCGCCGAATTCCTTGTACTTCTCATGACGGAACGACACGCAGCCATTGCCGCCATCGCCTGCTGCGACGTCGATGAACGCTTCGTCAACGAACTTCATGAGATGCCCAGTTTACAAATGGACCCGAGCTAGCGGGTAAAAACGAAAAAGCCCCGACAAGCGGGGCTTCGAACGGATCGAAGTGACGGGTTTAAACCGGCGTCACGCTGACCGTGTGCTTGTTCAATGCGCCTTTGTAGCCGAACGACACTTGGCCGTCGACCAGGGCGAACAACGTGTGGTCCTTGCCCAAACCGACGTTCACGCCAGCATGGAACTGGGTACCGCGCTGGCGAACGATGATCGAGCCTGCGCTGATCGTTTCGCCGCCAAACGCCTTGACGCCGAGCATCTTGGGCTTGGAATCGCGCCCGTTTCGCGTAGAGCCGCCGCCTTTTTTCTGTGCCATGGTGCCTTCTCCTTAACCGGCGATCGCGCCAATTTGCAGTTCGGTGAACTGCTGGCGATGGCCTTGACGTTTCTGATAGTGCTTACGACGGCGCATCTTGAAGATGTGGACCTTGTCGTGTTTGCCATGCGACAGCACTGTGACTGTCACCGTTGCACCGGACACCAGGGGCGTGCCGACCTTGATTGCGCTACCGTCGCCGACGGCGAGCACTTGGTCGATCACGATTTCCTGGCCTACGTCCGCAGCAATCTGTTCTACTTTAATTTTTTCGCCGGAAGCAACGCGATACTGCTTGCCGCCGGTTTTTATGACCGCGTACATGTAAACCTCTTTGAATAAGATGGCTCCGCGGCGAATTCCGCAGAGCCCTCGATGTTAGCACGACGCGAGCTTTGCCGTCCAGCCCGAACGCACGACGGTGAACGGGCGAGCAGCCGCTACCTATAATCGGCGGATCAGGCTTCGTGCCTTTTTTTCGTATTCACGCAGCGCATAGCGCCTCCGTTTTGCCTAGCTCCGACGCCGACAACTCCCCCACCGCAGCAGTCCTCGGGCTGATCGCGGCCGACATGCGCGAGGTCGACAACGTGATCTCGCTGCGCCTGGACACGGGCGTTCCATTGGTCAGCGAGGTATCGAAATACATCATTTCGGCCGGAGGCAAGCGACTGCGCCCAGCGCTGCTCTTGCTCATGTGTGGCGCACTCGGTTACGAAGGATCGCAACGCTTCAATCTGGCGGCGGTGGTCGAGTTCATCCATACCGCCACGCTGCTCCATGACGATGTCGTAGACGAATCAACGCTGCGGCGCGGCCGACCAACGGCGAACGAGTCTTTTGGAAATCCAGCCAGCGTACTGGTTGGAGATTTCCTCTACTCGCGCGCTTTCCAGATGATGCTGGACGCCGACAACGTGCGCGTGATGCAGATCCTTGCGGAAGCCACCAACATCATTGCCGAAGGCGAAGTCTTGCAATTGATGAACATGCACGACGCGTCGCTCGACGAGGCGGCGTATGTGCGTGTGATCCGCTCCAAGACGGCAAAGCTGTTCGAGGCGAGTACACGCCTCGCAGCCGTGCTCGCTGGCGCAGCACCCGATATCGAAGACGCTTGTGCGACCTACGGGCAAGCACTTGGCACAGCCTTTCAGATCATCGACGACGTCCTGGACTACGCGGGTGACGCAAGCGAAACCGGCAAGAATCTTGGCGATGACCTGCGCGAAGGCAAGACGACGCTTCCACTCATTCTTGCGATGCAGCGAGGAACGACGGCACAAGCAAGCCTCATCCGCGCGGCCATCGAGGCAGGCGACACCGACCAGCTCGAGCAGATCATCAAGATCGTGCGAGAAACAGGTGCGCTCGACGCGACCCGGTCGGCAGCCGCCCTGGAAGCGCAACGTGCAATCGATGCATTACGGTCGTTTGCATCAAATTCGTACGCAAAAGGTTTGCTACAATTAGCGGCTCAGCTGCTTGAGCGACGTGCTTGAGGCTCTTTACGGGTCCATACGTTGCTCTTCTTACACATCGGGGTGTAGCTTAGCCTGGTAGAGCGCTACGTTCGGGACGTAGAGGCCGGAGGTTCGAATCCTCTCACCCCGACCAGTCTTGTGTGCTGTAAATCAAATATCGCCAACTCTGGCCAAGATTTACATGCCATTGGTGATCGGCGATGATCGTGAAGCATTTCTTCACATCTCTTACTTCGCCGAATGGCCGCTGTCGAATCCCTCGCAAAATCCAGCTCGTTGCCCATCGCTTTGCCGGGGCTGGCTCGCGCATTGGTCGCGGCAGGTCAATTGGCCTTGAAGACGGCTGAAGATCTCTATCAAAAATCGCTTCAGAACCGCTCCAGCTTCATCGCGGAGCTCACGGAGACTGGCGCCGTATCTGCAGCCGATCTTGCACATACGCTGTCCAGCGCCTTCGGTGCCCCGCTGATTGACCTGGATGCCATCGATGTCAGGCAACTGCCACAAGGTCTCCTCGATCCAAAACTCTGCCAGGCCTATCGGATCATCGTTCTCAGCAAGCGCAACAACCGACTGCTGGTCGCGACCGCCGACCCATCGGATCAGCAGGCTGCAGAGAAGATCAAGTTCGCGTCGCAGATGGGTGTCGATTGGGTCATCGCCGAATACGACAAGCTTTCCCGCATGGTCGAAGCAACGACGGGGCATGCGACCGACAGCACCGACGCCGTCGTGGGTGCCGAGTTCGAATTCGACGAATCCGCATTCGAAGCCGTATCCGACACACTGAGCGCAGCCATCTCCGATGTCGAGGACGCCCCTGTCGTGCGCTTCTTGCGCAAAATGCTGGTCGACGCTGTCAGCATGCGCGCATCCGACATTCATTTCGAGCCTTACGAGCATCACTATCGCGTGCGCTTTCGCATCGACGGAGAACTGCGAGAGGTCGCGAGTCCACCGGCGGTGATCAAAGACAAGCTGGCATCGCGCATCAAGGTCATTTCCCGGCTCGACATTGCCGAGAAACGTGTCCCGCAGGACGGCCGGATGAAGCTGAAGATCATCCAGGACAAGGCCATCGATTTTCGCGTCAGCACCCTGCCCACGCTGTTCGGTGAAAAGATCGTGATCCGGATCCTCGACCCCGGAACCACTCGCCTCGGCATCGATGCGCTGGGTTACGACGAGATCGAAAAGGCGCGGCTGCTCGCCGCCATTGCAAGGCCGTACGGCATGGTGCTCGTCACCGGCCCGACGGGCTCCGGGAAGACGGTTTCGCTCTATACCTGCCTGAACCTCCTCAACAAGCCGGGCGTGAACATCGCGACGGCAGAAGATCCCTCGGAAATCAACCTCCCCGGGGTGAACCAGGTCAATGTCAACGAGCGAGCGGGCCTGACGTTCGCGACGGCGCTGCGCGCCTTTCTGCGACAAGATCCCGACATCATCATGGTGGGAGAAATCAGAGACGTCGAGACGGCCGATATCTCCATCAAGGCCGCACAGACAGGGCATCTCGTGCTGTCGACGCTGCACACCAATGACGCACCGACCACGCTCACGCGCATGCGCCACATGGGCATCGCGCCGTTCAACATCGCATCGAGCGTGATCCTGATCACCGCGCAGCGTCTGGTACGACGGCTGTGCGCGCTCTGCCGGGAACGGGCCGAGGTTCCACGCCAGGTGTTATTGGAAGCTGGCTTCGAATCAGCCGATCTCGACGGTACATGGCAGCCCTATCGACCCGTCGGCTGCGGCGCCTGCGCTGGCGGCTATAAAGGGCGCATCGGCATCTACCAGGTCATGCCGATCAGCGAAGAAATCCAGAAGATCATTCTGCGAGACGGAAGTGCAAGCGAGATCGCGCAACAGTCCGAAGCCGAAGGCGTGCGTTCGCTGCGTCAAGCCGGGCTGCGCAAGGTCATCCAGGGACTGACATCGCTCGAAGAAGTCGTGGCAGTCACCAACGAATAGACCGAGGAATGCAGAAGTCCATGGCAAGCGCAGGATCAGGTCGGCTACCCAAGGAACACGTCTTCGAATGGGAAGGCAGGGATCGCACCGGCAAGCAGCTGAGTGGTGAAGTGCGCGCCGCCGGTGAAAACCAGGTCCAGGTTGCGCTGCGTCGCCAAGGCGTGCTCGTGTCCAAGATCAAGAAGAGGCGCGTGGGCGCCGGCCGCGCGATCAAGCCCAAGGACATCGCGATCTTCACGCGGCAGCTCGCCACGATGATGAAGGCGGGTGTACCGCTCCTGCAGTCCTTTGACATCGTCGGCCGCGGCAATGCCAATCCGAGTGTGGCGAGGCTTCTCAACGGCGTTCGGAGCGACGTCGAGACCGGCACCTCGCTGTCCGCCGCCTTCCGCAAGTTTCCCAGGCATTTCGACGCCCTGTACTGCAACCTCGTCGAAGCTGGCGAGGCAGCAGGCATCCTGGAGGACCTGCTCGACCGACTGGCCACGTACATGGAGAAAACCGAAGCCATCAAGTCGAAGATCAAGTCGGCGCTCATGTACCCCAGCTCGGTGGTCGTCGTGGCCTTGGTGGTCGTCGCGATCATCATGATCTTCGTCATTCCGGCGTTCAAGCAGGTGTTCTCGTCGTTCGGCGCCGATCTGCCGGCGCCAACACTCTTCGTGATGGCAGCCAGCGACTACTTTGTCGCCTACTGGTGGCTGATCCTGGGCGTCACCGGCGGCGGCCTGTACTTCTTCTTCCGGTCATGGAAGCGCAATGTCCGAATGCAGCGGACCATGGACCGGTTGTTGCTGCGCCTGCCCATCTTCGGCACGCTCATCGATAAATCCTGCGTGGCACGCTGGACTCGCACACTGGCAACGATGTTTGCAGCGGGTGTGCCGATGGTCGAGGCGCTCGACTCGGTGGGCGGCGCCTCCGGGAACTCGGTCTACGCCGACGCCACCGCCAAAGTGCAGCAAGAAGTCTCCAGCGGCACCAGTCTCACGGCAGCAATGGGCAACACCAACCTGTTTCCTTCGATGGTGCTTCAAATGGCGGCGATCGGCGAAGAGTCGGGTTCGATCGACCACATGCTCGGCAAGGCGGCCGACTTCTACGAGGCGGAGGTCGACGACATGGTCGCCGGACTCTCCAGCCTGATGGAACCGATCATCATCGTGTTCCTCGGCATCATCATCGGAGGCATCGTGGTCTCGATGTATATGCCCATCTTCAAGCTCGGACAGGTCGTCTGATGCCGTTTTCACAAGGATGGGCCACGGCACTGGCGGGCCTGCTGGGCCTGCTGATCGGCAGCTTCCTGAACGTGGTGATCCACCGGCTGCCCATGATGCTCGAGAAGCAATGGGCCGCCGATTGCGCGGATGCCGATCCCACGCGGCCCGTGCCCTCCGAAGCGGAGAAGCCTTTCAATCTGATGGTGCCTCGCTCGCGTTGCCCGGATTGCGGGCACCTCATCCGCTGGCACGAGAACATTCCTGTACTGAGCTACCTCTTTCTGCGCGGCCGCTGCGCATCCTGCAAGGCGCGGATCAGCGTGCGTTATCCGATGGTCGAACTCGTCACGGCGGCGCTGTTCGCATGGTGTGTCTGGCGCATGCCGGGACAGGCAGGCGCGCTCGCCTGGTGCGTTTTTTCGGCGGCACTCCTGACATTGGCATTGATCGACTGGGACACGACGCTGCTGCCAGACAACATCACGTTGCCCCTGCTCTGGGCTGGCCTGCTCGCGGCAGCGACCGGCGTCACGCACGTCACACTGCAAAGTGCCGTCTGGGGCGCTGCTTCGGGCTATGTGTCGCTATGGTCGGTTTACTGGCTCTTCAAGCTCGCGACCGGCAAAGAAGGCATGGGTTACGGTGACTTCAAGCTCTTCGCGGCCTTCGGCGCCTGGTTCGGCTGGCAGTCACTTCTGCCGATCATTCTGATGGCCTCGTTGATCGGCGTGGCGGTCGGACTCGCGCTGAAGCTGACGAACAAGCTGCGTGACGGCGGCTACATTCCCTTCGGCCCTTTTCTTGCGGCGGCGGGATTCACGGCCATGCTGTTCGGACCCGAAGCGATATTCCGTACTTTGGGGCTTTGAAAAAAGGAGAACCGGTGGGCCAAGTACTTCGGATCGGACTGACCGGCGGCATCGGCAGCGGCAAGAGCACGGTAGCCGCCTTGCTCGTGCAGAAAGGCGCAGCGCTTGTCGATACCGACGCCATCGCACGGGCCATCACACTGCCGTGTGGCGCCGCAATTCCAGCCATTGAGGCGTCCTTCGGGGCTGCTGCCATCGCCGCCGACGGCAGCATGGACCGCGCCTACATGCGCGGTGTCGTCTTCGCCGATCCGGACGCCAAGCGCGTGCTGGAGTCGATCCTGCATCCTCTGATCGGCGCCGAATGCGAACGCCAGGCTTCCGCTGCTGCAGCCTCCAGCCCGGTGATCGTGTTCGACGTACCGCTGCTGGTTGAATCCAGACGCTGGCGCGCGATCGTGAACCGCGTGCTGATCGTGGATGCCTCGGAAGAGACTCAGCTGCAACGTGTGATTGCACGCTCCGGCTGGCAGGCCGAGGCCGTCCGTGCAGTGATTGCGCAGCAGGCCCAGCGCCGCACCCGGCGCGCCGCGGCGGACGCCGTCATCTACAACGAATCCCTGACGCTCGATGAGCTGGAGCGCGAGGTAGGCAGCCTCTGGCGACACTGGGTCGTCCAATAGTTTTGCGCTGAACCGGATCCGGGCTCGGAACCCGGAGAAAATTCAGCTACGCTTCATGTTGCAAGCGTTACGACATAGTTTGAAGCCTGATCGATGATTGCTGACACTATGATGGCTGCGACAGGAAACCTATCCGCGTGATTCTTTACGAGTACCCATTCAACGAGCGCATTCGGACCTATCTGAGGCTCGAACACCTGTTTCGCCGTCTCGGCGAGCTCGTTCCCTCAGAATCCGCGCTGTCTCATCACTATGCGCTGACCACGATCTTCGAGATCATGGAGGTTGCTGCACGCGCCGACCTGAAGTCGGACGTCATGCGTGATCTCGACAAGCACAAGAATGTCTTCAACAGCTATCGCGGCAATCCGGCCATATCAGAAACGGCGCTCGACAACATCGTGGCGCAGCTGGAGCGCAAGTTTGCAGCGTTGAACGCGGTCCCGGGCAAATCCGGTCAGGCACTCACCGAGAACGAATGGCTGATGGGAATCCGCAGTCGCGCAGGCATCCCTGGAGGCACGTGCGAGTTCGATCTGCCTGCATACCATGCCTGGCAGAACCATCTTCCGGCAGACCGGCGCCGTGATCTCGAACGCTGGTCGGCAACGCTTGCGCCGCTGGCTGAATCGATTTACGTGCTGCTCAAGCTGCTGCGCGACTCCGATGTGCCGTACAAGGTCATGGCCACCGCAGGGCAGTTCCAGCAGAATCTTCCGCAAGGACGCAGCTTCCAGTTGCTACGGCTGCGCATCGACCCCAGCCTGGGCCTGATTCCCGAGATCAGCGGCAACCGCCTGATGGTTTCGGTGCGACTCATGCGGCATGGCGCCGATGATCGGCTGCAGCACAGTGCCGAAGACACCCCCTTCGAACTCACGCTGTGCGCGTGAGCACCGCGCCCCCGGCCGAGCAAGAGCACCCGATGCCGATGCTGGGAAGAATTTCAACGAGAAGACCCCCGCCTGAAACGCGGAGATGAGCCATGAGCCCCGTGAATGACATCGGAGAGCGGATCGTCCGCTGCCCGGCCTGTGGCCAGGACAGCGTGTATGCCGCGCGCAACCCTTATCGCCCGTTCTGCAGCGCGCGCTGCAAGGGCATCGACCTCGGCGCCTGGGCCAATGAGGAATTCCGCATGCCTGCGGAAACACCGCCGGACGACGAACCCTTCGGCGACCCCAAGATGCAGTGAGACTTCGCTCAGGCCCCTGGCTTGAGGTATTCCGACAGGCCGCGCTCCTCGGCAAGCCATGCCAGCACCGGCATCGCCCCAGGCAGCACGGGTGTGACATCGAGCGGCAGTTGCTGCCAGCACATCGCCTGGCCTTCCCGCATTTCGAACGCGCCTGACCACGAGCGCACCTTGCACCAATGCAGACGCACGAGCGCATGCGGGTAGTCGTGCTCCGTGACCTTCCAGACCTCGGCGCCCGCGATCGTGATCCCGAGTTCTTCCTCCAGCTCGCGCCTCAAGGCCTGCTCGATGCTCTCGCCGGCCTCGATCTTGCCGCCCGGAAATTCCCAATAGCCTGCGTAAGGCTTGCCTTCAGGGCGCGTGGACAGCAGCAACGCATCGTCCTCGCGAATCAGAATTCCCACCGCAACCTCGGTGTGCTTGCGCGCTTCACTCATCGGGCATCTCCACTCTGGCTGCGGTACCGCGCATCTTCCGTCGGGTGGGCTGCGTTCATGCTGGCACCGTAGCGTCGAGTCGCCCGGCGTAGTCACGCGCGAACTGATACGCCACGCGACCGCTGCGCGAGCCCCGCTCCAGCGCCCAGACCAACGCCTCGGCCCGTGCCGCTTCGATCGCCTTGGCATCGATGCCGAAAGACGATAGCCACTGGGCGACGATCGTCAGGTATTCGGCCTGGCTGAACGGATAGAAACTGACCCAGAGTCCGAAACGCTCCGACAACGAGATCTTTTCCTCGATCACTTCGCCCGGATGCACCTCGCCATCGTCGGTATGCGTATAGCTGAGGTTGTCTTTCATGTACTCGGGCAGCAGGTGGCGCCGATTGCTTGTCGCGTAGATCAACACGTTGGGCGTCGCCGCGGCCACGGAGCCGTCGAGGATCGACTTGAGCGCCTTGTAGCCCGGCTCACCCTCGTCGAAGCTCAGGTCGTCGCTGAAGACGATGAATTTCTCGGGCCGGCCGGAAACCACCTCGACGATGTCCGGCAGGTCGGTGAGTTCGGCCTTGTCGACCTCGATCAGCCGCAGGCCCTGCGGTGCATAGGCCTGGAGGCAGGCCCGGATCAGGGAAGACTTGCCGGTGCCGCGTGCACCGGTCAGGAGCACATTGTTCGCAGGCTTGCCCTCGACGAACTGCCGCGTGTTGCGCTCGATCTTCTCCTTCTGGACGTCGATCTCCTTGAGCGAGTCCAGCGGCATCTGCGCCACGTGGCGCACCGGCTCCAGCGTGCCGTGGCCCGAACTGCGGCGCCGATAGCGCCAGGCGATCGCCGCATTCCAGTCGGCGGGCGCCTGCAACGGCTGCGGAAGGATCGACTCGATGCGCGAAATCAGTTGCTCGGCGCGCTCGATCAGCTTCTCAAACTTGTCGTTCATCACGACCGGTAGTCGGCGTTGATCGACACGTAGTCGTGACTCAGGTCGCAGGTCCACACGGTGTCCACCGCGTTGCCACGGCCCAGTGCGATGCGCACGGTGATCTCGCTCTGCTTCATCACGCGCTGGCCATCTTCCTCGCGGTAGGCTGGATTGCGACCGCCCTTGACGGCCACATGCACATCGTCCAGGTACAAGTCGATGCCCGTCTGGTCCAGATCGGCGATGCCGGCATAGCCGACCGCCGCCAGGATGCGGCCGAGGTTCGGATCGCTCGCGAAGAACGCGGTCTTGACCAACGGCGAGTGCGCCACAGCGTAGGCGACCTGCCGGCATTCGGCGGCATCCGCGCCGCCTTCGACTCGAATCGTGATGAACTTGGTGGCCCCTTCGCCGTCGCGCACGATCGCCTGCGCCAGTTGGCGAGCGACGTTCTGCATGGCTTCGACGAGCGCCCGGCCGTCATCCGAATCGAGCGAGGTGATGACCGCGTGGCCGGCTTTCTGCGTGGCGATGACGACGAAGGAATCGTTGGTCGACGTGTCGCCGTCGATCGTCACGCGGTTGAAGGACGCATCCGCCAGGCGCTTGGCCAGCGGCTGGACCAGCGACGGATCGATCTTCGCATCGGTCGCCATGAAACCCAGCATGGTGGCCATGTTCGGCCGGATCATGCCGGCACCCTTGCTGATGCCGGTGATGCTGACGGTCACGCCGCCGATCTGCACCTGCTGGCTGAACGCCTTCGGTAAGGTGTCGGTCGTCATGATGCCTTCGGCCGCGCGCGCCCAGTGATCGGGCGCGGCGTCGGCCAGCGCGGCGGGCAGGCCAGCCTCGATGCGGTCGACAGGCAACGGCTCCATGATCACGCCGGTCGAGAACGGCAGGATCTGCTCGGGCGCGATGTCCAGCTCGCGGGCCAATGCGACGCAACTCTGGTGAGTGCGCGCCAGGCCGTCCTGGCCGGTGCCGGCATTTGCGTTGCCGGTATTGATGAGCATCGCGCGGATGCCGAAGTTCTTGGCCAGATGTTCACGGCAGACCTGCACCGGCGCGGCGCAGAAGCGGTTCTGCGTGAAGACGCCACCCACGGCGGCGCCTTCGTCGATCAGCACGACCGTCAAGTCCTTGCGGTTGGCTTTGCGCACGCCGGCTTCGGCAACGCCGATACGGACGCCGGGCACCGCGAACAGCGCGGCGGGATCAGGAGCAGACAGATTCACGGGCATGGATGGTTCCTTTGCAAGCTGCGATCAGCTCAGCTTGCCGTGGCATTGCTTGAATTTCTTTCCGCTGCCGCAAGGGCACGGATCATTGCGGCCGACACGCGCGAAGGCGGCAGCCTCGGCGCTCAGTGCACCGGCAGCGGCACGGCGTTGGCTGTCCTCGTCGACACGCACTTCGACCTCGCCGGTCTCGGTCGGCGCGGTGTAGGTGATGTTGGAAATCGCATCGGCACGGACTTCCATGGTTTCCGCCGCCGCCTCGAGCTGCTCGCTCGACTGCACCCGCACCGTCATCAGCTGGCGCGTGACTTCGTTCTTGACCGAATCGAGCAACTGGCCGAACAGCTCGAACGCTTCGCGCTTGTATTCCTGCTTGGGCTGCTTCTGCGCATAGCCGCGCAAGTGGATGCCTTGGCGCAGATAGTCGAGCGACGCGAGGTGCTCGCGCCAGTGCGTGTCGATGCTCTGCAGCAGCACCATGCGCTCGAACTGCGTGAAGTTTTCCTGGCCGATCAGCGCCACCTTGGCGTCGAACACCTCGTTGGCCGTGGCCACGACCTTCTCGACGATCTCCTCGTCGGAAATGGCGGAAGCCGATTCGACCGTCGACTTGAGCGGCATGTCCAGGCCCCACTCGGCAGCCAGCGATTTTTCGAGACCGGCAAGATCCCACTGCTCCTCGACCGATTCCGAGGGCACGTACTGGCGGGCCAGATCGGTGAAGCAGCCTTCGCGCAGCGCACCGATCTGCGCCGTCAGATCGCCCGCGTCGAGGATGTCGTTGCGCTGCTGGTAGATCACCTTGCGCTGGTCGTTCGAGACGTCGTCGTACTCGAGCAGCTGCTTGCGAACGTCGAAGTTGCGCGCCTCGACCTTGCGCTGCGCGCTCTCGATACTGCGGGTGACGATGCCGGCTTCGATGGCCTCGCCGTCCGGCATCTTGAGCCGGTCCATGATGGCCTTGACGCGGTCGCCCGCGAAGATGCGCATCAGCGGATCGTCCAGGCTCAGATAGAAACGCGACGAACCCGGGTCGCCCTGGCGGCCCGAACGGCCACGCAACTGGTTGTCGATGCGCCGCGACTCATGACGCTCGGTCGCGATGATCCGCAGGCCGCCGAGCGCCTTGACCGCCTCGTGGTCCTTCGTCCATTCGGCGCGGATGCGGGCGACCTCTGCCTGCTTGGCAGCTTCGTCGAGCGCTTCGTTCGACTCGACGGCCTCGATCACCTTTTCGATGTTGCCGCCGAGCACAATGTCGGTGCCGCGACCGGCCATGTTGGTCGCGATCGTGATCATCTTGGCGCGACCGGCCTGCGCGACGATGTCGGCTTCACGGGCATGCTGCTTGGCGTTCAGCACCTGGTGCGGCAGGTCGGCCTTGGTCAGCAGGCCGTCGATGATCTCGGAGTTCTCGATCGACGACGTGCCCACCAGCACGGGCTGGCCGCGCTCGTAGCATTCGCGGATGTCCTGGATCGCGGCCTCGTACTTCTCGCGCGTCGTCTTGTAGACGCGGTCGAGCTGGTCGTCGCGCTTGCTGCCGCGGTTCGGCGGAATGATGACGGTCTCGAGGCCGTAGATTTCCTGGAACTCGTAGGCCTCGGTGTCGGCCGTACCGGTCATGCCGGCCAGCTTGTTGTACAGGCGGAAGTAGTTCTGGAAGGTGATCGATGCGAGCGTCTGGTTCTCGGCCTGGATCTCCACGCCTTCCTTGGCTTCGACCGCCTGGTGCAAGCCGTCGCTCCAGCGGCGGCCCGTCATCAGGCGTCCGGTGAATTCGTCGACGATGACCACTTCGCCCTGCTGCACCACATAGTGCTGGTCGCGGTGGTAGAGATGCCGGGCACGCAGCGCGGCATTGAGGTGGTGCATCAGCGTGATGTTGGCCGGGTCGTACAACGACGCGCCTTCAGGCAGCAGCTTGAACTCCGACAGCAGCTGCTCGGCCTTTTCATGGCCGTCCTCGGTCAGGAACACCTGGTGGGTCTTCTCGTCGACCGTGAAGTCGCCCGGGGTGATGATGCCCTGGCCGGAGATCGGATCGGCCTCGCCTTCCTGCTTGACCAGATGAGGCACCACCTTGTTGATCGCCAGGTAGGTGTCGGTGTGGTCCTCTGCCTGGCCGCTGATGATCAGCGGCGTGCGCGCTTCGTCGATCAGGATCGAGTCCACCTCGTCGACGATCGCGAAGTTCAGCTTGCGCTGGACCCGGTCGGACGCTTCGTAGACCATGTTGTCGCGCAGGTAGTCGAAGCCGTACTCGTTGTTCGTACCGTACGTGATGTCGCTGCCGTAGGCTTCCTGCTTCTCTTCCTTCGGCATCTGCGGCAGGTTGATGCCGACACTCAGGCCCAGGAAGTTGTAGAGGCGGCCCATCCATTTGGCATCGCGGCTGGCCAGGTAGTCGTTCACCGTGACCACGTGCACACCGTTGCCGGACAGCGCGTTCAGGTAGACCGGCAGCGTGGCGGTGAGCGTCTTGCCTTCACCGGTGCGCATTTCGGAAATCTTGCCGTTGTGCAGCGCCATGCCACCGAGCAGCTGAACGTCGAAGTGACGCATCTTCATGATGCGCTTGGAGCCTTCGCGCACCGTGGCGAAAGCTTCAGGAAGGATGTCGTCGAGCGACTCGCCCTTGGCCACGCGGTCCTTGAACTCCTGCGTCTTGGCGCGCAGTGCATCGTCGCTGAGTTTCTCGAAGCTCGGTTCGAGCGCGTTGATGCGTTCGACGGTCTTGCGATACTGCTTGAGAAGCCGGTCGTTGCGACTGCCGAAAATTTGAGTCAGGAAGTTGGTTGCCATGAGTGGAGGATCGACGCACACCCTGCTGAGCACAGGCGGCGGAGACCGAAATCCCTAAGATATGGTGTAAGCAAGTGGGCACACTACCCGGAAAAGCAAGCCAGAAAAGCAAGCGGCCCTGACGGCGCAGGCGCCGGCAAACCGCTGATTTTAGCCACTTGGACCATTTCCCCTGTTCTCGATGAATCGACGTTTTACCCCCTTCACGCTACAGCAGGCCGCCGACGGTTCACCCACGCTCGCAGGTCTGCTGGCGCGCGCGCGCGATGCGGGCGAGCGCCTCCGTGCCGTGGAGGAGTTGATACCCGTCGACATGCGCCCGGCTGTTCAGGCTGGTCCGGCGGAAGGCGACGTCTGGTGTCTTCTGGTCACCGGCAGCGCGGCGGCTGCCAAATTGCGGCAGCTCACGCCCATGCTGATACAGCGGCTGCGGAATCGGGGCTGGGAGGTGAGCAGCATCCGCCTCAAGGTCCAGGTGCGGCGCTGAGTGTCTTCGGCCGTGCGACGTAGAGCACGGCCAGCGGCTCGGACCGCCCGCGCACGTCCAGCATCTCGATCGGACCCAGCGCCCCGCCCTGCCCCGCCTGCTCCGCTGCAAACACCGACACCACCAGCCGCGCCCCCGCGCGCTTGGAGTGGTCCTGCAGCCGGCTGGCGGTGTTCACGACCTCGCCCACCGCGGTGAAGCTGGTGGTGTCCAGGTAGCCGACGTCACCCACCGCGGCGCGGCCCGCATGCAGACCCATGCCGAAGTCGAGCCCCTGGCCGAACTGCGACTCGAAGCCGGCTCGCCACGCCTCCATGCGCCGGTCGATTTCCGCGGCAGCGCGCAGTGCCTGCCGGCAGGCGGTGGACAGATCGGTCTCCAGGCCGAAGATGGCCATCACACTGTCACCGATGAATTGATTGGGAAGGCCACCGCACTCGGTCACGGCCTCGCCGACGATCGCGAAGTAGCGGTCCAGCACGTAGACGAGGTCTGCAGGCCATTGGCGCTCCGCCAGACCCGACCAGCGGCGCAAGTCGACGAACAGCACCGCCACGTCGCGCTCGCGCCCGAAACCTCGGGACGGCCGGGCGTTGCGACCAGAGATGGCGGGACCGAACAGCGGCGTGACAGCCAGATCCCCGGTCGGCCGCAACTGGCACGCCAGCCGCACGTCGCCCGGCGCGTGCACGCGCGCCAGTGTCCGGCTCTCGTCGCGCCCGGGTACGCCGGCATGCGCCGCGGGCCCTGACACATGGACGCGGCAGGTCGAACACCGCGCCCGCCCGCCGCACATCGACATGTGCGCGATGCGGTGAGCACGGCTGGCCTCGAGCACGCTCCAGCCGCGTGGCACGCGGATCTCACGCCCGGGGTAGCGCAGCGTGATCCATGCAGCCCCGGCCCGCAGCGAAAGCCGACGGCGGCACTCGATGGCGATCAGCAAGGTCAGCAACGCGCCGATGTAGAGGCCTTCGAAGCGGTGCTCCGCGGCCTCGAGCACTGCGCCCTGCGACGGCGTCGGCCCGCGCTGGACGGCGATACCTGTCCACTGCAGTTCGCGGCCCATCGACACGAAGCCCAGCGCCGCCAGCACGGGCAGCAACACCGCAGCGGCAAGCAGCACGGGGGCGGATCGCCGGTAGCCGCGGCGCGCCCGGAGCGCGAGATGCAGGCCCAGGCAGCCATGTGCCCAAGCAGCGGCCATCATGGCCAGTTGAAAACTGGCGCTCTCTACGCTCCAGAGTCCACGCACGACACGTCCATAGGAGCCGTTCAACTCGAAGACTTCGTAGGCCCAGCGCATGGCCGTCAGGTGGCTGGCCAGAAGCAGGGGGAGCGAAAAGCCCAGCAGCAGGCGCACGGCCTCGATGGGCGGCATGCGCAGCGTCCGGCGCTCCCAGACCGCCCGCGCGGCCAGCGCCACGTGCACGCCAGCGGCGCCATAGAGCAGCACGGTTCCGGGCAGGCTGTGCCAGAAGGCACGCAGGCCGCCCAGCACGGTTTCGGCTGCCGTCAACGACACCAGGCCCAGCGCATGGTTGCCCAGATGCATCGCCGCATAGGCCATCAGCACGATGCCGCTCCACCAGCGCAGATTCCGGTACGAAAGCAGATTCGGGCGCGGTCGGGAACGGTGGTCCATGAATCGGTTCAAAGAGGACCCGAGCATAATCCGCGCGCCTCCCCGCCCCGACCTCCGACCTCATGGCCGACACACCGCACCGATCCACCCTGGCGCTTCGCCGCGTCGCACTGCTCGACGGCCTGCCGGATCAGCGGCTCGACCTGCTGGCCCAGCAATGCACGTGGCACAGCATGGCACCGCACCAGGCCTTGGCCACCCGTGCCGAGGACCGCTGCGAGGTGTACTTCCTTGTCTCAGGCTGCGTGCGCGTGACGACCTATTCCGCCAACGGCAGGCAGGTGACCTTTCGCGACTGCGCGACCGGCGAGCACTTCGGCGACATCGCTGCCATTGACGGCCTGCCGCGGTCAGCCGATGTGGTCGCGCTCGAATCCGGCGTGGTCGCCTGCCTTGCGCGCGAAGACTTCCTGGCCTTGTTGCGCGACGAGCCACGTGTCGCGCTGCGCGTGATGCACGGACTGGCGTCGCTCGTGCGGCAGTTGTCCGAGCGCGTGATCGATCTCAGCACGCTCGGCGTCCAGCATCGGCTGCACGTGGAGTTGCTGCGGCTTGCGCAGCAGGCCGGCACCCAGGACAACCGAGCCCGCCTGGACCCGTCGCCGCGGCATGCCGCACTGGCCGGCCAGATCAGCACCAACCGGGAACAGATCACCCGCGAGCTCAATGCGCTGCTGCGCGAAGGCCTGTTGGCCAAGGAAGCGAAAGCGCTGGTGATCACCGACGTGGCCGGTCTGGCCGCCAGGGTCTCGCAGGCCAGGGGCCACGCCGAGACCTGAGTTCGTCAGTTGAAACGTCCGGTCTTGCCGCCCACGCCGAGGCGGCCTGCGCCAAGCAGCATGACCGTCAATGCGCCGAACAGGAACAGCCCCTGCAGTTCCAACGACCATCCACCCTGCTTGCCCAGCGTGAACAGCGCGCTCATGTGCACCAGCGCAAAGGCCATGAGCATGTTGAAGGCGACGATTGCAGCAGCCGCACGCGTCCAGAGGCCGGCGATCATCAGCAGCGGCGCGACCACTTCGCCGATGTAGACGAGGTAGCCGATGCCGCCCGGCAAGCCTGCCTTGGCCAACATGGCAACGACGAAACCGGGGCCGGTGGACAGCTTGTCGATGCCATGCAGCAGCACGAGCAGGCCGACGACCACGCGCAGCAACAGCTTGCCGGCATCGTCGAGGCGGGCCGCCGTGTGGGGACGGATCACGCCAAGCGTCGATGCGGCGGGGGTGGTGCTGGCGTTCAGGGTCGTCATGTCATGTCCTTCGAAAGGGTTGGAATGACCTGAAGCTTAGGGACGCGGTCGAGCACTGGATGTGCGCTGACGCACATGTTCGACCGGATAACTGGGAGGGATGAGAGAGAGGCCTGGCGACCGATCGCATGACGCGATCGAGGCCGGAAAAAGAATGGTGCCGCTTGTCGGAATCGAACTGACGACCTTCCGCTTACAAGGCGGGTGCTCTACCAACTGAGCTAAAGCGGCGTGGGTGCGGATTCTAGCTGCGGCCGGAAGGCCGCGGCCCGATCCCGATCACTTGATGCGCTTGAGCGATGGCCTCGCACCGCCTGCAGGCGGCCGCGGAGGCTCATCGTCGGGTGCATCGGGCGCAGGGCTTGCGGCATTCGATTCCTCGTCAGCCACCAGATGAACGACCTTGCCGGAATCGCCGCGCGATGACGGGCCGGATATTTCGACGGCGTCATCATCCGTCGCAAACGCGGGAGCAGAAGCCGGCACAGGCGCCGGAAACGCCATGCCCTGTCCGTTCTCGCGCGCGTAGATCGCGATCACTCGCCCGACAGGCACGCTGATCTCTCGCGCGCTGCCGGCAAAACGGGCCTTGAACTCGATGAAGTCATTGCCCAGTTTGAGTGAACTTGTCGCGTCGAAGCTGATGTTCAACACGATCTCGCCATTCTTGACGTACTCGCGCGGCACCTGGACGGTGTCGTCGACCTGTACGGCCACATAGGGCGTGAACCCGTTGTCCGTGCACCATTCGTACAGCGCACGAATGAGATACGGACGGGTCGACGACGATTCGAGCGCGTTGAGCATTACTTGCGCATGACCTTTTCGGATGGCGTCAGCGCCTCGATGTATGCCGGGCGCGAGAAGATGCGCTCAGCGTACTTCAGCAGCGGCGCCGCATTCTTGCTGAGGTCGATACCGTAGTAGTCGAGGCGCCAGAGCAGCGGCGCGATCGCCACGTCGAGCATCGAGAAGTTATCGCCCAGCATGTACTTGTTCTTCAGGAACACCGGCGCGAGTTGCGTCAGGCGGTCGCGGATGTGCGAGCGCGCCTTTTCGAGCGCCTTGTCGTTGCCCTTGACCGTGCGGTTCTCGAGCGTCGAGACGTGAACGAACAGTTCCTTCTCGAAGTTCAGCAGGAACAGGCGAACGCGAGCGCGATCGACCGGGTCGCCAGGCATCAGTTGCGGATGCGGGAAGCGCTCGTCGATGTACTCGTTGATGATGTTCGACTCGTACAGGATCAGGTCGCGCTCGACCAGGATCGGCACCTGACCGTACGGGTTCATCACGCTGATGTCTTCGGGCTTGTTATAGAGATCCACGTCGCGGATCTCGAAATCCATGCCCTTCTCGAACAGGACGAAGCGGCAACGGTGGGAAAACGGGCAGGTTGTACCTGAATACAAAACCATCATGGCGAGAGCCTCCTAAAAATCAAAAAGAGTGGGTCGCGTTGGCAACCCACTCCATGGGATCGGATGCGACGCATCCGATCGGCAACGAATTACTTGACGTCTTTCCAGTACGACGCGTTCAGGCGCCATACGAAGACCACCGCCATGGCAAGAAACAACAGCACCCACACGCCGATCCGCACGCGGGTGTTCTGTGCGGGTTCGGCCATCCATTGCAGGTAGCTGACGAGATCGCCAACAGCCTGATCGTATTGCAGGGGCGTCATGGTACCGGGCTTGATCTGCTCCCAGCCCTTGAACACTTCGACCTCATGGCCATGTTGCTCGACCTTGGTATAGACCGGGCGGCGTTCACCCTGAAGTTCCCACAGCACATGCGGCATGCCGACGCTCGGAAACACGAGGTTGTTCCAGCCGGTGGCCTTCGTTTCATCGCGGTAGTAGGTGCGCAGGTAGGTGTAGAGATAGTCCGCACCCGTTCCGCCATGGCCAGCACGCGAACGCGCGACCAAGGTCAGATCGGGCGGATTCGCACCGAACCATTCCTTGGCCTGCTTGGGATCGATGTTGGCCTTCATCGTTTCACCGACCTTGTCGGTGGTGAACAGCAGGTTGTCCTTGATCTGCTGCTCGGTCAGTCCGATGTCCTGCAGCCGGTTGAAACGCATGAAGGCGGCCGAATGGCAGCTCAGGCAATAGTTGACGAACAGCTTGGCACCGTTCTGCAGTGCGGCCAGGTCGTTGGTCTTGTTCGGCGCCTTGTCCCAGGCCAGACCTTCTTCATTCGCATGGGCACCGGCCATCAGGCCCAGCGCGGCGATCAACGTGAGGAGGAGTTTCTTCATTCTTGTATCTCCCCGTTCAGTGGGCCTTGAAGACCACACGTTCGGGGACTGGCTTGAACCGACCCTGTTGGCTCCACCACGGCATCAGCAGGAAGAAGCCGAAGTACAGCAGCGTTCCGATCTGCGAGATGGTCTGCGCGATGTCCAGCGCGAAAGAACCGATCACGAGGTTGCCCCAGACGCCCGGCGGCTGAATGCCCAGGTAGCCGAGGATCAGGAAGAAGAAAACGAACACGCCGTAGACCGCCTTGTGCCAGTCGGGCCGATAGCGAATCGACTTGACGGGGCTGTGGTCCAGCCAGGGCAGGAAGAACAGGATGATGACCGAGCCGCCCATCACCACCACGCCCCAGAACTTGGCGTCGAAGGACTTGAGCAGGAAGATGACGATGGCCGCCACGACAACGCCAGCAACCTTCAGCGCCGTACCGGACTTGCCCTTGATGAAATTCAGGATGGCCGCGATCGCGATGATCAGCGAGAAGACGTTGACCATGTCGTCGGTGGTCGCACGCAGCATCGAATAGAAGGGCGTGAAATACCAGACCGGCGCGATGTGGTTCGGCGTCTTCAGCGAATCGGCAGGGATGAAGTTGTTGTACTCGAGGAAGTAACCGCCGGCTTCGGGTGCAAAGAAGATCACCGCCGAGAAGATCGTGAGGAACACGACCACGCCGAAGATGTCATGCACCGTGTAGTACGGATGCGACGGGATGCCGTCGAGCGGATGGCCATCCGGGCCGCGCTTGGCCTTGATCTCGATGCCGTCGGGGTTGTTGGAGCCCACTTCGTGCAGTGCGATCAGATGCGCCACGACCAGGCCCAGCAGCACCAGTGGCACGGCGATCACATGGAAGCTGAAGAAGCGGTTGAGCGTGGCGTCGCTCACCACGTAGTCGCCACGGATCAGCAGGGCCAGGTCGGGGCCGATGAACGGAACGGCCGCGAACAGGTTCACGATCACCTGGGCGCCCCAGTAGCTCATCTGGCCCCAGGGGAGCAAATAGCCCATGAAGGCCTCGGCCATCAGGCACAGGAAGATGGCGCAGCCGAACACCCAGATCAGCTCACGCGGCTTGCGATAGCTGCCGTACATCAGCCCGCGGAACATGTGCAGGTAGACGACGATGAAGAAAGCCGAAGCGCCGGTCGAGTGGATGTAGCGGATCAGCCAGCCCCAGGGCACGTCGCGCATGATGTACTCGACCGAGGCGAACGCCTGCGCGGCGTCCGGCTTGTAGTGCATCACCAGGAAAATGCCGGTAACGATCTGGATCACCAGGACCAGCATCGCCAGCGAGCCGAAGATGTACCAGAAGTTGAAGTTCTTCGGCGCGTAGTACTTGCCCCACTGGTCGTTCCAGAGCTTGCTCAGCGGGAAGCGGTTGTCGACCCAGTTCAGCAGCTTCTCGCCGGTCGGCGCGTTCGGGGATATCTCGTGGAATTCAGCCATGTTCTTCTTTTGCCTCAGGCTTTCTTGTCTTCACCGATCAGCAGGCGCGTATCGGACAGGTACATGTGCGGCGGCACCGGGAGATTGTCCGGCGCAGGCTTGTTCTTGAAGACACGGCCGGCCAGGTCGAAAGTCGAACCATGGCAGGGGCAAAGGAACCCACCCTCCCAGTCGCTGGGCAGAGATGGCTGCGGACCCGCCTGAAACCTGTCGGTGGGCGAGCAGCCGAGATGCGTGCAGATGCCGACGACCACGAGCACTTCGGGCTTGATCGAGCGGTTTTCATTCTGCGCATAAGCCGGCGTGAACTCGTCCGGATGGCGTTTCGATTGGGGGTCCGCGAGCTGTCCGTCGAGCTTGGGCAGTTCCGCGATCTGCTCGGGCGAGCGCTTGAGAATCCAGACCGGCTTTCCACGCCACTCGACGGTCATCTTCTCGCCCACCTTGAGCGAGGCGATGTCCACCTCCACCGGCGCCCCTGCTGCCTTCGCCTTTTCCGAAGGCTGGAAGGTGCTGACGAACGGGACGGCCGTCGCCACGCCTCCCACCACGCCTGCGCAACTGGATGCAATCAGCCAAGTCCGCTTGCTTTTGTCGATCCGGGGTGCTCCGACGGGGATGTCACTCATGGGGTCCTCATTCTTATCGCTGGGGCTGGGGTCTCAGCCGGCGATTGTAGCGGAGCGATACAAGCGAATTCAACGACCCAAGTCACGTCGGAAGCAGGCAGGCCGGGCCTTGGCAGGCCATTCAGGGTCCCGGGAACGCTGCGTTTTAAGCGCTCAGTGAGCGTGCCATGCGTATCGCTTCGATGAGACTGGATGCGTCCGCCACGCCCCGCCCGGCAATGTCGAATGCGGTCCCATGGTCGGGGCTGGTGCGCACCAGCGGCAGCCCGAGCGTGACGTTGACGCCCTTCTCGACGCCCAGATACTTCACCGGAATGAGTCCCTGGTCGTGATACATCGCGATCACGACATCGAACTCCCCGGACTTAGTCGACGTGGCACGGGCGCGCATGAACACCGTGTCAGGCGCATACGGCCCCTGCACGTCGATGCCGTCTGCCTGCGCACATGCGATGGCAGGGGCGATGATTTCCAGTTCCTCGCTACCGAACAGCCCGCCCTCGCCCGCATGCGGATTGAGCCCGGCCACGCCGATGCGCGGTGCGCGGCCCAGGGCGGCCAGCAGCGCACGATGGGCGATCCGGATCGTCGCGAGCACGTTCTCCTCCGTCACACCGAGGATCGCCTGGCGCAGCGACATGTGGATGCTGACGAGCACGGTGCGCAATTCGTCGTTGGCCAGCATCATGCGCACCGGCGTCTCGGCGATCGTGCGATGGAGATGGACCGCAGCTTCGGCCTGCAACAGTTCGGTGTGCCCGGGAAACGGGAAGCCTGCAGCAGACAACGACTCCTTGTGCAGTGGTGCCGTGACGATCGCGGACACCTCGCCCGCCAGCGCGGCGCGGGCGGCCCAGACCACGGCGTCGCCGGCCGCGCGGCCGGCTTCGGCGCTGATCTCGCCCAGCACGACGCCCTCCACGGGCGCGATGGCCTGCAGCACGGGCACGCAATGCGACGGCACGCGCAAGACTTCATCCGCGCCGCCCAGTTGCACGACCGGCAATGCCAGTCGGCCCGGCCGGCCCAGCGCCTGGCTGGCGCGCCGCAGCGTGCCCACATCGCCCACCACGAAGCAGCCCCGCGTCAGCTCGGGCGCATCGCGGAAGGCCTTGACGATGATTTCCGGACCAATGCCGGCAGGGTCGCCGGCGGTGATGGCGATGGGTTTCAACGGCTTGTGCGGCTAGGCCGGGTTGTCGATGTCGATGAATTCGTGCGCCATCCCGAGCCGGGAGGCCACATGAGCGGCCACGGCGGGCGCGCCGTAGCGCTCCGTTGCGTGGTGTCCGCAGGCCAGAAAGGCCACGCCGGTCTCGCGCGCATAGTGCGCCTGCGGCTCGGAAATCTCGCCGGTGATGAAGGCATCGGCGCCGGCCGCGATCGCCGCTTCGAAATACCCCTGGGCACCACCGGTGCACCAGGCGATGCGCCGGATCGGACGCGAGCCGCCGCCGACAACGGTGGGCACACGCTTCAGCACGGCACCGGCATGCGCGGCCAGCGCAGCGGCATCTGCAAAGGTGCAGCCGTCCGCTCGCGTGCCCATGAAGCCCAGTTGATGCTCGCCGAATCGCCCGTCGGCGCCAGCGTCCGCCACCAGGCCCAGTTGCAGGCCGAGCTGCGCGTTGTTGCCCAGCTCGGGATGGGCATCGAGCGGCAGGTGATAGGCGAAGAGGTTGATGTCGTGGCCAAGCAGCAATCCGAGGCGTTGACGCATCCAGCCGGTCACGCGACCATCCTGGCCCCGCCAGAACAGACCGTGGTGCACGAAGATCGCATCGGCGCCTGCCTCGATCGCCGCTTCGATCAGCGCGCGGCTCGCCGTCACGCCTGACACGATCTTGCGAACCGTCGTGCGGCCCTCGACCTGGAGCCCATTCGGGCCGTAGTCCTTGAAGCGCTCAGGCGACAGCAGCAGGTCGAAGGCGTTCAGCAGTTCGTGGCGGGTGATGCTCATCCTGCGATTTTGGACCCGACGGGCGCCGCGCGCATCGCATGGCCGCGCGCAGCCATCGGCAGCAGGCCGAGCACGAAACCGAGTGCAGCCAGGGCGCCGACGTAATGGGCAGGCGCCATCACGTCATGCTGCAGCCAGACCGTCAGGATCACCGGCGTCAGGCCACCGAAGATCGCGTACGACATGTTGTAGGCGAACGAAAGGCCGGAAAAGCGTACGGGCGCCGGAAACGAACGGACAGCCGCGATCGGCACCGTGGCGATCGACCCCACGAACAAACCCGCCAGGCCGTAGTGCCACACCAGCGACGACGGCGTGCCCGGCAGGCCGGTATAGAACAGATAGGACGTGATCAGCAGGCCGCCCCATCCGATCAGCATCACGGGCCGCGTGCCGATCCGGTCGCTGGCCCAGCCCACGATGACGCAGCCGATCGTCAGCATCAACGTCGCCACGGCGTTCGCCTCGAGCGCCAGCGTCGCCGGAATGTGATGGACCTTCTGAAGGTAGGTCGGCGTGTAGAGCACGACCACCACGATCGCCGCCGACAGCACCCAGGTCAGCAGCCCCACGAACAGGCTGGCGCCACGGTGATCGCGCACGATCGTCTTCAGCGGGAGCTCGCGGGCCACGTTGCGGCGCTCGGCCAGCTCCTGGAACACCGGCGTCTCGTGCAGGAAACGGCGCAGATACACCGAAATGAGGCCGAACACGCCGCCCATGATGAACGGGATGCGCCAGGCGAAGCCGCTGACTTCCGCAGGCGTGTAGTGCGCGTTGATCGCCACGGCCACCAGCGAGCCCAGCAGGATCCCGCCCGTGATGCCGGAGGTGAGCGTGCCGACCGCGAAGCCATACCGGCGCGCAGGTACGTGCTCTGCAACGAAGACCCAGGCCCCGGGCATTTCTCCGCCGATCGCGACACCCTGCAGTACGCGCATCGCCAGCAGCAGCAGCGGTGCCGCAACGCCGATCGAGGCATAGGTCGGCAGCAAGCCGATGACCAGCGTCGGCGCCGCCATCAGGAAGATCGACAGCGTGAACATCCGCTTGCGGCCGAGGATGTCGCCGAAGTGCGCGATCACGATGCCGCCGACCGGGCGAGCGAGGTAACCGGCCGCAAAGATGCCGAAGGTCTGCAACTGGCGAAGCCAGTCGGGCATGTCGGCCGGGAAGAACAGCGCCCCCAGAACGGTGGCGAAGAAGACGTAGATGACGAAGTCGTAGAACTCGAGCGTGCCACCCAGCGCCGAGAGTGCCAGCGTCTTGTAGTCGCGCTGGCCGAGCGTACGGCCGGACGCGCCCGCGGCGCCGTCGGCAAAGGCTTTTGCAGTCATGGAAACAAAGAAACGGAAAGCAGGATTTGCGGCTCGCGAACGAGGCCGGCAGCGAATGCGGATGCGGCGTTCGCAGCAGGTCGTGCGTGCCGCGCCGAAGTGAGCCTTGTGGGGCGTTCGGATGCAGAGCCGGCAATTTTAAGGGTTTCCCCTCTCCATGGCATGGCCACCGATCTCTTGCCCCCGTCGCCAGCATGCGTTAGCGCCCCGACGTTGATGGACAATTACGCTCCGCACCGCTCAGGCGCTGCGCGCACGTCCTTTCATTCGCCACATTCGCACCCTTCATGAAACGCACCTGGCTGCTGTTCACCCAAGCCGTGACCGTCCTGCTCGCGGCTTATTTCGTGGTTTCCACGCTCAAGCCGGAATGGCTCAATCGGCGCACATCGCTGGGCGGGCTCGTATCGGTCGTCGAAGCCCCGAGCACGGGCGCAGCGTCGACGGCGCCCGGCAGCCTGAGCGGGGCCGCCAGGAAAGCCTCACCCGCCGTGGTGAGCATCAACACGAGCAAGGCGGCACGCCGCAACCCGCGCAGCAACGACCCCTGGTTCCGCTTCTTCTTCGGTGACCAGGGCGTGGACCAGCCCCAGGTCGGCCTCGGCAGCGGCGTGATCGTGAGTGCGGACGGCTACATCCTGACCAACAACCACGTGGTCGAGGGCGCCGACGAGATCGAGGTGACGCTCAACGACAGCCGGCATGCGCGTGGCAAGGTGATCGGCACCGATCCCGACACCGACCTCGCGGTCCTGAAGATCGAATTGGACAAACTGCCGGTGATCGTGCTCGGCAATTCCGACGCGCTGCAGGTCGGCGACCAGGTGCTTGCGATCGGCAACCCGTTCGGCGTCGGCCAGACCGTGACCAGCGGCATCGTCTCGGCACTGGGACGCAACCAGCTCGGAATCAACATGTTCGAAAACTTCATCCAGACGGATGCAGCGATCAACCCTGGCAACTCGGGCGGTGCGCTGATCGACGTCAATGGAAACCTCGAGGGCATCAACACGGCGATCTATTCGCGTTCCGGCGGCAGCATGGGCATCGGCTTTGCGATTCCGGTGTCGATGGCCAAGAAGGTGCTCAGCGACATCGTGACCGAAGGCAAGGTCACGCGCGGCTGGATCGGTGTCGAGCCGAACGACCTGTCGCCCGAACTGGCCGAGACTTTTGGCGTGAAGGCCAGCGCCGGCGTGATCATCACCGGCGTGCTGCAGAACGGCCCGGCGGCAAAGGCCGGCATCCGGCCCGGCGACGTGATCACACAGGTTGGCGAAGACAAGGTCGACAACGTCCAGGAGCTCCTGACGGCCGTGGCCGGCCTGCGGCCGGGCGAAGGCTCCCGATTCGCACTGCAACGCGGCAGCGATCGGATGGAGCTGAATGTCACGCCCGGAACACGGCCCAAGACACAGATCCAGCGTACGCCTGCCGAGACGGAATAAGAGGAACAGAGAAACGAAAAAGCGCGCCGGGAGGCGCGCTTTTCATGATCCTGGCCAAGGGCCTGTACCGGCTACTGCTGCTGCTGCAACCCGCATCTCCGCAGCAACCAGGGAAGGGATGTGCCGTCTGCGCCCTCAGACCATCGGCGTCGAATCGCTCGTGCTGTCTTTCGGCGCCGCACTGTGCTTCACGAAATACTTCGCGCCGATGATGCCGATCTCATAGAGCAGGCACATCGGAACGGCAAGCGCCAGCTGCGACACGACGTCGGGCGGCGTCAACACCGCCGCCACCACGAAGGCAAGCACCACGAAATAGCCACGGAAGCTGCGCAGCTTCTCGACGGTGACAAGCTCGAAGCGCACCAGCAGCATCACGACGATCGGCACCTGGAAGGCCAGGCCGAAGGCGATGTAGAGCGACAGGATGGCCTCGACATACGAAGAGATGTCGGGCGTGGCCGCCACCGAGGCCGGCGTGAACCGCTGGATGAACCCGAACATCTTGTCGAGCACGAAGAATTGAACGAAGGCGATACCGGCATAGGCCAGCAGGCTGCCGAAGAAGATGAGTGGCAGCGCGAACTTCTTCTCGTGGCTGTACAGCCCCGGCGCCACGAACATCCACGCCTGATACATGAGCCAGGGCAGCGCCAGCAGCACGGCCGTCATCGCCAGCACCTTGAGCGGCACGAAGAAAGGCGAAAACACCCCGACCGCGATCAGCTTGGCGTCGTGCGGCATGTGCGCGCGGATCGGCACGGCGATCATGTCGATCAGCCCGCCGGGACCGGGCCATATCGACAGCAGGATCCCGGCGATCACCAGCCCGTAGACGCAATAGAGCAGCCGGTCGCGCAACTCCATCAGGTGTTGCACGAAAGGCTGCTCGGTGCCGGCCAGTTCGTCTTCTTTGCTTTTATCGGGGGAGTCGGCCATGTGGAGGCGCTGCGGGCATGCGTCAGGCCGCACGAGGCGCGCGGCCGATACGGGCGGTGCGGCTATTTGGTTGAGTGAGGACGAAAACGCGCGACACGCGCCGCGCCGGAAAGAGCCTTGGTACGCACGCCGTTGCGGGCCTTGTACCACTGTGGTGTGGCGCCCTGCTTCAGCCGCCAGTTCTTGCGAGGACGCGTGTACTGGGGATATGACGGCTCGGGCTCGGCGTCCGCGAGCGCCGACAGCGTCTGCCCGCTTTCCGAGAACTGCTTCTCGAAATCGCTGGCACCGCTATGGATGCTCTGCTCGACATCGCGAGCCGCATCCTGAACGGTGTCCTTCATCTTGCGCAGTTCGTCCAGGTCCATGGACCTGTTGACCTCCGCCTTGACGTCGTTGACGTAGCGCTGCGCCTTGCCGAGCAGCGTGCCCACCGTGCGCGCCACGCGTGGCAGCTTTTCCGGCCCGATGACGATGAGCGCCACCGCGCCGATCAGCGCCAGCTTCGAGATGCCGAGGTCGATCACGTCGCCGGCTTAGGACTTCTGACGCGCTTCGACGTCGATCGTCGATTTGTCAGCGGCCGGATTGCCGGTGACTTGCGCGTTCGGCGAGGCAGGCGTGTCGGCCGACGACGTGCCGTCCTTCATGCCGTCCTTGAAGCCCTTCACGGCGCCGCCGAGATCGGACCCCATGTTGCGCAGTTTCTTGGTGCCGAAAATCATGACGACGACGAGCAGCACGATCAGCCAGTGCCAGATGGACAAGGAACCCATGGATTACTCCTGAAGAATTAGACAGATTTTAGTCGGCGCTGAAGATCAGCCCCGAAGCCAGGGGCGCGGACCGCCCATGACGTGAACGTGGAGATGGTGGACTTCCTGTCCGCCTTCCGCGCCGGTGTTGACCACCACGCGGAAACCGCCCTCCGGATACGGCCGGCAACCCTGCTCGAGCGCCAGTTTCGGTGCCAGCGTCATGATCTTGCCCATCAGCCCCGCATCGTCCGGGGTCAACTGGGCCATTGACGCGATGTGTCGCTTGGGCACCACCATGAAATGGACCGGTGCCCAGGGCGCGATGTCGTGAAAAGCGAAGACGTCGTCGTCCTCGTAGACCTTGCGCGACGGAACAGCGCCTTCGATGATCTTGCAGAAGATGCAGTTCGGGTCAGAGGACACGGGCGGGCTCCATCGATTGACCGGCGTTCATGCGGATCATGCCTTTCAGAATGCGGTAGAGAAACCACAGCGAGATCAGCGCCCACGCGATCCAGCCGGGGACGAACAGAAGCAGCCAGAGCCAGGACGTCAGCAGATACAGAACGCCCGCCCACAGGACCGAGCGGATCCGCCAGCTGAAATGCGATGCCTGCCACGTGCCAGCGGCATCGCTGCGCTTCACGAGGTCGATGATCAGCGCGATCAGCAGCACGGCCACCGACGCCTGCGCACCGGGCAACACGGCGCCGATGGCCACGATCAAATGAAGGATGTAGCTGATCCAGCCCCAGGTCCGCAGCGAGCCGTCGGGCTCGACGTTCACGATGTCGTTGTTCATGGCGTCCCTTCCTTCCGGAAATTCAATCGTTGGAGGCTTCGCGCGCCTGCGCCTTGCGCAGCGACTTTTCCTCGATGCCACTGGTGCCTTCGCGGCGCTCGAGTTCGGCGATCACGGCGCGCGGCGAGAGGCCGTAGTGCGTCAGCGCCACCATGCAGTGGAACCACAGATCGGCCACTTCGTTCACTATTTTTTGCGGATCGCCACCGTGGTCGGCGTCCTTGGCGGCCATCACGACCTCCGTCGCTTCCTCGCCGATCTTCTTCAGGAAGGCGTCCGGCCCCTTGTGCAGCAGGCGTGCGACGTAGCTCTTTTCGGGATCACCGCCGTGCGCAGGCAGGCGGCTCTCGATCACGGCGGCAAGGCGGTCCAGCGCGTCGGTGGTCATCGTTTCCATCACTTGTAGATCGATTCAGGGTCTTTCAAGACCGGCTCCGTCACGACCCACTGGCCGTTCTCGTACTTGCTGAAGAAGCAGCTGTGGCGGCCGGTGTGGCAGGCGATGCCTGGCTCGTGGCCCAGCTGCGTCACTTTCAGCAGCACCACGTCGTTGTCGCAGTCGATGCGGATCTCGTGCACGGTCTGCACGTGGCCGGACTCTTCGCCCTTGAACCACAGCTTGTTGCGCGAGCGGCTGAAATACACGGCACGCCCGAGTTCGGCGGTCTTGGCGAGAGCCTCGCGGTTCATCCAGGCGAACATGAGCACGTCGTTGCTGCCCTGCTCCTGCGCGATCACCGGCACGAGGCCGTTCGCGTCCCATTTCACTTCTTCCAACCAGTTCATTGCGCCATTGTCGGGGATTCAGAAGTCAGTTCTGGCGCACACGGGATTTATAGATGCGGGTTCTCAGAGGCGCACAGGGATGCCGCGCGCCGCCATGCAGGCCTTCGCCTCGCCGACCGTGAACTCTCCATAGTGGAAGATGCTGGCCGCCAGCACGGCATCGGCGCCGCCGGCCTGCACGCCATCCGCCAGATGGTCCAGGCTGCCCACACCGCCCGAAGCGATCACCGGCACGCCCACCGCGTCGCTGACCGCACGTGTCAGCGCGATGTCGAAGCCGCTCTTCGTGCCGTCTCGGTCCATGCTGGTCAGCAGAATCTCGCCGGCGCCACGACGCGCCATCTCGGCGGCCCACTGCACCGCGTCGAGCCCGGTGTTCTTGCGGCCGCCGTGGCTGTACACGTCCCAACCCGCTCCCCGCTGGGCTGCGTCTTCGGCACTGCGCCGTTTGGCGTCGATCGCCACCACGATGCACTGGGCGCCGTACTTGTGCGACGCCTCGTCGATCACCTGCGGATTGGCAATGGCGGCCGAGTTGAAGCTGGTCTTGTCGGCGCCAGCGTTGAGCAGCCGCCGCACGTCGGCCACGGTGCGCACGCCGCCACCGACCGTCAACGGGATGAACACCTGCGACGCGACGGCCTCGATGATCGGCAGGATCAGGTCGCGCCCGTCGCTGGTCGCCGTGATGTCGAGAAAGGTGAGCTCGTCGGCGCCCTGCGCGTTGTAGCGCGCGGCGATCTCGACCGGGTCGCCCGCGTCGCGCAGCTCAAGGAAATTGACGCCCTTGACCACGCGGCCGCCGGTGACGTCGAGACAGGGAATGATGCGTTTGGCAAGCATGGGAATGACCAGGAAAAACGTTCAGATCACGGACAACTGCTGCCAGCCATGCCATTCGGCACCGGCATCCAGCGTCACGGGCGTATCGATGGCGGCCGCTTCGACGCAGAGCATGTGGCGGTAGCCGTCGTCGGGCATGTCGGCGAGTTTGGCGCTCAAGGCGGCGCCGGGATTCCAGACCACGGTTTCGGTGCAGCTCGGGCTCTGCGCAATGCCGAGCACACCTGACGGCTGGACCAGCCGCAACGCCCCAGGCGCCGCGGCGTAGACGCTGTCGAACTCGCTGTCGAAACGCAACGGCTCGGCGCCTTCGACCTGCTTCACGTCCCGCACGGCGTCCCAGCGGGCCGCACCCTGCAGGCCGTCCAGGCGCACGTTCGCGATGTCGTCGACCCGCAGATAGCTGTGCAGCGCCGCGGTGAAAGACCACGGCGTCGCGTCGGTGTTGCGCACGGTCAACGCGATCCGCAGTCCGTCGGCCGCCACGGATGCGCGCAACGTGGCCTCGAAAGCATGTGGCCAGAGGGCGCGCGTGGCCGCGTCGTCCCGCAACGAGAACACGAGGTCGGCGGGCGCGCCCGGGTCGAAGCCTTCCACCTGCCAAGGCAGATTGCGAGCGAAGCCGTGTTTGGCCAGCGGGCCGCGCTGGTTGAACTGCGGCCAGCAGACGGGCACCCCACCGCGGATGGCAGTGCGGCCGTCGAACACTGCATCCGGGCTCAGGTAGAGCCGCTCGACGCCGTCAGGCGTCACCCAGGACAGCACGTGGGCGCCATGCAGCGCCACGGTGCAACTCGCGCCGTCGGGCGATTCCAGGCGAACGGCGGGTTGACCGCGAAAGACGATCGATTGAAGAGGCATGTTCGGATTCTATGGACGGGCGATGGCGTGCCGACGCCGGCTCAGCGCAATGGCCACTGCCAGTGCGGCAGGTCGTGTGGCGCGATGTTGGCCACATGGGTCTCGCCGAGCCGCTTTTCCAGCACGACATGTTGCAGCGGCAGGTCGTCCGAGGCCTGTTCGATGGCGGCGATCAGGCGCACGGCGTGAGACACCACGATCAGCTGCGACGCGCGCGCCGCCTGCACGATCAACCGGCCCAGTGCCGGCAGCAGATCGGGATGCAGGCTGGTCTCGGGCTCGTTCAACACCAGCAACTCGGGCGGTCGCGGCGTCAGCAACGCGGCGATCCAGAGCAGGTAGCGCAGCGTGCCGTCGGACAACTCGGCGGCGGTCAACGGTCTCAGCAGACCATGCTGGTGCATGCGCAACTCGAATCGGCGATCGCCGCCGACGTGCAGCGCGATGTGCGCGCCCGGAAAAGCGTCGTCGACGGCACGGTCGAGCGCATCGGTGTCGCCGATCTCGCGGATGGTCTGCAGCGCCGCCGCCACGTCGGCACCGTCGTTGGCCATCACCGGCGTGTAGGTGCCGAGCTGCGGCGCGCGTGCGGGCGCATCGGCGTCGGAGCGGAAATGATCGTAGAAGCGCCAGGACCGCATCCGTTCGCGCAGCATGAGCATCTCCGGCGCACCGCGCGGATCGGCGTATTCGGTCAGCATGCTGGCGAAACTCGGCACCGGCCGGCCGACGGCCATCCAGCGACCGGCGTCGTCGCGCAGGCGCAGCGCATTGCCCTTGCGGTCGACCAGCTGCGCCGCCGGCCGCAACAGGGGGCCGCTCCAGATCACTTCGCGCTTGATCTCCGGATCGTGGGAGAACGCCGTACTTGGAATCGGCGGCGGCAGGCCGATGTCGATGGCATAGCCGAAGTCGTCGTCCGCATCGCCCGCGAAGCCGAGACGCAGGTTGACCGGCTCGCTGCGCTTCCAGGCGCCCTGCACCGGTGCTTCTCCACGCAGCATCGCAGCGGAGAACTGTTCAGGGCCGGCCCAGAGCGTCGACGCCAACCCGCCTTCGCGCACCAGGGAGCGGATCACGCCGCCCTGCGCGATCTCCGCCAGAAGCCGCAGAGCGCGGTAGACGCTCGACTTGCCGCTGCCGTTCGGCCCGGTGATGACGGTCAGCCGTCCGAGCGGAACGCTCAGCCGCCGCAGCGAGCGGTAGTTGGCAATGGCCAGCGCAGACAGCACGCCGGCTCGCTAGGCTCGGGCGTGGCTCGCGCGGCTCAGACGCCGGCCAGCTCGTCGGCGCGCGCCTGCGCTGCTGCGAAATCGAGGTCGCCCGAATAGATCGCGCGGCCGCAGATCACGCCTTCGACGCCTTCGCTTTCGACGTCGCAGAGCCGGTCGATGTCGGCCATGTTCGACAGGCCGCCAGAGGCGATCACGGGAATGGTGAGCGCCTGCGCAAGGCGCACGGTCGCCTCGATGTTGATGCCCGACAGCATGCCGTCGCGACCGATGTCCGTGTAGATGATCGACTCGACGCCGTAGTCCTCGAACTTCTTGCCCAGGTCGGCGACCTCATGGCCGGTGAGCTTGCTCCAGCCGTCGGTTGCGACCTTGCCGTCCTTGGCGTCCAGGCCGACGATGATGTGGCCGCCGAAGGCCACGCAGGCGTCCTTCAGGAAACCCGGGTTCTTGACCGCGGCCGTGCCGATGATCACGTAGCGCAGGCCGTCGTCGATGTAGCGCTCGATGGTGTCGAGGTCGCGAATGCCGCCGCCGAGCTGCACGGGAATCTCGTCACCGACCTCGCGCAGGATCGCCTTGATCGCCGCATGGTTCTGCGGCTTTCCGGCGAAGGCGCCGTTCAGGTCGACCAGGTGCAGCCGGCGCGCGCCGGCTTCGACCCATTTGCGCGCCATCGCGGCGGGGTCCTCGCTGAAGATGGTGGATTGGTCCATGTCGCCTTGTTTGAGGCGAACGCAGTGGCCGTCTTTGAGATCAATGGCGGGAATCAGCAGCATGGCAAAGCACCCGGGAGCGGGTCAGGGGTTCCAGTGGAGAAAGTTGCGGTAGAGCTGCAACCCATGGTCCGCACTCTTCTCAGGGTGGAACTGGGTGGCAAAAATATTATCGCGTGCAATCGCAGCCGTGAACGGCGCGCCGTAGTCGGCCTCGCCGACGCTGTGCCGGGCGTCCGCCGGCCGCGCGTAGAAGCTGTGCACGAAATAGAAATAGGACTGGTCCGGAATGCCCGCCCAGACCGGATGCGGCTGCGCCTGGTGCACCTGGTTCCAGCCCATCTGGGGCACCTTGAAGCGGCTACCGTCGGGCTGCATGCGCCCGGCCAGCTCGAACTTGACCACTTCGCCGGGAATCAGGCCGAGTCCGTCGGTCGGGCCTTCGTCGCTGCGCGACAGCAGCATCTGCATGCCGACGCAGACGCCGAACAGCGGCTTGCTGGCCGCCGCCTCGAGCACCGATGCCTGCAAACCCGAATCGCGCAATTCGCGCATGCAGTCGGGCATCGCGCCTTGACCGGGGAGCACGACGCGCGTCGCCTTGCGGACGACCTCCGGATCGGATGTCACGAACACCTCGACGCCGACCTGGTCGGCCGCATGCTGGACCGCCTGGGACACCGAGCGCAGGTTGCCCATGCCGTAATCGACCACCGCCACTGTATTTGCCATCGACGATGCTCCGCTCAGAGGGAGCCCTTGGTGGAAGGAATCACGCCGACGGAGCGCGGATCGCGCTCCAGCGCGGCGCGCAGCGTGCGGCCGAAGGCCTTGAACACGGTCTCGCACTGGTGGTGCGCATTGACGCCCTTCAGGTTGTCGATGTGCAGCGTGACCAGGGCGTGGTTCACGAATCCCTGGAAGAACTCGTAGGTGAGCTGGGTGTCGAACGCACCGACCATGCCGCTCGTGAACGGCACGTGCATGTCGAGCCCCGGCCGGCCCGAGAAGTCGACCACCACGCGCGACAGCGCCTCGTCCAGCGGCACGTAGGCATGGCCGTAGCGGCGAATGCCCTTCTTGTCGCCGACGGCCTTCGCCACCGCCTGGCCGAAAGTGATGCCGACGTCTTCGACCGTGTGATGGCCGTCGATGTGCAGGTCGCCCTGGCAGTCGATGTCGAGGTCGATCAGTCCGTGGCGCGCGATCTGGTCGAGCATGTGGTCGAAAAAGCCGATGCCGGTCGACAGCTTTGCCTTGCCGGTGCCATCGAGGTTGAGCTTGACGGTGATCCGGGTCTCGGCGGTGTTGCGCGAAACCTCGGCAACGCGGTCGCCGGCCGCAGCGACGGCTTCAGGGGCCACAGGGGTGTTCATAGGGATTGTTCGAGTGCCGCGAGCATCTGCGCGTTGTCGTCGGCCGCTCCGACGGTCAGGCGCAGGCAATTGGCGAGCAAGGGATGCATTTTAGAAACGTTCTTGATCAACACCCCCCGGGCTTTCATGCCCTCGAACGTCCGGGCCGCATCGGGCACGCGGATCAGGATCATGTTGGCTTCGCTGCGCCACTGCGTCACGCCGGGCAGACGCGCCAGGCCGGCTGCCAGCACCTCGCGCTGCGCGCGGATCTCTTCGGCCTGCGCGGCGAACACGTCGACGTACTCCAGCGCGAACAGCGCGCACTCGCAATTGAGCACGCTGATGTTGTAGGGCGGACGCACCTTGTCGATCTCCTGGATCAACGCGGCCGGCCCCATCATGTAGCCGAGCCGCACGCCGGCCAAGCCGAACTTGCTCAGCGTGCGCATCAACAGCACATGGCCATGACGCGCCACGCGATCGATGTAGCTCTTCGACGCGAAGGGCTGGTACGCCTCGTCGATCACCACCAGGCCGCCCTGCGCGCCCTGCGCCTGGACGACCTGCTCGATGACGGCGTCGTCCCAGAGGTTCGCGGTCGGGTTGTTCGGATACGCCAGGTAGACGATCGCCGGCTTCTCGGCCGCGATCGCAGCGAGCATGGCTGGGCCGTCCAGCTCGAAGTCGGCGGTAAGCGGCACGCCGACGAACTTCAGCCCTTGCAGCTGCGCGGACATCGCGTACATCACGAAACCAGGCAACGGCGCCAGGATGGTCGCGCCCGGCAGGTCGCAGGCCATGGTGAGCAGCGAGATCAGCTCGTCGGAGCCGTTGCCGAGCATCAGTTCGAAGCCGTCGGGCAACTGCGCGTAACGGGCCAGCGCATGCTTGAGATCGTTGCCGCGATCACCGGGGTAGCGGTTCAGCGCAAGCGCGCCCAGACGCTGGCCGAGCGCCTCCTGCAGCGCAGGCGGCAGGCCGTAGGGGTTCTCCATGGCATCGAGCTTGCGCATGCCGGTGGCATCCTGCACGGCATAGGCATGCATCGATTGCACGTCGGCGCGGATGCGCCCCAGGGCGGAAGGGGTGAGGGTCGAATCGGTCATTCAGTGGGTGCAGCGGTAGCTGGTCTGCAGCGCGGACGACAGCACGAGTTGCACCGGCATGTCGGCCTCGTAGGTGTCGGCGTTGCGTGAGAGTTCGGTCTGGTAGAGCGTGCGTGCCATCGCGGGCTCGAGCTTGCGGCCCTCGACGCAGAAACTCGGCTTCTGGCCGGCGCGCGCGGCGCTCTCGCTGGCCTCGCGCAAGCCTTCCATCACGCCGACGAGGTAGTAGTTGGCGAACAGCTTGCCCTCTTTTTCATTGGCTTCGAGCGTGCGAAGTTCGCGGATGCTCATGGCCTGCGCGCCGGCGGCGCACAGAACGCACAGCAACGCGCACAGCCCGCGGGCAAGCCCGGAATTCATTCGAGCCTCATCCGCGCCGCTTCGGCGTGCGCCTGCAGGCCCTCGCCTTCGGCCAGCGTGACCGCGATCGGTCCGAGCACCTGCGCGCCCTTGGCGCTCACTTCGATCAGGCTGGAACGCTTCTGGAAGTCGTACACGCCCAGCGGGCTGGAGAAGCGCGCGGTGCCACTGGTCGGCAGCACGTGATTCGGGCCGGCACAGTAGTCGCCCAGGCTCTCGCTGGTGTAGGCACCGAGGAAGATCGCGCCGGCGTGGCGCAGCAGCGGCTCCCAGCGCTGCGGCTCGCTGCTGCTGACTTCGAGATGTTCGGGCGCGATGCGGTTGCTGATCGCACAGGCTTCTTCCATGCTCTGCGTGTGGATGAGCGCACCGCGGCCGTTGAGCGACGCCGCGATGATGGCGGCCCGCGGCATCGACGGCAGCAGCCGGTCGATCTCCTGCTGCACGCGGTCGATGTAGTCCGCGTCGGGGCACAGGAGGATGCTCTGCGCGAGCTCGTCGTGCTCGGCCTGGCTGAACAGGTCCATCGCCACCCAGTCCGGGCGCGTGCTTCCGTCGGCCAGCACGAGGATTTCGCTGGGCCCCGCGATCATGTCGATGCCGACGGTGCCGAACACGCGACGCTTGGCTGCGGCCACATAGGCATTGCCCGGACCGGTGATCTTGTCGACCGCCGGCACCGTCGCCGTGCCGTAGGCCAGCGCGGCCACGGCCTGCGCACCACCGATGGTGAAGGCGCGCGTGACGCCGGCGACATACGCCGCGGCGAGCACCAGCGGGTTCTTTTCGCCGCCCGGCGTCGGCACGACCATGATGATCTCGCCGACGCCCGCGACATGCGCCGGAATCGCGTTCATCAGCACGCTCGACGGGTACGCGGCCTTGCCACCCGGCACGTAGATGCCGACACGGTCCAATGGCGTGACTTTCTGGCCGAGCAGCGTGCCGTCGGCGTCGCGGTAGCTCCAGCTCTCGCCGCTCGCCTTCTTCTGGGCCTCGTGGTAGCTGCGCACCCGGCGGGCTGCCGATTCGAGCGCGTCGCGCTGCACGGCGGGCAACGATTCGAAGGCTGCGCGCAATTCGTCCGCCGTCAGCTCCAGCGCGGCCATGTCCGGGACGTCGAGGCGATCGAAACGCGCGGTGTATTCGAGCACCGCCGCATCGCCGCGCAACTGCACGTCGGCCAGGATCTCTGCCACGCGCTGCTCGATCGCCGCATCGGCCTCGGCCGACCAATGCAGCCGCGCCTTGAAATCGGCCTCGAAGGTGGCCGAGGCGGTGGACAGGCGGACGGGTTTGGCGGTCAGGGTCATGGTCGGATGCCGCCCTACTTGGCGGCCACGGAAGGGATGGCGGATTCGAAGGCTTCGACGATGCGGCGAATGGGCTCGCGCTTGAGCTTGAGCGCGGCCTGGTTGATGACCAGGCGGGCGCTGATGTCCATGATGCGTTCGACTTCGACCAGATGGTTCGCCTTGAGCGTGTTGCCGGTCGAGACGAGGTCGACGATGGCATCGGCCAGGCCGGTCAGCGGGGCGAGCTCCATGCTGCCGTAGAGCTTGATCAGGTCGACGTGGACGCCCTTGGTCGCGAAGAAGTCGCGCGCCAGGCCGACGTACTTGGTCGCGACCTTGAGGCGCGAGCCCTGCCGCACGGCCGTGGCGTAGTCGTAGTCGGCCCGCACGGCCACGCTCAGGCGGCAAGCGGCGATGCGCAGGTCCAGCGGCTGGTAGAGCCCTTGGTTGCCATGCTCCAGCAGCACGTCGAGCCCGGTGACGCCGAGATCGGCACCGCCGTATTGCACATAGGTCGGCACGTCCGATGCGCGCACCAGCACCACACGCACGTCGGGATTGGTGGTGGCGAGAATCAGCTTGCGCGATTTCTCCGGGTCTTCGGTGACCTCGATGCCGGCGGCCGCCAGCAGCGGCATCGTTTCTTCGAAGATGCGTCCCTTGGACAAGGCGAGTGTGATCATGCGTTGGCTCCCGAGACGCGTTCGATGTCCGCGCCGAGTCCGCGCAGCTTGGCTTCCATGCGGTCGTAGCCGCGGTCCAGGTGGTAGATGCGGTCGACCAGCGTTTCGCCCTCCGCGACCAGCCCGGCGATGACCAGGCTGGCGGACGCGCGCAGATCGGTCGCCATCACGGTCGCACCCGACAGCCGATGGCCGCCATCGACCACCGCGACCTTGCCGTCGATGTGGATGACCGCGCCGAGCCGCACGAGCTCGTCCACGTGCATGAAACGGTTCTCGAAGATCGTCTCGGTGATGGCCGAAGCGCCCTGCGCCACGCAATTGAGCGCCATGAACTGCGCCTGCATGTCGGTCGGGAAACCGGGGTATTCGGTGGTCCGGAAGGCCTGGGCCTTCAACGAGGGGCCGCCGACGGAAACCACTCGAACGCCGCCCTCGACGCCCTCGACCTCGCAGCCCGCCTCGCGCAGCTTGTCGGCGACGGCGTCGAGATGGTCGATGCGCGCGTGGCGCAGCATCGCTTCGCCACCGGCCGCGGCCACCGCGCACAGGAAGGTGCCGGCCTCGATCCGGTCTGCGACCACCGCATGCTCGCAGGCATGCAGCGATTCGACGCCCTGGATGCGGATGTGGCTGGTGCCGTGGCCTTCGATCTTCGCGCCCATGCGGATCAGCATCTCGGCCAGGTCGACGATCTCGGGCTCCTGCGCGGCGTTCTCGAGCAGCGTCTCGCCCTCGGCAAGCGCCGCGGCCATCAGGAAGTTCTCGGTGCCGGTCACCGTCACCATGTCGGTCAGGATGCGCGCGCCCTTCAGTCGGGTGCGCCCGGCCGGCAGGCTGGCCACCATGTAGCCGTGCTCGACGACGATTTCGGCACCCATGGCCTGCAGCCCCTTGATGTGCTGGTCGACCGGCCGCGAGCCGATTGCGCAGCCGCCCGGCAGCGACACCTTCGCCACGCCGAAACGCGCCAGCAGGGGTCCCAGGGCCAGCACGGACGCACGCATGGTCTTGACCAGTTCGTAGGGCGCCTCGGGGTTGTGCAGATCGCCGGCGTCGATGCGCACCGTGCCGTTGTCGTCACGCTCGGCCTTCACGCCCATGTTGCGGATCAGCTTGAGCATGGTCGCCACGTCCTGCAGGCGCGGCACGTTGTGCAGCGTTACGGGCGTGGCCGTCAGCAGCGCGGCGCAGAGCTCCGGCAGTGCGGCGTTCTTGGCGCCGGAAATGAGTACTTCGCCGCGGAGCTTGCGCCCGCCGCGAATCAAGAGTTTGTCCATCAAAAATCCCGCGGAATCTAGCGAGGGGAAGCGGCCCACTCGGCCGGCGTGTACGTCTTCATCGACAGCGCGTGCACCTCGTCGGTGTGCATTTTCGCACCGAGCGTCTTGTAGACCCGCTGATGCCGCTGGATCGCGCGCAGCCCATCGAACTCCGCCGAGACGATCGTCGCGTACCAATGGCGCCCATCGCCCTCGAGTGCGATGTGCTGGCACGGCAACCCGGCTTCGATGATGGCTTGGAGTTCTTCAGCGGTCATTGCAGTTATCTGTGGGACGTTATTGTGTTGCGCCCAGTCACTACCTGGGTCGTGAAACGCCGCGGAACCGGCACCGCCGGGCCGCTGGCGTTGCCCCCGGCAGGGGGTTGGCGAAGCGACACGAAGTGCGCGAAGCCTGGGGGCGAGCCGAGCTACCCCCGAATTTTGTACCCGATGCGCAGCAGATGGACGGCGATCGCGCTCACCACCAGCCAGGCGCTGCCGACGATGCCGAAGCTGAGCCAGGGCGAGGCGTCGCTGACACCGAAGAAGCCGTAGCGGAAGCCATCGATCATGTAGAAAAAGGGATTCAGGTGGCTCACGCCCTGCCAGAACGGCGGCAACGAGCTAATGGAATAGAACACGCCCGACAGGAAGGTCATCGGCATGATCAGGAAGTTCTGGAACACGGCCATCTGGTCGAATTTTTCGGCCCAGAGACCTGCGATCAGGCCCAGCGTGCCGAGCATCGCAGCCCCCAGCACCGCAAACACGACGATCCACAGCGGCGCGGCAAAGTCGGGCATCGCGAAGAACATCGTGACGATGAACACGCCCAGGCCGACCGCCAGCCCGCGGATGAGCGACGAGCCGACGTACGCAAAGAACCAACCCCAGTGCGACAGCGGCGTGAGCAGCACGAAGACCAGGCTGCCCATGATCTTGCTCTGGATGATCGACGACGAGCTGTTGGCGAACGCGTTCTGCAGGATGCTCATCATGACGAGCCCCGGGATCAGGAAGGCCGTGTAGCTCACCGTGCCATAGACCTTCACATGGTCTTCCAGCACATGGCCGAACACCATCAGGTACAGCACGGCGGTCAGCACCGGCGCGCCGACCGTCTGGAAGCCGACCTTCCAGAACCGCAGCGTTTCCTTGTAGAGCAGCGCGCGCCAGCCGGTGGCGGATATCAGCATGGGAATCTCCTCGGCGCGTTCAACGGGCCACCTCGAGCGGCGTCTGTTCGCCGGCCATGAGGTCGATGAACACGTCTTCCAGATCGGCCTTGCGCATCTCGACGTCCTCGACCATCACGCCCGCCTCGCGCAGCGCAGCGAGCAATTGCTCGACCTCATACGCGTTCTGCGCCGGCAGCTGGACGATCCGTCCGGTGATGCGCGCATGCTGCGCGATCGCCCAGGGCAGATCGGCATCGGTCTTGAAGCGCAACACGTTGCTCGCCGCGGACTTCAACAGCTCGCTGGTCCGGTCGAGCGCGATCACACGACCTTGCTTGAGCATCGCGATGCGGTTGCAGAGCGCCTCGGCCTCTTCCAGGTAATGGGTGGTCAGCAGCACCGTGCTGCCCTGCTTGTTCAGCTTGGCGACGAACTGCCAGAGCGTCTGGCGAAGCTCGACGTCGACGCCGGCGGTCGGTTCGTCCAGCACGATGACCTGCGGCTTGTGCACCAGCGCCTGGGCGACCAGCACGCGACGCTTCATGCCGCCGGAGAGCTGACGCATGTTCGACGCGGCCTTGTCGGCCAGGCCGAGGCTCTGCAGCAGCTCGTCGATCCAGTCGTCGTTTTTCTTGATGCCGAAGTAGCCCGACTGGATCCGCAGCGCCTCGCGCACGTTGAAGAACGGGTCGAACACCAGCTCCTGTGGAACGATGCCCAGGTGACGGCGCGCCTCCGCATAGTCGCGCTGCACGTCGAAGCCATGCACGCTCACGTGGCCGGAGGTCGGGCGTGACAGTCCGGCCAGCATGCTGATCAGCGTGGTCTTGCCTGCGCCATTGGGGCCGAGCAGGCCGAAGAACTCCCCTTCTTCGATCTGGAAGCTCACGTCGTCGACCGCGCGCAAGCCAGGCTTGCCTTGGGCGCGTTGCTGACGTGAGGGGGGATAGGTCTTGCAGACCGATTGAAAGGAGATCGCGGGCATGGGAAGCCCGCGATTTTACGGGGGCTGAGGTTTTTCTAGGGCGCGGCGGGCAATAGCCCTGCCACGCCATAGAGCGTGGCCAGTTCGCGCAGCCTGGGTGACAGGCCCTTGACCGCAAAAGCGCGACCGAGGGCGGCAGCCTCGCGACGGCATTCGAGCAGCACGGCGAGCGCGGACGAATCGAAACGCGTCAGCGCCGTGGCGTCGACCACCGCGGCCGATCCGCTCTGCCCCGCCAAGCCCTGCTGCAGCATGCGCATGCAGGCCGGTGCGTCGTCATGTGTCAGCGAGGAGGGCAGGACCAGCATGCGCGCCTCAGCCCTTCGTGTTGCTCTTGTTGCGGGTGGCAAGCGCTTCGATCAGGCCGTCGATGCCCTTGCTGTTGATCTGCTGCGAGAACTGCGAACGATAGGTATCGACCAGCCAGACGCCAAGCACGTTCAGGTTGTAGACCTTCCAGCCTCCCGCGTCGCCGGGCGTCTTTTCAAGACGGTAATCGAGCTGAACCGGGTCGCCACGGCCACGAATCTCGGTACGCACGAGGACTTCCTTGTCGTCGGCAGAGCCACGGAACGGCAGGATCGTGACAGTCTGGTCGCTCACCTGGTCAAGCGCGCCGGCGTAGGTCCGGACCAGCAGCGTCTTGAATTCGTCCTGCAGGCGCTTTTGCTGTTCCGGTGTGGCTTGACGCCAGGCGGGACCGACGGCCGACGCGGTCATGCGCTGGAAATTGACGTTCGGCATGATCTTGCTGTCGACGAGCAGCATGATCTTGTTGATGTCGCCGGCCTTGATCGACTTGTCGGCCTTGATGGTGGCCAGCACGTCGCTGGACAGCCGCTTCACCAGCTCGTCAGGCGTCTCGTCGGCCGCACGCGCCGGCGAAACGAACAAGACTGCCGCGCTGAAAAGCATGGCACCCATCAGGGCAAAACGGCCCAGCGTACGACGTTGGATGGTCGCGTTCATTCTTTGATTCCTCTCAATTTAAGCAGGTCGGCAACCTTGTCGATGTTGGACAAGGCGCCGAGGCCCCGGTTCCCACGCACACCTGCCGCATGCAACGAATTGCAAGAGCCCGGCCGGCATGGCGAGACGACTCTCAATAGTCGCCACCGTCCTGCGACGGCTTGCCGTTGTTGACCTCTGCGGCACGTCGCTGCAGGTAGGCGTCACGCGTGAACGAATACTTGTCCAGCGCGGCGTCCCCGATCAGCGACGTGGCCCTCAGGTAGCGTGCACGTGCATCGACGATGCGAAGCACGTACAGCGAATTGCGTACGCCGACGTCATTGATCTCTGACAGCAAACCGCCTTGCACGTCGACAGGCAACGCCACCGTGTCGCGCAAGGTGGAGGGCCCGAGCAACGGCAGCATCACGAAGGGACCGCTGCCCACGCCCCAGTATCCGAGCGTCTGGCCGAAGTCCTCCGGATGGCGATCAATGCCGAGCTCGGTCGCCACGTCCAGAATGCCGCCAAGCCCGAACAACGTGTTCACGTTGAAGCGCATGAAGGTTTCGGCGCTGTCCTGCGCGCGCAGCTGCAACACGCTGTTGACGAAGCTCCACACCTCGGTCAGGTTGCTGAAGAAATTGTGCACGCCGGTCCGCACGGGCGACGGCAGCACGCGGTTGTACGCCGTGGCGACAGGCACCAGCACGGCCGTGTCTACCGCGTCGTTGAAACGGTAGACGCCCCGATTGAACGGCTCCAGCGGATCGGCTGGATTGGCATTCGGCCCGGTGGCGCACGCTGTCACGAGCGCCAGCGCCAGCGCGGCGCAGCCCCAGCGCAATGCCGTCTTGATAACGGTGATGTGTGTGTTTTTCGCGGTCATTTCTTATTGTCCTTCTCCGAACCTGACGGCCCGCTTTCCGCTTTGCTGTAGAGGAATTGACTGATCAGGTTCTCGAGCACCACGGCCGATTGCGTCGACGTGATGACGTCGCCGGCCTGCAGGTTCTTCTCATCGGCACCCGCTTCGATCCCCAGGTACTGCTCGCCGAGCAGGCCACTGGTCAGGATCTTGAGCGAACTGTCCTTGGGAAAACTGTAACGACTTTGCAAAGACAGTGCGACGGTCGCTTGATAGCGCTTGTCGTCGAAGCTGATCGAATCGACCCGACCGACGACCACGCCGGCGCTCTTGATCGCCGTCTGCGGCTTGAGGCCGCCGATGTTGTCGAAGCGGGCGGTGACGGTGTAGGTCTTCTGAAAATTCAGGTTCAGCAGGTTGGCCGACTGAAGCGCCAGGAACAGCAGCGCCGCCGCGCCGATGAGGACGAACAGGCCGACCCAGATGTCCTTGTTGGAACGTTGCATGGTCATTTTTCCTAATTTCTCACGCGCGAGGGAGGACCCGGCGCGTCATATGCTGAACATCATCGCGGTGAGGAGAAAGTCCAATCCCAGGACCGCGAGCGACGCAACCACCACGGTGCGTGTCGTTGCACGGGACACGCCTTCAGGCGTCGGCTGCGCCGCATAGCCTTCCAGCAGCGCGACGAAGGTGACGGTCAGCCCGAACACCACGCTCTTGATGAATCCGTTGCCGACGTCTTTCCAGACATCCACGCCGCCCTGCATCTGCGCCCAGAAGGCACCGGAATCAAGGCCGAGCATCCAGACGCCGACGATGAAACCACCGATGACGCCCACGGCACTGAACACGGCCGCCAGCAGCGGCATCGTGATGACACCCGCCCAGAAACGGGGCGCGAGGATGCGCCGGACCGGGTCCACCGCCATCATTTCCATGGCGCTGAGTTGCTCGCCAGCCTTCATGAGGCCGATCTCGGCCGTGAGCGAGGTACCCGCACGCCCCGCAAAAAGAAGCGCCGCGACCACCGGGCCGAGTTCCCGCACCAGCGACAACGCGACCAGCAAGCCCAATGCGTCCGAGGCGCCGTAGCGCTGAAGCGTGTAGTACCCCTGCAGCCCCAGCACGAACCCGACGAACAGCCCGGAGACCGCAATGATCGCCAGCGAGTAATTGCCGAGGAAATGGATCTGGTCTCGCACCAGGCCGAAACGGCGCAGACTGCTGGCGCCCGGAACGAGCAGTTGCCAGAACAGGCGGGCGCCGCTTCCGAGATCGGCCAGCTTGCTGCGTACCGCGAAGCCGACATCGGCTGGATTCCAGAAGCTCACCGACCGCCTCCCTGCACATGGCCGAAGTCTTCCTCGACGCTCACACCCGGATAGTGGAAGCGAACAGGACCATCGGGCAATGCGTTCACAAACTGGTGGACCAGCGGATCGTCGCTCTTCCGCACCTCTTCGGGACGGCCTTGCGCCGCGACACCGCCGTTGGCCAGCACGACCACGTGGTCCGCGATGCGGAAGGTTTCTTCCAGGTCGTGCGACACGATGATGCTCGTGAGGCCGAGGGTGTCGTTGAGCTGCCTGATGAGGCGTGCCGCCGTTCCGAGCGAGATCGGATCGAGGCCAGCAAAAGGCTCGTCGTACATCACGAGGTCCGGATCGAGGGCGATGGCGCGCGCCAGCGCCACCCGCCGCGCCATGCCGCCAGACACTTCGCTGGGCAGCAGATCGCGTGCCCCGCGCAAACCGACCGCATCGAGCTTCATCAGCACGATGTCGCGAACCAGCGGCTCGGGCAGCTGGGTGTGTTCACGCAGAGGAAAGGCAACGTTGTCGAACACGCTCATGTCGGTGAACAGCGCACCGAACTGGAACAACATGCCCATGCGCCGACGGGCGGCATAGAGCGCCTGTGCATTCATCTTGCCGACGTCCTGCCCATCGATCAGCACCTCGCCGCGCTGCGCGCGCGCCTGGCCGCCGATCAGTCGAAGCACGGTGGTCTTGCCGCCGCCGGAAGCGCCCATGAGCGCCGTGACCTTGCCGCGCGGCACGCTGAAGGAGACGCCGTCCAGGATGGCGCGCGCGCCGTAGCCGAAGCGGACGTCGCGGAATTCAACCAGGGCGGTGTCGGAAGAGGAGGAGTCCATGTCAAGAAAAAGAGCCGGGCGCCTTGTCAGACTCCCGGCTCGGGTTTCCACCGATGATAAATGAGCGCCGCCCGAGCGGCCTCCCCCATTCGTATTAACGCGGCAGGTCGCTGAACCCCATCAGGAACTCATCGACGGCACGCGCGCCCTGGCGACCCTCGCGGATCGCCCAGACGACCAGCGACTGGCCGCGGCGCATGTCGCCCGCGGCGAAGACCTTCGGCACACTGGTCGCATAGCCGCCGGAGAAGTCCACGGACGCCTTGGCGTTGCCACGCGCATCCTTGTCGATGCCGAAGGCGTCGAGAACGCTCGCGACCGGGCTCACGAAGCCCATGGCCAGCAGCACGAGGTCGGCCTTGAGCACCTGCTCGCTGCCCGGCACTTCGATCATCTTGCCGTCCTTCCATTCGACGCGAACGGTCTTCAGGCCCGTGACCTTGCCCTTCTCGCCGATGAATTCCTTGGTCGAGATCGCGAATTCGCGCTCGCAACCTTCGTCGTGGCTCGAGCTGGTCCGCAGCTTGTACGGCCAGTAGGGCCAGGTCATCGGCCGGTTTTCCTCGACCGGCGGAAGCGGCATCAGTTCGAACTGGGTGACGCTGACCGCGCCATGGCGGTTGCTGGTGCCGACGCAGTCGGAGCCGGTGTCGCCGCCGCCGATCACGATCACGTGCTTGCCGTCGGCGCGCAGCTGGCCCTTGACCTTGTCGCCCGCATTGACACGGTTCTGCTGCGGCAGGAATTCCATCGCGAAATGGATGCCGTCGAGATCGCGGCCGGGCACCGGCAGATCGCGCGACTGCTCGGCGCCGCCGGTCAGCAGCACCGCGTCGAATTCCTTGTCGAGCTGCTCGGGCGTGACGACTTCCTTCGCCAGGTTCGTCACCTTGGAGCCCTTGCCCAGCGGATCCTTCGCGGCGCCGACGATCACGCCGGTGCGGAACACCACGCCCTCGGCCTTCATCTGCTCGACACGCCGGTCGATGTGCGACTTCTCCATCTTGAAGTCGGGAATGCCATAGCGCAGCAGGCCACCGACACGGTCGTTCTTCTCGAACAACGTCACGTCATGGCCGGCACGCGCCAGCTGCTGGGCAGCGGCCAGGCCGGCCGGGCCGGCGCCCACCACGGCGACCTTCTTGCCCGTCTTGTGCTTCGCGACACGCGGCTTGACCCAGCCTTCGTCCCAGGCACGGTCGACGATCGCGTGCTCGATCGATTTGATGCCGATCGCGTCGTCGTTCACGTTGAGCACGCACGCCGCCTCGCAGGGCGCGGGGCAGATGCGGCCGGTGAATTCCGGAAAGTTGTTGGTCGAGTCGAGCACCGCGAAGGCGTTCTGCCAGTCGTTGCGATAGACCAGATCGTTGAAGTCCGGAATGATGTTGTTGACCGGGCAGCCGCTGTTGCAGAACGGCGTGCCGCAATCCATGCAACGCGCGCCCTGCACCTTCGCCTGCTCGGGCGTGAGGCCGACCACGAATTCCTTGTAGTGCTTCAGGCGCTCCTGTGGCGGCTTGTAGCCCTCCTCGATGCGCTCGTACTCCATGAAGCCGGTGACTTTTCCCATCGTGCTGTCCTGTTCTTGATTCTGGTGTCGGGGCGATCAGACGGCAGCCGGCGAACGCACGGCCTTCGGCTCGAGGCCGGCCTGCGCGTTGTTGCCACTGCTGGCGATTTCCATCTTGCGGTCGTGGATCTCGGCGAGCGCGCGCTTGTATTCGTTCGGGAACACCTTGACGAACTTCGTACGGGCCGTGGTCCAGTCGTCCAGCAGCTCGCGTGCGCGCTTGCTGCCGGTCCAGCGGTGATGCTCTTCGAGCAGCTTCTTGAGCTGGACTTCGTCCGTCACGCCGTTGTGCCAGATCGAGCGCTTGATCGACGCCGTCTGCTCGGCGGTCGTCAGCACCTTTTCGAGCGACACCATCGACAGGTTGCAACGCGACGCGAACTGGCCGTCTTCGTCGTAGACGAAGGCGACGCCGCCGCTCATGCCGGCCGCGAAGTTGCGGCCCGTCTTGCCGAGCACGGCGACCGTGCCGCCGGTCATGTACTCGCAGCCGTGGTCACCGGTACCTTCGACGACCGCCGTGGCACCCGACAGGCGCACGGCAAAGCGTTCGCCGGCCACGCCGCAGAAGTACGCTTCGCCGGTGGTCGCGCCGTACATCACCGTGTTGCCGACGATGGTGTTGCGTGCCGCTTCGCCACGGAAGTCGAGGCTCGGGCGCACCACGATGCGTCCGCCCGACAGGCCCTTGCCGGTGTAGTCGTTGGCATCGCCGATCAGGTACAGCGTGATGCCGCGCGCCAGGAAGGCGCCGAACGACTGGCCGCCGGTGCCTTCGAGCTGGATGCGGATCGAATCGTCCGGCAGGCCTTCCGGATGCACCCGCGTGAGGGCGCCCGACAGCTTGGCACCGACCGTGCGGTTCACGTTGCGCACCACCTCGATGAACTGGACCTTCTCGCCCTTGTCGATGGCAGCGCGCGACTTCTCGATCAACTTGGTGTCGAGGTTGTGCTCCAGACCATGGTCCTGGTTCTCGACATGGAAACGCGGCACGTCGTCCGGCACGTTCGGCAGTGCGAACAGCCGGCTGAAGTCGAGGCCGCTGGCCTTCCAGTGCGCGATGCCCTTCTTCATGTCGAGCAGGTCGGCGCGGCCGATCATGTCGTTGAAGTTGCGGATGCCCAGCTGGGCCATGATCTGGCGCACCTCTTCCGCGATGAAGAAGAAGTAGTTGACGACGTGCTCGGGCTTGCCCGAGAACTTCTTGCGCAGCACCGGGTCCTGCGTGGCCACGCCCACCGGGCAGGTGTTCAGGTGGCACTTGCGCATCATGATGCAGCCTTCGACGATCAGCGGCGCCGTCGCGAAACCGAACTCGTCGGCACCCAGCAGCGCGCCGATCGCGACGTCGCGGCCGGTCTTCATCTGGCCGTCGGCCTGCACGCGCACGCGGCCGCGCAGACGGTTCAGCACCAGCGTCTGCTGGGTTTCGGCCAGGCCGATTTCCCAGGGGCCGCCGGCATGCTTGATCGACGACCAGGGCGAAGCGCCCGTGCCGCCGTCGTGGCCCGCGATCACCAGGTGGTCGCTCTTGCACTTGGTCACGCCGGTGGCGACCGTGCCCACACCCACTTCGCTGACCAGCTTGGTGCTGATGCTGGCGTGCGGCGCGACGTTCTTCAGGTCGTGGATCAGCTGTGCCAGATCCTCGATCGAGTAGATGTCGTGGTGCGGCGGCGGCGAGATCAGGCCGACGCCCGGCACCGAGTAGCGCTGCTTGCCGATGTATTCGGTGACCTTGCCGCCCGGCAGCTGCCCGCCTTCGCCGGGCTTCGCACCCTGCGCCATCTTGATCTGGATCTGGTCGGCCGAGCTCAGGTATTCCGCCGTGACGCCGAAGCGGCCCGACGCGACCTGCTTGATCTTCGAACGCAGCGAGTCGTTGGCCTGCAGCGGCAGGTCGACCTCGACGTTGGCGTCGCCGATCACGCTCTTGAGCGTGTCGCCGACCTTGACCGGAATGCCCTTCAGCTCGTTGCGATAGCGCGCCGGATCTTCGCCGCCCTCGCCCGTGTTGCTCTTGCCGCCGATGCGGTTCATCGCCACGGCCAGCGTCGAATGCGCCTCGGTCGAAATCGAGCCGAGCGACATCGCGCCGGTCGCGAAGCGCTTGACGATCTCGGCGGCCGATTCGACCTCCTCGACCGGGATCGCCTTGGACGGATCGATCTTGAACTCGAACAGGCCGCGCAGCGTCATGTGGCGACGGCTCTGGTCGTTGATGATCTGCGCGTATTCCTTGTACGTGCTCCAGTTGTTGGCGCGCGTGCTGTGCTGCAGCTTGGCGATCGCGTCGGGCGTCCACATGTGGTCTTCGCCGCGCGTGCGCCAGGCGTACTCGCCGCCGGCGTCCAGCATGTTCGCCAGCACCGGGTCGTCGCCGAACGCGGCCGCGTGCATGCGCAGCGCTTCCTCGGCGATCTCGAAGACGCCGATGCCCTCGACACGGCTCGCCGTGCCGGAGAAGTACTTGCCGATCGTGTCGTTGTTCAGGCCGATGGCCTCGAACAATTGCGCGCCGCAGTAGGACATGTAGGTCGACACGCCCATCTTGGACATGATCTTCGACAGGCCCTTGCCGATCGCCTTCACGTAGTTGTAGATCGCCTTGTCGGCCGACAGGTCGCCCGGCAGGTCCGCGTGCATCGCGGCGAGCGTTTCCATGGCGAGGTACGGGTGCACGGCTTCCGCGCCGTAGCCGGCCAGCACGCCGAAGTGATGCACCTCGCGGGCGCTGCCGGTTTCGACCACCAGGCCGGCCGTCGTGCGCAGGCCCTCACGCACCAGATGCTGGTGGATCGCGCTCGATGCGAGCAACGCCGGGATCGCGACCTGCGTCGGGCCGACGCCGCGGTCGCTGACGATCAGGATGTTGCTGCCGCTCTTGATGGCGTCGACCGCCTCGGCGCACAGCGACGCCAGCTTGGCCTCGACGCCTTCACGGCCCCAGTCGGCCGGGTAGGTGATGTCGAGCGTGGTCGAGCGGAACTTGCCCTGCGTGTGCTGCTCGATGTTGCGCAGCTTCGCCATGTCGGCGAAGTCGAGGATCGGCTGGCTCACTTCAAGCCGCATCGGCGGGTTGACCTGGTTGATGTCCAGCAGGTTCGGCTTCGGGCCGATGAAGCTGTTGAGCGACATCACGATCGCTTCGCGGATCGGATCGATCGGCGGGTTCGTGACCTGCGCGAACATCTGGCGGAAGTAGTTGTAGAGCGGCTTGTTCTTGCTCGACAGCACGGCCAGCGGGCTGTCGTTGCCCATCGAGCCGATGCCTTCCTCGCCGGCCTGCGCCATCGGGCTCAGCAGGAACTTGATGTCTTCCTGGGTGTAGCCGAAGGCCTGCTGGCGATCGAGCAGCGACACGGCGCTGACCGGCGCGGCAACGGCCGGCGCATCGACGCTGTCGAGCTTGATGCGCAGGTTCTCGATCCACTGCTTGTAGGGCTTGGTGTTGACGACGTTGGCCTTGAGCTCGTCGTCGTCGATCATGCGGCCCTGTTCGAGGTCGATCAGGAACATCTTGCCGGGCTGCAGGCGCCACTTGCGCACGATCTTCTGCTCGGGCACGGGCAGCACGCCGGACTCCGACGCCATGATGACCAGGTCGTCGTCGGTCACGCAGTAACGCGACGGACGCAGGCCGTTGCGGTCGAGCGTCGCGCCGATCTGGCGGCCATCGGTGAACACGATCGAAGCCGGGCCGTCCCACGGCTCCATCATCGCGGCGTGGTATTCGTAGAACGCGCGGCGCCGCTCGTCCATGTTGCTGTGCTGCTCCCACGGCTCGGGGATCATCATCATCACGGCCTGGCTGATCGGGTAGCCGGCCATGGTCATGAGTTCGAGGCAGTTGTCGAAGGTGGCGGTGTCGGACTGACCGGCGAAACTGATCGGGTACAGCTTCTTGAGGTCGGCGGCGAGCACCGGCGACGACATCACGCCCTCGCGTGCCTTCATCCAGTTGTAGTTGCCGCGCACCGTGTTGATTTCGCCGTTGTGGGCGACATAGCGGTACGGGTGGGCCAGCGGCCACTTCGGGAAGGTGTTGGTCGAGAAGCGCTGATGCACCAGCCCGATGGCCGAAATGCAGCGTTCGTCCTGCAGATCGAAATAGTAGGTCCCGACCTGATCGGCCAGCAGCAGGCCCTTGTAGACCACCGTGCGGCTCGACATGCTCGGAACGTAGTATTCCTTGCTGTGCTTGAGCTCCAGGTTCTGGATGTTCGCGCTGGCGGTCTTGCGGATCACGTACAGCTTGCGCTCCAGCGCGTCCTGCACGATCACGTCGTTGCCGCGGCCGATGAAGACCTGGCGCAGGATCGGCTCGGTCTTCTTGACGGCCGGCGACATGGGCATTTCGCGGTTGACCGGCACGTCGCGCCAGCCCAGCAGCACCTGGCCTTCGGCCTTGATCGCGCGCTCCATTTCCTGTTCGCAGGCCATGCGCGAGGCATGCTCCTTCGGCAGGAAGATCATGCCGACGCCGTATTCGCCGTAAGGCGGCAGCGTCACGCCCTGCTTGCCCATTTCCTCGCGATAGAGCGCATCGGGAATCTGGATCAGGATGCCGGCGCCGTCGCCCATCAGCTTGTCGGCACCCACCGCCCCGCGATGGTCGATGTTCTCGAGGATCTTGAGCGCCTGGGTCACGATGTCGTGACGCTTCTCGCCCTTGATATGCGCCACGAAGCCGAGGCCGCAGGCATCGTGCTCATTGGCGGACGAATACAACCCGTGTTGTTCGAGGTACTGGATTTCGGCATCCGTTGTCATGGGGCGCACTCCTTCATTTTTTCGCAGGGATCCGGAGCATATTGCGTTGCACAAACAATGCCAAGCATTTTAATAGGGGTCAGATTCCATTTAATTCCCAACTATTTTGTTCGAATTTTATTTGGGGACAGATGAAAATCGTTCTCGGCCTGCTTCGCTGCAAACCAAAGAATCAACTCTGTGGCGTACTTGGACGACGTCCTGCGCGCGCCTTGGTCAGCCGTCGCGGCGTCGACGCCTGAAGCGCCTGCACGAAGTCCGCATCGCCGGCCGCCCAGCCCTGCAGCGTTGCGTCGGTCAGCACCGTCTGGTCGCGGCGGCCGATGCCGGCTCGCACCAAGTCGGCGTAGGCCGCCTCCCGCGCAAAGGGCGTATTGCCGAGCGCCCAATACAGCGGATGCGGCGTCACCAGACGATCGCTCTTCAGGCCGGCGTAGTGGCGGTGGCTCGACCACACGTGGTCGCGCGCCTCCGCCACCAGGCCATCGCGGACCGGATTCAGGTCCATGTAGGCCATGCAGGTCATCAAGTAGCGCTCCGCCTGCAGCACGGTCGCGCGGTAGCGGCCTTCCCACAGCGTCCCGCTGCGTCCATGCCGGTCGTTGAACCAGCGCACGTAGCTGCGCCCGACCGCCTGCATGAATTTCGGCAGCCCGTCGTCGGTCGACGGCGTCGCCAGCAGGTGGAAGTGGTTCTCCATCAGCACATAGGCATGCAGCGCGACACCGAAACGCGGCGCCTGCTCGGCCATCAGCGCAAGCATCCGTTCGTAATCGGCAGGCTCGAAGAACACGGCCTGCCGATTGTTCCCACGCTGGATCACGTGGTGCGGTGCGTTGGCCAGCGTGAGTCGCGGCAGTCGAGCCATGGCAATGTCCGCGGGTGGGGCGAGTCGAGCGCCTCAGTGCAGGCGGAAGCGCGTGTCCATCAGCGACACCAGCCCGAACTGGTCGAGCAGCGCGCGCAGCCGCTCGGCGGCGCTGGCTTTCGCGTGGCCGGTTCGGCGCGCGATGATGAGTTCGTTCTTCATGCTGTGCTCCCAGCCGACGAGTTCGGTCACGGTGACCTGATAGCCGCTCGCTTCGAGGTACAGGCAGCGCAGCACGTTGGTCAGTTGGCTGCCGATCTCGCGCGTGTGCAGCGGGTGCCGCCACAGCTCGGCCAACGGCGTGCGCGACAGCGACAGCGCCTTGCTCTCGCGCAGGCAGGCCGCGACTTCGGCCTGGCAGCAAGGCACCAGCACCATGAACTTCGCCTTCTTCTCGAGGCCGAAGGCGATGGCGTCGTCGGTCGCGGTGTCGCAGGCATGCAACGCCGTCACGACGTCGATCTGCGCAGGCAGCTCCTGTGCATGGGTCGATTCGGCCACCGTGAGGTTCAGGAAGGACATGCGGTCGAAGCCGAGACGATCGGCCAGCACGCGGGAGCGCTCGATCAGCTCGCTGCGGGTCTCGATGCCGTAGACATGGCCAGCGGCGCCGTCCGCGCCGAGCGCCTTGAAGAACAGGTCGTAGATGATGAAGCCGAGATAGGACTTGCCGGCACCATGGTCGGCCAGCGTCGCGCCCTTCCCTTCTCCCGGCAGTTCCCGCAGCAGCTTCTCGATGAACTGGAAGAGGTGATAGACCTGCTTGAGCTTGCGGCGCGAATCCTGGTTCAACCGGCCTTCGCGCGTGAGGATGTGCAGTTCCTTGAGCAATTCGATCGACTGGCCGGGCCGCAGCTCCTGCAGGACATCCGCTTCGGCCTTCATCGCTTTGCTTGCCTTGAGTACCTTGTTCATCGTGCAGAGCCTCCCGGCCCGACGTTCAACGCCGCCCAGCCGGCTGCGCCCAGCGTCTCCATCACCTCGATGTTGCGCTCGAAGATCGCCTCGGCCTCCGGAAAGGCGTCGACCGCACGGCTCACGCTGTCTTCGCGCAGCAGGTGCAGCGTGGGATACGGCGCCCGGTTGGTGGCGTTCGCGATGCCGTCTGGCTCGCTGCCGCCGAACTGGAACTGCGGATGGAAACTCGCCAGTTGCAGCTCGCCATCGAAACCCGCGCGCGCGAGACGGCGTTCCGCGCGGGCGGTGAAATCGTTGAAGTCCAGAAAATCAGCCAAGGTGTTCGGTGCCATCAGAAGGGTGGTGTCGCGCACGGACGCATCGAGCGCGACGAGCGCACGGGCTTCGGCCAGCAGTGCGTCGATCAGTTGCGCCGGGTCGGTGTCGAGGTAGGCGGCGTAGTGGACCTGCCGCTTGACATGCACCGCCTTGGCGAACGGACACAGGTTGAGCCCGATCACCGCCCGTTCCAGCCAGTGCCGCGTGTCGGCCTCGGCTTGCGCGGCGTCGATTGTCGTCGCGCTCACGCGTCCTCCTCGCCTGTCGGGTCTTGTTGCCGTGCAGCTTCGAAGGGCAGCGTGTCCCAGGTCTGACCGGTCAGGCGCTCGTGCTCGCGGATGGCGTAACGGTCGGTCATGCCGGCGATGTAGTCGGCCACGGCGCGCGGCGTATCGGCGCGCTCCGCAAAGGACTCCGGCATTTCTCGCATGTCGCCGAGGTAGGCGGCGAACAGTTCGCGGACGACGACCTGCGCGCGTCCCGTGGTCTGCGTCACTTGCGGATGCCGATAGAGATCGCGGAACAACACGCGCTTGAGCGCGCTCGATTGCTGGCGCATCGCGTGGCTGAACAGCACCAGCGGTGGCGCCTGGCGGACGGCATCGGCGTCGCTCGGCGCGGCGGCGTCGATGGCGGCACGCGTCGCATCGATCACGTCGTAGACCTGCGCGCTGAGCATCCGCCGGATCGTCTCGTACAGCATCCGCCGGCCGCTCAACTGCGGATGCTCGGCCACGGCCTCGCGGCGGTAGCGCTCGAACAGCTCCACCTCGGCCAGTTGATCGATGCCGATCAGCCCGGAGCGCACGCCGTCATCGATGTCGTGCGCGTTGTAGGCGATCTCGTCGGCCAGATTGCAGAGCTGCGCCTCCAGGCCGGGCTGCGTGCGGTCCAGAAAGCGCCGGCCGACGCCGCCGGGCTCCTCCGCCTCGATGCGCTCGGCGTTGGCGCGCGAGCAATGCTTCAGGATGCCCTCGCGCGTCTCGAAGCTCAGGTTCAGGCCGTCGTACTGCGGATAGCGATGCTCGAGTGCATCGACCACGCGCAAGCTTTGCAGGTTGTGCTCGAAGCCGCCGTGCACCGCCATGCATTCGTTCAGTGCGTCCTGCCCCGCGTGGCCGAAAGGCGTGTGGCCGAGATCGTGTGCCAGTGCGATCGCCTCGACCAGGTCTTCATTGAGCTGCAATGACCGTGCGATCGACCGGCCGAGCTGCGCCACCTCGAGCGAATGGGTGAGCCGCGTACGGAACAGGTCGCCTTCGTGATTGAGGAAGACCTGCGTCTTGTAGACCAGCCGGCGAAAGGCGGTCGAATGGACGATGCGGTCGCGGTCGCGCTGAAAGGCGTCGCGCGTCGGCGCCGGCGGCTCCGGAAAGCGACGGCCGCGCGACTGCGCAGGCTGGCTGGCGTAAGGCGCGAGGCTCATCGGGTGGCGCGTCCGTGGCGACTCAGGCAGCGCAGCATTGCGCCAGTACCTCGCGAACCACCGCATCGGGCGCGCCGCGCACCGCGGCCGAACCCGGCTTGTCGATCACCACGAAGCGGATCTCGCCGCCTTCGGACTTCTTGTCGATCTGCATGAGCTCCAGATAACGGTCGGCCCCCAGCGCCGGTCCGACGATCGGCAAGCCGGCGCGCTCGATCAGCCGCGTCAACCGGTCGACGAAAGCGCCGTCGACGCCACCGAGCCGCTGCGACAGGTGGGCGGCCATCACCATGCCGCAGCCGACCGCCTCGCCATGCAGCCATTCGCCGTAACCGAGGCCGGATTCGATCGCATGGCCGAAGGTATGACCGAAATTGAGAATCGCGCGCAGGCCGGCCTCGCGCTCGTCCTGGCCGACCACGAAGGCCTTGATCTCGCAACTGCGCTTGACCGCGTGGGCCAGCGCCGCCGGATCGCGCGCCACCAGCGCGCCGATGTTCTCTTCGATCCAGGCGAGGAACGCCATGTCATGGATCGGCCCGTACTTGATGATCTCGGCCAGCCCCGCGCTGAGCTCGCGCGCCGGCAGCGTCGACAGCGTGCCCAGGTCGCACAGCACCAGCTGCGGCTGGTAGAAGGCGCCGATCATGTTCTTCCCGAGCGGATGGTTGATCGCGGTCTTGCCGCCGACCGACGAATCGACCTGCGCCAGCAGCGTGGTCGGCACCTGCACGAAAGGCACGCCGCGCATGTAAGCAGCGGCGGCGAAACCGGTCATGTCACCCACCACCCCTCCGCCCAGCGCGAACAGCACGGTCTTTCGATCGCTGCCGTGGCCGAGCAGCGCATCGAAGATGAGGTTCAGCGTTTCCCAGTTCTTGTGAACTTCGCCGTCCGGCAGCGCCAGCACGTCCACTCGGCGATAGCGGCCGGCGATGGCCTGTTGCAGCGCCTGTGCATAGAGCGGCGCCACCGTGGTGTTGGTCACGATCAGCGCGCTCGCCGCCGACGGCACCGCGTCGTAGCTGCCCGCATCGCCCAACAGGTCGTTGCCGATGAGGATCGGATAGCTCCGGTCGCCGAGCGGAATGTCGACGCGGACCGGCGGAACCCGGGAATTCTGAAGACCTTGGGACGTGGAAGAGGCGGGCACTGGCATGGCTGCGAGTTTAGGGGCTCGCCCGGACACGAACTGCGCGCCGCGCTTCGATGGCGGCATCGCCCGATGGATCGGCCGGCGGATCAGTCGTCCGTCGACGCGGGCTCGTCCGGCTCGACCAGGATGTCGGCCTGCGCCGGCAATCGCACGACACCCGCCAGCTCCAGCTGCGAAAGGATCATGTTGACCAGCGTCGAGATCGGCGGCCGGCCCGTCTCGACGATCGCATGCGCGACTTCCCGGTAGAGCGGATCGCGCACGCCGTGCAGCTCGTGCAGGCGTCCGAGCGGATCGGCGACCTGCAACAACGGCCGCTTGACGTCATGCCGCAGGCGCCGGAACAGGTCTTCCGGCGACGAGCGCAGATAGAGCACATGGAAATTACCGGTCAGGCAATGCCGGTTGGCCTCGCGCAGCACGGCGCCGCCGCCGGTGGCCACGATCGCATCGCGCGTCGATGCGAGCTCGGCGATCACCGCCTGCTCGACGTCGCGGAAGGCGGCTTCGCCATGGCGTTCGAAGTAGTCGCGGATCGTGCAGCCGATGCGCTGCTCGATCACGTGATCGGTGTCGATGAAAGGGAGCTGGAGACGTTGCCCCAGCCGCCGGCCTACTGCTGATTTGCCGGCGCCGGGCAAGCCGACGAGTGCGACCGCCACGGGAATCGAGACGCCGCGCCTCAGCGGGCGGCGTTGCGGTCGGTGATCATCTTCGGGGTGATAAAAATGAGCATTTCGGTTTTATTGGCAACCCGGTTGCGTGTGCGGAACAAGGCACCGACCACCGGCACCTCACCCAGCACCGGCACGCGCGACTCGTCGTTGCTTTCGGTGAGTTCGAAGATACCACCGATCACCACCGTCCCCCCGTTCTCGACCAGCACCTCGGTCTGCACATGCTTGGTGTTGATCGCGAAGCCCGCCGTGGTCGCCTGGCCGACCGTGTCCTTGTTGACGTCGAGCGACAGGATGATGTTGCCCTCCGGGGTGATCTGCGGCGTGACCTCGAGTTTCAAGTTGGCCTTGCGAAAAGCGATCGAGGTCGCGCCACTGGACGTTGCAACCTGGTACGGCAGCTCGGTGCCCTGCTCGATCAGCGCCTTGGTCTGATCGGCCGTCACCACCCGCGGACTCGACACCACCTTGCCCTTGCCATCGGCCTCGAGCGCAGAGATCTCCAGGTTGAGCATGCGCGTCAGGCTCGAATTGAACAGCGACAGCGCAAACGTGCCGACATCGCCGGAGGTGCTGGTGGCCGGCAGGTTGACGAAGCTGGTGTTGGAATACGCACTGGTGGAGGTCAACGAAGTCACGCCATCGGTGGTGGTCGAGGTGACCGACGGCGTCACGCCCACGGAAGAACGCGTGTTGAGGAAGCCGCCGCCAAGCTTGACACCCAGCGACTTGCTGAAGGTGTCGGTGGCCTCGACGATCCGCGCCTCGATCAGCACCTGGCGCACCGGCACGTCCAGCTTCTGGATCAGGTCGGCCACCTGCGCGAGGCGCGACGGAATGTCGGACACGAACAGCTGGTTGGTGCGCGCCTCGGCGATCACGCTGCCACGCGGACTCAGGATGCGCGCCGCATTGCCCGCCGCGCCGGAGCCAGCCCCAGAACCGGTCGACACGCCGCCGCCGCCCGCAGCGCCGGGCGTGGAAACGCCTGTCAGGCCCTGCGCAATCATCACCGCCTTGGTGTAGTTGAGCTGGAAGGATTGGGTGCGCAACGGCTCGAGGTTCTGGATCGCGGCCTGCGCCTCGAACTCCAGCTTCTCCTTGGCGTTGATCTCTTCCTTGGGTGCGATCCACAGCACGCTGCCGTTCTTGCGCATGCCCAGGTTCTTGGCCTGCATGATGATGTCGAGCGCCTGGTCCCACGGGACGTCCTTCAACCGCAGCGTCAGTGAGCCGGTGACCGAATCGGAAGTGACCACGTTGAAGTTGGTGAAGTCCGCGATCACCTGCAGCAGCGACCGCACCTCGATGTTCTGGAAGTTGAGCGACAGCTTCTCGCCGTTGTAGCCCGCGCCCTGCGTCAGCTTGGTCGGATCGATCTTGCGCGGCCGGACTTCCACCACCAGCTGGTTGTCGCTCTGGTAGGCGCTGTGCTCCCATTCGCCCTTGGGTTCGATCGTCATGCGCACGCGATCGCCCAGCTGCTGCATGCCGATCGATTGGACTGGCGTCCCGAAGTCGGACACGTCGAGCCGGCGGCGCAGGCCTTCCGGCAGCGTCGACCTGGTGAACTCGACCACCAGGGCCTTGCCCTGCGGCCGGATGTCCACGCCGACCTGGCTATTGGCGAGGTCGACGATCACGCGGCCGGCGCCCTCACGGCCCAGGCGAAAGTCGACGTCACGCAGGGGCAATGCGTCGCGGTTGCGATTCTCCGCAAAGCCCGCCGACGCGGACGTGGACAGCGCGGGACGAACAGCCGGTTCCAGCGAGACCACCACGGAGCGCCCCTGGATCTCGGTCCGGTATGCCGTGGGCTGCTTCAGATTCAGCACGAGACGTGTTCGTCCACCGGACTCCACCACGTTGACCGACCGCAGGTTGCCCTGGTTCATGTCGATGACAGAACGGCCGATGGCATTCGAGGCACCAGGGAAATCGAATGCGATGCGCGGCGGCGACTGGATCACGAAGCCCGTCGGCAGCACGGCCGGCTCTTGCGACAGATCGATGCGAACGACTTCGGCACCGGACTGCATCGAGCTCGTGACGGCTTCCAGCGCGTTCTGCGCGTGAGCGAAGGCAGCGAACATGGCCGCAACGCACAGGCCGGCGGTGCGCACCCATCGCCCAGCCGATGATTTTTCTTGGTTCATTTCGATCTGTCTTGCAACTGGAGCGTTGCCATGCGTTCGACCCATTCACCCGCGGCGTCCTGCACGATTTCGCGCAATGACACCTCGGATTCGGTGATGCGATTGACGCGGCCGTAGTTGAGTCCCAGGTAACTGCCGACGCGCACTTGATAGAGCAGCTTGTCGACGCTGACCAACGCCACGGGCTGGCCGCCTCGACTGAGGCTGCCGACCATCGCCATCGTGTCCAGCGGAAAGCTCTCGAGCGCCTCCTTGCGGCGAACGAGTTCCGGGGCCAGGAGCGCGGAAGCCTGGGGTTGCACGGCATCGCGGCGCAGCGCCTGCGTGAGCCTCAAGAGGTCGAATGGCTCCAGCCGGCCATCATCTGCATAAGGCTGCGGCAGGAATCGCTTGGGCTCGATGATGGGCGCGACGGCGGAACGCACCTGCACGCGCTGCTCCGCAACCCATTGCCGCAGCTCGTCCTGGTCGGAATTGCCGCACGCGCTCAAGCAGGCAGCAGACACGGCGATGCATGCCGCACACAGCCGTTTCATTTCTTGCGCACCCCTGCGACATTGGCGCGCTTCTGCGCCGCACGTTCTTCCTCGTCGAGGTAGCGGAAGGTGCGCGCCGTTGCGTCCATCGCCAGACTTCCGTCCTTTTGCGGCGTGATCGCGAGGTTGTTCAGCGTGACGATGCGCGACAGGTTCGCCACGTCGGCCGCGAAGGCACCCATGTCGTGGTATCGGCCGGTCACGCGCAGCGCGATGGGCAGCTCGGCGTAGTAGTCCTTGATCACCACCTGCCCGGGCCGGAACAGCTCGAACTGCAGGCTGCGCCCCAAGCCGGCTTGGTTGATATCGGACAGCAGCGCATCCATCTCGGCCTTGCTGGGCAGTTGCTTCTCGAGCAGCGTCACATATTGCTGTACCTGCTCACGCTGCCTCTTGAGCGCATTGAGGTTTGCAGCCTGCGCGGCTTTCTTCTGATAGTCGGCGCGCAGCACGCGCTCACGGCTGCGCTCGCGCTCGAGTTCGTCATTCGCATGCGTGAGCCAGAGGAGCCACGACAACATCAGCACCAGGCACACGATGGCGGCGAACAGGGCCAGGCGCGGCAATGCGGGCCAGGACCAGGGCTCGCTGGTGTTCAGGTCGCGAAACTGCGCGACGGCACGGCGCAATGCCACTTGCAGGCTGACGGGCGATGCGCGCGAAGTGCGGGAGTCCGGCATGGGCTCAGCCTTTCGCTGCCGTCGCGGCCGCGGCCGCCGCCGGCCTGGCGGGAGCGGCCGCAGGGCGCTCGATGCCGACGCGCATCGTGAAATTCGATACCCGTCGGATGTCCCGCGGCGTCATCGCGACGGTGCCATAGGTGATCTCGACCAGTTCGGGCCGGGTCAGCCAGGATCCTGCACTGCCGAGATTGCGCAGCAGTTCGGACACCCGCTCGTTGGACTGGGCGGTGCCCTGCAGGGTGACCCGCTGGTTTTCCTGCCGCATGCTGGTCAGGTAGACACCGTCGGGCAATTGGCGCGCCAATTCGTTGAGCAGATGCACGGGCAGGTTCCGGTCGCCTTGAAGATCCTCGACCGCTTGCTGCCGGGCGCGCAAGGCGGCGATCTCGGACTGCAGTGCCGAGATTTCCTTGATCTCCGATTCGAGCTTGCCGATCTCGGCCTGGAGATAGCCGTTGGTCGCCTGCTGGGTCGCTATCTGGCTTTGATAGCCGCCATAGGCGGCAGCCGCCATCGCCAGTCCGCCCAGCACGCAGGCACCGAGCAACACATGGAAGTTGTCGCGGCGGCGCTTTCGCGCGGCTTCGCGATGCGGGAGAAGATTGATCAGGATCACTGCTGGAATCTCCGCATCGCCAAGCCGCAGGAGGTCAGGTACGACGGGGCCTCGCGCCGCATCTTTTTCTCCTGGACTGCAGGCCCGATGGCCATTCCGTCGAACGGATTGACAAGAGAACAGGCAAACGAGGTATGGCGCATCACGGCGCTGGTCAGACCGGGCAGCGCGGCCGAGCCGCCGGCCAGCAACACATAGTCGACACGGTTGTGCGGCGTGCTCGCAAAGAAGAACTGCAATGCGCGCCCGATTTCCTGCGCCAGGCTGGCGACGAAGGGCTTGAGCACATGGGCGCCGTAGTCGTCCGGAAGATCGCCATTGCGCTTCTTCGATTCCGCTTCGTCGGCCGAGAAGCCGTACTGCCGCACGATGAGCTGGCTGAGTTGCGCGCCGCCGAAGGCCTGATCGCGGTCGTAAAGTACTTCCTGGTCGCGCAGCACCTGCATGCTGGTGGTGAAAGCGCCGACCTCGAAAAGCGCGACCACGGGCTCGCGACCGTTGCCCGGAAGCTGCGCGATGAGCCGTGCCGCGGCGAGCCGCGAAGCGTAGGACTCGACATCCAGGACCACGGCTTTCAGCCCGGCCGCTTCGGCCAGGCCTTCGCGGTCCTGGACCTTTTCCTTGCGCGAAGCGGCGATCAGCACCTCGACATCGGCGGGGATCTGTTTGCTCGGGCCCAGCACGCAGAAGTCGAGACTCACCTCGTCCAGCGGAAAAGGGATGTAGTGGCTGGCCTCGGACTCGACCTGGAATTCGAGCTCCCTTTCGCTCAAGCCGCCCGGCAACACGATTTTCTTGGTGATCACCGCCGACGACGGCAACGCAAGCGCCGCGTGGCGCGCGCGCGAACCGCTCTTGCGCACGACGCGGCGCAGCGACTCGGCGACTTCATCGAACTTCTCGATGTTGCCGTCCACGATCCAGCCAGGTTCCAGCGGCTCGATGGCGCATCGCTCCAGGGACAGAAGGCCCGTCGGCTCGCGCCCCAGTTCGACGAGCTTCACGCTCGACGAACTGACGTCCAGCCCGATCAGCGACGCGGGCTGTTGGCGAAACAGCGAACCCAGAGCGATCAATCCGGCACCCTATCTATTTGTAACTATTCGAAAAACATGCATATGGTTGCATGCTAGCAGCAACTACCCACGAGTCCGCTGATCAGTCACCGGCGATCGTTGCCAAAAAGCCGACGCAAACGTACGCAGATGCAATTTGCGTCGCAAGACACCGGGCTTCGTCCTCGCAGGTGGCGGAAACCCGAGCGCCGATGCCCCCCGGTTTTTATAATGCGCGGTGACTCTCCCACCCTCCATGCCCGAATCCTCCCCCCCTTCCAAGCCCGACAAGGCACCTGCAAGCCAACGCCCGGTCTGGCTAACCTGGTTGATGCGTCTGGTGTTCTGGGCTTTCGGCATTGCTGCGGCAGGCGTTCTGTCGGTGATCTGCGTGATCGCTGTCGCACTCGCCGTCGCGTACCCCAATCTGCCCGACATCTCCGACCTTTCCGACTACCGCCCGAAGCTGCCGCTGCGTGTCTTCTCCGCTGACGGCGTGCAGATCGGCGAGTTCGGCGAAGAACGCCGCAACCTCACGCCGATCGCCACGATTCCCAAGGTCATGAAGGATGCCGTGCTCGCCGCCGAGGACGCCCGCTTCTACGACCACGGCGGCGTCGACTACAAGGGCATGGTTCGCGCAGGCCTTGCCAACATGAACCGCGTGAAGAGCCAGGGTGCGTCGACCATCACGATGCAGGTCGCGCGCAACGTCTACCTGAGCTCCGAGAAGACGCTGACCCGCAAGATCTACGAAATCCTGCTGACCTTCAAGCTCGAGCATCTTCTGACCAAGGACCAGATCCTGGAGATCTACCTGAACCAGATCTACCTCGGCAATCGCGCCTATGGTTTTGCGGCCGCATCCGAAGCCTATTTCGGCAAGCCGCTGAAGGACATCACGATTGCGCAGGCGGCAATGCTGGCCGGACTGCCGAAGGCGCCCGGCGCGAACAATCCGGTGAACAACCCGACCCGCGCCCGCGCCCGCCAGCTGTATGTGATCGACCGCATGGAAGACTCCGGCTTCATCACCGCGCAACAGGCGGCCGACGCCAAGCAGGAACAACTGCATCTGCGCGACCCGGCCGATCCGGACCGGCTGCATGCCGAGTATGTCGCCGAGACCGTCCGCCAGCTGATGTATGCGCAGTACGGCGACAGCACCTACACGCGCGGACTCAAGGTCTACACGTCGATCGTCTCGACCGACCAGGCCGCCGCATACAAGGCGTTGCGGCGCGGCATCATGGACTATGAGCGGCGGCAGATCTACCGCGGCCCGGAAAAGTTCGTGGAGCTGCCGAACTCGGCCAAGGAGGTCGACGAGGCCGTCGACGATGCGCTGTCGGATCACCCCGACAACGGCGACGTGATGGCGGCCGTCGTGCTGAAGGTCAGCCCCAAGGAAGTCGTCGCCGTGCGCGGCAACGGCGAAGTGCTGCAGATCACCGGCGATGGACTGAAACCGGCGCAGTCCGGCTTGTCCGACAAGGCACCACCCAACATCAAGCTGCGCCGCGGCGCCGTGATCCGCGTGGCGCGTGGCGCCAAGAACAACCTCGAAATCACGCAGCTGCCGGAAGTCGAGGGCGCGTTCGTCGCACTCGATCCGCGCGACGGCGCAGTGAAGGCGATGGTCGGCGGTTTCGACTTCAGCAAGAACAAGTTCAACCACGTCACGCAGGCCTGGCGCCAGCCGGGCTCGAGCTTCAAGCCCTTCATCTATTCGGCATCGCTCGAAAAGGGCTTCTCGCCGGCCACGGTGATCAACGACGCGCCGCTGTTCTTCGATGCGGCAACCACCGGCGGGCAGCCCTGGGAGCCGAAGAACTACGACGGCGGCTTCGAAGGCCCGATGTCGATGCGCCGCGCGCTGATGAAGTCCAAGAACCTGGTGTCGGTGCGCATCCTGCAATCGATCGGCACGCGCTACGCGCAGGACTGGATCACCAACTTCGGCTTCGAGCGCGACAAGCATCCCGCCTACCTGCCGATGGCGCTGGGTGCGGGTTCGGTGACGCCGATGCAGATGGCCACCGCTTATTCGGTGTTCGCCAATGGCGGCTACCGCGTCAATCCGTACCTCGTGACCAAGATCACCGATCACAAGGACAAGGTGCTGGTCGAAACGCAGCCACCGCTGCTCAACGAGACGATGCGCGCCATTCCTCAGCGCAACGCCTTCATCATGGACAGCCTGCTGCAATCGGTGGCGAGCGGTGGCACGGCGGCCAAGGCGCAGGCCTCGCTCAAGCGTCCGGACATCTACGGCAAGACCGGCACCACCAACGATTCGCTCGACGCCTGGTTCGCCGGCTTCCAGCCGACCCGGACCGCCATCGCATGGATGGGATACGACACGCCGCGCAAGCTGGGCGATCGTGAAACGGGCGGCGGACTGAGCCTGCCGATCTGGATCGACTACATGCAGACGGCGCTCAAGGGTGTGCCGGTGACCGACCTCGTGGCGAGCCCGCCGGCCGGCGTGGTCAACGTGGGCGGCGAGTGGTACTTCGACGACTACGCGCCTGGCCGCGGTGTCGCCAGCCTGGGCCTGGACACTGCGCCGGTGCAGCCGGCCGAGGCGATAACGGGTGCCCCGGTCGCACCGAACCCGGCGCCAGAGGAACGCAACAAGATCCTCGATCTGTTCCGGAATTGAAGCGTGAAGCGGCCGGAACGGCCGCTCACTCAGTTCAAGCGTGGAAGTCCAGCGGCTGGCTCGCCTGCCGGCTGGCTTCCCGCGACAGGTTGCCGAAGAACTCTTCCCCCGTCTTGGTGTCGACCCAGGCATCGCCGTCGTGGCGGTAGTGGTACCCGCCACTGCGGGCCGCGAGCCAGATTTCATGCAACGGCTTCTGCAGATTGACGATGATCTGGCTGCCGTTGCCGAAAACGATGGTGATCATGCCGCCCACGCGCTGGTTGTCGATGTCCGCATCGGTCGTCTCGTTGAGGCGGTCGCAGCATCGCTCGATGGCGGCCAGCGCCGCCTCCGCGCGGTCCATGTACTCGGGGTCCGTCATTACAATTAATTTTACCATGTTGAATGTTCGTCAAATTCTAGTGATCGGCGCAAGCCTCACTGCGTTAGGGGTCGGCCTCAGCGGCTGCGGTCTCAAGGGTCCGCTGTATCTGCCGACCGATCCGGTCGCGAGCAAGCGCGCCACACTGCCGCAGGTGCTCACGCCGTCCGTCGGTGGCGCACCGGAAGCAGCAGCCGCACCGGCCGCCGCGGCGTCCGCGCCCGCAGGAGCCGCCAAGTGACGGCCGTTCGCACTCTCCCAGGCCACCCGCACATCGCACGCACGGGCGACGCGCTGCACGTCGAAGGCGTGTCGCTCGCTGCGCTGGCCGCCGAACACGGCACGCCGCTCTTCGTCTACTCGAAGCAATGGATGCTCGACGCACTCGCCGCCTACCAGCGCGGCTTCGAGGGCCGCAACGCCCTGGTCTGCTATGCGATGAAGGCGAATTCCTCGCTGGGCGTGCTGCGCGTGTTCGCCGAAGCCGGCTGCGGCTTCGACATCGTCTCGGGCGGCGAACTGGTGCGTGTGCTGGCTGCCGGCGCCGATCCCGCCAAGGTGATCTTCTCGGGTGTCGGCAAGACGCGCGCCGAGATGCGCCAGGCCCTGGCTGCCGGCATCGCCTGCTTCAATGTCGAGAGCGACGCCGAACTCGAAGTGCTCAACGAGGTGGCGCTTGAAGAAGGCCATCGCGCAGCCGTCAGCATCCGCATCAATCCGAACGTCGACCCGAAGACGCACCCGTACATCTCGACGGGGCTCAAAGGCAACAAGTTCGGCGTGGCGCACGACCATGCACTCGCGACCTACCAGCATGCGGCCTCCTTGCCGGGCCTGCGCGTGCTCGGCATCGACTGCCACATCGGCTCGCAGATCACCGAAGCCTCGCCGTACCTCGATGCGCTCGAGCGTGTGCTCGACCTGGTGGAGGCGATCGAGAAGGCCGGCATTCCGCTGCATCACCTCGACTTCGGGGGCGGCCTGGGCATCGACTACAACAACGACACACCGCCCGCAGCCGATGCGCTGTGGAAGCAACTGCTCGCACGGCTGGACGCGCGCGGTTTCGGCGATCGCCGGCTGGTCGTCGAACCCGGCCGCTCGCTGGTCGGCAATGCCGGTGTCTGCGTGACGGAAGTGCTCTACACGAAGCCTGGCGAGGACAAGAACTTCTGCATCGTCGATGCAGCGATGAACGACCTGCCGCGGCCCGCGATGTACCAGGCTTTCCACCAGATCGTGCCGGTCGCCTCGGCGAGCGGCGTGCTGCCCGTCACCTATGACGTGGTCGGGCCGATCTGCGAGAGCGGCGACTGGATCGGCCGCGACCGCGAGCTCTCGGTCGCATCGGGCGACCTGCTGGCCGTGCTGTCGGCCGGCGCGTACTGCATGGCCATGTCCAGCAACTACAACACGCGCGGCCGTGCTGCAGAAGTGCTGGTCAGCGGCGATCGCGCGACGCTGATCCGCCGCCGCGAGACGCTGGAAGACCAGTTGCTCACCGAGCGCTTCGCGGCTTAGGCGCCTGCACGCGCCCCGGCTGCACACGCGGCTGCGGCGCGCGCTTGCGACGCACGAAGTTCCAGACGCGCCACAGCAGCAGCGCAGCGATGATGGCCGCGTAGACCGACACTTCGGCAAAGTTGTTCTTGCCGGCACGCAGCCAGAAGAAGTGCAGCAGGCCCAGGCCGGCGATCAGGTAGACCAGCTTGTGCAGCAACTGCCAGCGCTTCGGCCCCATCGCCTTGATGGCGCGATTGAACGAGGTCGCAGCCAACGGCGTCAACAGGACGAAAGCCGCGAAGCCCACCAGGATGAAGGGCCGCTTGGCGATGTCCTTGGCGATCTCGGGAATGTCGAAACCCATGTCGAACCAGCTGTATGCGAGCAGGTGGACCACGACGTAGAAATACGCGAAGAGCCCCAACATGCGCCGGTAGCGCGCCAGGCCGTTGAGCTTGGTCATCACGCGCAGCGGCGTGACCGCCAGCACGATGCAGATGAAGCGCAGCGTCCAGTCGCCGGCGGAGCGGATCAGGTACTCGGCCGGATTGGCGCCCAATCCGTCGGTGAACGCGCCATAGACCAGCCACGCGAACGGCAGCAGGCACAGCACGAACACCAGCGGCTTCGCGGCCGGGTGCAGCAGCAGCTTGTTCATGCGCGCAACCGGGTTCAATAGAACTTCTTCAGGTCCATGCCAGCGTAGAGCTGCCCGACCTGCGCTTCATATCCGTTGAACATCTCGGTCTTGCGGCGCTTGGCGAACAGCCCGCCGCCGTCGCCGATGCGGCGTTCCGTCGCCTGGCTCCAACGCGGGTGATCGACGTTCGGATTCACGTTGGAGAAGAAGCCGTATTCGTTGGCCGCAGCCTTGTTCCAGGCCGTGCCGGGCTCCTTCTCGACGAAGCGGATCTTGACGATCGACTTGCCGCTCTTGAAGCCGTACTTCCATGGCACCACGATGCGCACCGGCGCGCCGTTCTGGTTCGGCAGTACCTCGCCATACATGCCGAAGGTCAGCAGCGTGAGCGGGTGCATGGCTTCGTCCATGCGCAGGCCCTCCGCATAGGGCCAGTCGAGCACGCGGGAGCCGACGAAGGGCATGGTCTTCGGGTCGGCCAGCGTGAGGAACTCCACATACTTGGCGTTGCCCTGCGGCTCGACCTTCTTGATCAGCTCGGCCAGCGAATAGCCGACCCAGGGAATCACCATCGACCAACCCTCGACGCAGCGCAGGCGGTAGATCCGCTCTTCCTGCGCGCTGAGCTTGATCAGGTCTTCGATGCCATATTTGCCTGGTTTCTTGACCAGGCCCTCGACCTCGACGGTCCACGGCTGCGTCTTCAAGGTACCGGCGTTCTTGGCCGGGTCGGCCTTGTCGGTGCCGAACTCGTAGTAGTTGTTGTAGGTCGTCGCGTCCTTGTACTCGGTGACCTTCTCCATGGTCTGCGCGCCAGGCACCGCCGACTTGGCGCCCTTCAGCGCGGCGAGCTTGCCGGGTGCCGCCTGGGCGAGCGCGTCACGCGCCGCCCACGAGGCCATCGCTGCACCGGCCACGCCGGTGGCGAGCAGCTTGAGCATGTCGCGCCGGCCTTCGTACGCGCTTTGCGGCGTGATTTCGCTGGAAGCCGGATGGACGAAACCGTTGTCCCTGGAATGAATCAGCATGACGCGCCTTTCGATCGCTGGTGATGTTCACCGTAGTTCGTTGCATAACCTCAAGAGGTTACGCACACCGGCGCATTCCGGTTTCAAAGTGTCCCGTAACTGTGCAGGCCGCTCAGGAACATGTTGACGCCCAGGAAGGCGAAGGTCGTGACCGCCAGCCCGGCCAGCGCCCACCAGGCCGCCACCGTGCCGCGCAGCCCCTTGACCAGCCGCATGTGCAGCCAGGCCGCGTAATTGAGCCAGACGATCAGCGCCCAGGTCTCCTTCGGATCCCAGCTCCAGTAGCCGCCCCAGGCGTCGGCCGCCCACAGCGCGCCGAGCACGGTCGCGATCGTGAAGAAGGCGAAGCCGACGGTGATCGCCTTGTACATGACGTCGTCGAGCACCTCGTTGGCCGGCAGCCGCGCCGCAATGCGCTTGCGGCCCAGCAGGATGCCCGCGGCGATCAGCGCCGAGATGGCCGCATAACCGACCCAGTAGCTGCCGCCAGCCTCCTGCACGCGCTGGCGGAACGCGACCGGAACGAAGCACAGCGCCACGCCGAGCAGCCAGATCGGCGTGAGCCGGTGCCAGCGCGTCTCGTTCGCCTGCTCCTTGATCAGGTAGGCGAAGGCCACCATGGCCGCCAGCGAGAAGGTGCCATAGCCGATGAAGTTGGCTGGCACGTGAAGCTTCATCCACCAGCTCTGCAGCGCAGGCACGAGCGGCTGGATTTCGTGGGCGTCGCGCACCAGCGTGTACCAGAGCAGAAAGCCGACCGCCGCACTGACCACCAGCATCACGAAGGCACCAATGGCGCGCGTGCCGTAGCGCGACTCGAAGTAGAGATAGAACGCGGCGGTGAGCCACGAGAACAGCACGAAGACTTCGTACAGGTTGCTCACCGGGATGTGGCCGATGTCGGGGCCGAGCAGATGACTCTCGTACCAGCGGACCATGGTGCCGATCAGCGCCATCGTGACGCCGGCCCAGGCGATGCGCGAACCGATCAGCTCCATCGCGTCGCCCTGCTTGCCGCCGAACAGGCCGAGCCAGTAGAACATCGTGCTCATGAAGAACAGCACGCTCATCCAGAGGATGGCCGACTGGCTCGACAGGAAATACTTGAGCCAGAACACGGTGTCCGCACGCGCCAGATCGGCCTGGTACGAGCTCACCGCCAGCAGCGACGCGGCCGTGACCACGATGGCCAGCACCCGCAACGGACGCCAGAACCAGCCGAGCCAGATCACGCAGGTCAGCGCGGCCACCAGGATCGGCTTCTCGTAGTAGTCCATCGACCCGCCGTAGCGCGAGAAGGCGAACACGCCACCGGCCAGCACCAGCGCGGCGAAGATCCAGTCGAAGAGATTGCGGCGCGACAGCCAGCCGTCGTTGAGCGTGAGGGTCGTGGTGGTCATGGCTTTGTGTTGTTCCTGAGCGCGAGCAGCTTGTCCTTGAGGTTGCCGAACTCGCGGTCGCTGTCGATGGTGCGGCGGTTCACGGAGAAGGCCATCGTCGCATCGCTGCCGCTGTCATGGGGTTCGAGCCAGATCCACAGCCGACGCTCGCGCACGTACAGCATCGCAAAAATGCCGACGATCAGCAACAGGCAGCCGGTGTAGACCACGCTCTTGCCGGGCGCACGCGCCACCTGGAACACGCTGGCCTGGACCTGCTTGAAGTCGGTCATCATCATCGCGACCGGTGCCGGATAGAAATGCGCGTCGCTGATGGCGAGCACCGCCTGCGTCAGGTAGGCCTGCGAACTCTCGTCGCTGGGCAGCGCGGCCAGGCCCGCCGATTCGCGGCTGAGGTTGAGCACCTCGAAAAGCACGTCGTTCAGGATGCGCACCAGCACGCCGCCAGCGCGCTCGCGCTCGCTCTCGGGCACGTTGGCCTCCATGAACTCGGCGATCGCCTGCCAGCCGCCCGCGCTCTGCGCATCGGGCCGGGCGCGCTCGGAGCCCGCGAACAGCGCCAGTGCGCGCGTGGCCGAGACGCGCAGTTGCTCCGCGAGGTCGGGACGCTTCGGGTCGGTCGCGCGCGCGATGTAGCGCTCGACCGCGCGCGCGCGCAGGTCGGCGTCGCCCAGCGCTGCACGCATGCGCACGAAACCGTCCATGGAGCCTTGCGCATCGGCCGGAACACGCAGGTAGCGGAACGGGTCTTCGGGCCGATCACGCACGCCCAGCAGGAACACGGGCTGTCCGTCGCCGGTGTCCACCGGCAGCATGTAGTTCTGGTACTCGCGCGCCTGGCCCGCCGCATCGCGCAGCTTGTAGCCGATGCTCGGCCCGATGTTGCGCAGCGTCTTCGGCTTGTCGGTCTTGTTGGCCGCACCGAACCGCGATTCGATGCTGTGGCGCAGGTCGACCTTGCGCACGTCGGCGCCGCTGGTGAGCGCGCCGTTGGCACCGTCCGCGAAGTTCTCGACGTTGATCACGCGCAATGCCGCATATTCGAGCGTGAGCTTCTCGGCGCCGTTGCTGATCTCGGTGCTCCCGCCGATCGTGCCGTCGACCTCGAACGGCTTGGCCGCTGCGGCCATCGGCACGGCCTTGAGCTTCACGTTCGAGCCGCCGTCATCGAAGCTGGACTGGTAGATCTCGACGCCCTTGTAGCTCGCCGGATGGTTGACCTCGATGCGCGCAGGCACCTGCTCGCCAGTCGCGCGATCGTGCAGCACGACCTCGCTGGCGAACAGCTTCGGCATGCCGGTCGAGTAGTAGTCGACGATGAACTTCTTGAGCTCGATCGAGAACGGCAATTCCTGCAGCAGCACGCCGTCGGACTGGTTCAGGATCGCGACGCTGGACTGCCCGCCCTCGGGCACCAGGATGTTGCCGCGGAAGGTCGGGTTGCTCGGCGACAGCCGGTGCTCGGCGGGCACGTCGGCGATCATGCCGCCGCCAGTGAACACGCTCTTGCCGTTGAACCAGGTCTGGGCACGGACCACCAGGTCGCCGTCGAACAAACCGCCCAGGCAGATCAGGACGATCGCGCTGTGCGCCGCGATGTAGCCCAGCTTGTGCGCCCCGCCGGCGCGGGCCGCGACCATCCAGCCGGCCTGCCCCGCAGTGCGCTGCTGCAGCTTGACCTTCCAGCCTCCGCCGGCAAGCAACGCACCGATGCGCTGCGCGGCAGCCTCGGGCGCCTCTTCCAGCGAAGTTTCGGCCCGCTGTCCGAAAGCCCTGAGGCTCTGGGCGCGGATGCCTTCCTTGAGGTTCTTCAGGTCGCGAAGGATGTGCGGCGTGTTGCGGGAGATGCACAGCGACGTGCTGATCACCAGGAACAGCAGGATCAGCAGGAACCACCAGGCGCTGTAGATCGCGTCGAGCCGCGCGACGCGGAAGAACTCGGCCCAGAACGGACCGAACTGGTTGATGTAGTTGCCGAGCGGCTCGTGCTGCTTGAGCACGGTGCCGATGATCGACGCGATGCAGATGACGGTGAGCAGCGCGATCGCGAAGCGCATCGAAGAAAACAGCTCGACGGCCGCGCGAACCACTTGCGGGCCGCGACGGACACGAAGGCCGTGGGTGGACACTGACATTGAATCTGGCGGTCGCTGGAAACAAAAAAGCGGGCCATCCTGTTTCGGATCGGCCCGCCTTGTTGGGTGTGTTTATGGGCGGTTAGTTCAACTTCACGGCCACTCGCGACACGCCGTGCGCGAAGGCTTGCGCTGTATCAACGGAGACCGGCAATGTAGTCGGCGACGGCCTTGATCTCGCGGTCGTTCAGCTTGGCGGCCACGCCCGTCATCTGCGGGCTGTTCAGGCGCACACCGTCGCGGAAGGCCACGAGCTGCGCCGTCGTGTAGTCGGCGTGCTGGCCACCCAGGCGCGGGTACTGCGCGGGGATGCCGGCGCCGTTCGGGCTGTGGCAGCCGGCGCAGGCGGCGATCTGGCGATCGGCGATGCCGCCGCGGTAGATCTTCTCGCCGAGTGCGACCAGGTCCTTCTCCTTCGAGAAGCCGGTCTTGACGTTCTTGGAGCCCACGAACCACGCGATGTTTCGCATGTCTTCGTCGGAGAGCGCGGACGCCAGCGGCTTCATGATCGCGCTCTTGCGCTTGCCGGACTTGAAGTCCTGCAGCTGCTTGAGGATGTATTCGGGATGCTGCTGCGCCAGCTTCGGATTGCTTGCGATCGCCGAATTGCCGTCCGCGTTGTGGCAGGACGCGCAACTCTGGCTGTTGGCGGGTGTCGCATTGAAGACAGTGTCGCCCTTCGCGGGATCGGGTTTGGCCGGTTTGGCCACCGCCGCTGCGGCTGGAGCCGCTGCATGTTCATCGGCTGCGTAGCTGGCACTGAAGGCCATGCCCACGAGGGCTGCAAGCATAAATTTGGCAAACAACTTCATATCGGGGGCTTGGATTTATGGCGCTAGGGACTTGGATTTATGGCGCAAAACCGCGCGATTCTACAATGGCAGCCCGTTCCGAAAGCCTCTTTGATGACCTCCCCAACGCCCTCACCGGCCCCCGCGACGCCGCCCACCACGACGGCTGCCGCCCCCGACCGGGCCCGCACTGCGATGGGCTGGCTCCACACCGCGCACTTCCTCACCAGCGCGCCCCAGCTGGAACACCTGCCCGCGCTCGACCTGCCCGAGATCGCATTCGTCGGCCGCTCGAACGCCGGCAAGTCGACGGCCATCAACACGCTGACGCAGCAGACGCGCCTGGCCTTCGCGTCGAAGACGCCCGGCCGCACCCAGCACATCAACCTGTTCGGTGTCGGCAAGCAGAAGATCGACGACGCGGTGCTGGCCGACCTGCCGGGCTACGGCTACGCCGCCGTGCCGAAGGAAGCGAAGCTGCGCTGGCAACGCGTGATGGGCAACTACCTGATCACCCGCCAGAGCCTGCGCGGCGTGGTGCTGATGTGCGATCCGCGCCACGGCCTGACCGAGCTCGACGAGATCCTGCTGGACGTGATCCGTCCCCGCGTCACGGAAGGCCTCAAGTTCCTGGTGCTGCTGACGAAGGCCGACAAGCTCACGCGCGCCGATGCGAACAAGGCGCTGTCGATCATGCGACTGCAGGCCGGTGGCGGTGAGGTCAAACTGTTCTCCGCGCTGAAGAAGCAGGGCGTCGAAGAAGCTGCCGAACTGCTCCATCGCTGGGCCCACCCCGACGCGCCCTGAACGGACTCGTCTCGTCGACCGTCCTGTCAGGGCACCGTCCCACGCCGAATGGCATCAGGAGACAAGACAGATGATCGAGACCTTCCAGCGCGTGCTGCCCAACGGCACCACGCTCAGTTGCCGCGCCAGCGGAACACCCGGCCGTCCGCTGATGGTGTTTCTTCATGGTTTTCCCGAGGGCGCCTTCATCTGGGATGAGCTGCTCGCGCACTTCGCGCAGCCGGCGCACGGCGGCTACCGCTGCGTGGCGCCGAACCTGCGCGGCTTCGAGGCCTCGAGCGCACCGGCCGAGGTGCCGGCCTATCGGGCGCATCTGCTGCTCCAGGACATCCAGCAGTTGGTCGCGACCGAGAGCACCGACGGCACCATCGCCACGCTGGTCGCGCACGACTGGGGCGGCGCGTTCGGCTGGGGATATGCCAACGCCTTCGGCGCGCAGGTCGGCCGGCTGGTGATCATCAACTCGCCGCACCCGGGCACCTTTGCACGCGAACTCCGCGACAACCCGGCGCAGCGGGAAGCAAGCGCGTACATGAACTTCCTGGCCCGGCCCGATGCCGAGGCCTTGCTTGCCGAAGACGACTTCCGCCGTCTCTGGCCGTTTTTCGAAGGCATGAAGGCGGGTGCGGACGGCTTCGGCTGGCTCACCGAGCCGGTGAAGGACCAGTACCGCGCACTCTGGCGCCACGGCCTGACGGGCGGCTGCAATCTGTACCGCGTCACGCCGCTCAAACCCGCCATGCCCGGCCACGGCGCCCCCGACATCGCCATCCCGCCGCGCGAACGTCTGACCGTCCACGTGCCGGCCCTGGTGCTGTGGGCGATGGACGATGCGGCGCTGCTGCCCGGACTGCTCGACGGGCTGGACGACTACGTGAAGGACCTGACGATCCACAAGGTTCCCGGCGCGACCCACTGGATCATCCATGAGCGCCCCGCCTTCATCGCTGCGGAGATCGAGGCCTTTCAGCACCGCCGCTGAGCCCGGCCCGGTGGTCAGTAGACCGTCGGTTCGCCTTCAGGCCGTGTCTTGAAGCGCCGGTGCACCCAGTAGTACTGCGACGGCATCCGGTCGATGTAGCCCTGCAGCCGCTCGTTCATGAGGGCGGTGTCGGCCGTGGCGTCGTCGCTCGGGAAGTTCTGCCAGGCCGGCAGCACCTCGATGTCGTAGCCTTCGGGCGTGAGCCTGGACACCACCGGCACCACCTTCGCCCGGCCAAGCCGCGCAAAGCGCGACAGCGACGGCACGGTGGCCGCCTGCACGCCGTAGAACGGCACGAACACGGTCTGCTCGCGACCGAAATCCATGTCCGGCAGCAGATAGAGCAGGCCGCCCTTGCGCAGCCCCGCGACGATCGGCTTGATGCCCTCGCTGCGGTTCAGCGTGACGACGTTGCCGAAGCGCTTGCGCCCCTCGCGGATCCAGGCGTCGACCACCGGATCGCTCTGTGTCGAATAGATCGTGGTCGATGCGCGCGCGGTGTGCATGGTCAGCGCCGTGGCCGCCGCATCGAGGCCGTAGAAATGCGGCGCGAACAGGATCATCGGCGCGTCGCCGTGGGCGATCTCATCGATCTCCGGCGCCGCACCGACCACCCGCAAGCGCCGCTTCACCAGCGCTTCGGGTGCGTGCCACAACCAGGCCCGATCGAGCCACGACTGGGCCGCGAGCACGAAGGTCTCGCGCGCGATGCGGTGCCGCTCTTCGGCGGACTTCTCTGGAAAGCACAGCGCGAGATTGGTCGCGACCACGTGCCGCCGCGGCACCGCGACCACGTACAGCACGCGACCCAGCGCCACGCCGAGTCCGCGCACCACCGGCAGCGGCAGGTGCGAGAGCGACTGCATGAAGCGAATGCCCAGGCGCGACCCGAAACTCATCGCCCGCCTCCGTCGACGGGCGCGTGGATGCGCTCGGCCTTCGGCTCCTTGTAGCGCGCGTAGTCCCAGACATACTGGCCCGGCAGGCTGCGGATCAACTTCTCGATGCCCGCATTCATCGCGGCAGCCGCAGCCTCCGGCGTGGCCTTGGGATCGTTCAGCGCGGTGCCGTCGAATGGCTCGCAACGGATCGCGTAGCCCTTGCCACCGGGCAGGCGCTCGCAGACACCCAGGAAGACCTTGGCACCGGTCTGCTGCGCCAGGCGTGGCAGCAGCGTCATCGTGTAGGCCGGCCGGCCCAGGAACGGCGCCCAGACGCCCTGCCCCAGCGGTGGCACCTGATCGGGCAGCAGCCCGGTGTAGCCGCCGTTGCGCAGGGCGCGCATCAGCCCGCGCACGCCGACCACGCTGGTCGGCAGGGTCTGCAGACCGGCGCGGTCGCGCGCGCCGGCCACGAGCTCGGCGATCCAGGCCTTGCGCGACGGCCGGAACAGCGCGGTCAGCGGTCCGTAGGCGTCCAGATAGCGCTCGGCCATCGCCTGCGCGTACATCTCCCAGCTGCCCAGGTGCGGGGTGATGAAGATCACGCCCTTGCGCTCGGCCATGGCGACCTCGAAGGCCTCCAGGCCTTCCCAGCGCACGACGCGCGGCAGCACGCTTTCGCCCTGCGGACGCAGCCAGAGCCAGGGCAGTTCCGACACCATGGCGCCGGCCGCGCCGATCGCGGGACGGTACTGGTCGGGCGTGAAGCCGGCGGCCTCGGCATTGGCCTTGAAGCGCTGCCGATAACCCGGTGACGTCCACCACACGAGCCAGCCGAAGCACACGCCGAGCCGATGCATCAGGGGCAGCGGTATGCGGGCAAGCAATCGGAAGAGAACAGTCATCAAGGCAAGGGAAGGGGGCAGGACGCGCACGCAAGCAAGGACTTGCGAGGCTCGAATAGAATCCAAATTGTCGCTGAGTTATGGAACTACTTGCAGGGCGACACGCACAAGCGCCAGGCGATTGTGCACGTGCCGGCAACGGCATTCTGCTAAAGCGTTCGCCAAAGCTCTCCAGGCTGGCAACGCGCCAACTGAACCGATGGAGCTTTTATCTCAATGGCGAACGATTTCCTCTTCACCTCCGAATCCGTTTCCGAAGGCCACCCCGACAAGGTCGCCGACCAGATTTCCGACGCGATTCTCGATGCCATCTTCGAGCAGGACCCGCGCAGCCGCGTGGCCGCCGAAACGCTGACCAACACCGGTCTGGTCGTGCTGGCAGGCGAGATCACCACCAACGCGCACGTCGACTACATCCAGGTCGCGCGCGACACGATCAAGCGCATCGGCTACGACAACACCGACTACGGCATCGACTACAAGGGTTGCGCCGTGATGGTCTGCTACGACAAGCAGTCCAACGACATCGCGCAAGGCGTCGACCATGCGTCCGACGACCACCTGAACACCGGCGCCGGCGACCAGGGCCTGATGTTCGGCTATGCCTGCGACGAGACGCCCGAGCTGATGCCCGCGCCGATCTACTACGCGCACCGCCTGGTCGAACGCCAGGCGCAACTGCGCAAGGACGGCCGCCTGCCTTTCCTGCGTCCCGACGCGAAGAGCCAGGTCACGATGCGCTACGTCGACGGCAAGCCGCACAGCATCGACACCGTCGTGCTGTCGACGCAGCACCATCCCGACCAGAGCGAGACCTCGACCAAGATGAAGGCCTCGTTCGTCGAAGCCGTGATCGAGGAGATCATCAAGCCGGTGCTGCCGAAGGAATGGCTGCAGAACACGCGCTACCTGATCAACCCGACCGGCCGTTTCGTCATCGGTGGCCCGCAAGGCGACTGCGGCCTGACCGGCCGCAAGATCATCGTCGACACCTATGGCGGCGCCTGCCCGCACGGCGGTGGCGCGTTCTCGGGCAAGGACCCGTCGAAGGTCGACCGCTCGGCCGCCTATGCCGCACGCTACGTGGCCAAGAACATCGTGGCCGCCGGCCTGGCGCGCCAGTGCCAGATCCAGGTCGCCTACGCGATCGGCGTGGCCGAGCCGATGAACATCACGGTCTACACCGAAGGCACCGGCGTGATCCCCGACGACAAGATCGCCGAGCTGGTGCGCGAGCATTTCGACCTGCGCCCGAAGGGCATCATCCAGATGCTCGACCTGCTCCGCCCGATCTACCAGAAGACCGCCGCCTACGGCCACTTCGGCCGCGAAGAGCCCGAGTTCACCTGGGAAGCGACGACGCAGGCGGCTGCGCTGCGCGCCTCGGCCGGTCTCTGATCCGCGTCGCCTGAAAGCCAGCGCCCGTTTCGACGGCCGCGGGCTTTTTGCTTTCTTGGGTTCGGGGCTTGTGGACGGGCTCGAGGGCGATGGGTGACTCCTTCCGCTCATGTCCCCGGCGTGCGGCCTCCTCCTCGACTTCGCTGCAGGAGTCACCCACCACCCTCGGCCTGGGCACGCTCCGAACACCGATCAAGCGACCCCGGGAAAGCGCACCGTCACCAGCAGCCCATGGGACTCCCGGGGATTCGCCGAAAGCGCCACGTCCGCATCAAAGGCCCGCGCGATCTCGCGGACGATCGCCAGGCCCAGGCCCGTTCCTTCGGTGTCCTGCGACACGCGATAGAAGCGCTCGAACACGCGCTCCCGGACCTCGGCCGGGATGCCCGGGCCGTTGTCTTCGACCGTGAGCTCGACACCTGACGCAACCGTGCGCACGCCCACGGTGACACGGCCGCCCTCCTGCGTGTAGCGCAACGCGTTGTCCAGCAGGTTCGCCACCAGCGCGTCGAGCAGCGCGGGCTGCGCCATGACCCGCGCGGCGCCCGGCGCGTCGGGCGCATCCAGGCCGAGATCGATGTCGCGGCGATCGGCCAGCGCGGCCAGCTGCTCGACGCAGCGCAGCGCGACCCCGGCGAGGTCCACCGGCTCCAGCCCCGTGTGCGCGTCGCCGTGCTCGGCCTGCGCCAGCAGCAGCAGCTTGTTCGTGACCGCGACCAGGCGCCGGTTGCTGGTCTGCATCTCGACCCACATCGCGTCCATGTCGGCGCGCCGCGTGTCCCAGTCCTGGCGATGCTGGCGCGTGTAGCGCGCGTACTCGATCTGCGAGGCCTGCATCGCGAGCGGCGTGCGCAGCTGGTGGGCGGCATCGGCGATGAAGCGGCGTTGTGCTTCGGAATGCGCGCGCAGCTGGCGCACGAAGCGGTTGATCGTGTCGGCGACCGGCCGCAGCTCGGTGTGCAGCGCACGCGTGTCGACCACCAGGTCGAGGTGCATCGGATCGCGTTCGGCCAGTTGCTGGCTCAGGCGCAGCACCGGCCGCAGTTCCAGCGTCAGCGCGACGGTGGTCAGCACCACGGCGAGCACCAGCGCGATCAGCAGGTAGTCGACCGACGGCCACCACAGCGCGCGCAGCATGTGGTCGCGGCTGCCGGTGGTCTTGCCGACCGCGATCGTGATGTCGCGTGCGCCGGCCACGTCGAACATCGAGCGCGTGGTCACCACGGCACGCAGGTCGAAGCCGGAAAAGCGCGTGTCGTACCACTGCGCACGGTCGGCGCCCTCGGGCCTGCGCACCGCCGGCAGCGGGAAGTCGGGCGAGCCGGCCAGCAGTTCGCCGGACGCGCTGATCACGCTCAGGAACACGCGGTCGTGCTCGGGCGAGACGAACAGGCTCAGCGCCGACGGCGGCACGCTGGCCTGCACGTTGTCGCCCTCCCAGATCAACCGGTCCGACAGCACCTTGGCCGACGCCAGCAGGTCGCGGTCCTGCACGTAGTCGGCCACGTCGGCCGCATTGCGCCAGCTCAGGTAGCCGCAGACCGCGACGAACAGCGACAAGGGCAGCAGCAGCCACATCGCCAGGCGGATGCGCAGGCTGGCCAGCACGCTAGTCCTCCTGCCGTGTCCGCAGCAGGTAGCCGACGCCGCGCAAGGTGATGATGGTCGCCTGGCTGGCCTCGAGCTTCCTGCGCAGGCGATGGATATAGATGTCGACCGCGTCGGCGCTGGGTTCGTCGTCGAGCCCGAACATGGCATCGATCAGCGCCTGCTTCGACACCGTGCTGCCGTTCTTGAGCATCAGCGTCTCGAGCAGCGTGCGCTCGCGCGGCGGCAGCGCGAGGTCGTCGCCGGCGAGCACGAACTGGCGGGTGCGCAGGTCGTAGCGCAGGTCGCCGCAGGCGATGTCGTTGGCCTTGCCGGGCATCTGCCGACGCACCAGCACCTTGATGCGCGCCACCAGTTCGCGGATCTCGAAGGGCTTGACGAGGTAGTCGTCGGCACCGATCTCCAGGCACAGCACCTTCTGGTCGAGCGATGCCGTGGCCGTGAGGATGATCACCGGCACCTCGTCGCCGCGCTCGCGCAGGCGGCGCAGCACCGCCTTGCCCGACAGCTGGGGAATGTTGAGGTCCAGCAGCACCACGTCGTAGCGCGCCTGCGCCAGCAACCGGTCGGCCGCATCGCCGTTCTCCACATGGTCGACCACGAAGTCCTGCTCGCGCAGCAGGCTGGACAGCCAGTGGGCGAGTTGCGGGTTGTCTTCGATGAGCAGCAGCTTCATGGGGGTCTGGCGGTGATGGATTCTAGGAAGACCTTTCGCATGCGCGCTGCCCTAGGGATAACCATGAGGATTTCCGCAGCGCAGCGAAAGCTGGCCGAAGGATGCCGATTTCTAGACTGGCTCCGTCCAGCGGCAATGGCGCCGGACGTCCATACAACACATCCCGCCAGGAGACCCGAGACCATGTCCACGTTCATCCGCACCGCACGCCTCGCTTCGCGCCGCACCCTGCTCGCCGCCGCCATCTGCACCGCCATGGCCGCCGCCGCACCCTTCGCCCAGGCCGCCGAAGCGCCGATCACCATCATGGTCGGCGGCATCAACAAGATCATCTACCTGCCCGCCAAGCTCACCGAGGCGCTCGGCTACTTCAAGGACGAAGGCCTGAACGTCGAGCTGCAGTCGCAACCGGCCGGTGTCGATGCCGAGAACCAGCTGATCGCCGGCGCCGTGCAGGGCGTGGTCGGCTTCTACGACCACACCATCGACCTGCAGAGCAAGGGCAAGGACATCGAAGCCATCGCCGTGTTCTGCAAGGTGCCGGGCGAAGTCGAGATGGTGTCGACCAAGGCGTCCGACGCCGGCTTCAAGTCGATGGCCGATGCCAAGGGCGGCAAGACGCTCGGCGTGACCGGCCTGGGCTCGTCCACCGACTTCCTCACGCGCTACCTGGCGGATCGCGCAGGCGTGGCGTCGAAGGAGTATTCGCTGCTGCCGGTCGGCGCGGGCAACACCTTCATCGCGGCCATCAAGCAGGACCGCATCCAGGCGGGCATGACGACCGAACCGACCGTGTCCGAACTGCTCAAGACCGGCGACGCCAAGGTGCTCGTCGACCTGCGCACCGAAGCCGACACCGTCAAGGCGCTGGGCGGCGTGTACCCCGCGGCCAGCCTGTACGTGCAGAACGCCTGGGCCGACGCGCACAAGGCCGAAGCCGCCAAGCTGGCGCACGCCTTCGCGCGCACCATGGAATACATCCACACCCACAGCGCGGCGGAGATCGCCGAGAAGGTGCCGCGCGACTACTACGGCAACGACAAGGCGCTGTACGTCGAGGCGCTGAAGGCTTCGCTGCCGATGTTCACCACCGACGGCAAGATGCCCGAAGGCGGCCCGGAAACGGTGCTGAAGGTGCTGGCCGCCAACAAGCCGTCGATCAAGAGCAAGAACATCGACCTGTCGAAGACCTACAGCAACGCCTACCTGGCAGCGGCGGCGAAGTGACCATGCGAGACGGAGCCCCCGCAGGCCGGACCACGACGTCCGCCATCGAATTCCGCGACGTGTCGCTGCGCTTCATCTCGCAGGACGGCAACGCCACCGTGGCGCTGCGCAACTTCAGCATGTCGGTGGCGCGCGGCGAGTTCGTCGCCATCGTCGGCCCGACGGGCTGCGGCAAGTCGACCACGCTGAACATGATCACCGGCCTGCTCAAGCCCACCGTGGGCGAGGTGCAGGTGATGGGCCAGCCGGTGACGGGCATCGACCCGCGCATCGGCTTCGTGTTCCAGGCCGACGCCGTGTTCCCGTGGCGCAGCGTGGAAGACAACGTGGCCGCCGGCCCGATGTTCCGCGGCAAGCCGAAGAAGGAAGCCATGGCGCTCGCGCAGGAATGGATCCATCGCGTCGGCCTGGCCAAGTTTGGCAAGCACTACCCGCACCAGCTGTCGGGCGGCATGCGCAAGCGCGTGGCGCTGGCCCAGACCTTCATCAACAACCCGGAGATCCTGCTGATGGACGAGCCCTTCTCGGCGCTCGACATGCAGACCCGTACGCTGATGCAGGACGAGCTGCTGCAGCTGTGGTCGGGCAATGGCGGCTCGGTGGTCTTCATCACCCACGACCTGGAAGAAGCCATCGCGCTGGCCGACCGCGTGTTCGTGCTGTCGGCGCGCCCCGGCACGCTCAAGCGCGTCTACGAGATCGACCTGCCGCGCCCGCGCGTGATGTCCGAAGTGCGCTACGACCCGAACTTCGTCGAGCTCTCCAAGCACATCTGGAACGACCTGCGCGAAGAGGTCGTCATCGCATGAACACGTCCCCACGGAACCCTGCCATGTCCACCCTTTCTCCGCAGACCAACGCGCTGCCGGCTTCGCTCAGCGACGAAGCGCTCGCGCGCGAATCCGAGATCGCGCAAGCCGCCATCCGCCGCCGTCGCAGCATGATCATCGCCCTGCGGCTGATCGTGCTGGTCGTCATCCTCGGCGGCTGGGAGATCTCGGCGCGCTACAAGCTGATCGATCCGTTCTTCTATTCGATGCCGTCGATGATCTGGGAACAGATCGTCGAATGGATGCGCGACGGCACGTCGCAAGGCCCGCTCTGGACGCAGGTGCTGGTGACGCTCGAGGAGACGGTCATCGGCTTCCTGATCGGCTCGGTCGCCGGCGTGGTGTGCGGCATCCTGCTGGGCCGCAACAAGCTGCTGTCGGACGTGTTCAGCCTCTACATCCAGATCGCCAACTCGATCCCGCGCGTGGTGCTCGGCTCGATCTTCGTGATCGCGCTCGGCCTGGGCATGGCGTCGAAGGTGGCACTGGCGGTGGTGATGGTGTTCTTCGTGGTCTTCGGCAACGCCTTCCAGGGCGTGCGTGAAGCCGACAAGTACATGATCGCCAACGCGCAGATCCTCGGTGCGTCGCCGCGCCAGCTGACCACGGCGGTGGTGATTCCGTCGGCGATGTCCTGGATCCTGGCGAGCCTGCATGTGAGCTTCGGCTTTGCGCTGGTCGGCGCAGTGGTCGGCGAATTTCTCGGCGCCAAGGAAGGCATCGGCCTGCTGATCTCGACGGCTCAGGGCGCGTTCAACGCGAGCGGCGTGTTCGCCGCGATGATCGTGCTGGCCGTGGTTGCATTGGCTGCCGATTTCCTGCTGAGCCGGATCGAGAAGCGGCTGTTGAAGTGGCGGCCTGCGACGTTCTGATGCCACGGCTCTGGGTCCTTCGAGTCGCTCAGCGCTGCGGGTGCATGCAAGCATGCGCGGGCAGCCTGGGCGGCGGCTCGGGCCGGCGGGGTGCACTCCTCCGCGAATGTCCCCCGGCCTGCGGCCTCCTCCTTGATTTCGCTGCGGAGTACACCCCACCGGCCCGAGCCTGGTAACGACAGTGGGTGATCGCGCTGCGCGACACGGCGCCTCCCAGGCCCGAGGGTGATGGGTGACCCCTGCAGCGAAGTCAAGGAGGAGGAGCGGACGCAGTCCGATCCGGGGGACATGAGCGGAAGGGGTTACCCATCGCCCTCGGGCCCGCCAACCAAGTCACCGCATCACGTCACCGTCTTCAAACGGCATCAGGCGTTACGGCGCATCACAGCCACAGCCTCGATCTCCACCAGCACCGGCGCGATCAACCCCGAAATGACGGTCGATCGCGCCGGTGCCGTTTCCGGTGCAAAGCGTTCGCCGTACGCCGCGTTGAAGGCCGGATAGTCCGCACCGTCGACCAGCCACACGGTGGTCTTCACCACGTCGGCCAGCGTGCAGCCGGCACGCACGAGGATCGCCTCGATCATGTCGAGCGCCACATGCGTCTGGCCTGCGATGTCCGGCGCCGCGGGCTTGCCGTCGCGCATCGGCACCTGGCCCGACACGAAGACCAGCGGACCATCGGCGACCACCGCTGGCGAGATCGGCTGCGTCAGGCCAGCCCGCACCACCGGCGGACCGACATGCGTGATCGCGTCCATCGGCTCAGTCCGCCGTCGCGCCCGAGGCCTTCACGATGTGCGCCCACTTCACGGCCTCGCCCTGGATGAAGGTCTTGAACTCCGCCGGGCTGCTGCCGCCCAGCGTGAAGCCGCGCGAGCCGAAGTATTCCTGGATGTCCGGGCTCGCAAGCGCCTTGTTCACTTCGCGGTTCAATTGCTCCACGATCGCCGGCGGCGTGGCGGCCGGCGCGAACAGACCTTGCCACGACAGCGCCTCGAAGCCCGGATAGCCGCTCTCGGCGATGGTCGGCACATTGGGCAGCATCTTGTGGCGCTGCGCCGAAGTCACGGCGATCGGCAACACCTTGCCCGCCTCGACCTGCGGCCACACCACCAGGAAGTCGCCGAACATGGTGTCGATCTGGCCGCCCATCAGGTCGGTCAGCGCGCCCGCGCTGCCGCGGTACGGGATGTGAAGCATCGACACCTTGGCGGCCAGCTTGAACATCTCGCCGGTCAGGTGCATCGAGGTGCCGTTGCCCGGCGAGCCATAGCTGATCGAACCCGGCTTGGCCTTGGCCGCGGCCACCAGTTCCTTCACCGTCTTCGGCGCGAAATTCGGGTTGCGCACCAGCACCAGCGGCGACGACACCACCAGCGACACCGGCGCGAAATCCTTCACCACGTCGTAGGGCAGCTTGGGATAGAGCGCCGCGCTGATCGCATTGGTGCCGGTCACGCCCATCAGCAGCGTGTAGCCGTCGGGCGCCGACTTGGCGACGTAGTCGGAACCGATGGTGCCGCCGGCACCGGCGCGGTTGTCGACGATCACGGGCTGGCCCCACACCGCGCCGAGCTTCTCGCCGATGCGGCGCGCCAGCAGGTCGGTGCTGCCGCCAGGCGGGAAGGGCACGACGATGCGGATCGGCTTGTTGGGATAGGCCTGCGCGGCGGCCCATGCGGGCAGCAAGGCCAGCGCGGCAGCGGCGACGGCGCCCTTCAGCGCGGCGCGCTTGCTGATGTTCTTCAGAGTCCTGAAGGCGTGGGTGGAGTTCATCGGTTCGTTCCTTGGTTCGCTGTGGGGTTCATGGACAAAGTTTCAGAACGCGGCGGGCGCGTCCGGCACTGCGCCCCAGCCGCCACCACCGGCCGTCTCGATCACGAGGCGGTCGCCGGCCAGCCAGTCGACGCGGGCGCGCGCGCCCAGGGTTTCGATGCTTCCGTCGGCGCGCAACATCTGCGCCACGGCCGAGGCGCCCGGGCCGCCGCCCTGCGCGCCGCGGGCCTGGCTCACGTGGCGCTCGCCGCGGTACGACAGCAGCGCGCGGCCTTCGAGCAGCCGGTAGACGCGCCGCACGCCGCCGCCGCCGCGGTGCAGCCCAGCGCCGCCGGAGCCGTCGCGGATCGCGTAGCACTCGACCTGCAGCGGCGCCTCGCTCTCGATCACTTCGACCGGCGTGTTGCGCGCATTGCCGATGTCGGTCGACACGCCCGAGCGGCCATCGCCGAGCGCACTCGCGCCGGCACCGCTCGCGATGATTTCGGTGAGCATCCAGCGCCGGCCGTCGTCGCGCGTGCCGCTGATCGACATCACCGTCGCCACGCCCGCATGCGGCGCGACCGACACGCCCGTGCCGGCCTGCGACCAGGCGCCGAGCATCGCGTTGCAGGCCAGCTTGACGGTCGCGGTGCGCGCGTTCACGGCAGCCGGAAGGTCGGGATTGACGACGCTGCCCGGCGGCAGGTGCAGCGTGAGCGGCGCCAGGCAACCTGCGTTGTTGGGCGCATCGGGCGCCAGCGTTCGCATGAAGAAGAGCGCGGCCGACAGCACGCTGCCCGGCGACGCGTTGATGGGCCCGCGCACCTGCGTCGAGCTGCCCGTGAAGTCGATCGCGATCGCGTCGCCGCGCTTGGTCAGCGTGACCGCGATGCGCACCGGCGTGGCGTCGATGCCGTCGCCGTCGAGCTGGTCCTGCCACGACCATTCGCCGTCGGGCGCCGCGCGCAGGGCGGCGCGCGTCATCTGCTCGGCCTGTGCGATCAGCGCGTCGCAGGTCGGGGCGAAGACCTCGCCGGTACGCGCAGCCAGCGCGGCGAGCTCGCGCGCGCCGAGGCTCACGGCCGACCACTGGGCGGCCAGGTCGCCCTGCAGGTTGACCGGCGTGCGGCTGTTGGCTTCGAGGATGCTGCGGATGCCTTCGTCGACGCCCACGGCACTGCGCCAGCGCAGCGGCGGCAGGCGCAGGCCTTCCTGGTAGATCTCGGTCGCGTTCGGCGGAATCGAACCGGGCGCCATGCCGCCGACGTCCTGGTGATGCAGGCAGGTCGCGGCCAGCGCGATGACCGTGCCGCCGTGCAGCACCGGCCGCAAGACGATCAGGTCCGGCAGGTGCGTACCGCCCGACCACGGGTCGTTCATCAGGTAGCCGTCGCCCTCGGCCATGCCGTGCGCCGGAAAGCGCCGCAGCACGCCGGCCACGGCCGGTATGAGCGAACCCAGCAGCAGCGGCAGCGAGCGCGCCTGCGCCAGCAGCCGGCCATCGGGCAGGAACAGCGCCGCGGCGCAGTCGCCACCCTCGCGGGCGATCGACGAATAGGCGGCGCGCATCATGCCGCTCTGCATGCGATCGACCACGCCCTGCAGCGCGAGGCGCAGGGGTTCCATGTGGGCGGCGACCGAGGTCGTGGCGTGCATCGTGTTCATGCCTCGCTCTCCCCGACCGCATGAAGCGGTGTGAGCGACAGGGAGTCGTCGTCCAGCCGCGACCACTGCCAGCCGGCCGGCACCCAGACCGTGGTCATCGCCGCGAACAGCGCCTGCGGACCACGTCCGGAAGGCGCAAGGCCTTGCCAGGCGCTGACGGCCGGCGCGGCCGAAACGGCATCGGCATCGAAGGGCGCGGGCTGCGGCAGCGGCTGCTCGATCACGGCGCGCAGCAGCCGCACCTGCACCGCATGGCCGCCAGGCGCCGCACCGCGCAATTGGGTGTGCCGTGCCTCGAAGCGCCGTTGAAGCATGTCGACGGTGTCGACGCCGGGCTGCCATGGCACGTCGATCGGGAACTCCTGCCCCGCATTGCCGAGCGCCAGGTCCCAGCGCACGGTGACGGCGGCGTCGACGGGCACCAGGTCGGCGGCGAGCTGCTCCGCACGCTGCAGCCCGGCGCCATCGAAGGCCCATTCGCAGGTGCGTTCGAGCGTGCGCGTGGGCAGCGCGCACAGCATGCCGAGCGCGGCGATCACGCCGGCCTGCGGCAGCACGCGGACCTGCGTGATGCCGGCCAGTTCGGCGACTTCCGCCGCGTGCTGCGCGCCACCGCCGCCGGCCGCGACGAGCAGCGCATCGGACGGATCGAGTCCGCGCTGAAAGCTGCGCATCTTGAGCGCCTCGGCCATCGCCGCCGCCGCGGTGCGCACGACCGACGCTCCAGCGACCTGCGCCGCGATGCCGAGCGGCGCAGCCACGTCGCGCACGATCGCGGCCTCGGCCGCATCCCGGTCGAGCGCGACGCCGCCGGCCAGCCTGGCGGGCAGCCGACCGAGCAGGCACAGCGCGTCGGTCAGCGTGGCGCGGTCGCCGCCGAGCCCGTACGCGGCCGGGCCGGGCCAGGCGCCCTGCGAGCGCGGGCCGAGCCGCAACGCGCCGCCGGCCAGCACCTGCACCACGCTGCCACCGCCGACCGACAGCGAGTCGACATCGGCGCAGCGCAGCCGCAGGGACAGATCGCCGCACTGCAAGGTCTCGGCGAAGGCCGGCCGCCCGTGCTCGACCAGCCCGATGTCGGTGCTGGTGCCGCCGACGTCGATGGCCAGCAGCGACGCGGGCAGGCCGGGCTGGCCCTGCAGGCTCGCGGCCACGCCCTGCAGCGCGGCGCAGGGCCCGGACATCGCCAGGCTCACCGGCCGTGCCGCGACATCGCGCCAGGCGCCAGTGCCGCCTTCGGAGCGCATCAGAAAGGGTTCGGGCAGGCCGCGCACCGCGAGCGCCGCGGCCAGCTCGCGCAGGTAGTCGCTGACCATCGGATTGCAGTAGGCGTCGAGCGCGGTCGTGAGGAAGCGCTCGAACTCGCGCGGCTTCGGATCGACCTCGGACGAGCACGAGATGAAGACCTCGGGCAGCCGCGCCCGCAAGGCGTCGGCCACGTGCTGCTCGTGCGCGGCGTTGCGGTGCGCGAACAGCAGGCAGACGGCGATCGCGCGCACGCCCGCATCGGCGATCGCCTGCGCGATGGCATCGACACCCGACAGGTCGAGCGCTGCCGTTTCGCGCCCTTGCGCATCGATGCGGCCGGCGATCTCGAAGCGCAGGTGCGCGGGGAACAGCGCGGCCTCGGGCACCGCGGGCGCGATCACCGGCGCATACAGCGCGCGCCGGTCCTGGCGCGCGAGGGCAAGCACGTCGCGCATGCCGGCCGTGGTGACGACGGCGATCGGCGGCGCGTTCTGTTCGAGCAGCAGGTTGGTGACCACGGTCGAGCCGTGCACGATGCGGGCCACCTCGCCGGGCGCGATGCCGTTCTCCGCACAGAGCCGGTCGATGCCGGCGAGCACCGGCGCCGCGAGCTGGCCCGCCACGCGCGGGTGCTTGAGGCTCAGCAGACGGCCGTCCGAGCCGGCCGCGACCACGTCGATGAAGGTACCGCCCATGTCGACACCGATCGACCAGCGCGTGCGGTCGACGCCGTGGGCGTGCGCGGCGGCGTTCATCGAAAGCGGCCCGGCGCGAACGGTGCCAGGTCGACCTGCGTCGGCCGTCCGGCGACGAGGTGCGCGACTTCGCGGCCCGTGCTGGCGCCCATGCACATGCCCATGTGGCCGTGCCCGAAGGCGAGCCAGGCGTTCTCGGCCTTCTCCGCGCGGCCGACGACCGGCAGGCTGTCGGGCATCGACGGCCGGTGGCCCATCCAGCGCGTGACCTCGGACGTGTCGAGATGCGGAAACAGCTGCTGCCCCTGCTTGAGCAGCGCGTCGGCGCGGGCGTAGTTCGGCGGCGCCTTCAGCCCGGCGAATTCGACCGTGCCGGCGAGCCGCAAGCCCATGGCCATCGGGTTGACCATCAGGTTGTGCTCGACCGCCATCACGGTGTGGCGCAGCCCGAGGTTCGAGCTGCGCACGGTGACGTGGTAGCCGCGCTGCGTCTCCAGCGGCACGCGGCTGCCGAGCTGCGCGGCGAGCGGCGCCGACCAGGCGCCCGCGGCCACGACCACGCCGTCGACCGCGAGCGGCTCGCCACTGTCGAAGCGCACGCCGGTGACGCGTCCGCCCTGCCGCTCGAAGCCGGTCGCCCGGCGCCGGTCGGTGCGTGCGCCCAGCGCCACGCAGTGCGCATGCAGCGCCTTGACGAGCGCGGACGGGTCGCTGGTCGACCCGTTGTCGGGCGCGAGGATGCCGAAGCGGAAGCGGCCCTTGAGGTCGGGCTCCAGGTGTTCGAGTTCGTCGCGCTCGACATCGACCAGCTTGACGCCCAGCGAGCGGCGCAGGTTCATGCCCCACTGCCATTGCGCGGCCGTTTCACGCGAGGAATAGACATAGAGGCAGCCGCTGCGGCGCACCAGCGACTGCGCACCGGCCTCGGCCAGCAGCGGGTCGTAGCAATCGAAAATGGGTTCGAGCAGGCTGCGCAGCGCAGTGGCGATGCGCGTGACTTCCTCGCGGCTCGAATGCTGGAGCATGCGCACGAGCCAGGGCAGCACGACGGGGGCATAGCCCCAGCGCACGGTGAGCGGGCCGAGCGGATCGAGCAGCCAGCGCGGCACCTTCTTCCACATCTTCGGCATGCCGACGGGCAGGCAGGCACTGGGCGACAGCGAGCCCGCGTTGCCGAAGGAGCAGGCTTCGCCCGGCTCCAGCGGATCGATGAAGGTGACTTGATGACCGTCGCGCTGCAGCCAGGCGGCAGTGCAGACGCCCACGATTCCGGTTCCGATGACGGCAATGTGCATGGCGGCGGATTCTGGGAAGCGCCTGCACATCAGGCAAGCCAATTGTTTTGATGTGCCCATCAGAAATTTTGATAATCCATGCACCGCCGCTTTGGCGGCTTCCCAAGGTGGTGCAGCGATGAACATCAGTTTTCGGCAGATGCGGGCTTTCTCGGCGGTCGCGCGCACCGGCGGCTTCACGACGGCGGCGCGCCAGCTGCACCTGACGCAGTCGGCGGTGAGCATGCTGGTGCAGCAGCTCGAGGACTCGCTGGGCGTCCAGCTGTTCGACCGCGGTGCCGCGGTCACGCTGACCGAGGCGGGCCAGCAACTGCTGCCATTGGCGCGACGGATCCTGGACGACCTGAACCAGGTGATCGAAGGTGCATCGGACCTGCGCACGCTGCGGCGCGGGATGCTGCGGGTGGTGGCACCGCAGATGCTGGCCTGCACCTGGATCTCGTCCGTGCTCGGCGAGTTCGAGGCCGCGCACCCGGAGATCGGCCTGCGGGTCCTGGACGCGACCACCGATGACGTGGTGGGCACGGTGCGACGCGGCGAAGTGGAGCTGGGCGTCGGCCCCGAGCGCTCGACGGGCGAGGACGTGACGCGCACCTTCCTGATGGACGTGCCGATCCGCATGGTCTGCGCCGCGCGCCATCCGCTGGCCGAGCGCCGCGCGGTGGCGTGGGACGAGCTGCGCAGCGAGCGCTGGGTGATCTACTCGAGCGAATTCAACCGGCATCTGGAGCGCATCCTGCAGTCGCACGATGCGTCGCTGTCGATGCAGACTGCCGCCGAGGTGGGCTACCTCACGACGGCGCTTGCGCTGGTGGGAGTCGGCACCGGGCTGGCAGCGGTGCCCGATTACGCGCGCATGTTCGCGGGCAACTTCGACGTCCGCTTCGTACCGCTGCACGGGCCGGAGATCCGGCGCCAGTTCTTCATCTACCAGCGGCGCGGGATGGCGTTGTCACCTGCGGCGGAGGCGTTCATTGCGATGATGCGGAAGCGGGTGGGGCTGGGGGCTGTGGGGGCGAAGGTGGTTGTGTAGGTTTTGCTGGCTGCTGGTTGCTCTTTGTCGGTTGCTGGTTCAGCAGTTCAGCAGTTCAGCAGTTCAGCAGTTCAGCAGTTCAGCAGTTCAGCAGGAGCGTTTTTCGGCGATGGGGTGGCGTCGGTAGGTGGGATGCCTTTGGGCGGCAGACGTCTCCGGTCCTTCGGACTTCGCTGCTGCTCCTCGCGAAAGGCGGGGTCCGCAGAACTCGCTCCACTGCGTTCCACTCAAACAGCTGCGGCCCTGATCCGCCTTTCGCTGCGGTGCTCGCCGGAGCCTCAACAGCCGCCCAAAGCCATCCCACCCACCGACGCCCGACACGGCCTTTGTGCATCCGAAAGCCGAACACCCATCCGCGCTCGCTTCCAACGATGAGCCTTCGCGAACCGCTGCTCAACCAGGACGCGCGGCTCTGGCTGTTCCCTTTGAGGTGCACACAACCGTCGAACACCCCAAGCGCCCGGTATGCGGTGTGGGTCAGGCGATTCCCTTCTGCGCCGCTGAGGAGCGCAGCTTCAGGCGGATCAGGGCCGCAGCTGTTTGAGTGGAGGCGAAGCCGGAGCGAGTTCTGCGGACCCCGCCTGAAGCGAGCACCGCAAGGGAGCCCGAAGGGCCGGTGCAGCGGGTCGCCTGGCCCACACCGCGTACCGGGCGCGTCCCACCAACGTCAACGAACAACGTCAAACGTCAAACGTCAAACGTCAAGCAAACCGCAAACAAACAGCAACCAACGATCAGCGCGTCTTCCCCGCCACCAACCGCATCCCCGGCATCAGCTCCGCCGCCAGCTCAGGCCGCTCCAGCGCGTAGTCGAGATTCATCCGCGCGATCTCGACATGCTCCTCGCCCAGCGCCTGCGCGCGCGAACCCTGGCCGCGCTCGATCGCCTGCACCAGCGCGTGGTGCGTGCGATGCGCCTGCTTCATCCAGACGTGGCCCTCCTCCATCGACGACTGCATCGGCAGCATTGCGCTGGGCGACGCGAAAGGCTGGCCGTCGAGCATGTCCATCACACGCTGCAACGCCAGGTTGCCCGAGCCCTGCATGATGAGTTTGTGGAAGCGGTCGTTCATCTCGACATAGGCCGCGTAGTCGTCGATGTCCATGTCCGGCTTGTTGACCGCCTTGTCGCCGTCGTCCAGGCACTCGTGCAGCTCGCGCAGCAACTGGCGCGGCGCACCGTCTTCGGCGATCAGCCGCGCCGCAAAGCCCTCGATCAGCCCCCGCACGCGGATCGCGTCGGCGATCTCCTGGGACGTGAAGCGGCGCATCTGGTAGCCGCCGCTGGGCGATTGTTCGATCAGGCCTTCGTGCTCCAGGCTCGTCAGCGCCAACCGGACCGGCGTGCGGGACGCGCCGAGTTTCTCGGCCAGCGGTATCTCGGCCAGCCGCTCGCCGGGCACGAATTCGCCTTTGAGGATCAGGTCGCGCAACTGAACCAGCACGCGGGATTGTTGGGAGTCCATCAGGATGTCCAAGGGCAGAAGAACAGCCCCGATTCTAATGATCCGACCCTCGACTGCACGCAGTTCTCGACGACTGGTCCGGTTGTTGCATGCATCCACAGAACGGTGCATTCAATCGATTCACGTGCACTGCCTCGGTGCGGCATTTCTTCGTACTTGACGCTGATTTTTCGCAATACCAAAGCAAATCACTCGCTATTTTTCGGAAAGAAGTTGACCAAGGCCAAGGACGGATTCGACAATGTATGCAATTGCATGCAATGCATGTGAAGTCCGCAAAACCTCGATGGAGCACCCATGATCAGCGCCGAACAGAACGATTTCATCACCCGGGTTGGCCCCGGCACGCCTGCGGGCACCCTGCTGCGCCGCTACTGGCAGCCGGTGGCGCTGAGCGACGAACTGGCCGGCCCGCGCCCCGTGCGGCCCGTCAAGCTCATGGGCCAGCACTTCGTGCTGTTCCGCGACGAGCAAGGCCAGTTGGGCATGCTCGACCGCGACTGCCCGCACCGCGGCGCCGACCTGGCCTTCGGCCGGCTCGAGGACGGCGGCATCCGCTGCCCGTTCCATGGCTGGCTGTTCGACGCCAAGGGCAACTGCCTCGAAACGCCCGCCGAACCCAAGGGCAGCAAGCTGTGCAGCCGCATCAAGCAGGCCGCCTACCCGGTCGTCGAGCGTGCCGGGACCATCTTTGCGTACATCGGCGAAGGCGAGCCGCCGGCCTTTCCCGAGTTCGACTGCTTCGTCGCGCCCGACTCGCACACCTTCGCCTTCAAGGGCCTGTTCGAGTGCAACTGGCTGCAGGCGCTCGAAGTCGGCATCGACCCGGCACACGCGTCGTTCCTGCATCGCTTCTTCGAGGACGAGGACACGTCCGAGAGCTACGGCAAGCAGTTCCGCGGCGCTTCTGCCGACTCCGACGTCGCCATCACCAAGGTGCTGCGCGAATACGACTGCCCCGAGATCAACGTCGTCAACACCGACTACGGCATGCGCCTCACCGCACTGCGCAAGCTGACCGAGGACACGACCCATGTGCGCGTGACCAACGTCGTGTTTCCGCAGGCCTTCGTGATCCCGATGAGCGCCGAGATGACCATCTCGCAATGGCACGTGCCGGTCGACGACACGCACTGCTACTGGTACGCCATCTTCACCAGCTTCACCGGCCCGGTCGACAAGCAGCAGATGCGCGACCAGCGCCTGAAGCTCTACGAACTGCCCGACTACACCTCGCGCAAGAACAAGCGCAACGACTACGGCTACAACGTCGAAGAGCAGCTGACCCAGACCTACACCGGCATGGGCGACGACATCAACGTGCACGACCAGTGGGCCGTCGAGTCGCAAGGCCCGATCCAGGACCGCACGCGCGAGCATCTCGGCACCACCGACAAGGGGATCATTGCCTACCGCCGCATGCTGGTGAAGGCGATCGAAAGCACGCTGGCCGGCGAGACCGCGCCGATGATCATCGACGCCGCGCAGGCCAGCGCCCTGACCGGCCCGCCGTCGATCGACGGCATCGGCAACGCGGGCAACACCGACAGCTACTGGCAGACCGCCGACCACGAGCGCCGCCTGAAGTCCGACTGGGCCTCGGCCCGCCTGGCGCAGAGCGCCGCCTGAACGAGCGACGGCACGACATGAGCTCCTTCGTAGACCGCCACGCCCTCTGGTCGGACGACCAGCTGAAGCAGGCGCATGAACTGGTGCGGCGCATCGACCTCGGCGAAGTCGACGTGGTCCGCTTCGCATGGCCCGACCAGCACGGCCTGCTGCGCGGCAAGACCCTGGTCGCCGGCGAGGCCCGCGCCGCGCTGTGGGACGGCGTCAACCTCACCTCCACGCTGCTCGCCAAGGACACCTCGCACAAGACCGTGTTCCCGGTGTTCGCCGCGGGCGGCGGCTTTGCCATCGAGGGCTTCCAGGGCGGCGCCGACTTCACCGTCGTGGCCGACCCGTCGACCTTCAAGATCCTGCCGTGGGCGCCGCGCACCGGCTGGGTGCTGTGCGACGCCTACATGGCCGACGGCCGGCCGGTGCCCTACGCCACGCGCCAGATCCTGCAGCGCGCGGTGCGCCAGCTCGACGAGATGGGCATGGAGTTCATCGCCGGCCTGGAGGTCGAATTCCACGTCTTCAAGCTCGACGACCCGCGCATGGGCCTGGCCGACTCGGGCCAGCCCGGCGAACCGCCCCGCGTGTCGCTGCTGTCGCACGGCCACCAGTACCTGACCGAGCTGCGCTACGACCGCGTCGACGCGGTGATGGAACTGCTGCGCAGCAACCTCGTCGCGCTCGGCCTGCCGCTGCGCTCGCTCGAGATCGAATACGGCCCGAGCCAGTTCGAGCTGACCTTCGGCCCGACCGCGGGCGTGCTGCCGGCCGACACCATGGTGCTGCTGCGCAGCGCGATCAAGCAGATCTGCCAGCGCGCCGGCTACCACGCGACCTTCATGTGCCGGCCGAAGATCCCGAACGTGATGTCCAGCGGCTGGCACCTGCACCAGTCGCTGCGGCGCACCTCGGATGGCGTCAATGCCTTCATCCCGTCGACCGCCGGCCAGGACCTGAGCGACATCGGCCTGCACTACCTCGGTGGCCTGAAGGCGCATGCCCTGGGTGCCGCCGCGCTCGCCAGCCCGACGATCAACGGCTACCGCCGCTACCGGCCCTTCTCGCTCGCGCCGGACCGCGCGATCTGGGCGCGCGACAACCGCGGCGCGATGCTCCGCGTGCTCGGCGGCGTCGGCCAGAACGCGACGCGCATCGAGAACCGCGTGGGCGAGCCGACCGCCAACCCCTACCTCTACCTGGCGTCGCAGCTGTTCTCGGGGCTCGACGGCATGCGCCGCGAACTCGATCCCGGCCCGTCCGCCGATGCGCCCTACGAGACGCCGGCCGAACAGTTGCCGCGCTCGCTCGGCGACGCGCTGGCCTGCCTGCGTGCGGACGAGATGCTCAACGAGCAGATGGGCAAGGTCTTCGTCGACTACCTCTGCCACATCAAGGAAGCGGAGATCGCGCGCTTCAACCTCGACGTCAGCGAATGGGAACATCGCGAATATTTCGACATGTTCTGAACACGACAACCATGCCCACGATCCACTACATCCTCAAGGACGGCACGTCCCGCGACGTCGACGCCAAGGCCGGCGCCAGCGTGATGGAAACCGCCATCCGCCACAACATCCGCGGCATCGATGCCGAGTGCGGCGGAAGCTGCTCCTGCGCGACCTGCCATGTGTACGTCGACGACAGCTTCATCGACCTGCTGCCACCGCCCGACGACATGGAGAGCGAGATGCTCGACATGGTCGCGGCCGAACGGCTGCCCGGCAGCCGGCTGAGCTGCCAGCTCACGGTGACGGCCGAACTCGACGGCCTCAAGGTGCGCGTGCCCGAGACGCAGATCTGATGGGCGCCGGCAAGCCCCTGGTGATCGTCGGCGCGTCGTACGCCGGCGTGCAGCTCGCCGCGAGCGCGCGCGAACTCGGCTTCGAGGAACGCATCGTGCTGATCGGCGACGAGACGCACGCGCCCTACCAGCGGCCGCCGCTGTCCAAGGGCCTGCTGACCGGCAAGACCACGGTCGACAAGCTCGCACTGCGCGGGCCCGATTTCTTCGAACAGAACGGCATCGAGCTGCTGCTCGGCCGCCGCGCCACCACGCTCGATGCGGGCGCGCAAACGCTGACGCTGGACGACGGTGGCACGCTCGGCTATGGCTGGCTGGCACTGATGACCGGCGCACGCTGCCGGCCGTTCACGCTGCCCGGCGCGGAACTCGACGGCGTGCTGAACCTGCGCACGCTCGACGACGCGCTGCGCGTCGAGGCCGCGGCAGCGGCACTGACGGCGACGTCGCGGCGCGCCTGCGTGATCGGCGGCGGCTTCATCGGGCTCGAGGTCGCGGCCGCGCTGCGCTCGCGCGGCATCGAGGTCACGGTGGTCGAGGCACAGCCGCACCTGCTGACGCGCAGCTTCCCGCCGGCCATGTCGGCCTATGTCGAGAACGCCCACCGGCGCCGCGGCATCGAGCTGCTGACCGGCCACGGCGTGCGCGCACTGCACGGTGAGCATGGGCGCGTCACCGCGGTCGAACTCGAAGGCGGACGGCGCATCGACTGCGGCCTGGTCGTGCTCGGCATCGGCGTGCTGCCCAACACCGAGCTCGCGCAGCAGGCCGGCATCGCCGTCGAGAACGGCGTCGTGGTCGACATGCTCGGCCGCACGTCGGCACCGCAGGTGCTGGCGGCCGGCGACGTGGCCAACATGGCGCTGCCGGCCGCGCCGGGTGCACCCGCGCGCATGCGGCTCGAATCGATCCAGGCCGCCAACGACGGCGCGCGCGCAGCGGCCTCGCTGCTGGTCGGGCGCGAACAGCCGTGCACCGCCGTGCCCTGGTTCTGGAGCGACCAGTTCGAGCTCAAGTTCCAGATGGCCGGCCTGCCCGCGCACGGCGACGACGTCGTGCTGCGCGGCGACATGACGAGCGACCGCTTCAGCGTGTTCTATCTGCGGCACGGCACGCTGGTCGCTGCGCACACCGTCAACAGGCCGGCCGAGCACATGCAGAGCCGCAAGCTGATCGGCGCCCGCGTGCAGCTCACCGCGGCCGAGCTGGCCGACGAATCCTTCGATCTCAAGCGCGTGCCGCTGCCCGCGGCCGCGGCCTGACGCCGCGCATTCTTCAACCCACCCTTCCGCCGGTCCACCGGCTTCCCCCTGAACGGAGCTCCATGATGATGAACAAGAGAAACCTGCTCGCCACGCTGACGCTGGCCTGCCTCGGCGCGCTGGGCGCGATGGGCACCGCCCAAGCTGCCGACGAGCCGCTGCGCATCGGCATGATCGCGACCTACTCCGGCCCCTATGCCGACTACGGCCGCCAGTTCGACGCCGGCGTCGCGCTGTACCTGAAGGAGCACGGCGGCAAGATCGCCGGCCGCACGGTGGAAGTCATCAAGAAGGACACCGCCGGCCCGGCACCCGATGCCGCCAAGCGCATCGCGCAGGAGCTGATCGTGCGCGACAAGGTCAGCATCCTGACCGGCCTCGACTTCAGCCCGAACGCCTACGCGGTCGCGGCCATCGCGACGCAGGCGAAGATCCCGACCATCGTGATGAACGCCTCGTCGTCGGCCATCACGACCAGCTCGCCCTACGTCGCGCGGCTGTCGTTCACGGTGCAGCAGGTGTCCGATCCGATGGCGCGCTGGATGGCCAAGAACGGCACCAAGGAAGCCTACGTCGTGGTGGCCGACTACGCGTCGGGCACCGACTCGCTCACCGCCTTCAAGAAGGCCTTCGAGGAGAGCGGCGGCAAGGTCGTGGGCGAACTGCGCACGCCGATGAACAACCCCGACTTCTCGGCCTACGTGCAGCGCATCAAGGACGCGAAGCCGCAGTCCGTGTTCTTCTTCTTCCCCTCGGGCGTGATGCCGCCGGCCTTCCTGAAGGTCTGGAAGGAACGCGGCATGGAAGAGGCCGGCATCAAGCTCTTCGCGACCGGCGAGGCCACCGACGACAGCTACCTCGACGCCACCGGCGACGTGGCGCTCGGCCTGATCACCAGCCACCACTACTCGTACGCGCACCCGTCGCCGAAGAACCAGAAGTTCGTGAATGACTTCGTCGCCGAGTTCGGCACCTCGATGCGCCCGAGCTACTTCGCCGTGACCGCGTACGACGCGATGCAGGCCATCGAACTCGCGCTGGCCAAGACCAAGGGCGACGTCGGCGGCGACAAGGTGATGGACGCACTCAAGGGCCTGAGCTTCGAGAGCCCGCGCGGCCAGATCCAGATCGACCCGGTCACGCGCGACATCGTGCAGACCGTGTACATCCGCAAGACCGAGAAGGTCGACGGCAAGCTGGTGAACGTCGAGTTCGACAAGTTCGACAAGGTCAAGGACCCGGCCAAGGAAGCCGCGAAGTAATTCGGGCAGTTCCATGGGCATCGTTGTCTTCGACGGAGTGGCTTACGGCATGCTCCTGTTCCTCATCGGGGTGGGCCTGTCCATCACGATGGGGCTGATGAACTTCGTCAACCTCGCGCACGGCACGTTCGCGATGGTCGGCGGCTACGCCGCGAGCGTGCTGATGAACCGCCTGGGCGTCGGCTTCTTTCCGTCGTTGATCGCGGCCTTCGTGGCCGCCGCGCTGGTCGGCGCGCTGCTGGAGTTCCTGTTCTACCGGCGGCTGTACAAGGCCCATCCGCTCGACCAGGTGCTGCTGTCGATCGGCATCGTGTTCGTGTCGATCGCGGTCTTCACCTGGTTCTTCGGCCCGACGATGCAGCCCTTCGCGCTGCCGCCGCTGCTCGACGGCCGGGTGTCGCTGCTCGGGCTCGAGGTCGGCCGCTACCGGCTGTTCCTGATCCTCTGCGGTGTGGCCGTCCTCGTGACCCTGCTGCTGGTGCTGGGCAAGACGCGCTACGGCGCGATGGTGCGCGCAGCCGTCGACAACCAGCGCGTGGCGCGCGGCACCGGCATCCATGTGCAGCGCCTGTTCTTCCTGACCTTCTCGCTGGGCTGCGGCCTTGCGGGCCTGGGCGGCGCGCTGAGCCTGGGCATGCTCGGGCTCGAGCCGTCCTTTCCGCTCAAGTACCTGGTGTACTTCCTGATCGTGGTGTGTGTCGGCGGTGCCGGCACCGTCACCGGGCCCTTCGTCGCGGCGCTGCTGGTCGGCATCGTCGACATGGCGGGCAAGTACTACCTGCCCGAGGCCGGCGCCTTCCTGATCTACGTCGTGATGATCGTCATGCTGCTGTTCCGCCCCAACGGGATCATTCCGCGAAAGGGCCTCACGTCATGAAGCCGATCACGCTCTCGCCCGCGCAACTGCGCGGCGCGGAAATCGCCTTCTGGCTCGCGCTGGCCGCGAGCTTCTTCCTGCTGCCCGACCAGCTCACGCTGATGAGCCAGATCATGATCTTCGGGCTGTTCGCGGTGTCGCTCGACATGGCGCTCGGCTACGCGGGCATCCTCACGGTCGGGCATGCGGCCTTCTTCGGCGCCGGCGCCTACGCGGCCGGGCTGCTGGCCAAGTACGGCTGGAGCGAGCCCTTCAGCGGCCTGCTGTTCGCGCTGCTGGTGTGCGTGGCGCTCGGCTACGCGCTGAGCTACCTGGTGGTGCGCGGTGCCGACCTCACGCGGCTGATGATCACCATCGGCGTCTGCGTGCTGCTGGCCGAGCTGGCGAACCGGCTCGCGCCGATCACCGGCGGCTCCGACGGCCTGCAGGGCGTGGTCATCGCGCCGGTGCTCGGCCTGTTCGACTTCGACCTGTTCGGCAAGACGGCCTTCATCTATGCCTATGCGATGGTGCTGCTGGTGTTCCTGGGCGTGCGGCTGGTGCTGCGTTCGCCCTTCGGGCTGGCGCTGCGCGGCATCCACGACAGCCGCAAGCGCATGCTCGCGATCGGTTCGCCGGTGGCGTCGCGCCTGCGCATGGCCTACGCGCTGTCGGCCGGCGTCGCGGGCGTGGCGGGCGCGCTGCTGGCGCAGACCACGCAGTTCGTCGGCATCGAGTCGATCGGCTTCAACCGTTCGGCCGAAGTGCTGATCATCCTGGTGCTCGGCGGCACCGGCCGGCTCTATGGCGGGCTGATCGGCGCGATCGTCTACATGCTGGTGCACGACTGGTTCGCCGACATGAACCCGCAGTACTGGATGTTCTGGCTCGGCATCTTCCTGATCGCGGCCGTGATGGTCGGCCGCGGCGGCATCATGGGCGCGCTGGCGCGCCTGGTGAAGACCGGGAAGACCGGAAAGACCGGGGGGCGGGCATGAGCGTTTCGACGAATCACACGCTGCGCACGCGCGGCCTCGGCATCTCGTTCGGCGCGTTCCGTGCCGTCAGCGGCGTCGACCTGACGCTGGAGCCCGGCGCACGCCAGGCCTTGATCGGACCGAACGGCGCCGGCAAGACGACGCTGATCAACCTGCTGACGGGCGTGTTCAAGCCCACGGCCGGCACCATCCACCTGGGCGAGCGTGACCTCACCGGGCTCTCCGCGGACAAGCGCGCACGGCTCGGCCTGGCGCGCACCTTCCAGATCAACACGCTGTTTCCGAGCCTCACACCGCTGCTGTCGGTGGTGCTCGCGATCAGCGAGCGCGAAGGCCTGGGCAAGGTCTTCTGGCGGCCGCTGGCGGGCCAGACCGCGGTGTTCGACGAGGCGCACGCGCTGCTCGGCCGGCTGAAGCTCGACGCGCTGGCCGACGTGCCGGTCGGCGAGCTGCCCTATGGCAAGCAGCGGCTGCTGGAGATCGCGCTGGCGATGGCCGCCAGGCCGCGCATCCTGCTGCTCGACGAGCCCGCGGCCGGCGTGCCGGAGGACGAAAGCGGCGAGCTGTTCGAGGTGATCGACACGCTGCCGCAGGACATCAGCATTCTTTTCATCGAGCACGACATGAACCTGGTGTTCCGCTTCTCGCGCCGCATCTCGGTGCTGGTGGCCGGGCAGATCCTGACCGAGGGCACGCCCGCCGAGATCGGCGCCGACCCGCGCGTGCGCGAGGTCTATCTGGGCCACGGCCATGCACAGCGGCAGGCGCAACGCCACATCGAAGGCCGCACTTCAGGAGCCGTCCATGCCGTCTGAGATGCTGGCCTTCGACAGCGTGGTCGCAGGCTACGGCAATGCCGTGGTGCTCGACCGCCTGAGCTTCTCGCTCGCGCAGGGCGAGAGCCTGGCGGTGCTCGGACGCAATGGCGTGGGCAAGACCACGCTGCTCGAAACGCTGATGGGCAACACCCGCGTGATGCGCGGCGCCGTGCGCTGGCAAGGTGCGGACATCACGCGCTCGCCGTCGCACCGCCGCGTGGGCGCGGGCCTCGGCTGGGTGCCGCAGGAGCGCGAGGTGTTCCCTTCGCTGACGGTGGAAGAGAACCTCACGGTGATCGCACGGCCCGGGAGCTGGAACCTGGCGCGTGTCTACACCTTCTTTCCGCGGCTGCGCGAGCGCCGCGGCAACTACGGCAACCAGCTCTCCGGTGGCGAACAGCAGATGCTGGCCATCGGCCGTGCGCTGATGACCAACCCGAAGCTGCTGCTCCTGGACGAGCCGATGGAAGGCCTGGCGCCGATCATCGTGGAGGAACTGGCCGCCTCGATCCGCCGGCTCTGCGAGCAGGAAGGCCTGGCGTCGATCGTGGTGGAACAGCATCCGGTGCTGGCGCTCGAGATGACGCACCGGGCCATCGTGCTGGAGCGCGGCACCGTCGTGCACGCGGGGCCGAGCGCCGACCTGGCGGACGATCCGTCGCTGCTCGACGGGCTGCTCGGCGTCGGTATCTCGGAGAGTGCGGACAGCACGGAAAGCGCATGAAGCCGATCGCCGTCTTCCAGCACACCGAGGTCGGCGCGCCCGGCGCGGTCGTGCCCATCCTGCAATCGCTCGGCCGCGAGGTGGTGACGATCCGCATCGTCGACGGCGAGCCGGTACCCCAGAGCGCCGCGGCCTTCGGCGGGCTGGTGTTCATGGGCGGCTACATGAGCGTGCACGACCCGCTGCCCTGGATCGCGCAGGAGCTCGCGCTGATCCGAGACGCCGACGCGCGCGGCATACCGGTCGCCGGCCATTGCCTGGGCAGCCAGCTGGTCGCGCTGGCGCTCGGCGGCCAGGTGCATGCGCACACGCGTCCGGAGATCGGCTGGTGCGAGATCGCGTCGCACGCCGGCCCGGAAGCCGACGACTGGTGGGGCCCCTACGCCGGCCAGGTGCTGCAGACCTTCCAGTGGCACGGCGACACCTTCGAGCCGCCGGTCGGCGCGGTGCAGATCGCCGACGCGCCCTTCTGCGGCAACCAGGTCTTCGTGCTGCACGGCATGCACCTGATGGTGCAATCGCATCTGGAGATGACGCCCGCGCTGGTCGAGCTCTCGCTGGCACGCAACGGCCATCAGATGCAACGCCAGAACGGGCTCACCAACCCGGCGGTCAGCGCCTTCGACGACGCGTTGAACGACCTGCCGGCACGCACGCAGCGCATGCATGCGCTGCTGCGGCAGCTCTACGTGCGCTGGGTGCAGCGCTGCGGTTGAGGGTGACCATCCCGTCAGGCCTTAGAACCGATACGCCCCGCCGAAGCCCACCGTCCAGTTGCGGCCGGGCGCGGGCTCGTAGTACCGGCTGTTGCTCTCGTTGACGATCACCGAGCCCGCATAGGTGCGGTCGAACAGGTTGTCGACACGCGCGAAGGCGTTCAGCTCCCAGCCTTGCCAGCGCTTGACGTAGCCCGCGTGCAGTGCGGCGACCGCATAGCCCGGCGCGCTGGCGGTGTTCAGGTCGTTCGCCTGGATGCGGCTCAGCGCGCGCAGCTCGGCGCCCGCGCGCCAGCCCTCGGGCGGCGCCCATCCGTAGGCCAGGAACAGCGCGTTCTCGGCAATGCCCGGAATGCGGTTGCCCGACGCCACGGCATTGCCCGCGGCGCACGGCGACGGCGAGCAGAAGCCGTCGCGGTAGCGCGCGTCGAGCCAGGTGTAGGCGACCTCGGTGCGCCAGTGGCCGGCGCTCTCGTGCTGCCAGCCGATCTCGACACCCTCGCGGCGCGTGCGGCCGGCGTTCTGGTAGGTCGTGCGGCCGCCGCTGCTGGTGGCGGTGACGATCTCGTCGTCGGTGCGCGTCTGGAACACGGCCGCAGTCAGCAGGCCGCCCGCGAGCCGTGCCTTGGCGCCGAGCTCGACGCTGTCGTTCACCGACGGCTGCAGCGCGAAGTTCAGCCCGGCCAGGCCATCGGGGCGGTACGACAGCTCGTTGAGCGTCGGGGTCTCGAAGCCGCGGCCGATCGAGCCATAGAACGCGAGATCGCGCGTCGCCTGGTAGCGCAGCGACGCGACCGGCAGCACCTTGCTGTAGGTCGCGCTGCCGCTGTCGTCGCCATTGGCGCCGACGATGTAGCGGTCCTGCGAGTCGAAATGCACGCTGCTGCGGCGCACGCCGGCCTCGAGCGTCCACTGGTCGGCGAAGCGCCAGCTCGCCTGCGCATACGGATCGAGGTTCCAGACCTCGTTCTGCTCGTTGCGGCGCAGGCGGCCCTGCACGCCGAGCACCGGTGCGGCCAGGCTGCCGGTGTAGTTCTCGTAGCCGGTGCGGTCTTCCTTCAGGGTGTCGTAGCCGAGGCCCGCGACGATCTCGAAGGGCCGTTGCGCGAATTCGAGCGACGAGGTCCAGCGCAGGTCGATGCCGGCGTAGTCGCGCTTCAGGCCGATCACCGCGCCGGCGCTGGTCGCGCTCACCTGCGAGGCCGGCGGTATCGACTGGAACTGCGTGGTCTTGCGCTCGCCGCCATAGACCATCACGCGCAGCGCGTTGTTCGCGTCGATGCGGTGCTCGTACAGCGCGCCGGCCTGGTTCTGGTCGACCGACTTGCGCGTGTCGTACTGCGTGGCGAGCGGCGCGCTGCGCGGCGACAACGCGTACTGGCTGGCCGTGAGGCCGAGCGGGTCCTGCGCGTCGAGGTGCACGCTGTTGAAGACCAGCGTGAGCCGGTCGCCGTTGTCCAGCGCGATGCCGAGCTTGCCGTTGGCCAGGTCGCGCCGTGCGGCGCTGTGCTCGCGGTAGCCGTCGGTCTGGAAGCGGCTGGTGCTCAGCACGTAATCGACCGCGCCCTGCGAGCCGGTGAGCTTCAGGCCCTGGCGCCAGGTGCCATAGCTCCCGCCCGCGACCGAATAGCTCAGCTGCGGCTTGCCCTCGCCCGTCTCCGTGAAGGCCTGCAGCACGCCGCCCGACGAATTGCCGTACAGCGCGGAAAACGGCCCGCGCAGCAGTTCGACGTGGTCGACCGACCCGATGTCGATGTTCGATGTCTGGCCCTGCCCGTCGGGCAACGTGGCCGGAATGCCGTCGACGTAGAGCCGTACGCCGCGCACGCCGAAGGTCGAACGCGCGCCGAAGCCGCGCACCGACAGTTGCAGGTCCTGCGCGAGGTTCTGCCGGTTCTGCACCTGCAGGCCCGGCACGCCACCCAGGCTCTCGGACAGTTGCGCCTGCATGCGGCCGTCGCGCATGTCGGCGCCCTCGACGCGGTCGACCGAGCCGGCGGCCTCGAACGGGACGACGTCGCCGCGCGGCGTGGAAACGGTGACCTCGCGCAAGGTGCCGGCGACGGTCGGCGCTACGACCGCCGTGCCGGGCGTGCCGGCCGTGTCGGTGGCGGGGCTGGAATTCTGGGCCTGCGCAGCGAATGCGGCGCACAACAGGCAGGCGGAAGCTATCGGATTCAGGACATTCATTGCCGCCGATTGTCGACGGCCGTCCTTAGCCCCGTCCCGCCACCGGGCTCAGCGCGTGCGGCGAAGCCAGCCGTACCAGACGCAGACGCCGACCGGTATGCCGAGCGTGACCCAGGCCAGCGCATCGCCGAAGCCGCCGTCGCTGAACAGCGCAGAGACCAGACCGACTGCCGTCATCACGCCCAGCGCGATCGGCCAGCCCCAGAGATGCCAGAAGGCATGCTTCGTCTTCGAGGGCTTCATGCTTGCACCTTCGCGGCAGGCGCCGGTTCCGACAGGCCGTGCGTCTCATGCGCCGCCGGCGCCGCGGCAGCGGCCGGCGCGCCTTTCGCCTTCTTGAGCCACAGGTAGAGACCGCTGCCCAGCACCACGATGGTCGCGATGTCGAGCAGCGCCCAGATGATCTGCATCGGCATGCCGCCGTAGTCGCCGAAGTGCAGCGGCTGCGAGACCAGCAGCCCGGTGAGGTACCACGGCAGCTGCGGGCTGGCCGTGACCTCGGAGGTCTTGGCGTCGACCAGCACCGGCTTCAACAGGCGCGAGGTCATCGGCTCGTTGCCGCGCAGGAACACGGTGTTGTGATGCGGACTCGAGAAGGACGTGCCGGGGAAGGCGATGAAGCTCAGCTTCATGCCCGGCGCGCGCGCCAGCGCTGCATCGAGCGACGCCTGCAGCGGCGCGCGCTCGGCGGCCGGCACGATAGGCTGGCCCTTGTAGGGCGCCAGCAGCGCGCCGAGCTGGTCGTAGCGCCAGTACTGCACGATCAGGTCGGCCCAGGTGTTGATCATCCCGGTGCCGCCGACCACGAAGGCCCACACCAGCGTGACGATGCCCAGGAGGTTGTGCAGGTCGAGCCACTTCAGGCGCGGCCGCTTGTCGCGCCGCACCGTGCCGAAGTCGAGCTTGCGCATGAAGGGCGCGTAGAGCACCACGCCGGTGACGATGGCCACCAGCAGCAGGAGACCCATGAAGCCAAGGAACAACTTGCCCGGGAGGCCGGCGAACAGGTCAATGTGCAGGCGGAACATCAGGTTCATGAAGCCTTCGTCGGTCGGCGGCTGGCCCACCACCTCGGCGGTGCGCGCGTCGACCGCGATCGACTTGTAGTCGTCCGTCGGGTCCGGTGTGTGCGTGAGGGTGACGAACCAGAGCCCGTCGTCGTCTTCCGGCTGCGAAACGAACTGCACCATGCGGTCGGGGAAGCGTGCTTTCGCGGCCTCCAGCACCCGGTCGAGGCTGGCACGCGGCGTGCCGGCGGGCATCGGCTTCGACTCGATCTCGGTGCCCAGCAGATGGCCGATCTCGTGATGGAAGATCAGCGGCAGCCCGGTCAGGCACAGCAGCAGCATGAACACGGTGCAGACCAGGCTGCTCCATTTGTGGACCCAGGCCCAGGTCTTGATCTGTCGGCTGTTCATGGTGCGGAGGTTCTGGACTGGCGAGGCTGGAATATGGGTGCGCGGCCACGTGTCATGGGCCGCAATTGAGAATCAGTTTCATTTTAAAGGTGCCGCCTGCCGGGTCCGATGCGGCATCCGGGCGGCGCGTGCGGCTTTTTCCCGACAAACGCCTGGAAGCGCTGTTGGCGGACGCGGCCCGGACGCCATCGCCGCTAGCATCGGCGCCGGCCCGGTACTTTTGCGGTTCCAACCTCCATGTCCCACGACCGACCCTTGGCTGCGACCACCCTGCTGCGCTGCGTGATGCTGGTCCTGGCCTGCCTGCTGGGCGCCTGCGCGGGCCTGCCGCCGCGCCAGCCGGAACCGCCGCAGCGCGGAATCGCGCCGTCCGAGTCGACGGCGCTGGGCCGCGCGGCCGCCAGCCTCGACTCCGTACACGACGGCCTCTCGGCGCTGCGCCCCCTCACGCAGGCCGATTTCGCACTCGATGCGCGACTCGAACTGATGCGCCGGGCGCAGGTGTCGCTCGACGTCCAGACCTACCTGCTCGGCAACGACAAGACCGGCCGGCTGATCCTGCGGGAACTGCGCGACGCCGCCCGCCGGGGCGTGCGCGTTCGGCTGCTGCTGGACGATTTCTATACCGCCCCTGTCGAACGCCTGCTGCTCGCGCTCTCGACCGAGCCCAACGTGCAGGTGCGCCTGTTCAACCCGTTCGTCAACGGCCGCGAGCACACGGCCACGCGCTGGCTCGATTTCTTCACGGACTTCCGGCGGCTCAATCACCGCATGCACAACAAGCTCTTCGTGGCGGACGGCGCCATGGCGATCGCCGGTGGCCGCAATCTGGCCGACGAGTACTTCCTGCGGGCCGAGGGCGCCAACTTCATCGATTTCGAATTGCTGATGGCCGGCCCCGTGGTGCCCGAGCTGGCCCACATCTTCGACGCCTACTGGAACAGCGACATCGTCTATCCGCTGGCTCGCCTGGTCCTGCCGATCGCCTCGCCCGAGAGCCTGCGTGCCGATTTCGAGGCGGCGACCTCGGCCAGCGGCACCCCGGTGCCCGAAACGCCGGTCGGCAACGACCTGTTCGGTGACCCGCCCCTGGGCGAGCAGTTGCGCAGCGGCAACCTGCCGTGGATCCGCGCCGAGGCCGAGGCCATGGCCGACAGCCCCGACAAGGCGCTGGGTGGCGGCAGCGCCGGCGGCGTCGATTCGAACCTGTCACTGGCCGAACACGTGCGGGAGATCATCGGCGAAGCACGCAGGGAGATCGCCGTCGTCTCGCCCTACTTCATTCCAGGCGAAGCCGGCATGGAGCGGTTGCGGGTGGCGCGCGAGCGCGGCATCCACGTCACGGTCGCGACCAACTCGCTGGCCGACAGCGACGAGCCGCTGGTCAACATCAACTACAACCGCTACCGCGTCGCGCTGCTGCAGATCGGCGTGGAACTGCTCGAGGTCAGTACCACCCAGCTCAAGCGCAGCGGCGAGATGCGCCGGCTGCTGCGCCAGGCGCGCGGGCGGCTGCACGCGAAGCTCGCGCTGATCGACCGGCGCATGGTGCTGCTCGGCTCGATGAATCTCGACCCACGCTCGGAACGGCTCAATACCGAGATCGGCGTGCGGGTCGCCAGTTACGAACTGGCCCAGGCGCTGATCTACGCTTTCCAGATGGACCACGTCGAAGGCGTCTACCGCGTGCGGCTCAAGCCCGATGGCCGCACCGTCGAATGGGTGGGAACGGGCGATGTCGAGAACGAGGTGCTGGACGACGAGCCCGACTCGAGCCTCCTGACGCGCCTGCAGCTGCTTCTCTTCTCATGGTTTGTACCGACCGATCAACTCTGACGAGCATGGCCGCCCCTCAAATGTCACTGATTGCAACCTTTCGTGCGAAATTGACACATGCACCACACATCGACACGATGATGTGGGGTTGCTGAAATCTGCAAGGTCGTCATGGTTCGGACTTACATCCTGCTGATGTACATCGCGGTCCTGTTCGGACTGCCCATGCAGGCCGGCGCGCAAGCCGCGCCGGTGGAGCGGCTGCGCATCGTCGGCGGTCTGGCCGCGATCAACCAGTACACGCGGCACGAGGAACAGTTCTGGACCAAGGAGCTCGCCCGCCTGAGCGGTGGCCGCTATACCGCGAGCATCGTTCCCTTCGACCGCGCGGGCGTGCCGGGCCAGGAAATGCTGAACCTCCTGAAGCTCGGCGTGGTGCCCTTCGGCACCGCACTGCTGAGCCAGGTCTCCACGCAATATCCCGAACTCGGCACGCCGGACATGGCCGGCCTGAGCCCCGACATGGGCACGCTGCGCCGCGTGGTGGCCTCGTTCCGGCCGTACCTCGAAAAGACGCTGCGCGAACGCCATGGCGTCGAGCTGCTCGCGATCTACGTGTATCCGGCGCAGGTCCTGTTCTGCCAGAAACCGATGACGCGCCTGACCGACATCGCCGGCCGGCGGGTGCGCGTGTCGGGGTCGACGCAGGGCGACTTCATCCGCGCGCTCAACGGCACGCCGGTCTTCACCGAATTCTCGGAACTGATGTCGAACATGAAATCGGGCAATACCGAGTGCGCGGTGACCGGCACGATGTCGGGCAACACGCTGGGTCTCCATACCGTGACCCACTACATCTACAGCATGCCGTTGAGCTGGGGCCTGGCCGCCTTCGCCGCCAACCGCGACACCTGGAACGCACTGCCCGCCGACCTGCGCACGCTGCTGCACAGCGAGCTCCCCAAGCTGGAGACCGCCGTGTGGGCCGAGTCCGAACGCGAGACCGGCGAAGGCGTCGCCTGCAACACCGGTGCCGACAGCTGCGGACGCGGCAGCAAGGGCACGATGATCGAAGTCCTGCCGTCGGCCGAAGACCAGCGCCGCCGGCAGGAGATCCTCACCACACGGGTGCTCACCGGCTGGGTGCAGCGCTGCGGCCCGATCTGCGCCGACGTCTGGAACCAGACGGTCGGCCCCGTGGTCGGAACCCGGGCACCGGCGACGAAGTGACGAACGCCCTGCCCCGGCGGATCACCGCCTCCGTCTACGGGATCGCTCTTCTGTTCCTGGTCGCGGTCTGGGCCATCGCGGCCCTGATCGTCTGGGAAATGCGCGACCGCTCGATCACCGACAGCGAACAGCAGGCCGTGCGCTTCGTCAGCGGTTCCGAGGCCGCGCTCAACCGCAGCCTGCTGGGCATCGACATGCTGCTGGCCGGCATGGGCGACCTGCTGCTGCCCGGCGAAGGCGAGACGGCCGAAAGCGTCGCCCGCCGGCCGCAGACCGCGCTGGTGATGGACAACGTGGTGCGCCAGAGCCTGCTGGTGCGCTATGTCGCATTTCTCACGCCCGACGGCCGCGTGCTGGCATCGTCCGACCGGCGCGGGCCACAACTCGAGGTTCTGCTGCCGGAAGGATTTCTCGGCGCGGTGCTCGCGCAGCCGGTGTCCTCGCTCGCCATCAGCCCGCCGGCAACCAGCCTGTCGACTTCGCAGAAGGTGCTCTACTTTGCACGGACGCTGCAGATGCCGGACGGCAGCCGGATCGTCGCCGTCGCCGAAGTGCAGCTGTCGCTGCTCACCACGATCCTCACGCAGAGCGCCGACATCAAGGGCCTGGAAATCACGCTGGAGCGCGACAACGGGCCGATGCTGACGAGCATGCCGCCACGCGACGACCTGGCCGGCGCGCCGATCATGCCGGCGCTCAGCGAGACCACCAGCGACGGCCGGCCGCTGTACATGGCGGCGCGGCTCAGCGGCCAGCCGGCCATCGTCGTGGCTCGGCCCACCCTGCATCGCAACCTGTTGATCGTGGCGAGCATTCCCCTGGACGCAGCGCTGGAGGACTGGCGGCGCGGCCGCAATTCCATCCTCGGCGTGACGCTGGCCTTCTCGCTGCTGATCATCGCGGTCGCGCGCTTCACCTATCTGCAGCTGCTGCGCCAATGGCGGGCACGCGCCGAACTCGTGCGCTCCAAGGCCACGCTCGACCAGGCGCTCGAATCCATGGTCGACGGCTTCGTGCTGCTCGACCCTGACGACAGGGTCGTCACCTGGAACCGCCGCTTCCTGGACATCTTTCCGTGGGCCGCCGCCGACATCCGGCCGCAACTGCCCTTCGACCACATCCTCGACATGACCGGACAGCACGTGGCGGTCGAAGGCGGCGACGCGGAGCGCACGGCGTGGATGGCGAATCACCTGGCGTTGCACGAAGCGCCGCAGGGCGAGCAGGAGCTGCCGTTGCCGGGCGGCCAGGTGATCCGCAGCACCAAGAACCGCACGCCCGACGGCGGCCTGGTCTGCGTCTACCAGGACGTGACCGAGAAGAAGCGCTATGTCGCCGACATCGTCGAGAGCACCGCGCAGTTGCAGGCGACGCTGGACGCCCTGCCCGACCTGCTGCTGGAGGTCGGGCTCGATGGCCGATGCCATGGCTACCACTCGCCGCGCATCCCGCTGCCCGCCATCGAGGTCGAAGACCCGGTCGGGCGGCTGCTCGCCGACCTGCTGCCGGCCGATGCGGCGGCCGAAGTGATGGCCGCGCTGCGCGAGGCCTATGCGACCGGCTATTCGAAGGGCCGCCAGTTCGAACGCCGCGGTTCGCGCGACAAGGCGTGGTTCGAGATATCGATCTCCCGCAAGAGCGGCTCCCGCGGCATGGACGCGCGCTTCATCGTGATCCTGCGCAACATCACCGAAAGCAAGCTGGCGGCACGCGAGATCGAGAACCTGGCTTTCTACGACATCCTCACCGGCCTGCCGAACCGGCGGCTGCTGCTCGACCGGCTCCAGCAGGCGATCAACGCCAACGTGCGGCGCTCGCGCCAGGGCGCGGTGCTGTTCCTCGACCTCGACAATTTCAAGACGCTGAACGACGCGCTCGGCCACGACATGGGCGACGTGCTGCTCAAGCAGGTGGCGGAACGGCTCAAGTCCTGCCTGCGCGAAGGCGACACCGTGGCGCGGCTCGGCGGCGACGAGTTCGTGGTGATGCTGGAAGAGCTCAGCATCGAGACGGCGCTGGCGGCGATGCAGACGGAGGCCATGGGCGAAGCGATCCTCGCGCGCCTGAACCGGCCTTACATGCTGGCCGGCCAGCAGTACCACAACACCTGCAGCATCGGTGCGGCGCTCTTCAACGCCGAGCAGCGCTCGATGGAGGAAGTGCTCAAGCAGGCCGACATCGCCATGTACTACGCCAAGACGGCGGGCGGCAATGCGATGCGCTTCTTCGAAGCGGGCATGCAGACCACCATCACGGCACGCGCGACGCTGGAGAACGAACTGCACGCCGCGCTGGCCAACGAACAGTTCACGCTGTACTACCAGAGCCAGGTGCGCGCCGACGGCGTCATCGTCGGCGCCGAGGTGCTGATCCGCTGGCAGCATCCGAAGCGCGGGCTGGTGCAGCCGGTGGGTTTCATCGACCTGGCCGAGGAGACCGGTCTCATCACGCCGATCGGGCTCTGGGTGCTGGAAACCGCTTGCCGCCAGCTCGCGCAGTGGAGCCGCCATCCCCAGCGGCGCGACCTGCAGTTGTCGGTCAACGTGAGCGCCCGCCAGTTCCGCCGGGACGATTTCGTCGACCAGATCCGGGACGTGCTCGAGCGGACCGGCGCGGACCCGACCAAGCTCAAGCTCGAACTCACCGAGAGCCTGCTGCAGGACAAGGTGGCCGACACGATCGTCAAGATGAACGAACTCGCGGCCACCGGCATCCGTTTCTCGATGGACGACTTCGGGACGGGCTACTCCTCGCTCTCCTACATGACCCAGTTGCCGCTCGACCAGATCAAGGTCGACAAGTTCTTCGTGCACAGCATCGGCTTCAACCCGAAGGTCGAGCTCATCATCCAGACCATCATCGGCATGGCGCACAACCTCGAGCTGGAAATCGTCGCCGAGGGCGTCGAGACGCATGCCCAGCGCGAATTCCTGGAACGGCACGGCTGCTCGCTGTGCCAGGGTTACCTGTTCGGCCGGCCGATGCCCCTGTCCGCCTTCGAAGCGCAATTGAATGGCGAAACGGTGGGATGACGTCAGGCCGGAGTGGCATCGCGCGATGACAATGCGGGTGACGAGCCCGCTGACGCCACACACCACACCATGGAATCCACGCAAGACTTCGCTGCCGACCTGCAGCATCCGGCCCCGCTGGACACGGCGCTTGCGGCGCTCCTGATGCAGCACGGCGCCTCCGCCGTCTGTGTCTACGACGCGGAGGACCGTGTGGTCCGCTGGAACGCCCGCTACCTCGAGTTCTTTCCGGAAGTGAAACCGATCATCCGGGTCGGCCTGCCCTTCGTCGACACGGTGAAGCCGTTTCTGGCGATCCAGCATCCGCAGGCGCCGGCGCACGAGTTTCCGGCCGCGATCGACAGTGCCGTTCACCGGCACCGAACGGACGAAGGGCCGCTGCAGTACCAGCGCGCCGACGGCCGCTGGGTCGAGCTGAGGATGTTCCCCCAGCCCGATGGCTCGCGCATCAAGCTGTGGCAGGACGTCAGCGCCGAACTCGCACCCGGCACCGACGGCAGCCAGCTGCTCGGCCTGATGACCGTGGTGAACGTCGGGCTGACGCTGCACGACGCGGACGGCAAGCTGCTCTACATCAACTCCCGGTTCTTCTCGGAAAACTTCCTGGGACTGATCACCGCCGTCCCCGACATCAAGCTGCGCCACGAACGCGGCGACTATTGGCGCCGGTTCGAAGAAATCTTCGAGGAGAGCCCCGAATACAGCGCACTGCGCACCGACAGCGGCTACGGCCCCCTGAAGACGCCGGTGATCCTGCGCGCCAGGACCGGCAAGTTCTATCGCATCCAGGAACAGCTGTGGAACGAAGGCATCGCCTCGGTCTGGACCAACGTGACCGAGCTGATGATGCGCGAGAACGCGCTCAAGTCAGCGCACGCCGAGCTGATGGTGCTGAACAACCGCCTGCTGGACATGGCGGAACACGATGCGCTCACCGGCATGCCCAACCGGCGCCGTTTCAATGCGGCACTGGCCGAGGCGCAAGCCCTGGTGCGCAACGGCGCGCCGTGCGCGGTCGGGCTGCTCGACCTCGACCACTTCAAGTCGGTGAACGACCGATTCGGGCACGAGGCCGGCGATGCCGTGCTGGTCGAGATGGCGAAGCGGCTCAATGTGGCGATGGAGCCCGGCGACGTGCTGGCGCGGCTCGGCGGCGAGGAGTTCGGCATCATCTTCCGGCGCGCCACGCTGCCGGAGGCGACCACTGCGGCCCACAAGCTCAACGCGGCGCTCAGCATGCAGGCCTTTGCGGTCGGGAGTTCCTCGGTCACGCTGACCTGCTCGATCGGCCTGGCCGCGCTCACCGTGCTGCGCGAGCCGACGGTCTCGCTGCGACAGGCCGACATGGCGCTCTACGAAGCCAAGAACGCCGGCCGCAACCGTGTCCTGGCCGAACGTTCTCCGGAAGCCGCAGCCCAGCCCGATGCCCCCGAGGAGCAGGACATCGGCATCGAACTGGTTGCAGCGCTGCAGGAGGACAGCGGTCTCGACGCCGCGGAACTGCGCGCGAAGTACGAGAACGGGCCCGGCGAACACCCCACGATCACCCGCGAGATGTGGGCTAGGGCGCTGGCCGAGCGCCGCACGCTCGACCACTACTGGGGCTGGGTCGACTACCGCGTGAGCCTGGCGCTCGACGAAGCCGAAACGCCCTGAGGTCCCTGAAGCCAGCTCAGGCGAAACCCGCCAGCACCGCCTTGCCCCGCGCACGGCCGCTCTCGACCAGCGCATGGGCACGCCGCAGATTGGCCGCGTTGATCGTGCCGAAGTCCTCGCCCAGCGTGGTCTTCAGCACACCCTGGTCGACCAGCGCCGACACCCGCTCGAGCAGCTCGTGCTGGCGCTGCATGTCGGGTGTCTCGAAGCTCGAACGCGTGAACATCAGTTCCCAGTGCAGCGACAGGCTCTTGGACTTCAACGGCCGCGCATCGAGCACCGCCGGGTCGTCGATCAGCGCGAACCGGCCTTGCGGCTTGAGCGCCTCGATCAGTTGCGCATAGTGCCGATCGGTCTGCGTGAGGCTCGCGACCATGTCGACGGGCGGCAGGCCGGCTTGCGCGAGTTCGGCCGCCAGCGGCCGGCTGTGGTCCAGCACGTGATGCGCGCCCAGCGCGCGCACCCATTCGACGGTTTCCGGCCGTGAGGCGGTCCCGATCACCGTGAGCCGGGTGAGCTGGCGCGCCAGCTGCGTGAGCATCGACCCGACGCCGCCGGCCGCGCCGACGATCAGCAGGCTCTGCCCCGCGCCGCTGCCCTCGGCCACGCCGAGCCGGTCGAACAGCAGCTCCCAGGCGGTGATGGCGGTCAACGGCAACGCGGCCGCGGCGGCATCGCCCAGGCTCCGCGGCTTGTGGCCGACGATGCGCTCGTCCACCAGCTGGTATTCGGCGTTGCTGCCCGGACGCTTGATCGAGCCTGCATAGAACACGGCGTCGCCGGCCTTGAACAGCGTCACGTCGGCGCCGACCGCCTGCACGACGCCGACGGCGTCCCAGCCCAGCACACGGGGCTGCGTCGTGGCGGCGTTCGCGCGGATCTTGGTATCGACCGGGTTGACCGACACCGCATGCACCTGCACCAGCAGGTCGCGCGGCCCGGGCAGCGGCATCGGCAGATCGATGTCGACGAGCGACTGCGGATCGTCGATCGGCAGTCCGTGGCGGGTATAGGCAATGGCTTTCATGGGATCTCCTTCAGATGGGCTGGATGCGATGTTCCGCCGAACCTGGCTTTACCGAAAGACGGAAAATCGGACAACACTTTCTCTTTCATGGTGAAGATGATCCGGCTTGACGACCTGTCGCTCTTCGTTCGGGCCGCGGCGCTCGGCAGCTTTTCCGAGGCGGCGCGCGAGGCCGACCTGCTGCCCGGCCAGGTCAGCGCCGCGGTGCAGCGGCTGGAGCGCGAATTGGACGTGCGCCTGTTCGCGCGCTCCACCCGCAGCATGCGCCTGACGGCCGAGGGCGAGCGCTACCTGCCGCACGCCCAGGAGTCGCTCGCCGCCTTGCGCGAAGGCCGCGAGAAGCTGCGCGGCGAAGACGCCGAACTGCGCGGGCTGCTGCAGATCGCGGCACCGTCGGACCTCGGGCGCAACGTGCTGCTGCCCTGGTTCGCGGCCTTCCGGCGGCAGCACCCCGGGCTCACGCTGCGGATGTTCTTCTCGGACCGCGTGGCCGACGTGTTCCGCGAGCCGGTGGACGTCGCGATCCGCTATGGCGTGCCCGACGACGCGAGCTACGTGGCGCTGCCGCTGGCACCCGACAACCGCCGCGTGCTGGTGGCCTCGCCGGGGTACCTCGAACGCCATGGCCGGCCCGAGACGCTGGAGGCGCTGGCGCGCCACACCTGCCTGCTCTACCTGCTCGGCGGCCGCGTGCACGACAAGTGGACCTTCCTGGAGGCCGGCCGCAAGCGCGTGATCGGCGTGCGCGGCGGGCTGCAGACCGACGATGCCGACATCGCGCGCCGGCTCGCGCTGGATGGCGAAGGCATCGTCTACAAGTCCTGGCTCGACGTGAGCGAAGACGTGCGCACCGGGCGCCTGGTGCGGCTGCTCGGGCAGTTCGAAGGCGAGTCGACGCCGCTGCATCTGGTCTGCCCGCACCGCAAGCAGTTCTCGCCCGCGGTGCAGCAGCTGCACCGCCTGCTGCGTCAGCGCTGCGACGCGCTGGCCGCCATGCCGACCATGCCGACCTCACCCGGCATGCGCTGAAGCGCCGAACGCCCCCGGGCCGCCGCCGCGCGCTCAGGCCGGCTGCGCGGCGCCCGCAGGCGCTTCGGGCAGCAGCTTCTCGATGGCCGCGAGATCGACCTCGTCGATCTGCGAAGGCTCCATGTTCTGGCGCGCGAACTCGTGCCAGATGTCGCTTCGGAGGAAGTAGCGGAACAGCTCGGTGTCGAGATGGCGGTCGCGGCACATGAAGGCCATGATCCGCAGCGACTCCGAGAGCGTCTTGGGCGCCTTGTACGGCCGGTCGGCGGCGGTCAGCGCCTCGAAGATGTCGGCCACCGTCATCACGCGGTCGAACACCGTGAGCTGGTCGGCGCCGAGCCGGCGCGGGTAGCCGCCGCCGTCCATCTTCTCGTGGTGGGTGGCGGCGATCTCGGGCACCTGCGCCAGGTGCGGCGGCCAGGGCAGGTTCTTCAGCATCACGTAGGTCTGCACCACGTGGTCGTTGATCTTGAAGCGGTCCTCGTCGGTCAGCGTGCCGCGGCGGATCGACAGGTTGTGCAGTTCGCCCATGTTCTGCTGCACCGGCGGCAGCGCCATGTCGAAGCCATAGCGGTTGCGCGGATCGCCCTTCTCGACCGGCGGCCGGTTGTCACCCCAGGTCACGACGTGGTCCGGGCGGTCGGCCAGCAGCCGCTCGACGGCGGGCAACGGCCGGCCGGCCTCGCCGCGTGCGCGGTTCTGCTGGCGGATCTCACCGGCCGACAGGCCGAGCCGGTCGTCGAAATGGCGCGTCCAGGTCTGCGCGCCGATCGCATGCAGGCGCTCGATGGTCTCGTCCGCCAGGAACTCGCCGCCGATGTTGCAGCGCGCGACGAAGGCGAAATCGTCACGCAGCTTCTGCTGGCACGCCTGCAGTTGCACGATCGACTCGGGTTCCGGCATGCCGCCGAGCAAGCGCTGCAGGTGCGCGGCTTCCGCATCGCGCCACAGCACCTCGAAGCGCATGCGCACCTCGTGGATGCGGTTGTAGATCAGCTCGAGCTTGGTCGCCTTGTCGACGATGTGCTCGGGGCTCGTGACCTTGCCGCAGTCGTGCAGCCAGGCGCCGAGATAGAAGGCATAGCGCTCGTCGGTGGTCATCGCGAAGTCGCGGTACGGCCCTTCCTGGTCGTCGTGCATGCGCTCGACCATCCGCATGGCGAGCGCCGGTACGCGTTCGCAATGGCCGCCGGTGTAAGGGCTCTTGGCGTCGATGGCATCGGCCATCAGCCGGATCACCGCGTCCAGGAGCTTCTGCTGCGCGTCGACCAGCTGGCGCGTCTCGATCGACACGGCCAGCATGCCCGAGAGCCGCTCGGTGAATTCGCCGAAGGAAGCGTCGGCATGGGCGACGTCGTCGCTGTGCTGAAGCACCAGCAGGCCCTGCAGCTGGCCGTTGCGCCCGCGCAGCGCCAGCTCGACCTGCCGCTGCCCGGGCACCGCATCGAGCGCCCATCGGTCGGCCTGCGTGCCGCTGCCGCGGTGCAGGCGCGCGGGCAGGCCATCGAGCGTGGTACCGGCCTGCGCGGCGCGCAGCATCGTGTCGTCGGCGTGCTGCCAGAGGTACACGGCGCCGGCGGCGCATCGCGTCGTCTCGACGACCTGCTGCAGCACGGTGCCGAGCATGCGCTCCATGTCGGTGTCGGTGGCCAGCCGCTGCCCGATCTGCAGGAAGTGATCGATGGTCTCGACCATGCCGTCCATCACCGACGCGAGTTCGCCGACCTCGCGCACCCACGTCGCACGCATCGGCCCCTGGGGAGCGAGGTCGAAACGGCCGATCCGCCGCGCCCGTTCGATCAGCTGGTCCATGCTCTGGCCGATGCGCTTGCCGGCCCACCAGCCGAAAGGCAGCAACGCCATCGCCACCAGCAGGATGATCTGCAGCATGTGCGCCTGCTGGCCGTTCAGCGCCACCGCCAGTTCGTCGACCGGCGCGGCGACCAGCAGTTGCATGCCGTCGGTGCTGCCGAAGCGGAACGGCATGGCGATGCCGATCCAGTCCAGGCCGCCCGATTCGAACCGCCGCGCCGTCCGGTCGCCGACCGGAAGGGCCGACAGCTGACGCAGGCTGTCGACGCCGAGCATGTCGATCGTGCGGAACCCGAAGCGGTCGCTGCTCTCGCGCAGCAGCACCCGGCTCATGTCCGGATAGGCGAGCACTTTGCGGTTGCCGTCGATCAGCGCGATTTCGGTTCCGGGCGTGAAGCGCATGCCCGCCAGATGCTCGGCCAGGTCGTCGAGCACCACGTCGACGCTGACGACCGCGCGGCCATCACGGCTCTTCTGGCTCAGCGACACGCCGACCTGCTCGGTGGTGAAGAACACGTAGGGCCGCGACAGCACCGCGCCCGTCGTGTGCATCGCGTCGCGGTACCAGGGCCGCGAGCGCGGGTCGAAGCGATAGTCGGGCTGACTGCGGCGCGCGATGACGTGCACCGCAGCGTCGTAGAAGATGTACTCGCCGCTGCCCGCGCCCGAGTGCCCATCGGCGCCACCGGACACCGACTGCAGCAGGAAGGCCGCGTTCGGCGGTGCGGCGACGAGCGCGCGTACGGCGGCGTTGTCGAGCCGCCGCGCCAGCAGGAAGTCGCCGTTGCTGCGTCCGATGTACAGCGACGACAGCAGCTTGTTCGCCGCCAGCGGCTCGATCAGGACGAAGGCCCGCTGCAGTCGCGCGTCCAGGTCGACCGCGGTGGTCAAGGGGTCGAAGGACATCTGGAGCAGTGTGGCGCGCGCGGGCTCGAGCATGCGGCCGGTCTGTTCCGTGATCAGCCGCCCCGCGTCCTGCAGGCGTTCGGCCGTCGTCATCAGCACCGTCTGGCGTGCGGAGATCTGCCCCAGCACGACAACCGTAACACCCAGCAGCAGCATGGCGGCGACCACGATCGCCGCAACGACATGCTTGAACGGGATTTGAAAACGAAAGACCTCTTTTCCTCGCAAGACAGGAATCGGCGACGGCGCGGAATCGAGAACGGCGGCCATAAATGCAACTTTTGGTGACGATGTGTAACTGTACCTGCCCGTGAGCCTTTACGCGCGAGACACGCAAGGGCAGCAACTGCGTGATGGCGGCTGCCACACAATCCGGCCGTGCCACGACGCTTTACTTTCTCCATGCCCCGTCTCACGTTGTCCCGCAAGGTATTCCTTGCGCTGGCGACGCTGCTGCTGCTCCTGCTGCTGGTCTTCGCGGGCTTCTCGATCCTGGCGCTGCAGCGTGGCATCGGCCCCTATGTGGCGGAGATCGAGATCCGCCGGATGGACTGGCTCGCGGACATTCTCGAGAAGCGCTACACCTCGGACGGTGGCTGGGACGCCCTGCGCAACGACCGCTTCGCCTGGTACCGGCTGCGTTCGGAGACCGTGGCGAACGAACTCGCGCGGCGTCAACCGCAACGCCAGGAAAACCGCACCGCGGGCGACGGCCCCGGCATGCCGCCGCCGTTCGAACGGCCGCTCGGCTTTCCACCGCCCGAAGGCGGCGGGCCGCCTTTCGGCCGGCCCGACATGCTCTACCAGCGGCTCGGGCTGGTGGATGAGACAGGCGCCTACGTGGCCGGTGCGCGCGTGGCGACCGATGCCGCGGCGCGATTGCCGCTGCAACTGGCCAGCGGCCGCGTGGTCGGCCACCTCGTGCTGGCGCCGATGGAGGAAATCCAGAGCGAGGCGGATCGTGCCTTCTTCACGCGCCAGGCCTTCGCAATCGTGCTGACCGGGCTGGTCGGGCTGGCGCTCTCCCTCGCACTGTCCTATCTCCTGGCGCGACGCTGGTTCGCGCCGATCGACCACCTCATGCAGGGGGCGCGCGACATCACGCGCGGCCGGCTCGACACCCAGGTGCCGGTGCAGGGTTCGGACGAACTCGCGCTGCTGGGCCAGACCTTCAATTCCATGGCGGCGCGGCTCGCCAGCATCGAAGCCTCGCGGCGCGCCTGGCTGGCCGATGTCGCACATGAACTGCGCACGCCGCTGGCGGCGATGCGGGCCGAGATCGAAGCCCTGCAGGACGGCATCCGCACCTTCGACGACCGCACCGCGCTGCGCCTGCACCGGCAGGTGATGCGGCTCGGCCAGCTGGTGGACGACCTGCGCAGCAGCATGCGGGAGCCCGACGGCGCACCACGCAGCACAGCGCCGACCTTTCCGCTGGCGCTGCTCACGGAAGCGCTGGCGATGACCCGCGACCGCTTCGCGCAGCGACGCATCGCCGTGGACGTCCAGGCGCTCGAGGTCGTGGGCCCGCAGCCGGTGGTGGCCGGCGACGCACAGCGGCTGCACCAGGTCTTCATGAACCTGCTGGAGAACACGCTGGCCTACACCGACGCGGGCGGATGCCTGCAGCTGAGCGCCGGCATCGACGACGTGGACGGCGTTGCGCGGCTGCGGCTGCGCTTCGACGACACCGCGCCCGGCCCGTCTCCCGACGACCTGCCGCGGCTGTTCGACCGCCTGTTCCGAGGCGACACCTCGCGTGCCCGCGGCATCGCCGGAACCGGCGGGGGTGCGGGCGGCTCCGGGCTCGGCCTGTCGATCTGCCGCGCGCTGATCGAAGAGCACGGCGGCACCATCGAAGCTGCAGCTTCGCCCCTGGGCGGACTGCGCATGACCATTTCCCTGCCCCTGTCGACCGAACCATGACACGCATACTGATCGTCGAAGACGAACACGACATCGCCTCCGTGCTGCAGGACTATCTGCGCCATGCCGGCTACGACACCGAACACATCGCCGACGGCCGCTCGGCGCTCGACCGCATCCGGGCCGATGCGCCCGACCTCACGCTGCTCGACGTGATGCTGCCGCGCATGGACGGCCTCGCGGTGCTGCGCGAGCTGCGCACCCACTCGGCGCACCCGGTGATCCTGCTGACGGCACGCATCGAGGAGGTCGACCGCCTGCTCGGGCTGGAACTCGGTGCGGACGACTACATCTGCAAGCCCTTCTCACCGCGCGAAGTGGTGGCGCGGGTGCGCGCCGTGCTGCGACGAACCGGCAGCGACAGCGCCACGCCTTCCGAGGCCTCGGCCTCCGCGCTGCTGCTCGACGAGACGCATTGGCAGGCGACCCTGCACGGCGAGCCGTTGAACCTCACACGGCGCGAATTCCGCCTGCTGCAGGCGCTCGCCAGGCATCCCGGGCGGATCTTCTCGCGCGGCCAGCTGCTCGAGCTGGCGTACGACCATTCGGATGACGTGACCGAGCGCGCAGTGGACAGCCACATCAAGAACCTGCGCCGCAAGCTCGCCGTTGCCGCGCCGGCGCACGACTGGATCCGCTCGGTCTACGGCGTCGGCTTTTCCTTCGAGGTACAGCCCGAGTAGGCGTTCCAAGATTTCTCCGTATTCGGCGGTCAGAGTCCGCAGCTTCCATTCGAAGCCGACTCTATGAAGACCTACCGCCGCCCGCTCGCGCTGAGCACTCTGGTGTTCGCGACCCTGCTGTCCGCAGGCTGCGTGATGCTCCCGCCGCCCTCCTTCTCGCAGACGGCGCAGCCTGGGCAAGGCATGCCGCCACCACCGCCGCCCGACGACGACCGCATGCCGCCGCCGCACGGCCATCGCGGCCCGCCGCCCGAGTTCATGGAAGCGTGCAAGGGCCAGGCCGAAGGCGCCAAGGTCCAGCTGACGACCCCGCGCAACGACACCATTTCCGGCACTTGCGAGCGCGGTCCCGGAGGCGCTGAACTGATGTTCCGCCCGGAGTCGCGTCCGCGCCCCTGAACGGCAGCCCTGCGTTCGCGGCATGAAGATCCCTGTTCCCTTTCTGGCGCTGCTGTGCCTGTCGATCACGATCGGTGCGGAGGCGAACCTCGCGACCTCGCGCGCCCGGCGGGAGTCCGGCGCGCTCCTGCACGTCTCGGCCCCGGCCACGACCGCGCCGGCCGATGCCGCCGTGCGCGCGGACGCGTCGGCGCAGCCGTGGTGGCACGGGTTCCAGGACGAGGCGCTCGATGCCCTGATCGCGTCCGCCCAGCAGCGTGCTTCGCGCGAAGGCAGCACGGGTCGGACCACGGCCAACGTGCGGCTCATGGGCGAGACGCTGCAGTTGCCGCTGGACATGCAGGTCGCCGCGGCCTACATCACCGCACGCGTCGACCAGCTGAGCCTGATGCTGATCGAGCAGGCACAGGGCGCCTTCTCCCGCGAGGATGCACTGCTGGCGAAGCAGGTCCGCATGCCGACGCTGCAGGCCGCCGGCCGCCGGTCGCTCCAGCAGCGCATGGACGCGGCGGCGGCAGCGGCGCAGAGCCACACCGCACGCCGCAACGATGCACTGGCCTTGCTCGCCACGCTGTGCGGCATGCAGCCGCCCGACCTGATGGCGCGCATCGGCCCCGCACTGCGCAACGAGAAGCTGCCGCGCTTCGTCGCACCGGTGCCGCATGCGCTGCCGGCAGCGCTGCTGATGCAGCGCGCCGACGTGGCGCTCGCCAGCGCGCTCTACCACCTCGACCCGCAACCGCTCCTCGACGGGTGGATCGAGCCCGACGAGTCGGCGGCCGGCACGGACGGCGCACGGGCCTCGGCCAATGCGCCCGTCGGCGAACCGCTGGTGCAGGTGATCGCGCGCGCCCAGCGCGAGGTGGCTCAGGCGATGGCCGAGGTGGTGCGCCGCAACCAGGCCGCAGCCGTGCTCTACGAACGCGCGGCTGCAAGCCGCCTGTCCGTCGAAAAGCTGCAGACCGGCTCGCGAACCGATGGCGGTTCGGAGCTCGCATTGCTGGAGGACTACGAGCAGCTGTTGCTGCATTCCCAGCAGCTGACCAGCGCCAGCGCCGACCTCGCGCTGACCTGGATCAAGCTGCTCTACCGCCTGGGCAACGGAGGCAAGCTGAACGCGCCGCTGCAGGGCAGCAACAGCAGCCAGCCGGACGATGCCACCGGCACGCTGCGACCGATGCACGGACAGGCCGGCCGCAACCGGTCGCCCCTCGTCTGACCCGATCGATCAACCACGGCGATACGCACAGGCGTATTCGCCGCCTTCCCGCCGGCGCTCATGGCGCCGGCCCAAGCCATTCATGAAACCCATCATTTCCCGATTCCATCTGCTGCGCGTCGCCACCGTGGTCGCAGGCGCGCTGGCCGCCAGCGCCGCCTGGGCGGTCGAACCCTTCACGGTGCGCGACATCCGCGTGGAAGGCCTCCAGCGCGTGGA
>NZ_JBWKNQ010000010.1:0-241221 GCF_059415645.1 Variovorax sp. GW821-FHT10B04
CGGCCAGTAGTCCAGAGCCGCAGCGGTGCACTTGAGTGAGCGAGCCTTGACGAAGGCGGCTGACCGCTCTACTTCGTTTTGAAACGGTCCGCGCTCTTCGCCGTCATCCGAGAAGAGGTCAGCGGTGAACCCGACCAGGGCCGCAGTCGCCGGAAAATAGAGCATCAGGTGAAGCTGCTCATAGCCTTGGAACTGACCTTCGCCGAAGAACCCGAACTGGCGACAGAAGTCAACTTTGAACGCGGGCCGAAACGGTTGAAAGTCGAAATCGCAGAGACCGACATCTACTAGAACGTAGTCCTTGGCGCCGACGACCTCAACGCCAAGATGCTCTCGGAAGGCCTTCCAGGCAGTCTCGAGGTCCGGGCGCTCCAAGTCGAATCCAGCCTGGGCTAGACGTTTCTCAAGATCTGCTTTCGCGTCTGCAGGTGTCATGATGGAAATGCTTAGGAGATGCGTAGAAGGCGAAATTCTGAGCCGGCCTTGACCGTCCGATTCTGGCCGACTTCAGACTTCGGCATCATGGACTTCGCGCCCTAACGCCAGGGACATTCTGGCGCACAGAACCGTGAGCCACCCGGTCCACAAAGGCGTCTCGACCTCGCCAAAAAACTGGATACCGCCGGGTTCTACCGAGACTCCGATGTACCGCGCGTCACCTTCTCGACCGTACCAAGCCGCGCCGTTTTGGTCGCCTAGCCAGCCATCCAGCGACGCATAGACTCCCGCGACCTTTGCCCACTCCTCATCGGACAGGTCATACGCAATATTCAGGGTGATTTCTTGTCGCATGGCGCTTCTCCAGTGACGGCTACATGTGGCCCCTTTCTCGCTAATTTTGAGCCAAGGTTGACCGGCTGCTCCTGGCCGTGAGTCGACCTCGGGCGTCATACGCCACCAAGCCCTTGAGCAAGCCGTTGCAGCTCAGGCAGCTTGGCCCCGTCGATGCTCAGCTGGAGCGAGCCACTCGTGATAGCGCTGCGGATGACCGCCACAGAACGTATTTCGCCGTCGATAAGGACGACGATGGTCTGCCCAACAATCTGGCCGGTTGCCTTCTCAAGGACTTCGTGGCCTTCTGGGCTGAGCACGACCTTCAGCCGAGGTTCAGCGTATCGCCCTTCGTCCGGAAGCGGCGTCACGACGACAGCGGACGCAACGTGGCGGCTATTCAGTATCTCGGGGTCGTAGGCCGTCCATTTGCGTCCATTCCGGTCAGTGAGGCGGCTTACCCCGATGTTCAACACCTTGTCCTGAAGCTCGAAACCACTCGTCGCTCGCTTCACCTTGAAGTCGACTTTGTGTGTCAGAGGGGTCTTGCTCTGGCTGGCGATTCCAGAGGGGGCGGGCTGTGGCGCTGAGCTCGCTGCACATCCAGCTATGGCGAGGCAGACGCCGCATCCGAAGGTCGAGAAAAATCGTCTATGAAACATCATTCTTGACCTGAGTACGAAGGACTGCTGACGACGACCTCTGCGGTGTCGAGCCTGGACTATGACGAACGAATTCTGCCCGAGTTGTACGGCGCGCCGGAAGGTCCGGTCCTGGCCGAGAGCGGCCGGTCACGCCGAGCGGATTTTGCCTCACGAGGCTGCTGCAGCGAACTCTGACATCGCGCGCGCGTTGCCCTGGCGCAGAGCAGCGGGCCGCGCGACAACCAGCAAATTGGTTCGTAGTGAGCGTTCCTCGGGGAGCCAAAACAAACCCTCGTGGTTCCTGGAAGGCCCGCTATTCTAAAGATAGCGGGCCTTTTCATTTTCAGCGTCCTTGCAGCGCACGCATGAAGCGCTCGGCCTCCGCTTCGGGCGATGCCGCCGCGACCAGCGCGCGTACCACCGCCACCGAACCGACACCACTGGCCAGCACCTCGGGCAGCCGCGCGAAGTCGATGCCACCGATCGCCACCAGCGAGCGGTTGCGCATCAGCCGCGCATAGGCGGCGAGCCGCGCGGTCCCTTGCGGCGCTGTTGCCATCTGCTTGAGCGTTGTCGGAAACACGGCACCCATCGCGATGTAGCTCGGGCTCCAGGCGTCGGCGCGCAGCAGCTCTGCATAGCCGTGCGTGCTCAGGCCCAGGCGCAGCCCGGCGCGGCGGATGGCGCCGAGCTCGGCGGTGTCGATGTCTTCCTGCCCGAGGTGCACGCCATAGGCGCCGGCATCGATGGCCGCCTGCCAGTGGTCGTTGATGAAGAGCAACGCGCCGGTGCCGGCAACGGCGTCGATGGCGGCGTGTACCTCGCGGGTGACGGCTGCCGCGTCGTCCGACTTGAAGCGCAACTGCAGCGTCGGCACGCCGGCCCGCGCCATGCGGCCGATCCAGGCGGCGTCCGGCAGCACGGCGTACAGGCCCAGCGCGGCCGGGCACGGCGCGAAGGCGCCCTCGCGCGGCCATGGGCGAAGGCCGAAGTCGATTGGGTCGTCGGGCCAGGCAGCGGCGTCGAATCCGAGTCGTTCGCTGCGCGCAGCCCAGGCCTGCGCGAGGCATTCGGCGTCGCGCGCGATGAAGCCCAGGCGGAGGCAAGCCTCTTTGGCGGCGCGGTAGACCGGATCGTCGCGGGTGACGGCGTCGGTGACGTCCGTCGGAGCGGCCGCCGTGCCGAAGCGCTCGGTGTGCGCTTCGAAGATTTCTTGTGCAAGGGATCGGGTCATGACTGGTGCCAGAAAGGGGTACCGAGCACGGGCGTGCTCGGCTGGGCGCTGTCCTGTGCGCGCATTGCGCCGGCGCGGTGGGCCGCACGGCCGGCATCGACGGCATCGGCGAAGGCGCCGGCCATCGCGACCGGGTCTTGCGCAAGCGCCACCGCGGTGTTGAGCAGCACGCCGTCGTAGCCCCACTCCATCACCTGGCAGGCGTGCGAGGGCAGGCCGAGCCCGGCGTCGATCAGCATCGGCACCTCGAGTCGCTCGCGCAGCATCTGCAGCGCATACGGGTTGACCGGGCCGCGCCCGGTGCCGATCGGTGCCGCCCACGGCATCACGGCCTGGCAACCGACGTCGACCAGGCGGCGGCACAGCACCAGGTCTTCGGTGCAATAAGGCAGCACGCGAAAGCCATCGCGGATCAGCTGCGAGGCCGCGTCGACCAGGTTCAGCGTGTCGGGCTGCAGCGTGTAGTCGTCGCCGATCAGTTCGAGCTTGATCCACGGCGTGTCGAACAGCTCGCGTGCCATCTGTGCCGTGGCGATCGCCTCCTGCGCGCTGTGGCAGCCCGCGGTGTTGGGCAGCACGGGCACGCCGAGCTGGCGCAACAGCGTCCAGAAGCCGTTGTCGCTCGCGCTGCCCGCGGGCGTGGCTGCGGCCGTCTGACGGCGCAGCGACGCGGTCAGCATCGCCGGCCGTGCACGCCGCACGGCGGCCTCCAGCACGTCGGGCGATGGGTAGCGCGCGGTGCCGAGCAGCAGCCGGCTCGGGAAAGCCTGGCCGTAGAGAACCAGTGGATCGGCCATTGGGCCATCGCTCGCGTTGTCGTTCATCGGTGTGTTCTTCATGGGTCAGCCACCCGTCACGGGGCGGATCACTTCGATGCGGTCGTCCGGCTGCAGTGCGTGCCCGGCATGGGCCGAGCGCGGCACGAAGGCGCGGTTGACGGCGGCGGCGTAGGGCGGCACGGCCGCCAGCGCGGCGATCGCATCGGCCAGCGTGGCGCCTTCGGTCAGGGTGTAGGGCGTGTCGTTGATCAGGACGTTCATGGCACGGGATGGCTCAGCAGTTCCAGGGTCCGGTCCAGCAGGGCCGGGGCGATCAGGAAGCCGTGTCGGTACAGGCCGTTGACCTGCAGCACGCGTGGCTGCAACTGGCGGACTTCCGGCAGGTTGTCGGGGAGCGTGGGACGGCACTGCGCCGCGATCTCGAGGATGCGTGCCTCCGCGAAGCCGCTGTGCACCGTGTAGGCGGCGCTCAGCAGTTCGAGCGTCGACCGCACGCTGGCGGGCGACATGTCGTCGGACTCGATTTCCGTCGCGCCGATCACGAACACGCCGTCGGGCTTGGGCGCGATGTAGAGCGGATAGCGCGGATGCACGAGCCGTGTCGGCCGCGTCAGTCCAACCTCGGGCGCATGCACGCGGATCACCTCGCCACGCACACCGCGCAGCGCGGGCCATTGAGGCCGTGCGCCGAGACCGCGGCAGTCGATCACGCGCTCGGATGCGTCGGATGCGAAGTCTTCCGGTGTGCGCGGGCTGTGCCAGTGGAGCTGCACGTTCGGCAAGGCTTGCAACGTCGCCAGCAGCGCCGCGAGCAGGGCGCGGTTGTCGAGCTGTCCTTCACCGGGCAGCCACAGTCCCTGCATGAAGCGCTGGCCGATATCGGGTTCTAGCGCGGCGATGCCGGCTGCGTCGAGCCGCTGCAGCGCGGGCAATTCGGGCAGCGCCTGCGCATTGCGTTCGAGCGTGGCCGCGAAGCGCGCAGCCTCGGCGGCGTCCTGCCGGTGCCACAGCACGAGCGTGCCTTCGCGCTGGAAGAACACGGGCCGCGCCAGTTCCGCCAGCAGTTCGGGCCAGCGCCGCAGGCCGTAGTGACCCATGCGCGCGACCGAAAGCGGTGCGATCGCAGACTCGGCCAGCGGCGCGAGCATCGCTGCGGCCACGCGCGCCGCCGCGCCGTCGGCGTCGGGGCCGTACGCCTCGTGCAGCGACACCGCGCAGCCGCGCCGGGCCAGCGCGACCGCAACGAGGCGGCCCATCAGCCCGGCTCCGAGCACCGTTGCCTTGTCGAACGGAAGCGATGACGGCGCGGTCATGGGCCTGTCCGATAATTTTGGGAATGACCAACGCTCCCTTGCGCTACGCGCGCGTGCTCTCGATCGCCGGGTCCGACAGCGGCGGCGGTGCCGGCATCCAGGCCGATCTCAAGACCTTCGCGGCGCTCGGTTGCTACGGCATGACGGCGATCACCGCGCTGACCGCACAGAACACGTGTGGCGTGCGTGGCATCCATGCAGTGCCGGCGGATTTCCTGCGCGCGCAGATCGAGGCCGTGGTCGAGGACATCGGCGTCGACGCGGTCAAGCTCGGCATGCTGCACTCGCCCGAGGTGGTCGAGGTGGTGGCGTGGGCGATCGACCGCTACCGGCTGCCGAACGTGGTGTTCGACCCGGTGATGGTCGCGACCAGCGGCGATCGCCTGATCCAGGGCGACACGGTGCAGCGCCTGGTCGGCGAGCTGTTTCCGCGCGTGCGCGTGGTCACGCCCAACCTCGACGAGGCGGCCTTGCTGATCGGCCGCTCGATCGATGGCGTCGACGGGCTCGAGCGCGCGGCCGGCGACCTGCTCGCGCTCGGCGCGCCGGCTGTGCTGCTCAAGGGCGGCCACTTGCAAGGCGATGAAATCGTCGACGTGCTGGCCGAAGCCGGCCGACCGTCGCAGCGCTTCGGTTCGGCCCGCATCGCGAGCCGCAACCTGCACGGCACCGGCTGCACGCTGTCGTCGGCCATTGCCGCGTTTCTGGCGCTGGGCCGCACGCTGCCCGAGGCCGTGCAGCAGGCGCGTGGCTACCTGCTTGGCGCGATGCGCGCCGGTGCCGATGTGCGGATCGGTGCCGGGCATGGGCCGCTCGACCACGGCTTCGCGCCCGTGGCGACGCACCGGTTGCCGATGAAGATCTGAAGGCTGTGCCATCCATGGGCTCCCTGCAAAATGATCGGCAGGTCGCGGTTGGATGGCGGTGCATGCACGCGAGACGACGTGCTGCCACCCAAGCTGCTTCCCTGCGCGAGGATTACCTCAATCAGGTTCAAAGGGACTCTCTCAGCCGACCGTCCTTCGACGGCCAGCACCCCTAGCGATGGCCCTGCACTGGCAGGGCGGTCTGGATTCTAGGCGCGCGCGGCGCGCACCGTGTGGCTAACCGACCTGCAGCAGCGTGTGCAGCCGGGTGCTGGTCGTCGTGTACTGCAGCGGTATGGCCTTGCCGGGGAACACGATCGCGGTGGCGCCCCAGGCGGCCAGCGTGGCTTCGTGGAAACCGCAGACGATCAGCTTGCGCTTGCCCGGATAGGTGTTGATGTCGCCGACCGCGAACACGCCGTGTTCCGATGTCTCGAACTTCGCGGTGTCGACCGGCACCTGCTTGCGTTCCATCGCCAGGCCCCAGTCGGCAATCGGGCCGAGCCGCGGCGAGATGCCGTGGAAGGCGAGCAGCGCATCGACCGGCAACGTGACGGTCTGCGCATCGGGTGTGGCGACCTGCAACTGCGTGGCGTCGAGAGCGGTCGGCTGGCCGATCAGCAACTGCAGCGAGCCTGCGGCAACCTGCGCGCGCATCGTGGCGACCAGCGCATCGTCCGCCTGGAAGACGTCGCGGCGGTGCAGCAGCGTGACCTGCTTCGCCTGCCCGGCCAGATCCAGCGCCGCTTCGATCGCCGCCGTATCCCCGCCGTTCACCACCACGGCCCGACCGATGAATCGGTCCAGCGAAGCAGGGTGATAGAACAGGCGGCTGCCTTCGAAGGCTTCGATGCCGTCGAGCGCGATGCGCCGCGGCACGAAGGCGCCGACACCGGCCGCGATGAACACCGTTCTTGCCAGGAACTGCGTCCCGCCCGAAGTGCCGAGCAGCAGCCGGCCGTCGTCGGTGCGCGTCAGCGTCGCGACCTGCTCGCCCCAATGGAATTGCGGATGGAAGGGCGCCACCTGCTCGCGCAACGCGTCGATCAGCCCTCGGCCCGTGGTCGAAGGCACACCCGGGATGTCGTAGATCGGCTTGTCGCCATACAGCTCGACGCACTGGCCGCCCGCGTGGGGCAGTGCGTCGACGACGTGGCAGGAGATTTCAAGCAGGCCCAACTGGAAGGCCTGGAACAGCCCAACCGGACCGGCGCCGATGACGAGTGCGTCGGTTTCGATCGGAAGGGATGCCGCCTGGCTCAGCGCACCAGCTCCGACAGCTTGTTGGGCTTGTCTTTCCACTCGTCGGCATCCGGCAGCGCGGGCTTGCGCTTGGTGATGCTCTTCCAGCCATCGGCCTGCGCCAGCTCGGCGTTGATCTTGATGAAGGCGATCTGGTCGGCCGGAAGGTCTTCTTCGGCAAAGATCGCGTTGGCCGGGCATTCGGGGATGCAGACGGCGCAATCGATGCACTCGTCCGGATCGATCACCAGCATGTTCGGACCTTCGCGGAAACAGTCCACGGGACACACGTCAACGCAATCGGTGTATTTGCAGCGGATACAGGAATCGGAGACGACGTGGGTCATTTGGTCTTGTGGCCGAAGGAATCTTGGCAGGTAGAAACGGGGAAAACCCGGATTTTAAAGGCTCAGGCAGCCGGCCGTACGAGGACGGCGGCCGAAGTCCTGTGGGAAGCAGTGTCAACCAGCACCAGCGAGCCCAGCGCGCGCGACTGCGCGAAGGGCAGCACGGCCAGCGGCTGCTGAAGTGCGAGCACCACATCGCCGATGGCGTTGGCTTCGAGCTGCGTGGCGGGCTCGGCGTCGAGCGTCGTGATGTTCAGCCGATCGACGATGCGCGCGACCTTGGCTTTCACCCAGCGGTGCCCCTGCAGCGCCCAGTAGATGCGCCCGGCCACCAGCGGCTCGTCGTCGAGCCAGGCGACCGTGGCGGTGATCTCCCGCACGGGTTCGAAGGCGCCGGGTGCGAGCAGCCAGTCGCCGCGCGATACGTCGAGTTCGCGGTCGAGCACGATGCCGGCGCTGTGGCCGGCATGCACGGTGCCAGGCTGGCGCGTGTGGCTCAGCACCTGGGCGACCGTCGCGGTCTTGCCGCTCGGCAACACCGTGACTTCCTGGCCCGGCGCCACATGGCCGCTGGCCACGCGGCCCCAGAACACGCGGCGGCCCTGCGAGGTGTCCGACGACGACGAAAACTTTTCGACCCACTGGACCGGGAAGGCGAAGGGCACGGCCTCGTCCTGCACGGTCACCGGCAGGGCTTCGAGCAATTCGAGCAGGCTCGGGCCGGCGTAGCCGCACCAGCCGGCGTGGGGCGTGACCACGTTCCAGCCCTTGAGCGCGGACATCGGCACGACCGCCGCCACCGTGACGTTCGCTGCATCGGCAAAGCGCGCAAGAGCGGCCGAGATGCGCTGAAAGGCCGTGGCCGCGTCGGCGATGGCGTCGAGCTTGTTCACGGCGAACACGATCGACTGCACGCGCAGCAGGCTGCACAGCAGCGTATGGCGACGTGTCTGCGCCAGCAGCTCGTGCGTCAGCACGTCGCCACCATCGGCTTCGGCGGCCCAGCGCAGCTTGGTCGCGTCGACCAGCACCACGGCCGCGTCGGCGCTCGAAGCGGCCGTGACCATGTTGCGCGTGTACTGCTCGTGGCCGGGCGCGTCACCGATGATGAACTTGCGCGTGGCGGTCGAGAAGTAGCGGTAGGCCACGTCGATCGTGATGCCTTGCTCGCGCTCGGCGGACAGCCCGTCCGTCAGCAGTGCCAGGTCGGTCTCGCCGCCGCGCTGCACGCCCGCGAGCTGGTCCTGCAGCACGGTCTTGCTGTCGACCAGCAAACGGCCGATCAGCGTGCTCTTGCCGTCGTCGACCGACCCGCAGGTGATGAAGCGCAGGGCGGTACCGGTGTCGGTTGCGGCAGCAGCAGGAGATGAAAAAGCGGTTGCATTCATAGGTTTCTTTCCAGGGACACCGCGGAACCGGCTTCGCCGGGCCGCCGGTGCCGCCCCCTTGAGGGGGGAGTCGAGCTACACGAAGTGAGCGAGGGACGGGGGTGGGTCAGAAATATCCGTCTTTTTTCCGTTTTTCCATCGACGCTTCGGACGTCATGTCGTCCATCCGCGTGGCGCCGCGTTCGCTCACGTCGACCGTGAGCGTCTCGATCACCACATCGCCCGCGTCGGCGGCCAGGCTTTCCACCGGGCAGGTCGTCGTGATGTCGCCGACAGTGCGGAAGCGCACGTCGCGCACCTGCACGGTTTCGCCGTCACGCGGCGGCGTGAGGTCGGTCACCGGCACCAGCAGGCCGCGGCGCTCGACCACGTTGCGCTTGTGCGTGTAGTAGATCGACGGCAGCGCAACGTGCTCGCGCTCGATGTACTGCCAGACGTCCAGCTCGGTCCAGTTGGAGATCGGGAACACCCGGAAGTGCTCGCCCGGTGCCAGGCGCGTGTTGAATAGCGTCCACAGTTCGGGCCGCTGGTCCTTCGGCTGCCATTGGCCGAAGGCGTCGCGGTGCGAAAAGATGCGCTCCTTGGCGCGGGCCTTTTCTTCGTCGCGGCGGGCGCCGCCGATCAGCGCGTCGAAGCGGAATTCCTCGATCGCCTCCAGGAGCGTGACCGACTGGTGCGCGTTGCGCGATTCGCCGGGATGCGCGAGCCGCACCGTGCCGCGTGCCATCGAGTCCTCGACGCTGCGCACGATCAGGTTGGCGCCCAGTTCCCTGGCGCGCAGGTCGCGGAAGTCCGTGACCTCGGGGAAGTTGTGGCCGGTGTCGATCATCAACAGCGGATAAGGCAGGCGGCCCACGCCGAAGGCCTTCTCGGCGCACTTCAGCAGCACCAGCGAATCCTTGCCGCCGGAGAACAGCAGCGCGGGGCGCTCGAAGGCCGCTGCGGTCTCGCGCAGGATGAAGATCGCTTCTTCTTCGAGGGCGTCGAGATGCGTGTTGGAAATGCTGGCGTGGGGCGCGGTGGCTTGCATCGGGGTCTGCAGGAGATCGGGTTCGGTTCGGGCGTTCATCGCGGGAATGTCGTCGCTGGAATGTCAGTGCGCGAGATGCAGGCCGCACTCGCGGTTGTCTTCGCCCTTGGTCGGGTCGACGTAGTCGAAGTTGTTCGGCAGGCCGTGTGCCTCGCAATAGGCGTACAGCTCCTTGGACGACCAGTGCAGCAGCGGAGCGACCTTGATCAGCCCGTCCGGGTTGACGCTGACCGGGTCCATTTGCGCGCGCACCGCGGTGTCGGTGGCGCGCAGCGCGGTGAACCAGACCTTGGGTGCCGTCTCGCGCAAGGCGCGCGCGAAGGGTTCGAGCTTCACTTCTTCCGTGAAGGCGGCGTGGCGCGGATCGTCGAGCGCCGGCGTCGGGCCTTCCACCGCTTCGCGATGTGCGCGCGAACGCCGCGGCAGGTAGATGTGCAGGTCCAGCTTCAGTTGCTTCGTCACTTCGTCGGCGAAGCGGTAGGTGGCGTCGGTGTTGTAGCCGTTGTCCATCCAGATGACGGGCACGTCGGGCTTGGCGCGCGTGACCATGTGCAGGATCACCGCTTCGAAAGGGCGGAAGTTGGTGGTGATGATCGCGGGCTGGCCCAGGCCGATGGCCCAGTCCACGAGGCCGTTCGCATTGCGGCCGAGTTCAGCGTTGACGTGTGTGAGATCGATGCTCATTGGGCTGGATTCCGGTGGAGAACTGAACTTTAGGGAGAGGCCTTATGAAAGCAAACGATCTTTTAGTTCGCGCTTTATGCGGATAAGCAAATGCCCCAGTGTTCATGCGGGTTGCGGGACGATTCCGGCGCTGTCCTGGATATGGAGCGGGCCGGAGTCCGAGGCAGCGCACGGCGCGATGCGTGCGTGCCTCAGGCGCGGCCTGCGGGCCGCGCGATGCCGGCTCAGGCGCCGGCTGCGGGCTGCACGAAGTGCGGCGCAGTCTGCACCGCATCGCCCTGGTAGAACGCCGGGAAGCGATCGAACTGCCGCTGCGCATCGGCGGCGTCGACGCCTTCCTTCAGCACCGCGCTCGTGAAGCCGGTGCGCTCCATCTGCACCAGCTGGTCGATCAGCACGTCGCCGGTGGCACGGATGTCGCCCTGGAAGCCCAGGCGGCGGCGCAGCAGGAAGGCCTGGCTGTAGGCCCGGCCATCGGTGAACTTGGGGAAGTGCAGGTCGATGCGCTCGATGCCGTCCAGCGCCGTTTCCAGCGCCTGCGGATCGGCGTCGTTCTGCAGCTTCAGCACTTTCGGGTTGCCGTCGTCGACATGGTCTTCCGACGCGATCAATTGGAGCTTCTTCATGCTGCCACCTCCGCCTTGAAGCGCGCGCCATTGGCCGCGGTCTTGAACGGGTCAGGCCCGACGCGCCGCAGCGTGTCGATGAAGGTTTCGCCTTGCGAGCGCGTATCGCGGTAGGTGTTGAGGACCGCCTCGATCACGTCCGGCACCTCGGCCGCCGAGAACGACGGGCCGACCGCCTTGCCGGCTTGCGCGGCACCGCTCAGCGCGGAGCCGTCGGCGCCGCCGAGCGTCACCTGGTACCACTCCTTGCCGTCCTTGTCGACGCCCAGGATGCCGATGTGGCCGCTGTGGTGGTGGCCGCAGGAGTTGATGCAGCCGCTGATGTGCAGGTCGATCTCGCCCAGGTCGTCGAGCTCGTCGAGGTCCTGGTAACGCTCGGTGATGGCTTCCGCGATCGGGATCGAGCGCGCGTTGGCCAGCGCGCAGAAGTCGCCGCCGGGGCAGGCGATCATGTCGGTCAGCAGCCGCACGTTGGCGCTCGCGAAGCCGGCTTCGCGCGCGGCGAGCCATAGCGCGTGCAGGTCTTCGGCATGGACCCAGGGCAGCAGCAGGTTCTGGTCGTGCGTCACGCGCACCTCGCCGGCGCTGAAGCGGTCGGCGAGCTGGGCGGCGATGTCGAGCTGGTCGGCCGACGCGTCGCCGGGCGCCTGCTTCAGGCGCTTGAACGAGAGCGTCACGGCGCGCAGCGCGGGGTTCTGGTGCGGCGCGACGTTGCGCTGCAGCCAGCGTGCGAACTGAACGTCGTCGGCCGCCTGGGTGCGCAGCGCGGCGTCGGTCTGTTCGGCGCTCTGCAGCACGCGGGTGGCGAGCGCCGGCGGCACGAAGGACGCCGCCACGCGGTCGTACTCGGCCTGGGTGATGGTGTGCGGCGCGCCGTCGTGCTCGAGGATCTGCTTGTATTCGGCATCGACGTCGTCGATGTAGCGCTGGCCTTCGGCCTTCACCAGGATCTTGATGCGCGCCTTGTAGATGTTGTCGCGGCGGCCGTAGCGGTTGTAGACCCGGATCACCGCTTCGAGGTAATTCATGATCTGGTTCCAGGGCAGGAACTCGCGCAGCACGGTGCCGACGATCGGCGTGCGGCCCATGCCGCCGCCGACCTGCACGCGGAAGCCGAGCTCGCCGGCCTCGTTCTTGATCAGATGCAGGCCCACGTCATGCCAGCCGGTGGCTGCGCGGTCTTCGGTGGCGCCGGTGATCGCGATCTTGAACTTGCGCGGCAGGAAGGCGAATTCGGGGTGCAGCGTGCTCCACTGCCGCATGATTTCCGCGAAGGGGCGCGGATCGGCGATCTCATCGGCCGCGATGCCGGCGCGCTCGTCGCTCGTGATGTTGCGGATGCAGTTGCCGCTGGTCTGGATGCCGTGCATGTCGACGCTGGCCAGCAGGTCCATCACGTCGGCGCTCTTCGACAGCGGAATCCAGTTGTACTGGACGTTCTGGCGGGTGGTGAAGTGGCCGTAGTGCGTCGGCAGCTTCACGGAACCCAGCAGGCCCTGCTTCTCGATCGCGGTCTTGTAGACCTCGGCTTCCGGCTCGTCGTACTCGCGCGCGATGCGGGCCAGCACACGCAGTTGCGCGCTCGACAGTTCGCCGTAGGGCACGGCCACGCGCAGCATCGGCGCATAGCGTTGCACATACCAGCCGTTCTGCAGGCGCAGCGGCCGGAATTCGTCTTCTGCGAGCTTGCCGGCCTGCCAGCGCTCGAGCTGGTCGCGAAACTGCGCGGCGCGCTGGCGCACGAACTGGCGATCGAAATCTGTGTATTGGTACATCGTGTGTCTTGCGAGAGGGCGTGCGTCCACGTCGGCTGCGAGGAGCCGCGGACTGTAGACGCACGCTTTATGGAAGCAAACTATTTTTTGATTCGCGCCTTATGCGGATAAGCATATTCGCCAGCATCCATGCGGGTTGCGAGGCGTTCGACGTGTATTTCCGGATAAGCCGATCTGCTGCGGCAGGCACCGCGGCGGGCTGCGATTGTCGCGCGTCCGGGGTGCATGGCCGTGCCAGCGGCTAACCTCGGGGTATTTTCCTCAGGATCTCAGGAGTCAGGCATGCAACTAGGAATGATCGGCCTCGGCCGGATGGGCGCCAACATGGCGCGTCGCCTCATGAAGAACGGGCACGAATGCGTGGTGTTCGACCGCTCGCCCGATGCGGTGGCGGCGATGGCCGCGGACGGCGCGATCGGCGCTGCCTCGACGGCCGATTTGCTGCAGAAGCTGGCCAAGCCGCGAGCACTGTGGCTGATGGTGCCGGCCGCGGTGGTCGACGCGACCATCGACGCGCTGCTGCCGCTGCTCGACGCCGACGACGTGCTGATCGACGGCGGCAACTCGTATTACGTCGACGACATCCGCCGTGCCAAGGAACTCGCCGCCAAGGGCGTGCACTACGTCGACGTCGGCACCAGCGGCGGCGTCTGGGGCCAGGAGCGCGGCTACTGCATGATGATCGGCGGCGAGGTCGAGGCCGTGAAGCGGCTGGAGCCGATCTTCAAGACGCTGTCGCCCGGCATCGGCAGCATCGACCGCACGCCCGGCCGCGCAGGCGAACCGACGCAGGCCGAACAGGGCTACCTGCACTGCGGCCCGAACGGCGCGGGCCACTTCGTGAAGATGGTCCACAACGGCATCGAGTACGGAATGATGGCCGCGTATGCCGAAGGCCTCGGCATCCTGAAGTCGGCCAACATCGGCCACCGCGACCACGCGGTCGACGCCGAAACCACGCCGATGCGCAATCCCGAGCACTACCAGTACGACTTCGACCTCGGCGACATCACCGAAGTCTGGCGGCGCGGCAGCGTGGTGGCTTCGTGGCTGCTGGACCTCACGGCCAAGGCGCTGCAGGCCGACCCGGGCCTCGACCAGTTCAAGGGCCGGGTGTCCGACTCCGGTGAAGGCCGCTGGACCATCCAGGCCGCGATCGACGAAGCGGTGCCCGCACCGGTGCTCACCAGCGCGGTGTTCTCGCGCTTCGCCTCACGCGGCGAGGCCGATTTCCAGAACAAGGTGCTGTCGGCGATGCGCAAGGAATTCGGCGGCCACCACGAGTCGAGCGGCGGCAAGTAAGCGGGCAGGCAGGCGAAGCGGCGGGCCGGCGGGCAGGGCTCAGCCCGCCAGCCGCGTGACCGTCACGCTGGCTTCCAGGCCGACATAGGCGTCCGCCTCGCCGAACCAGCTGCCCGACACCGGCGCCGCAAAGGCCGGGTCGCGCGCCACCCCGACGCGGATCAACTGGCTGCCGCCGAGCAGGTTGTTGGTCGGGTCGTACGCCACCCAGCCGGCGCCCGGCAGGTACGCCTGCAGCCAGGCGTGCGTGGCACCGGCGCCGACCGTCGTCTCGCCGATCGGTGCGGCGTTCACGTCGAGCGCGGCGTCATAGAGATAGCCCGACACGAAGCGCGTCGCCACGCCGAGCCGGCGCGCGGCCTCCATCATCAGCAAGGCGTAGTCGCGGCAACTGCCGCTGCCGAGCGCCAGCGTCTGCAGCGGCGACTGCGTGCCTTCCTCGTCGCGCGTTTCGTAGCGGAAGTTCTGGTTGATGAACTGGTTCATGCGCCCGAGCAGGTCGCGCGTGCCGGTCGGGCCGTCGTGGCGAAAGAACTGATGCGCCCAGGCGATCAGCTTGCCGCCCGGATCGTCATGGTGCGGCCGCAGGTAGTGCTCCAGGTCGAGCCGGTCCTGCAGCGAATAAGCGAAGGGCAGGTACTCCGCGGACGGCGACAGCAGCGACAGGTCCTGCGACACGTCGGCCCGCTCGATTGTGAAGCTGCAGACCAGCCGCAGCTCGGTCGCGGGCTTCAGCGGTTGCACCAGCGCGACGGAATTGGAGTGCGGGTCCTGGATCATCCGCACGATGGCCTCGGGGCTGACCTGGAGGTCGGTGGCCAGCACGCGCAGATCGTGGCTGTCGCGCGGGCGGAACATCACCCGGTGTTCGCCGAAGGTGACGGGCTGGCTGTACTTGTAGATCGTGGTGTGGGTGATGGCGTAGCGGACGGGCATGCGCGGATTGTGGGACCCCGCCTGCAGCGCGGGCGGGATTTGCGCGCTTCGCCTACAGCTCGGCAACCGGGCCACGCGCCCCATCGCGGAAGCCTTTCCAACTTTCTAATCGGCGGACCGTGATGCGGCGCGCGTGCGGGCCGTGTCCAACGCCGCCGCCAGCCGGGATGGCAAGGGCAGGGGCTCCGCATGCCAGCGCGCTGCGAGCAGCTCGGCGCACAGCGCGACGAAGCTCAGGCCGCGCGAGCCCATCGCGGTACAGAGCCAGACGCCGTCCTGCGCGGTAGCGTCGCAAGGCCCGACGAGCGGGCGGCGGTCGGCGGAAGCGCAGCGGATGCCGGTCCAGGAGGCCACGCGGCCATCGGCGAAGGCCGTGTTCAGCAGGGCGGCGGCGCCCGGATGCAGCCGCAGCAGCCGGGCGCGGTTGGCCTCGAGGTCCGCAGCGTGCGCCTGCAGGTCGCGGCTGTCGCGATCGAAGGTGGCGCCGGCCAGCCAGAAGTCGCCGTCCGCGTCGGGCACCTGCGCGATCAGGTGGCCGTCGCCGTTGATCGGGACCACAGGCATCGACGACGGCGTTGCCGCGTCGGCCATGCGCCCCCAGCTGACTTGGCCACGCACCGGCTGCAGCGGGAAGCCGGACACGAGCACATGGCTGTCGGCGCCCGTGGCGATCACGATCCGGTCGGCCTGCGCAAGCGTCTGGCCATCGCTGCCGATCGCGGCCCAAGCACCGGCCGCGACGCGTTCCACCCGCGCGACCCGACTGCCGGCCTGGAAGCGGATGCCGGGCTGCGCGAGCCAGGCATCGATCAGCCGTGCGGGCTTCACCCAGGCGCCGCGGCCATGCCACAGCGCCTGCGCGTCGGCCGGAAGCCCCGCGTCGGCCAACTGCGCCGCCGATGCGTGCCAGGATTCGTTCGGCCCATCGGGCGTCCAGTCGGCGGGCAGGCGCACGTCGGCGGGGCCACGGCGTTCGACTACGCCGGTCGGCCGCCAGTCGGCGCCGGCCTGCAGCATCGTTTCGAGCTGCTGCCAGGTCGCGCGCACGCCGGCCCGCGTGAGCCGCGAGAGCAGCGCGTCGTCGGGCGACACGTGCGGCGCCATCAGGCCGACCGGCAGGCCCGAGGCGCCCGCGGCGGGGCCTGCGCCCGCGTCGATCACGGTCACGCGCCAGCCGCGCCGCGCGAGGCTCGCGGCGACGGCCGCGCCAGCCAGCCCGGCGCCGATCACGGCGCAGCGGCCTGGCGTTGCGGGGAGCGCTTCGGGCGTGCGGCGGCGTGGCGCCCAGGTCGGGTCATAGACGCCCTGCAGGCAGTCGCGCTTGGGCGGCAGGCCCTTTTCCTTGCGGACCTGGAAGCCGGCTTGCGCGAGCACGTCGCGAACGGCGCGCGCGATGGTCCAGGTTGCAATGCGGGTGCCGCGCCGCGCAAAACGTGCCACCGCCTTGAGCGTCTCGGGCGACCACATCGCCGGGTTGCGATCGGGGCTGAAGCCATCGAGAAAGATGCTGTCGGCCTCGAAGTGCTGCGCGCGCAGCATCGCCTGCACGTCGCCGATGCACAGTGTCAGCAGGACGCGCCCGCCATCGAAAGCCAGCCGGTGGAATCCGGGCAGCAGGCCGTGCCATTGCGCCGCCAGCAGGCCGGCCAGATCGGCGAGCGCCGGATAGGCCGACGCAGCGCGCCGCAGGTCGTCGGCCGACACCGGGTGCGCCTCGATCGACACGAAGTGCAGCAGCGTCGCGCGCTGCGGATCGTCGCGCCACGCCTGCCAGGCCGCCAGAAAGTTGAGGCCGAAGCCGAAACCGGTCTCCAGCACCCGCCACTGTGCTGCACCGGCCCAGGCCTTCGGCAGCCCGCAGCCGCCCAGGAACACATGCCGCGACTGCGCCAGCGCACCGGCTTCGGTGTGATAGATGTCGCCGAAGCGCGCGCTCATCGGCACGCCGTCGGCGCGCCAGGTCACAGCCTCACTCATCGGCATTTATTCCAGCAACACCACGGATCTGGCTTCGCCAGTCCGTCGGTGTTGCCCCCGGAAGGGGGTTGGCGAAAGGCGACACGCAGTGCGCCGAAGCCTGGGGGAGAGTCAAGCCTGCGGTACGTAGCCCTGCGCCGTGTCGGCACCGTCGCCGAAGAAATGCTTTTCCATCTGGCGGGCCAGGTACTGGCGCGCGCGCAGGTCGGCCAGGTTCAGCCGGTTTTCGTTGACCAGCATCGTCTGCTGCTTGAGCCAGGCGGCCCAGGCTTCCTTGCTGACGTTTTCCCAAAGGCGCTTGCCGAGGTCGCCGGGGTAGGGCGGGAAATCGAGGCCTTCGGCCTCTTTGCCGAGCTTGATGCACTGGACCATGCGTGCCATTGGGGACTGCTTTCTGAAGTGGGTTGTGGTGGCCGGACCGGCCGCCTTAGTTGATTTGGCTATTAGGAACTGAATAAACGGTAGTTCCTGTTTGAAGGGGCGACTTCCAGAATCCGCAGCTTCTACTGCTGATTGCCTCCGAAAGAACCCCATGAGCCTTCGCCGCGACTTTATCAAGCTTTCCATCGGTGCCGCGCTGGGCACGAGCATGGCCCTTGCGGCTCTGCCGTCGTTTGCGCAGACCGTGAATCTGCTCAACGTGTCGTACGACCCGACGCGCGAGCTCTACGTCGACTACAACGCCGCCTTCGCCAAGTACTGGAAGGCCAAGACCGGTCAGGACGTGGTGATCAAGCAGTCGCACGGCGGCTCGGGCAAGCAGGCCCGTTCGATCATCGACGGCATCGATGCCGACGTCGCCACGCTGGCGCTGGCCGGCGACACCGACGCGCTCGTCACCAACGGCGGCCTGGTCAAGCCCGACTGGCAGAAGCGCCTGCCGCACAACTCGGCGCCCTACACCTCGACCATCGTGTTCCTCGTGAAGAAGGGCAACCCGAAGGGTGTGAAGGACTGGGACGACCTGATCAAGCCGGGCGTCCAGGTGATCACGCCGAACCCGAAGACCTCGGGTGGCGCACGCTGGAACTACCTCGCCGCCTGGGAATTCGCCAAGCGCAAGTACGGTGGCGACGACAAGGCCAAGGACTTCGTCGCGAAGCTGTTCAAGAACGTGCCCGTGCTCGACACCGGCGCGCGCGGCTCGACCATCACCTTCGTCCAGCGCGGCGTCGGCGACGTGCTGCTGGCCTGGGAGAACGAGGCCTACCTGGCGCTGAAGGAATTCGGTCCCGAGAAGTTCGACATCGTCGCGCCTTCGATCAGCATCCTTGCCGAGCCCACTGTGGCCGTCGTCGACAAGGTGGTCGACCGCAAGGGCACGCGTGCCGTCGCCGAGGAATACCTGAAGTACCTGTACTCGGACGAAGGCCAGGACATCGCCGGCCGCAACTACTACCGCCCGACGTCCGAAAAAGCGAAGGCGAAGTACGACAAGCAGTTCCCGAAGCTGACGCTGTTCACCATCGACGAAGCCTTCGGCGGCTGGACGAAGGCCGACAAGGCGCACTTCGCTGACGGCGGTTCGTTCGACCAGATCTACGTGAAATAAGACGACGAAACGAACGAAAGCTGCTGCGTGACTGTTCTTCTCATTGCCGGAAGCCCTTCCGCTCCGTCGCGCTCCACCGCGCTGCTGGAGTCGGTGGGCGAACGCCTCGCACGGCGCGGCGCATCGATCGACCGGCTGACCATCCGTGAATTGCCTGCGCAGCCGCTGCTGCTGGCCGAATGGGGCCATCCGGCCATCGAGCGCGCGATCGCGCAGGTCGCACAGGCCCGCGTGATCGTGGTGTCGACGCCGGTCTACAAGGCGGCGTATTCCGGCGTGCTCAAGGTCTTTCTCGATCTACTCGCGCAGGACGCCCTGAAGGGCAAGACGGTGCTGCCGCTGGCCACCGGCGGCAGTCCGCACCACATGCTGGCGCTCGACTACGCGTTGCGGCCGGTGCTGCAGTCGTTGTCGGCGCGGCACATCCTTCCGGGCGTGTACGCCTCGGATGCGCAGATCACGCTCACGCCGGAGCGCGCCTACCAGGTCCATGCCGACCTCGCGCACCGGCTCGACGAGGCGGTCGAGACGCTGGCCACCGAAGGCCTGAAGCTGGCGCCGGCGCAGGGTTTCGCGCCGGTCGCGTTCTCGTCGGTGCGATGTAGCGTCTGACGGGCTGGCGCCGATCCGGCCGCCCGTCGTCGCTCCGCGTGCTGCGGTCGCCGTGCCTGCGCGGCTTTCCGCAGCGCCCGACCCGTCACTTTTCCTGTCCCGCACAACGCCGCCGATGCGCGGCCGGGACGAACGCATCCCGAACACAGACAACGGACCTCGAATGACCTCCATCTCGCTACCCCGCCGCCGCCTGATCCAGGGCGCTGCCGCCACTCTCGCACTGCCTGCCTTCGCCGCGCTCGCGCAGCCGGCGGGTGCCGCGCGCACGCTGCGCGTCGGTAACCAGAAGGGCAGCCTGAACCTGCTCAAGGGCCGCGGCACGCTCGAAAAGCGGCTTGCCCCGCTGAACGTCTCGGTCAAATGGACCGAGTTCACGGCCGGCCCGGTGCAACTCGAGGCGCTCAACGTCGGCTCGATCGACTTCGGCGACGTCGGCGAAGCGCCGCCGATCTTCGCGCAGGCCGCCGGTGCGCCGCTGGCCTATGTCGCCGCGACCGTGCCGCGTCCGCAGTCCGAAGCGGTGCTGGTGCCGAAGGACTCGCAGATCCGCACCGTGGCCGACCTGCGCGGCAAGAAGATCGCGCTGAACAAGGGCTCGAACGTCCACTACTTCATCGTCAAGCTGTTCGAGAAGGCCGGCCTGCCGTACAGCGACCTGAACCTGGTCTACCTGCCGCCGGCCGATGCCCGTGCCGCGTTCGAGAAGGGCTCGATCGACGCCTGGGTGATCTGGGACCCGTTCCTCGCCGCCGCCGAGAAGACGCTGGACGCCCGCGTGCTGGCCGACGCCACCGGCGTGGTGGGCAACCGCGCCTACTACTTCTCGTCGCTCGACTACGTCGCGAAGAACGCCGACGTGCTGGCCATCGTGACGGAAGAGATCAACCGCATCGACCAATGGGCCGTTGCCAACAAGGACGCGTTCTCCACCGAGCTGTCGGCGCTGTGGGGCATCCCGAAGCCCGTCGTCGACGTGGCGGTCGGCCGGTCGGGCTACGGCACCACGCCGATCACGAAGGCGATCCTGGCCGAGCAGCAGCGCATTGCCGACACCTTCTTCGACCTGAAGCTGATCCCCAAGAAGATCAACGTGCTCGACGCCGCTGGCGCCAGCATCGCCTGACGGCGACTGCGCCGCGCATCTCGGCGGCGCTTCCAGACAAGGACTTCCCATGCAAATCTTCTGGTTCCTCCCCACGCACGGCGACAGCCGCTATCTCGGTACGACCGAAGGTGCGCGCCAGGTCGACCTGGCCTACCTGCAGCAGGTGGCCGGCGCGGCCGATCGGCTCGGCTATGAAGGCGTGCTGATCCCGACCGGCCGCTCCTGCGAAGACCCGTGGGTCATCGCGTCGAGCCTGATCGGCGCGACGAGCCGGCTGAAGTTCCTGGTCGCGGTACGCCCGGGGCTGCACCAGCCGAGCCTGGCTGCGCGCATGGCGGCGACCTTCGACCGGTTGTCCGGCGGGCGCGTGCTGGTGAACCTGGTGACCGGTGGCGACCAGGCCGAGCTCGAAGGCGACGGCGTGTTCCTCGACCATGCATCGCGTTACGAGCAATCGGCGGAATTCATCCGCATCTGGCGCGAGATCATCGCGCGCAGCCATGACGGCCAGAGCTTCGACTACGAGGGCAAGCACCTGAGCGTGAAGGGCGCGAAGCTGCTGTTCCCGCCGACGCAGAAGCCGTATCCGCCGGTCTGGTTCGGCGGTTCGTCCGAAGCCGCCCATGAGCTGGCCGCCGAACAGGTCGACACCTACCTGACCTGGGGCGAGCCGCCCGCCGAAGTCGCGAAGAAGATCGCCGACGTGAAGGCGCGCGCAGCCCGCAAGGGCCGCAACGTGAAGTTCGGCATCCGCCTGCACGTGATCGTGCGCGAGACCGAGGACGAAGCCTGGAAGGCGGCCGAGTCGCTGATCAGCCGCGTCGACGACCAGACGGTGATCCGTGCGCAGGCCGCGTTCTCGAAGATGGATTCGGTCGGCCAGCGCCGCATGGCCGCGCTGCACGCCGGCGGCGCCAGGCGCAAGCGCGAGGACCTCGAGATCAGCCCGAACCTGTGGGCCGGGGTGGGCCTGGTTCGTGGCGGTGCGGGCACGGCCCTGGTCGGCGACGCGAAGACCGTGGCCGCGCGCATCGAGGAATACGCGGCGCTCGGGCTCGACAACTTCATCCTCTCGGGCTATCCGCACCTGGAGGAGTCGTACCGCTTCGCCGAACTGGTGTTCCCGCTGCTGCCGCGCAAGCAGCGCCCCGGCTTGCCGGGCCAGACGCTGACAGGCCCGTTCGGCGAGGTCGTCGCCAATCTCGATGCGCCGTCGCGCCTCGTTTCGCAGAGCTGAGCACCGCGATGAACGAACAAGTCCATGAACTGCCGCCAAGCAGCCTGAACGTGCCACCGGTGATCGGCCCGGCGCTGCGCCAGTTCGCCCTGCGTTCGGCGCAGCGGCTGATTCCCTGGCTGGTGCCGGTCGCGCTGATCGCCGTCTGGCAGGTCGCGTCGTCGCTCGGCTGGTTGTCGACGCGGGTGCTGCCGGCACCGGTCGACGTGGTCAAGGCCGCGTGGAAGCTCACTGCTTCGGGTGAACTCTGGACGCACGTCAAGGTCAGTGCGGGCAGGGCGCTCGGCGGCCTGGCGATCGGCGGCGGACTCGGGCTCGCGCTCGGGCTGCTGACCGGCTCGGTGCGCTTCTTCGAGACGCTGCTCGACTCGACGATCCAGATGGTGCGCAACATCCCGGCGCTCGCGCTGATCCCGCTGGTGATCCTGTGGTTCGGCATCGACGAGTCGGCCAAGCTGTTCCTGATCAGCATTTCGGTGTTCTTCCCGATCTACCTGAACACCTTCCACGGCATCCGCAACGTCGACCCGCAGCTCATCGAGATGGGTCGCACCTACGGGCTCACGCGCTGGCAACTCTACAAGGAAGTGATCCTGCCGGGCGCGCTGTCGTCGATCCTGGTCGGCCTGCGCTTTTCGCTCGGACTGATGTGGGTGATCCTGATCGTGGCCGAGACCATCTCGGCGCAATCGGGCATCGGCTACCTCACGATGAACGCCCGCGAGTTCCTGCAGACCGACATCGTGCTGGTTGGCATCCTGCTGTATGCGCTGCTGGGCAAGCTGGCCGACCTGTTCGCGCGCGGCCTGGAGCAATGGTGGCTCCGCTGGCATCCCGGCTACCAGAAGAAGGCCTGAGGCCTGAGTGAAAGACACTTCATGAATCCCACATTCGTTCTCCGCCGGCGCCATGCGCTCGGCGCACTGGCATCGCTGGCCGCCATCGGCAGCGGCCTGGCTTCGGCCCAAGGCACGGCACCGTCGACCGTGCGCATCGGCTACCAGAAGTCGTCGACCCTGACCGCCGTGCTCAAGGCGCAGGGCACGCTGGAAAAGCAACTCGCACCGCTCGGCGTCAAGGTCAGCTGGCATGAGTTCACCAGCGGGCTGCCCTTGCTGGAGGCACTGAACCTCGACAACCTCGACTTCAGCGCCGACGTTGCCGACACCGTGCCGGTGTTCGCACAGGCGGCCGGTGCCAAGTTGACCTTCGTGGCGCAGGAGGCGCCATCGCCATCCGCGCAGGCGATCGTCGTGAAGGCCGACTCGCCGCTGAAATCGGTGGCCGACCTGAAGGGACGCAAAGTCGGTTTCGCCAAGGCGGCCGGCGCGCATTACCTGCTGATCGCCGCGCTGGAGAAGGCCGGCCTGTCCCTGAAGGACGTCGAGCCCGCCTACCTGACACCGGCCGATGGCCGCGCGGCATTCGAGAAGGGCGCCATCGACGCGTGGGTCGTGTGGGACCCGTTCCTGTCGGCCGCGCAGCGGCAGTCGAACGTGCGCGTGCTGGCCGACGGCACGGGCATCGCGTCGTACCAGCGCTATTACCTCGCGGCGACGCGCTTCGCCCAGGCGCGGCCCGACGTGCTGAACGTGATCTACGCCGAGCTCGACCGGGCCGGCAAGTGGGTCAAGCAGAGCCCGAAGGACGCGGCTGCGCTGCTCGCGCCGGTCTGGGGCATCGACGCCGCCACGGTCGAGCAGGCCAACGAACGGCGCAGCTACGCGGTGCGCCCCGCGACGGCGGCCAACATCGGCGAGCAGCAGAAGATCGCCGATGCCTTCTTCGCCGAGAAGCTGCTGCCGCGCAGGATCGACGCGCTGGACGTGGCGCTGTTCAAGCCGGGAGCTGCATCATGAGCGCAGCGCCGGGCCGCCCCAAGCAAGCTCGTACCGCAGTGCGCAGCACGGAGGTTGACGAATGAGCGCAGTGATCGACGCGCCAGCCATTCCGGGCGGCGTGAAGCTCGAGATCCGCCACGTCCACAAGCGTTACGGCGAGCGCGAGGTGCTGCGTGACACGCAGCTGAAGATCGAGCCCGGCCAGTTCATCGCGATCGTGGGCCGGAGCGGCTGCGGCAAGAGCACGCTGCTGCGCCTGGTGGCCGGGCTGGAGCCCGCGTCCGACGGCGCGCTGTACACCGACGGCCGCGCGATCGACGGCCTGCACGACGACACGCGGATCATGTTCCAGGAGGCGCGCCTGCTGCCCTGGCGGCGGGTGATCGACAACGTGACGCTGGGCCTGCCCCCGAACCTGCGCCAGCGGGGCCGCGAGGTGCTCGCGCAGGTCGGCCTGGCCGAGCGCGAGGCCGAATGGCCAGCGCGCCTGTCGGGCGGCCAGCGGCAGCGTGTGGCGCTGGCGCGTGCGCTGGTGCATCACCCGCGGCTGCTGCTGCTCGACGAGCCGCTCGGCGCGCTCGACGCGCTGACGCGCATCGAGATGCACCGGCTGATCGAGAACCTCTGGCAGCGCCATCGCTTCACGGCCTTGCTGGTGACGCACGACGTGCAGGAGGCGGTGGCGCTGGCCGACCGCGTGATCCTGATCGAGGACGGCCGCATCGCGCTCGACGAGAACATCGCATTGGCACGCCCGCGCTCGCAGGGCGACGCGGCGTTCGCGGCGATCGAGAAACGCATCCTCGACCGCGTGCTGCAGAAGCCCGATGCCGAGAGCGGCGATCCCGCCAACGACACGCGCTGGGCCGACGGCCCCGCGCACGCCCTTCGCTGGGCGCTCTGATTCATCTTTTCGCTTTCAACCCAAGGAGTTTTTCATGTCCATCCAAGCCATCAACGTCCGCAATCAATTCAAGGGCAAGGTCAAGGAGATCATCCGCGGCGACGTCGTGTCCGAAGTCGACGTCGAAACGCCGTGGGGCATCGTGACCTCGGTGATCACCACGCGCTCGGTCGACGAGCTGCAGCTGAAGCCGGGCTCCGACGTGGTCGCGCTGGTGAAGTCGACGGAAGTGTCGATCGCCAAGCTCTGACGTCGGCGGGGCCGGGGGCGATGGGTGGCTCCTTCCGCTCATGTCCCCCGGATCGGCCTGCGCCCGATCCTCCTCCTTGACTTCGCTGCAGGAACCACCCATCGCCCCCGGCCCTGGACGCGCTGTGGCTGTTCGACCTGCAGCCTGCCAGCCCATCGGGATCGCCGCAGAATGCCGCGACCCTCTTCCGGATCTCCATCGATGGCCTCCAGCAAACAACTCCGGCTCGGCGCGTTCATGCGCCCCGTCAGCATCCACACCGGCGCCTGGCGCTATCCGGGCGCGTGGCGCGATGCCAACTTCAGCCTTCCGCGCCTCACGCAGCTGATCAAGACACTGGAGCGCGGGCGCTTCGATGCGTTCTTCATGGCCGACCACCTGGCGCTGCTCAACATGCCGGTGGAAGCGCTCAAGCGCAGCCACACCGTGACGTCCTTCGAGCCGCTCACGCTGCTGTCCGCACTGTCGCAGCACACCGAGCACATCGGCCTGATCGCGACGGCGTCGACCACCTTCGACGAGCCCTTCCACATCGCGCGCCGCTTCGCGTCGCTCGACCATCTGAGCGAAGGGCGCGCCGGCTGGAACATCGTGACCACGTCGAACCCCGACGCCGCGCTCAACTTCGGCCGCGACGACCACATGGAACACGACGAGCGCTATGCGCGCGCCCGCGAGTTCTACGACGTCGTGACCGGCCTCTGGGACAGCTGGGCCGATGACGCCTTCCTGCGCGACGCCGAGAGCGGCCTGTTCTTCGACACCGAACGGCTGCATGTGCTGAACCACAAGGGCAAGCACCTGTCGGTGCGCGGGCCGCTGCACATCGCGCGGCCGGTGCAGGGCTGGCCGGTGATCGTGCAGGCCGGTGCGTCCGAGGCCGGCCGGCAAGTTGCGGCCGAGACCGCCGAGGTCGTGTTCTCCGCGCCGGGCTCGCTCGCCAATGCGCGCAGCTTCTACGCGGACATCAAGGGCCGCATGCGTGCGCTGGGGCGCGAGCCCGATCACCTGAAGATCCTGCCCGGCGCCTTCGTCGTGGTCGGCGACACGGTGGAAGAGGCACATGCGATCCGCGCGCGGCTCGACAGCTTCGTGCATTACGACAGCGCGATCGCGTCGCTGTCGATAGCGCTGGGCCACGACGCGTCGAAGTTCGACCCCGACGCGCCGTTGCCCCCGATCCCCGAGACCAATGCGAGCAAGAGCAGCCGCGAGCGCACGATCGAACTCGCCCACCGCGAAGGCCTGACCGTGCGCCAGCTGGCGCAGCGGCTCGGCGGCTATGGCGGCCAGGCCTTTGTCGGCACGCCGCAGTCGATCGCCGACGAGATGCAGGAATGGCTCGAGACGGAGGCCAGCGACGGCTTCAACGTGATGTTCCCGTGGCTGCCGGGCGGGCTCGACGATTTCGTCGACAAGGTCGTGCCGGAACTGCAGCGCCGCGGCATCTTCCGCCGCGAATACGAAGGCCGCACGCTGCGCGAGAACCTCGGGCTGCCGCGGCCGGCCAACCGTTTCTTCGACAAGGGTGCCGCACCGGATTGAGCGGCGGCGCGCGCGCCGAGGCCTCTGCCGAGGAGGCCTGCCGAACTGCGCACGGAACGACCGCTTCGGGCGCTGCTTATGTTTTTTACAATATAAGCACTGCCCGATTTGTTCGTTCCCTTTTGTGGCGATCGTTCACATACTCGCCACCCGGCACCTGGAGCGCCTACCGCGCACCGTGCCACTGACCATTTCTCCATGAGCTCTTCTCCTCCCGCCACGCGGCCCGACGGCCCCGTGATTCGTCTCCAGTCCGTCCAGAAGTCATTTGCCCTGCCCAGTGGCGAGGTGTTCGACGCGGTGCGAACCGTGTCGCTCGACATCGCCCAGGGCGACGTGTTCGGCCTGATCGGCACCAGCGGCGCGGGCAAGTCGACGCTGCTGCGCCTCATCAACCTGCTCGAGCGTCCCGATTCGGGCCAGGTGTTCGTGGGTGGCCGCGACCTGATGACGCTGTCGCGCAGCGAACTGCGGGACACGCGCCAGAACATCGGCATGGTGTTCCAGCAGTTCAACCTGCTGCAGAACGCCACGGTGTTCGACAACGTCGCGTTCCCGCTGAAGATCCATGGCCGCCACTCGCGGGCCGAGATCGATGCGCGCGTGCGCGAATGCCTGGCGCTGGTCGGCCTGAGCGAGAAGATCGACACCTACCCGGCGCAACTCTCGGGCGGACAGAAGCAGCGCGTGGCGATCGCCCGTGCGCTCGCGCCGCGCCCGCAGGTGCTGCTGTGCGACGAGCCCACCTCCGCACTCGACACCGAGACCACGCGCTCGCTGCTCGAGACGCTGCGCGAGATCAACCAGAAGATCGGCGTGACGATCGTGATCGTGACGCACGAGCTGTCGGTGGTCGAGGTGCTGTGCCGCCACGTCGCCATCCTCGAAAAGGGCCGCGTGATCGAGCAGTTCGCCGTCGACGCACCGAGCGAGGTGCCGCGCACCTCCGCGCTGGGCCGCGAACTCGACACGCTGCTGCGCCGCCGCGTGCGCGACGCGCGCGAAGCCGCCGCTGCGCAGGCCGACGCCGGCGCAGGTGCTGGCGCTTCGGAGATCAGCTATGTTTGAAAACATCATCCCCATCCTTCCCGAGCTCTGGACCGCCATCGGCCAGACCTTCCTGATGCTGGCGATCGGCCTGTCGGCCGCGGTGCTGATCGGCGGCCCGCTGGGCATCCTGCTGTTCCTGCTCGGCCCGGGGCAGTCGCTGGCCAACAAGCCGGCTTTCCTGGTGCTGAACTGGTTCGTGAACACGGTCCGTTCGTTCCCCTTCATCATCCTGCTGGTCGCGATGGTGCCGCTCACGCGGGTCATCGCCGGCACCTCGATCGGCCCGCTGGCCGCGGCCGTGCCGCTGTCCGTGGCGGCGATCCCGTACTTCGCGCGGCTGGTCGACCAGTGCCTGCGCGAAGTGCCGCGCGGCGTCATCGAGGCGGCCCATGCCATGGGCGCGTCGGAACTGCAGATCGTCTGGCGCGTGCTGCTGGTCGAGGCGCGTTCCGGCCTGGTGCTGGCGCTGACCGTGCTGTCGGTGAGCTTCCTGTCGTACTCCGCCATTGCCGGCGTGGTCGGCGGTGGCGGCATCGGCGACCTGGCCATCCGCTACGGCTACTACCGCTTCCAGACCGACGTGATGGTGCTCACCGTGGCGCTGCTCGTGGTGCTGGTGCAGATCCTCCAGTTCGTCGGCAACACGACGGCGCGCCGTCTCGACAAGCGCTGATCCTCTTTTCCTCCAAGTCCTTTCCGCTTCCATGAAAAACACCATGCTCCGCCGTTCCGTTCTCGCCCTGTCGCTCGTCGCGCTGTCCTTCGGCGGCCTCTCGCTGCAGGCCCAGGCCCAGCCGGCCACTAAGAAGGAACTCGTGATCGGCGGCACCGCCGGCTCGAACACCGACCAGCTCAAGTCCGGCATCGTGCCGCTGCTCGAGAAGAAGGGCTACAAGGTCAAGCTGGTCGAGTTCAACGATTACGTGCAGCCGAACCTCGCGCTGGCGCAAGGTTCGCTCGACGCCAATTTCTTCCAGCATCTGGTCTACCTGAAGAAGTTCGCGGCCGATCAGAAGCTCGACCTCGTCGACCTGGTGCAAGGCCCGATTGCACCGATGGGCGTGTACTCGAACACCCGCAAGACGCTGGCCGAAGCCAAGGAAGGCGACCGCATCACGCTGCCGAACGATCCGAGCAACCTGGCGCGCGCGCTGCTGCTGCTCGAACAGAACAAGCTGATCACGCTGAAGCCCGGAATCGACCCGATCCGCGCGTCGGAAAAGGACATCGCCGAGAACCCGCGCAAGCTGAAGCTGCTGCCGCTCGAGGCCGCCCAGCTGCCGCGCACGCTGGGTGATGCCGAGTACGCCATCATCAACGGCAACTTCGCGATCTCGTCGGGCCTGAAGCTGACCGGTGCGGTGGCGCTCGAAAAGACGCCCGACCACTACCTGAACGTGGTCGCCGTGAAGCGTGCCGACAAGGACACGCAGTGGGCCAAGGACATCGCCGAGGCCTTCCACTCGAACGAGTTCAAGGCCGTGGTCGATAGCAAGTTCCCGGGCTACGCCAAGCCGGCCTTCCTGCAGTAAGCCGGCTGCAGACCGCGCCAGGGGCCTGACGGGCCCACTGGCGCAGAGTCTTTCGTTTGGTGCGATGCTCCGCGTTTTCCAGAGAAAACGAGAGAAAGAGGCACGCGATGACGACAGGCTTCCAGGTGGACGAGATCGTGGGTGCGCTGCACCAGGTGCGGCGCGACTGGCGCGAGTCGCAGCGGCGCGTGCAGGAAGGCGGCGAGCGCGAGCTGCCGTCGCGCGACGTGGTCGGCGAGGTGGTGGAGGCGCTCACCGGCGCGCTCTTTCCGATGCGCCTCGGCCCGACCGATCTGCGCCAGGAGAGCGAGGATTTCTACGTCGCCCACACGCTCGACGCCGCGCTGCACCAGTTGCACGCGCAGGCCACGCTCGAACTTCGGCATGAACGCCGGCACACGCCGGCCGAACTGGCCGCGCTGAGTGCCGAGGCGCAGCGCCGCATCCGTGCCTTCGCCACGGCGTTGCCCGGCATCCGCAGCCTGCTCGACACCGACGTGCTGGCCGCCTTCCATGGCGACCCGGCCGCGCGCAGCGTCGACGAGGTGCTGCTGTGCTACCCCGGCGTGCGCGCCATGATCCACCACCGCATGGCGCACCAGCTGTACCGGCTCGAACTGCCGCTGCTGGCGCGCATCGTGGCCGAGCGTGCGCATGGCCTGACCGGCATCGACATCCATCCGGGCGCGCAGATCGGCGCGAGCTTCTTCATCGACCACGGCACGGGCGTCGTGATCGGCGAGACCGCCGTCATCGGCGAGCGCGTGCGGCTGTACCAGGCCGTGACGCTGGGTGCCAAGCGCTTCCCGACGGACGCCGAAGGCAATCTCCAGAAAGGCCTGCCGCGCCATCCGGTGGTGGAAGACGACGTGGTGATCTACGCGGGCGCGACGATCCTCGGGCGCGTCACGCTGGGGCAGGGCGCGACCATCGGCGGCAACGTCTGGGTGACCAGCCATGTGCCGGCCGGTGCGAGCGTGACGCAGGCCAGCCTGCAGAACAAGCCGCATGGCAATCCCTGCGACTGAAGTCTGGACGGTGCATTGCGACGGCAGTGCGGTACCGAATCCGGGCCGCATCGGGCTGGGCGCGGTGATCGTCGCGCCCGACGGTGCACGCCGGACCTTGTCCGAATCTCCTTCGCTGCACGGCTGCAACAACGAGGCCGAGTTGCGGGCGCTGATGGCGTCGCTGGTCCAGCTCAGGCAGCAGGGCGCCAGGGCACTGCGCGTGCATTCGGACAACAGCGTGATCGTGGCGCAGCTGAGCGATCCGCCGGCCCGGCCGATCGCCAGGCTGGCTGCGCTGTTCGACGAAGCGCGCGCGCTGATCGCTTCCTTCGACAGCGTGCAATTGCAATGGATTCCGCAGCATCGCAACGGCGAGGCCGACGCGCTCGCGCGTGCGGCGCTCGGCATGCCGCCACGTGCGCCGGCCAAGGTGCGACGCCGCCGCTAGCGCCGTTCGCTGCGGCGTCTTGGCCGCGGCGTCAGCCGGCCAGGCCCACGAACACGTTCTGCACGTCGTCGTTCGCGTCGATGGCTGCGAGGAAGGTCTCGACTTCTTCCAGCGCCTCGGCGCTCAGGCTGGCCGGATCGACCGGGTTCTTCGCCTTGTAGCCGAGCTTCGCGGCCAGCACGGTGAAGCCGTGGGCGGGCAGGGCGCGGCTCACGAGGTCGAGGTCGGCCGGGTCGGTCAGGAACAGCGTCGTGCCGTCTTCCGTGCCGGGCTCGAAGTCCTGCGCGCCGGCCTCGATCGCGGCGAGTTCGGCGTCGGCGCCGGCCGCCGATGGCTCGGCCTCGATCATGCCCAGGTGGTCGAAGTCCCAGGCCACCGAGCCGGAGGTGCCGAGCTGGCCCTTGCGGAACAGCACGCGCATCTCGGGCGCGGTGCGGTTCACGTTGTCGGTCAGGCATTCGACCATCAGCGGCACGCGGTGCGGCGCGAAACCTTCATAGATCACGTGCTCGAAGTTCACCGCGTCGCCCGAGAGGCCGGCACCCTTCTTGATGGCGCGGTCCAGGGTGTCCTTGGGCATCGACACCTTGCGTGCCTGCTCGACCACCAGCCGCAGCTTCGAGTTCGACGCCGGGTCGGCACCGCTGCGCGCGGCGATCATGATTTCCTTGGCCAGCTTTCCGAACAACCGGCCCTTGGCATTCGCCGCGAGGTCCTTGTGTTTTGCTTTCCACTGCGCGCCCATGTCCGAGACTTCCTTGATGTTGTGCGGCGTTCAGAATGCGAACGCCCTGTTCCCCGGATGATGCCATCCCCATGAACTCATGAACCCATGAACCTGTTCGACGATGCGGATGACGATCTGCCGCTCGCGCCCGGCGCGCTGAAGCTCGGCGGCTTTGCCCGCGACATCGATGCCGCGCTGCTGGTGGCCGTGGCGGACATCGCACGGGACGCGCCTTTTCGCCACCTGGTCACGCCAGGCGGCCTGCGCATGTCGGTGGCCATGACCAACTGCGGCGAGGCCGGCTGGGTCAGCGACCGGACCGGCTACCGCTACGAGCCCTGCGATCCCGAAAGCGGTCGGCCATGGCCGGCGATGCCGGAAGTGTTCAAGGGCCTCGCGGCTCGCGCTGCGGCGCATGCAGGTTTTGCGGATTTCCGGCCGCAGGCCTGCCTCGTCAACCGCTACGTGCCGGGCTCGAAGCTGTCGCTCCACCAGGACCGCGACGAACGCAACCTGGACGAGCCGATCGTCTCGGTGTCGCTGGGCCTGCCGGCGACTTTTCTCTGGGGCGGCGCCACGCGCGCCGTTCGGCCGCATCGGCTGCCGCTGGTGCATGGCGACGTGGTCGTCTGGGGCGGCCCGTCCCGCCTCAACTTCCATGGCATCGACACGTTGGCGCAGGGCGTCCACCCGGCCACCGGTGCGCTTCGCTACAACCTCACTTTCCGCCGCGTGCGCTGACGGGTTGCTACAGTGGCGGATGCGTGCGGCAGCCCCTGCCGCGCTGCCTTTTGCGAGGGGAAGAACATGATTGATCACACCGGCATCTTCGTCGCCGATCTCGCCGCAAGCCGCGCGTTCTACGAGGCCGCGCTGGCGCCGCTGGGCTACGTCGTGCTGCGAGCGTTCGACGAGGCGGTCGGCTTCGGTGCACGCGACCTGCAGCCTGGCGACGACCCGGCCGGCGATTTCTGGCTCACCGCCACGACGCCGATGACGCCGCGCAGCCACATCGCATTTCGTGCCATGAACCGCGCGCAGGTCGACGCATTCCACCGGGCTGCGATGGCCGCCGGCGCAACCGATCACGGGGCAGCGGGCTTGCGGCCGCACTACCACGCGAACTACTACGCGGCCTTCGTGCTGGACCCCGACGGGTACAACGTCGAGGCGGTCTGTCACCGGGAGAGCTGATGCCGCATGACGTTTCGCCTCGCGGCCGGCGGCCACGGATCTACCTGGCGGGGCCCGACGTCTTCTTTCGCGAGAGCGAGGCCGTGTTCCGCCGACTGATGACCGCGTGCGAGCGCCTCGGCCTGGTCGGCGTACCGCCGTCGGACGGCGGCTTGTCGGCAGGCTTCGTCGGCAGCGACGACGTGCTCGCCCAGCGCATCTACGAAGGCAATGTCGCGCTGATTCGCGATGCCGATGGCGTCATTGCCAACCTTGCCAGCTTTCGAGGCCACGAGCCGGATTCGGGCACCGCCTTCGAGGTCGGCTTCGCGGCTGCGCTGGGCAAGCCGGTGGTCGCATACAACGTGCCGGAGCCGACGTATGCGCAGCGCGTGTCGTCGGCCGTGGCGTGCGAGCGCGATGCGTCGGGCGTCCTGCGCGAATGTGCGAGCGGCACGATGGTCGAAGGCCTGGGGCAGCGGCTCAACCTGATGTTGACGCGGTCGGCGCACATCGCCGCGTCGGCTGAAGAGGCCCTGGCCCTGCTCGCGGACAGGCTGCGCGCACGTGCCCATACTGAGTGACCGAGTGACGATTTCTCTGGAGAACCCATGACTGCCCCCATCCATCCCTTGCTGGTGCCCGATGCGGCCACCGACCACGTGCTCGGCCCGGCGACCGCCCGGGTCACGCTCATCGAGTACGGCGACTTCGAATGCCCGTCCTGCGGGCAGGCGCATCCGGCCGTGAAGATATTGCGCGACCGCTTCGGGTCGCAGGTGCGCTTCGTGTTCCGGCATTTCCCGTTGCGCGAAGTGCATCCGCACGCGGAGCTGGCCGCCGAAGCCGCCGAGGCGGCGGGTGCCCAGGGGCAGTTCTGGGCCTTTCACGATCTGCTCTTCGCCCATCAGCAGCATCTGAGTGCGGCGCACCTCAAGAGCTATGCGGAGCAGCTCGGGCTGGACATCCCGCGCTTCGAGAACGAACTCCGCGACCACGTCTACCTGCAGCGCGTGCAGGAACAGATGCAGGGCGCCGTGGCTTTGCGCGTGCGGGCCACGCCGACCTTCTTCCTGAACGGCGAGTTCTGCGACGTGTCCTTCGGGCTGGCGCACCTGCAGCAGCAGATCGAGAAGGCGCTGGGCGCGGCCTGAGCGGCGCGCCGCCCGGCTCGGGCGTGCGCGGTCTCGCTATCCGGCCGCGAGCCGTGCGCGCTGCGCCTCGTAGGTCTTCAGGTGCACGTAGGCCGTGCGCAGCACGGACGGGCCCGCACCGGCGGCGGCCGGCGCGGCGCGGCCCAGCAGGTCGCCCAGGATGTGGTCGGCCTCGACGGCGGCGTTCAACTGGATGTCGCGGTACATCGACGCCGTCATCGGCGAACCGGTGGCCGTGAGCATCGCGTGGCCGCGCTCGACCGCCGCGGCCCGCGGGGCGTGGCCGTTGTGTGCGGCGATGGCGGCACACTCGTCGAAGATCGACAGCGCCACGTCGCGGCCGCCCGCCGCGATGATGTCGCCGACCGATGCGCGCATCAGGCTGGTGAGTCCGGCGGCCGAAGCGATGAACACCCACTTCTCCCACATGGCCTGGAGGATGTCGTCGCTGGCGGTGGCGTCGAATTTCGCGCCGTCGAATTCGGCACGCAACGCATCGATGCGCTTCGACCGCGAGCCGTCGCGCTCGCCGTAGGTCAGTCCATGCATCGGGTTCAGGTGCAGCACCGTGCCGTCGGCATCGAGCGTGGCGGAGATCATGCACAGGCCGCCGAGCACCTTGTCGCTGCCGAAGCGCTCGACCAGGCGGTCGACGTGCTGCATGCCGTTGAGCAGCGGCAGGATCATCGTGTTCGGCCCGACGGCCGCCGCGAACGAGTTCATCGTCTCTTCGAGGTCGTAGGCCTTGCAGCCCACCACGACCACGTCGAAGGGTTCGCTCAACTGCTCGGACAGCAGATGGGGCGGTGCGGGCAATTGCAGGTCGCCGACCGGGCTGCGGACCACCAGCCCCGTGCGCTGGATCTGCGCCGCGCGCCGGGCGCGCAGCAGGAAGGTGACGTCGCGGCCGGCCTCGATCAGCCGTCCGCCGAAATAACCGCCGAGCGCACCCGCGCCAACGAACAGGAATCGCATGCTTGTCTTGCTCCGGAAATGGGATGGGCCATGATGCCCCGGTCCGCGGCGATCCGCCGATGCACGGCCTTTCAAAGCTTTCCATAATGACCGGCCATCCAACTGTTCCATGGAGATTCGAATGAGCCAGTACAAGATCGCCGTCGTCATCGGCAGCCTGCGCAAGGATTCCTTCAACCGCAAGCTCGCGCTCGCCCTTGCGCACCTTGCGCCCTCGGACTTCACCTTCGAGCACGTCGACATCAGCGATCTGCCGCTGTACAGCCAGGACGACGACGGCAACCAGGCCGCCCCGGTGAAGCGGTTGAAGAGCGAGATCGCGGCGGCGCAGGGCCTGCTGTTCGTCACGCCCGAATACAACCGCTCGTTCCCGGGCGTGCTCAAGAATGCGATCGACCATGCATCGCGCCCCTACGGTCAGAGCGTCTGGGGCGGCAAGCCGGCCGGCGTGATCGGCGTGTCGGTCGGGGCGATCGGCACGGCGCTGGCGCAGCAGCATCTGCGCAACGTGCTGGCCTACCTCGATGTGCCCACGCTGGGCCAGCCGGAAGCCTTCATCCAGAACAAGGAAGACCTGTTCGATGACAAGGGCCATATCGGCAACGAAGGCACGAAGAAATTCCTGCAGGGCTGGGTCGACAAGTACGTCGCCTGGGTCAAGATCCATAACGCCTGAAGTGCGCATGCGCCCGTGCGGCGCCCACGAAAAAGCCCGCATTCGCGGGCTTTTTGCTTTTCCAATGGTGCATGCGGGCGCGAAGCCCGCGGTGCGGTCAGGCTGCGACGGCTTCGGCCACTGCCGGCTTCACGGCGGTGGCGATGTGCGCACGGGCCGTTTCGAGGGCCGCGGCCTTGGCCGCTTCGCCCATGGCCAGGCCTTCGGCGCGAACGATGCGCACGTCGGTGATGCCGAAGAAGCCGAACACGACCTTCAGGTAGCTTTCCTGATGTTCCATGGCCTGGCCGCCTTCGGACGTCGAGTACAGGCCGCCACGGGTCGAGGCGACGATCACGGTCTTGCCGCCAGCCAGGCCGATCGGGCCCTTCTCGGTGTACTTGAAGGTGCGGCCGGCTTGCGCCAGGCGGTCGATCCAGGCCTTGAGCTGGCTCGGAACCGAGAAGTTGTAGAGCGGTGCGCCCACCACGATCACGTCGGCGGCCAGGAACTGGTTCACCAGCGCTTCCGACACGGCGTTCTCGGCGGCCTGTGCGGGCGTCGGCTCGGCTTGCACGCCGACCTTGATGCCGAGGGCGTCGGCGCCGAAGTGGCTCGGGGCGTTCGCGGCGACGTCGAGGTAATCGACGGTGATGCCGGGGTTGGCGGCACGCCAGGCGGCCACGATCTCGGCGGTGAGTTGGCGCGACACGGAGTTGGTACCCAGGACGCTCGAATCGACTTGCAGCAGCTTCATGATGGAAATCCTTGTTGGAACAGTGCGTCCGGAACGGACGATGGGTTGATTCTATTTTTGGAACGAACTTCCGATAACTCCCTAGAATCGCGACTGATCGTCCTGTTCATGGTGTGAATCAGGCGCCAGCGATAAGGTAGATATGCAGGATCTGAACGACATGGTGTTCTTTGCCGAGGTCGCGGAGCGTGGCGGTTTCGCTGCGGCGGGCCGCGCGCTCGGCGTGCCGAAGTCGCGGTTGTCGCGTCGTGTGGCCGATCTGGAGACGCGGCTCGGCGTGCAACTGCTGCAGCGCAGTACACGCAGCCTGTCCCTGACGCCGGCCGGCGAGCTCTACCTGCGCCACAGCAGTGCCATGCGCGATGCGGCGCAAGCCGCGGCCGAGGCGGTTTCGCAGGTGCAGACCGAACCGCGCGGCACCGTGCGCATCAGCTGCCCGGTGACGCTGGCACAAAGCAGCGTCGGGCCTCTGTTGCCGATCTTCATGCGGCGCCATCCGGGCGTTCGGGTCGAAATGCGGGTGCTGAACCGGCCGGTCGATCCGGTGGAAGAGGGCGTCGACATCGCGCTGCGCGTGCGTCCGGTGATCGAGGACAGCGCCACGCTGGCTGCGCGCAGCTTCGGCACCAGCCGCGGCATCCTGGTGGCGAGCGCCGACCTGCTGCAGCGCCAGGGCTCGGTGCAGACGCCGGAAGACCTGAAGCGTCTCGATGCCATCGGCATGTCCGCCGCCGACGGCCGCGCCAGCTGGACGCTGCACGGGCCGGACGGTGCGACCTGGGTGCACGCGCACGAGCCGCGCTACGTGGTCGACGATCTGCTCACGCTGAAGTTCGCGGTGGTGCACGGCGTCGGCGCCTCGGTGCTGCCCGACTACATGTGCCGTGCCGAGGTCAAGAGTGGCACCTTGGTCGAGGTGCTGCCCGGCTGGGGGCCACCGCCCGGCATCACGCATGCGATGTATCCGCCGCGTCGCGCGCTCGTTCCGGCGGTGCGGCTGCTGATCGATTTCTTCGCCGAGCATCTGAATGGCGACGAGCCGCACGCGCTCGCACCGATGAAGGAGTGCCCGGCGCACCCGCCCCTTATGCGCAAAGCACCATAACCAAACAAGTAGATATTCGTTTGCCGATGAAAGGCTTGTTCCCACAATCGCAGCCTCTGACTCCATTCAAGGAACGACCATGGCGACATTGCGACTCGGCGACACCGCACCCGACTTCACCCAGGACTCGAGCGAAGGCTCCATCAGCTTCCACGAATGGGCTGGTAATTCATGGGTTGTCCTGTTTTCGCACCCCGCCGACTTCACGCCGGTCTGCACCACCGAACTCGGCAAGACCGCAGCGCTCGCGACCGAATTCGCCAAGCGTGGCGTCAAGCCGATCGCCGTGAGCGTCGACCCGGTCGACAAGCACAAGGACTGGATCGCCGACATCAACGAGACGCAGAACACCACCGTCAACTTCCCGATCCTCGCGGATGCGGACCGCAAGGTGGCGTCGCTGTACGACATGATCCACCCGAACGCATCGGCCACCGCCACCGTTCGCAGCGTGTTCATCATCGATCCGAAGCACGTGGTGCGCACCACGCTGACCTACCCGGCCAGCACCGGCCGGAACTTCGACGAGATCCTGCGCGTGATCGACTCGCTGCAGCTGACCGACAGCCACAAGGTCGCGACGCCGGCGAACTGGAAAGACGGCGACGACGTCGTCATCATCCCGTCGCTGCAGGACCCGGCCGAGATCGCCGAACGTTTCCCGAAGGGCTACAAGGTCGTGCGCCCCTACCTGCGCGTCACGCCGCAGCCGAACAAGTGAACGCGGCGCAGTGAACGCAACGGTCGTCATCGTTCCAGGCTGGCGCGACTCGGGCCCGGGCCACTGGCAGAGCCTGTGGCAAGAGGGCATTCCGGGCGCGCTGCGCGTGGTGCAGGACGACTGGGTCACGCCGACACGCAACGCCTGGGTGTCCGCGCTCGAGAGGCTGGTGCTCGCGCAGGACGGCCCTGTCGTGATCGCCGCGCACAGCCTCGGCTGCATCGCCACGACGCACCTGGGCGAAGCCGCCACGGCACGCATCGCCGGTGCGCTGCTGGTGGCCCCGGCCGACCCCGAGCGCCGCGCCGTGCTGTCCGATTTCGCGCCGGTGCCCTATGCGAAACTGCCCTACCGCAGCATCGTGGTTGCAAGCAGCAACGACCCGTTCTGTCCTGTGAGACTGGCCGGCGCCTACGCCCGCGCCTGGGGCAGCGAATTCGTCCGCATGCAGAATGCGGGCCACATCAACATCGACTCGGGGCATGGGGACTGGCCGCTCGGCCTGGCACTGCTCCAGTCGCTGACGGACGAGCCGGCGTCGCTGCTGGCCCGCCGTACTTCCATCGAACCTTTGGCAACCCTATGATTTCCAGAACCAAGATCCTTCTCGCCGGCCTCGCCATGCTCGCAAGCGCTTCGGGCTTTGCGCAAAGCAACACGCTGCTGAACGCCTCGTACGACGTGGCCCGCGAGTTCTACAAGGACTACAACGCCGCCTTCGTGGCGAACTACAAGAAGACGACCGGCAAGGACGTCAAGGTCGATCAGTCCCATGGCGGTTCGAGCGCCCAGGCGCGTGCCGTGGCCGATGGCCTCGATGCCGACGTCGTGACGATGAACACCACCACCGACATCGACTTCCTCGCGAACACCGGCGTGGTCGCCAAGGACTGGAACAAGCGCTTCCCGAACGATGCATCGCCGACCACGTCGACCATGCTGATCCTGGTGCGCAACGGCAATCCGAAGGGCATCAAGGACTGGGACGACCTGATCAAGCCGGGCGTGCAGGTCGTGGTGGTCAACCCCAAGACCGGCGGCAACGGCCGCTACGCCTACCTGGCCGCCTGGGGCTACGTGAAGAAGAAGGGCGGCACCGACGCGCAGGCCGCGGAGTTCGTCGGCAAGCTGTTCAAGAACGTGCCGGTGCTGGCACGCGGCGGCCGCGACGCGACCACGGCCTTCCTGCAACGCAACATCGGCGACGCGCTGATCACCTTCGAATCCGAAGTGCTGTCGATCGACCGTGAATTCGGCGCCGGCAAGGTCGATGCGGTGTACCCGTCGATCAGCGTGCTGGCCGAGAACCCGGTGGCCGTCGTCGAACGCACGACCGCCAAGAAGGGCACCGGCGAACTCGCCAAGGCTTACCTCGACTACCTTTATTCCGACGAGGCACAGGAAATCGCTGCCAAGCATGCGCTGCGTCCGCGTTCGCCGGCCGTGCTGAAGAAATACGCCAGCACCTTCAAGCCGGTGCAGCTCTTCACCGTGCAGGAACTGTTCGGCGGCCTGGGTGAAGCGCAGAAGGTGCACTTCAACGACGGCGGCCAGTTCGACAAGCTGTACACCCCCGGCGCCAAGTAATGGCCGGTGCCACTTCATCGGCGCTGTCGTCCGCGGCAGCGCCGCTTTCGCGTGCGGGAGCCCGGGGCGCCTCCAAGAGGGTGCTGCCGGGCTTCAATCTGACACTCGGCTACACGCTGCTGTACCTGAGCCTGATCGTGCTGATCCCGCTGTCGGCGCTGGTCTTCAAGACCTTCACGATGACCTGGGACCACTTCTGGGTGGCGGTGACTTCGCCGCGCGTGATGGCGTCCTACCGGCTGACGTTCGGCGCCTCGCTGATCGCAGCGCTCGTCAATCTGGTGTTCGGGCTGCTGGTCGCGTGGGTGCTGGTGCGCTACAAGTTTCCGGGCAAGCGCATCGTCGATGCGCTGGTGGACCTGCCGTTTGCGTTGCCGACGGCCGTCGCCGGTATTTCGCTGACCGCGCTGCTGGCCGGCAACGGCTGGGTCGGCCAGTTCCTCGAGCCCCACGGCATCAAGCTGGCGTTCACGCCGGCGGGCATCGTGATCGCGCTGATCTTCATCGGGCTGCCCTTCGTCGTGCGCACGGTGCAGCCCGTGCTCGAGGACACGGAGAAAGAACTCGAAGAAGCGGCCAGCAGCCTCGGCGCGACGCGGCTGCAGACCTTCACCAAGGTGATCCTGCCGTCGATCGCTCCCGCGCTGCTGACCGGCTTCGCGATGGCGTTCGCGCGGGCCGTCGGCGAGTACGGCTCGGTGATCTTCATCGCCGGCAACATGCCGATGATTTCCGAGATCACGCCGCTGATCATCATCGGCAAGCTGGAGCAATACGACTACGCCGGCGCGACCGCGGTGGCCCTGGTGATGCTGGTGATCTCGTTCCTGCTGCTGCTCGTGATCAACGGCCTGCAGGGCTGGAAGCGGCGACGCTCGGAGGCATGAGATGAGCACGTCCCCAACCCGCAATACCCGCCGCGCGAAGGCCGGCACCACCGAGGCACCCTGGGTCCGCCGCACGCTGATCGGCTTGGCGCTGCTGTTCATGTTCCTGTTCCTCGTGCTGCCGCTGGCCGCGGTCGCGGCCGAGGCACTGCGCAAGGGCTTCGGTGCCTACCTCGCCGCGCTGCAGGAACCCGACGCCTGGAGCGCCATCGTCCTGACGCTCATCACGGCGGCCATCGCCGTGCCGCTGAACCTCGTGTTCGGCGTGGCGGCGGCCTGGGCCATCGCCAAGTTCGAGTTCCGCGGCAAGGCCATCCTGACGACGCTGGTCGATCTGCCCTTCGCGGTGTCGCCGGTCGTGGCGGGCCTGATCTACGTGCTCGTGTTCGGCGCGCAAGGCTGGTTCGGCCCCTGGCTGCAGGCCCACGACATCAAGATCATCTTCGCCGTGCCCGGCATCGTGCTGGCGACCGTGTTCGTGACCTTCCCCTTCATCGCGCGCGAACTGATTCCGCTGATGCAGGCGCAAGGTACCGACGAGGAGCAGGCTGCGATCGTGCTCGGCGCCACCGGCTGGCAGACCTTCTCGCGCGTGACGCTGCCCAACATCAAGTGGGGCCTGCTGTACGGCGTGATCCTGTGCAATGCGCGCGCCATGGGCGAGTTCGGTGCGGTGTCGGTGGTGTCGGGCCACATCCGCGGCCAGACCAACACCATGCCGCTGCACGTCGAGGTGCTCTACAACGAATACCAGTCGGTGGCTGCGTTCGCCGTCGCGTCGCTGCTGGCCATCCTGGCGCTGGTCACGCTGGTGATCAAGTCAGTGATCGAATGGCGCCACGAGCGCGAGATGAAGGCCATTGCCGAACTGCCCCCGGAACGTCCGCCGGCCGTGGCTTGAGAGAACAGAACCATGAGCATTGAAATCCGCAACGTCAGCAAGCAGTTCGGCGACTTCCGCGCGCTGAACAACGTCAATCTCGATGTCGAATCGGGCGAGCTGGTCGCGCTGCTCGGCCCCTCGGGCTGCGGCAAGACCACGCTGCTGCGCATCATCGCGGGCCTGGAGACGGCCGACCAGGGCAGCATCCTGTTCTCCGGCGAGGACACGACCGACGTGCACGTGCGCGAGCGCGGCGTCGGCTTCGTGTTCCAGCATTACGCGCTGTTCCGCCACATGACCGTGTTCGAGAACGTGGCCTTCGGCCTGCGCGTGAAGCCGCGCAGCGAGCGCCCGAGCGACGTGCAGATCAAGAAGAAGGTGACCGACCTGCTGAAGCTGGTGCAGCTCGACTGGCTCGGGGACCGCTATCCGTCGCAGCTCTCGGGCGGCCAGCGCCAGCGCATCGCGCTGGCCCGTGCGCTGGCCGTCGAGCCGAAGGTGCTGCTGCTCGACGAACCCTTCGGCGCACTCGACGCCAAGGTGCGAAAGGAACTGCGCCGCTGGCTGCGCCGCCTGCACGACGAGCTGCACGTCACGTCGATCTTCGTCACCCACGACCAGGAAGAGGCGCTTGAAGTGGCCGACCGCGTGGTGGTGATCAACAAGGGGCAGATCGAACAGGTCGGCTCGCCGCAGGAGGTCTGGGACCATCCGGCCAGCCCCTTCGTCTATGGCTTCCTCGGCGACGTGAACCTGTTCCAGGGACGTGCGCGCGATGGCGAGGTCAGCGTGCAGGGCATCCGCATCGATGCGCCGGAACACAGCCAGGTCAAGGACAGCCGCGCGCTGGCCTACGTGCGCCCGCACGACCTGGAAGTCGAGCGCTACGTGGCCGGTGCGGTTGGCGACAGGCCGGCGGGCATCGTCGCGACGCTGTCGCGTGCCATCGTGGTCGGCCCGATCGCGCGGCTGGAACTTGAGCCCACCGAAACGAATCCAGATAATCCAGCGACCGGGACCATCATCGAAGCGCAACTCCCTGCGCAACAGTTCCGGGACCTGGGCTTGAAGGAAGGCGACACCGTCGTTGCCACGCCGCGCAAGGCCAGGGTGTTCGTCGAAGACTGGGTGTCTCCTTGATCTCTTGGTATTTCTCCGCGCCGCGTCGCGCGCTGGCCCTGATCTGTCTCGCCTGTGTGCTCATGCTGGCCTTCGGCATGTACCTGCAGCACGTCGTCGGCCTCGAGCCCTGCCCGATGTGCATCGTCCAGCGTTACGCGCTGGTGCTGGTGGCGATCTTCACGGCCATCGGCAGCGCGACCGCACGTCGCGGCCTGCAGGTTGTCGGCATGTTGCTGGCGCTGGTGTCCGCGGTCGGCGGCGCCTACACCGCAGCCCAGCAGAGCTGGCTGCAGTGGTATCCGCCGGAAGTCGTCTCCTGCGGCCGCGACCTCTACGGGATGATCGAGACCTTCCCGCTGAAGCGCGCGCTGCCGATGATCTTCCGCGGCGGCGGCGACTGCTCGCAGATCGACTGGACCTTCCTCGGCCTGTCGATCGCGAACTGGTCTTTCATCTGCTTCGTCGGCTTCGGGCTGCTGCTGCTCGTCCTGCTGTTCAAGCGGGCGCGCTGAGCCGGTCCGCGCGGCTGCCTGCGGCCTCGTCGGGTCGTCAGGCGCCGGCCAGCGTCGGAAGCAGTGCGCCAACCGCCGCCAGCGTCGCATTGCGCTGTTCCATCGGCGCTGCGGTCTGCGTGAGATAGGTCGCGACCAGCAGCGGTGGCCGTCCGGGCGGGAAGACGATGCCGACATCGTTGTGGCTGCCGTGCGCGCCGGAGCCCGTCTTGTCTCCCACCCGCCAGCCCGCAGGCAAGCGTGCACGCAGCCGGCCCTCGCCGGTCTGGTTGGCCAGCAGCCAATCCCTCAATTGATCGCGCGACGCCGGGCTCAAGGCCTTGCCGATCAGCAGCGCCTGCAGCAAGCCGAGCATGGCGGCCGGCGTGGTCGTGTCGCGCGGGTCGCCGGGCGTGCTTTCATTCAGCGTGGGTTCGTTGCGGTCGAGGCGCGTCACCTTGTCGCCCAGTCCGCGGATGTAGCGCGTCAGGCCGGCCGGTCCGCCGAAGCTGGCCAGCATCAGGTTGGCGGCGGCGTTGTCGCTTTGCGTGATGGCTGCTTCGCACAGCTCGGCCATCGTCATGCGTCCGCCGACGCGCGGCTCCGTCAGCGGCGAGTGCGGAAGGATCGCCGAGCGGGCGATGGCGATCGGCCGCGCGAGTTGCTCGCGCCCCGCGTCGACGCGCTGCAGCACGCAGGCTGCAGCCAGCAGCTTGAAGGTGCTGCACATCGGGAAGCGCTCGTCGGCGCGATACCCGACGCGCCGGCCGTTCGCCGTGTCGAGGATGCACACACCCAGTCGGCCACCGCTCGCGGCTTCCGCCGCTGCAATGGCCTTGGCGATGCCTTCGGTGCCATCGGATTTCTTGGCTTGGGTGGTGGTCGCGAGGCTGGCCAGGCTGCTGCCCAGCGCCAGGGCGAACGTGCGTCTCTGCATTCTTTTCCTTGTGAAGTGGTGATTCGGGAGCCTGGACCATACCGATTGCGGTGCACGCAATCCAATGCAAAGAAAGCAGCCGAGCCATAAGAAAATCCGGGGCTCGAGGATCACGACATGCAGCTTCCACTCAATGCCCTGCGCGCTTTCGAAGTGTCGGCGCGCCACCTGAGCTTCACGCGGGCCGCGCTCGAACTCCATGTCACCCAGACGGCCGTGAGCCAGCACGTGAAGAATCTGGAGGCGCGCATCGGCGCGCCGTTGTTCCGTCGCCTGCCGCGCGGCCTGGTGCTGACCGACGAGGGCGCTGCGCTGCTGCCGGTGCTGGCGCAGTCCTTCGCCCGCATTTCGAGCGTGCTGGCGCAGTTCGGCGAAGGTCGGGCGCGCGAGGTGCTGACGGTGGGTGTGGTCGGTACTTTCGCCGTCGGCTGGCTGATGCCGCGCCTGCAGGATTTCCAGCAACTGCATCCCTTCGTCGACCTGCGGCTGTTCACGCACAACAACCGGGTCGACATCGCGGGCGAGGGGCTGGACTATGCGATCCGTTTCGGCGACGGCGCATGGCATGGCACCGAGGCCGAGGCGCTGATGGCCTCGCCCATGTCGCCGATGTGCGCGCCGGCGCTGGCCGCCGGGCTGCAACGGCCGGCGGACTTGCACGGCGCGACGCTGCTGCGCTCCTACCGCAGCGACGAGTGGGCGGTCTGGTTTGCAGCCGCGGGAGTCGAATGCCCGGTGGTCCGCGGCGCCGTGTTCGATTCGTCGCTGACGATGGCCGAGGCCGTTGCGCAAGGCGCCGGTGTCGCGTTGTTGCCGGTCGGCATGTTCTCGCGGGAAGTTCGCCAGGGCCGGCTGGTGCAGCCCTTCGGCATCGCGACGCAGAACGGCGGCTACTGGCTCACCCGCCTCAAATCGAAACCGGAGGGTGCGGCGATGCAGGCCTTCCGGGGCTGGCTGCTCGAGGCTGCCCGAACCTGATTACAGCGGCAGCGTGTCGAACGCGGCGTAGCAGGTCGCCAGCCAGCTCTTCACGCGCTGGCGCTCCAGCAGGCCGAGTGCATGCGGGCCTTCGCGGTCGTTCACGGCCTTCCAGAAGCTGCTGTTGTGCGCATCGATCTTGCGCATGCTGGCCTCGTGCAGGCGCGGGAGCGTGATCACGCGGGCACCGTTCTCCGTGGCCTTGGCCAGCGCGGACGAGGCGAGCAGCAGGCCGAAGTCGCTGCCGCGGCCGTAGTTCTGCACCACCACGTAGTTCGGGCGCTTGCCGAAGGTGTCGACCAGCGTGCCGAGCAGGTCGCTCGAATCCTTGCCGTCGTCCAGCACGTGCCAGAAATTGACGGCGACGCCGAGTTCGGCAAACACGTCGAACAGCTCCGACTCCTTGATCCAGCGCGACAGCGGTGCGAGCGTCTGCGCGGCGAGGTCGACGATCACGCTCTGGCCGGGGTTCGACTCGAAGCCGTTCACGACGGTGTCCAGGCCTTCGTAGCTGTCGACCACCACCGGCGACGCGAAGCCTTCGTAGAAGCGCGTGAAGGAACTGTGCGAGCGGTCGGTGTCGAAGCCGGTGAAGGGGCGGCTGTGGTCGATGAAGTACTGCGCCAGCACCCGCGATGTGACCGACTTGCCGACGCCACCTTTTTCGCCGCCGATGAAATTGATGGAACTCATGTGTTACCTGGAAGGTTGGGAATGGAGAAGGGCTCGCGGATTCTAGGTGCGGCTTCGTGACGGATGGGCCGACGCAGGCGGCTTCTTCGGCCGGCTGGCCGCCTGGATTCGCGGGCTTGTGGCAAGGGTCTGCGAGAGGGCGGCGCAGGGCGACTGCGCCGGGGAGCTCACGTTATCATCGTGAGCCTCGGGCGGCCGCCATCCGGCGTGCGTTTTCCTTACAAATCAATACCTTGGCGTTCGCGCCAGGACGGAACGACCACTCGTGCGTCTCAATTCCATCAAGCTCTCCGGCTTCAAGTCGTTTGCCGAACCCACCAACTTCCTGTTGCCGGGCCAACTGGTCGGGGTCGTGGGGCCGAACGGCTGTGGCAAGTCGAACATCATGGACGCCGTTCGCTGGGTGCTCGGCGAATCGCGCGCCAGCGAACTGCGCGGCGAATCGATGCAGGACGTGATCTTCAACGGCACGACCACGCGCAAGCAGGCCAGCCGGTCGAGCGTCGAACTGGTGTTCGACAACGCCGACCACCGCGCGGGCGGCCAGTGGTCGCAGTTCGCCGAGATCGCGGTGCGCCGCGTGCTCACGCGCGACGGCACCAGCAGCTACTACATCAACAACCAGCCGGTACGCCGCCGCGACGTGCAGGACGTGTTCCTCGGCACCGGCCTCGGGCCGCGCGCCTACGCCATCATCGGCCAGGGCACGATCAGCCGGATCATCGAATCCAAGCCCGAGGAACTGCGCCTGTTCCTCGAAGAAGCGGCCGGCGTGTCGAAGTACAAGGAGCGCCGCCGCGAGACCGAGAACCGGCTCGGCGACACGCGCGAGAACCTCACCCGCGTCGAGGACATCCTGCGCGAGCTCAACGCCAATCTCGACCGCCTGGAGAAGCAGGCCGAGGTGGCGCAGCGCTACAACACGCTGCAGGCCGACGCCACGAAGAAGCAGCATCAGCTCTGGTTCCTGAAGCGTGCCGAGAGCGAGAACGACCAGGCGCGGATCCAGGCCGACGCGGGCAAGGCGCTGAACGACCTCGAATCCCGTACCGCCGACCTGCGCCGCGTCGAGGCCGACCTCGAGACCATCCGGCAGGCCCACTACGGCGCGGGCGACCACGTCAACCAGGCGCAGGGCAAGCTCTACGAGGCGAGCGCCGAAGTCGGCCGGCTCGAAGGCGAGATCCGCTTCGTGGTCGAAGGCCGGCAGCGCGTCGAGGCGCGGCTGGTCCAGCTGCGCGAGCAGATCGGCCAATGGGGCACGCGCCGCGAGGATGCCGAGGTCGAGCTCGAAGCGCTGGCCGGCCAGGGCGTCGATGCCGAAGAGCAGGCCGAACTGCTCGCTGCGCAGATCGAGGAACACGAGGCGCGCCTGCCCGAGCTGGAAGACGCGCAGCAACGCGCCCAGCAGGAAGCCAACACCCAGCGCACGGCCGTCGTGCAGGTTCAGCAGCAGATCCAGGTGCTGGCGGCCGACCAGCGCAACATCGAGGAACAGAGCCGTCAGCTCACGCAGCGCAGCGAGCGCCTGCGCAGCGACAAGAACGCGCTGGCCGTGCCCGACGAGGCCCGCCTGCTCGACCTGCAGTCGCAGTACGAAGCGGCACAGGAGGCCGCCGCCGAGGCCGACGCCCGCCTGCAGGATCTGCAGGAGGCCGTGCCGCAGCGCGACGACGACCGCCGCACGCGCCAGCAGGCCGTCAACACCGAAGGCGCGCGCCATGCCGAGTTCTCGGCCCGGCTCGAGGCGCTCAAGGCGCTGCAGGAAAAGGTCAAGACCGACGGCAAGCTCGCACCCTGGCTCGCCAGGCACGGGCTCGACGGATTGCAGGGCCTGTGGAGCCGCATCCACATCGAGCAGGGTTGGGAGAACGCGCTCGAAGCCGCACTGCGCGAACGGCTCGGCGCCCTCGAGGTCTCGCGGCTCGAGATGGTCCGTGCTTTCGGCAACGACGCGCCGCCGTCCCGGCTCGCGTTCTACAGCCCGCCGCTGGCCGCCGCGCTGCAAGCCGCCGGTGCGTTGCCGCGGCTGGCCGATCTGCTGCGGCTGAACGATGCGGGCCAGCAGGCGCTGCTGGGCGACTGGCTGCAGGGCTGCTACACCGCCTCGAGCTTCGAGGAGGCGCTCGCGCAGCGCGCCCAGCTCAAGCCGGGCGAGGTCATCTACGTGAAAAGCGGGCACGCCGTCGGTGCCCACAGCGTGAGCTTCTACGCGCAGGATTCCGAGCAGTCGGGTCTGCTGGCGCGGGCGCAGGAGATCGAGAACCTCGAACGCCAGTTGCGCGCGCAGACATTGATCAACGACGAGGCGCGGACGGCCCTGGTGCGCGCCGAAGCGGCCTACGCCGATGCGGCCCAGCGGCTCGTGACGGCACGGCGGGAAGCCGCCGACACGCAATCGCGCGCGCACACCTTGCAGGTCGAGACGCTGCGCCTCACACAGCTCGCCGAGCAGGCGCGCGCGCGCAGCCAGCAACTGGGCGCCGACCTGGAAGAGGTCGATGCGCAGCTCGAAGAACTGCAGGAGCGCCGCATCGCCGCCGAAGGCCGCTTCGAGGAACTCGACATGCAACTGGCCGACAGCCAGGAGCGCCATGCGCAGCTCGACGAGCGCGTGATCGAGGCCGGCCGCGCGTTGACTGCCAGCCGCGAACAGCACCGCGGCCTCGAACGACAGGCGCAGGAGGCCACCTTCACGCAGCGCTCGGTCGAGGCGCGCCGTGGCGAGCTGGGCCGTGCGATCGAAACGGCGGCGCAGCAGACCGTGTCGCTCGCCGACGAGCAGGAGCGCGCGCAGGCCGAGCTGGGCCGGCTGTCCGACGCGGCGGCCCAGGCCGGCCTGCAGGACGCGCTGTCGCTGAAGCTCGAGCGCGAGACCGCGCTGGGCGCCGCGCGCAGCCAGTACGACGACCTCACGCTCAAGCTGCGCGCGAGCGACGAGCGCCGCATCACGCTGGAGCGCGAACTCGATCCGCTGCGCCAGCGCATCACCGAATTCCAGCTGAAGGAGCAGGCCGCGCGCCTGGGCTTCGAGCAGTACGCGCAGTTGCTGGCCGATGCGCAGGCCGACCTCGAGGCCGTGGCGCTGTCGATCGAGACCGACAAGGTGCGGCTGACCGGCCTGCAGGGCGAGATCGACCGGCTGAACCGCGAAGTGGTCGCGCTCGGCGCCGTCAACCTGGCCGCGCTGGACGAGCTGGCCGTGGCGCGCGAACGCAAGACCTTCCTCGACGCGCAGTCGGCCGACCTGAACGAGGCCATCGGCACGCTGGAAGACGCGATCCGCAAGATCGACGGCGAGACGCGCGAGCTGCTCGGCGGCACCTTCAAGATCGTCAACGAGCACTTCAGCCGCATGTTCCCCGAGCTGTTCGGTGGCGGCAACGCCCGGCTCGTGATGACCGGCGACGAAATCCTCGACGCCGGCGTGCAGGTGCTGGCCCAGCCGCCCGGCAAGAAGAATCAGACCATCCACCTGCTGTCGGGCGGCGAGAAGGCGCTCACCGCCATCGCGCTCGTGTTCGCGATCTTCCAGCTGAACCCCGCGCCGTTCTGTCTGCTGGACGAGGTCGATGCGCCGCTGGACGACGCCAACACCGAGCGCTACGCCAAGCTCGTGTCGGCCATGAGCAAGGAGACGCAGTTCCTGTTCATCAGCCACAACAAGATCGCGATGGAGATGGCCGAGCAGCTGATCGGCGTGACGATGCAGGAGCAGGGCGTCTCCCGCATCGTGGCGGTCGACATGGAAGCCGCTGTCTCGATGGCGGACGCATGAGGGGCGAACGATGAGCAGTTTGACCGTCGCCCTTGCGATCCTCGGCGGGCTCGTGCTCGCGGGGCTGGTCGCCTACAACACCTGGGTGTCGCGCCGGAACGCGCCCCGCCAGCCCGATGCCGCCGACAGCGAGTTGCCGGAGGATGCCGGCACGGCAGCCTCGGTCGGCAACATGCAGGAGCCGATGCTGCACACCGACCCGAACGCGGTGGCTGCGAGCGAGCGCCATGAGCCATTGTTCGACCCCGACCTGCCGGCACCCAGTGTGCTGCCGCCGCCGTCCGGCGAGCGCCGCGGCGGACTCGACCCGCTGATCGACGTGATCGCGCCGGTCTCGCTCGACGGGCTGGTGTCCGGCGACGCGGCGATCGCCGCCATGCCGGCCACGCGCCGCGCCGGCAGCAAGCCGGTCGCGATCGAAGGCTTGAACGCGCACAACGGCGAATGGGAGCCGCCCGCGCCGGGCCAGCGCTATGGCGCGTTCCAGGTCGGCGTGCAGCTGGCCAATCGGACTGGCGCACTCAACGAAATCGAGTATTCGGAATTCGTCGTCAAGGCGCAGGCCTTTGCCGATGTCATCAACGGCGCGCCCGAGTTTCCCGAAATGCTGGACGAGGTGGCGCGCGCGCGCGAACTCGACCAGTTCGCGAGCGCGCACGATGCGCAGCTCGGCTTCGTGCTGCGTGCGCGGCATGCGGCCTGGAGCCCCGGCTACGTGCAGCAGAACGCGGCGCGGCTGGGCTTCGTCGCGGGCATCATCCCGGGGCGCATGGTGCTGCCGACCGGCGAGCCGGGCATGCCACCGATCATCGGCTTGTCCTTCGACACGCAGGCTGCGCTGGCGGACGATCCGGCACAGTCGGCGATCCGCGAACTCACGCTGAGCCTGGACGTGCCGCAGGTCGAGCGCGGCGAGCAGCCCTTCGTGCGGCTGCGCGAAGCCGCCGCCACGCTGGCGCGCGAGATGGACGGCGTGGTGACGGACGGCGATGGCCAGTTGCTGCGCGAAGAGACGATGGACGTGATCGGCGGCGACCTCGAGCAGCTGTACGACACGCTCGATTCGCGCGATCTTCCGTCGGGCTCGCCGCTCGCACGGCGCTTATTCAGCTAAGGCCATGACCTCTTTTGTCGATGCGGCGCGCGAGGCCCTTGCCTTGGGCAAGAAGCTGCGCCACCACGCACACCTTTATTACGTCCTCGATGCGCCCGCGTTGCCGGACGCCGAATACGACCGGATGTTCCAGCGGCTGCAGGCCCTGGAAGACGAATTTCCCGACCTCCGGACGCCGGACTCACCGACGCGCCGGGTCGGCGGCAAAGTGCTCGAAGGCTTCACCAAGGTGCGCCACAAGGTGCCGATGCTGTCGATCCGGACCGAGACCGACATCACCGCCGGCGGCGCGAGCGCCTTCGACGCGCGCGTGCGGCGCGAACTCGGGCTGGCTGAAGATGCACCGCCCGTCGGCTATGTCTGCGAGCTCAAGTTCGACGGCCTGGCGATCAACCTGCGCTACGAGCAGGGCGTGCTGGTGCAGGCCGCGACGCGCGGCGACGGCGAGGTCGGCGAGGACGTCACGCACAACATCCGCATGCTGAGGCAGATTCCGTTGCGCCTGCATGGCGACGCCGTGCCGCCGGTGGTCGAGGTCCGCGGCGAGGTCTACATGCGTCGCGACCAGTTCGAGGCGCTCAACGAGCGTCAGCGCGAAAAGATCGCGGCCGGCCAGAAGAACGAGAAGGTCTTCGTGAACCCGCGCAATGCCGCTGCCGGCGCGGTGCGTCAGTTGGACCCGGCCATTGCGGCGCACCGTCCGCTGAGCTTCTTTGCCTATGGCCTCGGCGAGGTCAGCGCGCCGGAGGACGGCGGCCCCGATTGCCCGACGCAGTTCGACTGGCTGCAGCAGTTCCGGGCCTGGGGCTTTCCGGTGGCCGCGCAGACCCGGCGGGCGACGGGCGCCGAGGAACTGGTCGCCTTTCATGAAGCGATGGGCCGGCAGCGCGACACGCTGCCCTACGACATCGACGGCGTCGTCTACAAGGTCGACAGCGTGGCGCTGCAGCGGCAACTGGGCTTCGTCTCGCGCGAGCCGCGCTGGGCGGTCGCGCACAAGTACCCGGCGCAGGAGCAACTGACCGAGGTGCTGGCGATCGAGGTGCAGGTCGGCCGCACCGGCAAGCTCACGCCGGTCGCCAAGCTGGCGCCGGTTTTCGTCGGCGGCGTGACCGTGACCAACGCCACGCTGCACAACGAGGACGAGGCGCGCCGCAAGGACGTGCGCGTCGGCGACACCGTGATCGTGCGCCGCGCGGGCGACGTGATCCCCGAGGTGGTCGGCGTCGTGCCGGACAGCCTCGCCAAGCCGGACGATCAGCGCGGCCCGGTGTTCACGATGCCGCGCAAGTGCCCGGTCTGCGGCTCCGACGCGCTGCGGGAGGAGGGCGAGGTCGACTACCGCTGCACCGGCGGCCTGTTCTGCGGCGCGCAGCGCAAGGAGGCGATCCTGCATTTCGCGGCACGGCGTGCCGTCGACGTCGATGGCCTCGGCGACAAGCTGGTCGAGCAACTGGTCGACGCCAACCTGATCCGCACGCTGCCCGACCTCTACAAGCTGGGCTTCACGACCCTGGTCGGGCTCGAGCGCATGGCCGACAAGTCGGCCGCCAACCTGGTCGAGGCGCTGGAGAAGTCGAAGCAGACCACGTTGCCGCGCTTTCTTTTCGGCCTGGGCATCCGCCACATCGGCGAGAGCACGGCCAAGGATCTCGCGAAGCATTTCGGCAAGCTCGACGCGATCATGGACGCCTCGGAGGAGGCGTTGCTGGAAGTCAACGACGTCGGACCGGTCGTCGCGACCAGCCTGCGCACCTTCTTCGACCAGCCGCACAACCGCGAGGTGGTCGAGCAGTTGCGTGCCTGCGGCCTGACCTGGGAAGAGGGCGAGCCGGCAGCGCGCGCCCCGAAGCCGCTCGCCGGCAAGACCTTCGTCATCACCGGGACGCTGCCGGCGCTCAGCCGCGACGACGCCAAGGACATGCTCGAAGCAGCTGGCGCCAAGGTGGCGGGCTCGGTCAGCAAGAAGACCGATTACGTGGTGGCCGGCGCCGAGGCTGGCAGCAAGCTCGAGAAGGCGATCACGCTGGGCGTGAACGTGATCGACGAGGCGGCCATGCTGGCGCTGATCCAGAACGGCCCCGGCGATGCGACGGCGGTGCAGCCGCAGGCGTCGTAGGCGGACTCCCGCATTACCTCAGGTTACGTGGCTTCACACGGGCGCAGTCGGCGAGCTTTACCTTGGCGCGTTGAACCGTCAGGTCATTCAGGGAGTCACAAAGTCATGAACAAGATTCGTTTGCTTGGAAGCTGCCTGGCACTGGGCGGCGTCGCCGTGCTGAGCGGCTGTGTCGCCTATCCCGGCGGCGTGTATGAAGGTTCCGCGGTGTATTCGGAGCCGTACTACGCGAACCCCGGGCCGGCCGTTGCGCCGGTCTACATCAACGGTGGCTATTACAACGGCGGCTATTACAACGGCCCCACGTACTACAGCCGGCCGGCCTACCCGGGTTACTACGGCCGGCCGGGCTACGGTCCGGGCCCGCGCCCGGGTTATCCGGGTTATGGCCCTGGCCCGCGCCCTGGCGATGGTCCGCGTCCCGGAGCCGGGCCGGGCCCACGTCCCGGTGACGGGCCCCGGCCAGGTCCCGGCGCCGGCCCCGGTCCACGACCGGGCGGCCCGCAAGGTGGCCCTCCGCCGCAAGCCGGCCCGGGACCGCAGGGCGGCGCAGGCCCGCGTCCGAACCTGGGTCCGCGTCCCGGTGCATTGCCTGGTGCGCGACCGCGGGCCTACCAGCAGGACTGAGCCGCATCGTCGCGGTGATCACGCACCCCGACCCTTCGCGATAATGGCCCATGACCATTCGCGAGATCCTCAAGATGGGCGACCCGCGGCTGCTGCGCATCGCTCAGCCCGTCACCGCCTTCGACACCGATGAGCTGCACCTGCTGGTGCGCGACATGTTCGAGACCATGCATGCCGTCAACGGCGCGGGCCTGGCGGCGCCGCAGATCGGTGTCGACCAGCAACTGGTGATCTTCGGCACGAGCACGGTGAACCCGCGCTACCCGGACGCGCCCATCGTGCCGCGCACGGTGTTGCTGAACCCGGTGATCACGCCACTCGACGACGAGGAAGAAGAGGGCTGGGAAGGCTGCCTGTCGGTGCCGGGCCTGCGCGGCGTGGTGCCACGCTTCGCGAACATCCGCTACACCGGCTTCGACCCCTACGGCGACCCGATCGACCGCACCGTGAGTGGCTTCCATGCACGCGTCGTGCAGCACGAGGTCGATCACTTGCTGGGCAAGCTCTATCCGATGCGCGTGCGCGACTTCTCGCGATTCGGCTTCACCGAGGTCCTGTTCCCGGGCCTCGATGCGTCCGAGGACGACTGAGCCCGAGGGCGCCGCGCGAGCCGCGATGGCTGCGGCTTGCGCCCATCGACCGAGGTGTCAGTTGTATTTGCCGCCGCGGCCGCCGAGGCTGATGGCGCCGGCGCCCAGCAGCGCCACCGCGATGGCGCCGAACAGGTACATGCCTTGCAGTTCGAGCGCCCATCCGCCGGTCTTGGTGATGGCGGTCAGGTCCTTCATGTGGACCAGGCCGAAGGCGAACAGCATGTTGATCGCGATGACCAGCGCGGCAGGCCGGGTGAACACACCCACGATGACCAACACCGGTGCGACGACTTCGCCGATGTACGCGAGATAGGCCAGCGCGGCCGGCAGTCCGTGAGAAGCCAGCATGCCCGAGATGAAGCCTACGCCCGAACTCAGCTTGGCGATGCCGTGCAGCAGGATCAGGATACCCAGGGCCAGGCGAAGAACGAGTTTGCCGGTGTCGTCGGAACGGGTCATGGAATCACTACCTTTTCTAAAAAGACGCGCGATTGTGAGCCAAGAAGGCGCGCGTTTTCTGAAGAATTTGCTTGTGCCCATCCCTTCTTTGGCAGACTGTTCACACGCCCCGTAAACTGCCGGCGCCGTCATTGAGGAATACACCATGAACCAGAACATCCGCCCGGCCCTCGTGGCCATCGCCGCCGTCCTGGCGTTCGCCGCAGCACCGGCAGCCTTTGCAGGCAAGACGCTCGATGCCGTCAAGCAGCGCGGCACCGTCAAGTGCGGCGTTACCAACGGGGTCGCCGGCTTCTCGGCACCCGACACCCAGGGCAACTGGTCGGGGCTCGACGTCGACACCTGCCGCGCAGTCGCCGCCGCGGTGCTCGGCGATGCCAAGAAGGTCGACTTCGTGCCGCTCAATTCGCAGCAGCGCTTCTCGGCCCTGCAGGCCGGCGAGATCGACATCCTCGCCCGCAACACGACCTGGACGCTGACGCGCGACGCGTCGCTCGGCTTCAACTTCACCACCATCACCTACTACGACGGCCAGGGCTTCCTGGTGCCGAAGAAAATCAAGGTGACGAGCGCCAAGCAGCTCAAGAACGCCACCATCTGCACGCAGTCCGGTACCACCAACGAGAAGAACGTGGCCGACTACTTCAAGGCGCAGAACATCCCGGTGAAGACCGTGGTGTTCGAAAGCTTCGAGGCCTCGTTCAAGGCCTTCTTCGCCGGTCGCTGCCAGGCCTTCACGACCGACACGTCGGCGCTGGCCGGGCTGCGCAACAAGGAAGCGCCGAACCCTGACGACTACGTCATCCTGCCGGAGCTGATCTCCAAGGAACCGCTCGCGCCGCTGGTACGCCGTGGCGACGACGAGTGGTTCGCCATCGTCAAGTGGGTGCCGAATGCGCTGATCGAGGCCGAGGAGGCCGGCATCACGCAGGCGAACATCGACGATCTCAAGGCGAACAGCAAGGACCCGGCGCAGCAGCGCCTGGTTGGCACGGGCGACGATCTCGGCAAGCTGCTGGGCCTGGACAAGGAGTGGTCGTACCGTGCCGTGAAGGCGGTCGGCAACTACGGCGAAATCTTCGAGCGCAACGTGGGGCCGAAGTCGGTGCTCAAGCTGCCGCGGGGCTCGAACAATCTGTGGAGCAAGGGCGGCCTGCTCTACGCGTTGCCTGTGCGTTGACTCGCCCCCAGGCTTCGCGCACTTCGTGTCGCTTCGCCAACCCCCTGCCCGGGGGCAACACCAACGGCCCGGCGAAGCCGGTTCCGTGGTGTTCCTGTGGTGAGGGAAGGAGCTTTTTATGAGTGGGAATGACTGGGCGCCGGGTGCCCGCCGCGGGGTTTGGCTCGCCTGGGCCGTGCAGGCTCTGCTGGTTCTTGCCGTCGTGGGTGGCGTGGTCTGGGTGGTGCATCACGCGCTGGAAGTGCTGCGCTCGCGCGGGGTGCGGTCGGGCTTCGACTTCCTGCTGCAGTCGGCCGGCTTCGAGATCTCTGAGGGCTGGCTCGACTTCGATTCGGGGCAGCCGTTCTGGCGTGCCTTCCTGGCCGGGCTGATCAACACGGTGCGTGCAGCGGTGCCGGCGGCGGTCGTCGCCGTGCTGCTGGGTACGCTGCTCGGCATTGGCCGGCTTGCGCCGCACGTGCTGGTGCGCGGGCTGTGCGGGGTGTACGTCCAGACGCTGCGCAACATCCCGCTGCTGGTGCAGATGTTGATGCTGTATTTCGCGCTGACCCAGTTGCTGCCGGATTCGACCGACGCCATGGAACTGCTGCCAGGGTTCTGGCTCAGCAAGGGCGGCCTGTCGATGCCGTGGCCGGTGCGGGAGGCCGGCGCGTTCTGGCCGACGCACCTCGAGTGGCCCGAGCGCGGCAGCTTCAACGTGAGCGGCGGCGCGGCGCTGAGTCCCGAATACCTCGCGGTGACGGGCGCGCTCGCGCTCTACACCGCTGCCTTCGTCGCGGAGATCGTGCGTGCCGGCATCGGGTCGGTCGCGCAGGGGCAGAAGCTGGCCGCGGGTGCGCTCGGCTTCACGCCGCTGCAGCAACTGCGCATCGTCGTGCTGCCGCAGGCGCTGCGTGTGATCGTGCCGTCGCTGACGAACCAGCTGTTGAGCCTCACCAAGAATTCGTCGCTGGCGGTCGCGGTCGGCTATCCGGAACTGGTGTCGGTCGCCAATACATCGCTCAATTCCACCGGCCGGGCCTTCGAGTGCATCGCGGTGGTGATGGCGGTGTACCTGCTGCTGTCGCTGCTGATCTCGGCGGGCATGAACCGCTACAACGCGCGTGTTGCGTTGCGAGGCTGGCAATGAGCCGGACGCCCACCGACTTCTCCGCACAGGGTGCCCCGGTCGTGCCGGCCTGGCAGCGCTGGCGCAGCGAACTCGCCGGTACGCCGATGCGTGCGCTGGCGACGTTGCTCGTTCTGTTGCTGGCTGCCTGGGTGCTCGCGCATGCCATCGACTGGGCGGTGCTGCACGCGGTGTTCCGCCCCGATGCCGAGGGCTGCCGCGCGCTGCAGCACGGCGCCTGCTGGGGCGTGATCGCCGAGAAATGGCGGCCGCTGCTGTTCGGCCGCTATCCCTACGAAGACCAATGGCGCCCTGCGATCGCGGTCGTCCTGCTGTCGGCCGTGACCCTGCTCAGCGCCTGGCCGCGCAGCTGGCGCTGGTGGTTGCTGCCGCTGTGGCTGGTCGCGCTGGGGTTGTTCGTGGTGTTGATGCGCGGTGGTGTGGCGGGTCTGGTGGAAGTGCCGACCAGCCGTTGGGGTGGGCTGCCGCTGACGATCGGCCTGGCGGTGGTCGGGCTGGCGCTGGCCTTTCCGCTGGCGCTGCTGCTCGCGCTCGGGCGGCGCTCGCAATGGCCGGTCGCGCGCACCCTGAGTGCGACCTACATCGAGCTGGTGCGCGGTGTGCCGCTGATCTCGGTGCTGTTCATGGCGTCCTTCCTGCTGCCGTTGCTGTGGCCTGCAGGCTGGCAGCCGGACGTGCTGGTGCGCGTGCTTGCCGGACTCACGCTGTTCGTCGCAGCCTACCTTGCGGAGATCGTGCGCGGCGGCTTGCAGGCCGTGCCGCGCGGGCAGATCGATGCCGCGATGGCGCTCGGCTTCGGACGATGGCCGGTGCAGCGCGACATCGTGCTGCCGCAGGCGCTGCGGCTCGTCGTGCCGGCGCTCACGAACAACGTGGTGGGCACGCTCAAGGACACCTCGCTGGTGACGGTGGTCGGCCTGTTCGAGCTCACCGGTGCGTTGGGCCTGGCGCTGGGTGGCGACCCGACCTGGCGGCCGTTCTACCTCGAGGGCTACCTGTTCATCGCCGCGGTGTATTGGGTGATGTGCTTCGGCCTGTCGCGCTACAGCGCATGGCTGGAGCGGCGCCTTTCCGCTGGCGCGCGCTGAGGCCTGCGGTACACTCCGGGCCGTCATGTCGATCCAGCATTCCATTCAAACCGCGTCCTTCGCCGCCTGCACGCCGTGCATGAGCCGGATGATGCCGCCTGCCATCGCGCAGGCAATGGTCGTTGCTCGAATGATTACCACCATTACCATCGCGGCCACCTGAGCACGCGCAGGTGGCCGTTTCGGCAGCCACCTGGTGTACACGCTCTCTCCGAACGAATGAACCCAGCTCTGGCAGCTGGGTTTTGTTTTTCTGTCGTTTGGAGTTGATGCCATGTACCGAGATCCCGTCGAATCCCGCGAATCCCTCACGCCGCTCGCCGCGCGCGAGCACCGCCTGTCCACCCGCGCGCTGCGCGTCGGCATGATCGGTATCGGGACGGTCGGATCCGGCACCTTCCGCGTTCTGGCGCGCAACCGTGCCGAGATCGCGGCGCGGGCGGGCCGGTCGATCGAACTCGTGATCGTGGCGGCGCGCAACCTGGCACGCGCCGCCACGATCGTCGGTGCGGATCTGCCGCTCACCGACGATCCGATGCAGGTCGCGACCCATCCCGATGTCGATGTGGTCGTCGAGGTGGCAGGTGGCACCGGTCCGGCGCGCGACTGGGTGCTGGCCGCCATTGCGCACGGCAAGCACGTGGTCACGGCCAACAAGGCACTGCTCGCGGTGCATGGCGAAGAGATCTTCGCGGCGGCGCGCGAGCGGGGCGTGGTCGTCGCCTATGAAGGCGCGGTGGCCGTGAGCATCCCGATCGTCAAGGCCTTGCGCGAAGGGCTCGCGGCCAATCGCATCGAGTGGGTCGCCGGCATCATCAACGGCACCACCAACTTCATTCTCAGCAAGATGCGCGACGAGGGGCTGGACTTCTCCACCGCCCTGGCCCAGGCCCAGGCGCTGGGCTACGCCGAGGCCGATCCGACCTTCGACATCGAGGGCATCGATGCCGCCCACAAGCTCTCGTTGCTGGCGGCCAATGCCTTCGGCATGCCGCTGCGCTTCGCCGATGCACAGATCGAGGGCATCACGAAGCTGCAGGCCATCGACGTGGCATGCGCCGAGCAGCTCGGTTTTCGCATCAAGCTGCTGGGTGTGGCGCGGCGCCAGGCGCAGGGCGTCGAGCTGCGCGTGCAGCCCGCGCTCGTGCCCGCTGCGCACCTGATGGCCAATGTGCATGGCGCGATGAACGCGGTGATGGTGAAGGCCGACGCGGCCGGCCTCACGCTGTACTACGGCGCCGGTGCCGGCTCGGAGCAGACCGCTTCGGCGGTGATCGCCGACCTGGTCGACGTGGCGCGGCTCGATGGTGCCGATGCGGCGCGGCAAGTGCCGCACCTCGGCGTGCATGCGCATGCGACCAACGACCTGTCCGTGCTGCCGCGTGCTGCGGTGAATACATCGCACTACCTGCGTGTGCCGGTGCGCTCGGCGAGCGGCATTCAGCGCGTCGCGGCCTGTCTCGCCGAACAGCAGGTGCCGGTGCGGCAGGTCGCCCTTGCGGGCCAGAACGACGATGCCGGGCCGCAGGTGCTAGTGCTCACCGGGCCGGTCGCGCAAGGCGTCCTGGATTTGGCCGCGCATGCTTTGCAATCGCATGCGGAGGTGAGTGGCGCAGTGACGTCGCTGCGCGTCGAAGAGCTGGCCGCCTGATCCGCTTGCAGGCGTCGTAGAAGCGGACGCGATCAAGGCTGGAAACACCGCAGAACCGGCTTTGCCGGGCTGCCGGTGCTGCCCCCGGAAGGGGGTTGGCGAAAGGCGACACGCAGTGCGCCGAAGCCTGGGGGAGAGCCTAACCCTCCAGCGCAGCGTCCACCACGTGCTGCGCTTCCTCGAGGATGCGTTTCAGATGGTCGGGGCCGACGAAGCTCTCGCCGTAGATCTTGTAGATGTCTTCCGTGCCGGACGGCCGGGCCGCGAACCAGCCGTTGGCCGTGACGACCTTCACGCCGCCGATCGCAGCGCCATTGCCGGGCGCATGGCTCAGCACCTGGAGCACCTTTTCGCCGGCGAGCTCGGTCGAGCTCACCTGCTCGGGCGACAGCGTCGACAACCGCTTCTTCTGAGCGACCGTGGCGGCCGCATCGACACGGTCCGACACCGGCTTGCCCAGCGCCTGTGTCAGCTCGACGAAGCGTTCACCCGGGTCGCGGCCCGTCTTGGCGCGGATCTCGCCGGACAGCAGCGCGGCCACGATGCCGTCCTTGTCGGTCGTCCAGACGGATCCGTCGCGCCGCAGGAAGGTCGCGCCCGCGCTCTCTTCACCGCCGAAACCCAGCGTGCCGCCGACCAGGCCGTCGACAAAGTACTTGAAGCCGACCGGCACCTCGTACAGCGTGCGGCCCAGGCTGGCGGCCACGCGGTCGATCATCTGGCTGCTGACCAGCGTCTTGCCGACGGCCGCGTCGGCGGCCCACTGCGGACGGTGGGTGAACAGGTAGTCGACCATCACCGCGAGGTAGTTGTTGGGCTGCATCAGGCCCGCAGTGCGCGTCACGATGCCGTGGCGATCGTGGTCGGTGTCGCAGGCGAAGGCGATCGGGAAGCGGTCCTTCAGCGCGATCAGGCCATTCATGGCGCTCGGCGACGACGGGTCCATGCGGATGCGGCCGTCCCAGTCGAGCGACATGAAGCGGAAGCGCGGATCGACCTCGCGGTTCAGCACCGTGAGCTTGAGCTTGTAGCGCTCTGCAATGGCCGGCCAGTAGTTGACGCCCGCGCCGCCCAGCGGATCGACGCCGAGTTCGACGTCTGCGCCACGGATCGCGTCCATGTCGATCGCCTGGTCGAGTTCGCCGACGTAGCTGTTCAGGTAGTCGTGGCGATGCGTGGTCGATGCCCGAAGCGCCTGGGCCAGGGGCAGGCGCTTCACGCCGTCGAGGTTGGCCGCCAGCATCCTGTTGGCCGCGGCTTCGACGGCCGAGGTGATGTCGGTGCCCGCGGGGCCGCCGTTGGGCGGGTTGTACTTGAAGCCACCGCTCTCGGGCGGGTTGTGCGACGGCGTGATCACGATGCCGTCGGCCAGTCCGCTGGTGCGGCCGCGGTTGTAGACCAGGATCGCGTGCGACACCGCGGGCGTCGGCGTGTACTCGTCGTCCTGCGAGAGCATCAGCTCGACGCCGTTGGCGGCGAGCACCTCGATCGCGCTGCTGCAGGCCGGTGTCGACAGCGCATGCGTGTCGATGCCGAGGAACAGCGGGCCGTCGATGCCCTTCTGCTTGCGGTAGTCGCAGATCGCTTGCGTCACCGCCAGCACGTGCCATTCGTTGAACGAGTTGTCGAAGGACGAACCGCGGTGGCCGGACGTGCCGAAGGCCACGCGTTGCGCGGCGACCGACGGGTCGGGCCGGCCGCTGTAATACGCGGAGACGAGCCGCGGCACGTCGACCAGCACGTCGTAGGGCGCCGGCTGGCCGGCGAGGGGATGGATCTTCTGGCTCATATCAGTGGTTGCTCGGGGTTGGCCATGGGAGGTGGATCAGGTCGCCGATACGCTCGATCGTGATGTCGGCCGGCGGAAAGCCCGCCAGCGCTTCGGTGTCGAGCGCGTAATGGCCCTGGCGCACGAAGACGGTGGTGAGGCGGTCGCCCCAGCCGGCCTTCATGGCGGTCAGGATGCGCAGCTTGTCGTCGACCATGACGTAGTGTCGCGCGGGATGGGCCTGTTCGATCGCGTCCAGCATCTCTTCCTTGTGGACATAGATCAATACCCGGCCTTCCATTGCGTCCCACAGGCCCGAGCGCTGCACCTTGCGCGGCTGGAACACGACATCGCCGTCGGACACGATCACGGTCGGGCCGTGCTGGCGCAGTTTCTGGATCGCCGCCAGCGCGTAGGGGTACAGCCGGTCGGCGAAGGGGTAGTCGATCAGGAAGGTCGACATCAGCAGCAGCCGCGGGTCGTTCATGCCGCGGCGGGTGCTGTCGGTACGGTAGCGCTGCAGTGCGCCGAGGTAGTCGACGTAGCCGAGCTCGCTGCGCAGCGATTCGAGTGCCGCCCAGTAGCGGTCGGACTCGGTGCGGCCGAATTCGGATTCGAGGTGGGCGCGCAGGTCGGCCAGCACGCGGTCGTTGTCGAGCAGGGTGTTGTCGACGTCGATCAGGAAGGCAATGTCGTCGGTGAAGTGCTGCATGGGGGTCGCTGTCGTGTCGTTGGCCGAGTCCAGCGCCCCCGCGTCACGCGGCGGTTGCGCCCAGGGCGTCCATCAATTCGGTTTCGATCGCCAGCTGTGCCCGCTGGCCTGCAAGTTCCGGACCGCTGATGAGGAAGGTGTCTTCCACGCGCTCGCCCAGCGTCGTGACCTTGGCGAGCTGCAGGTTCAGTTCGTGGCGTGCCAGCACGCGTGCCACCGAGTACAGCAGGCCGGCCCGGTCGCTGGCCGAGATGCTGAGGAGCCAGCGCTGGGCCTTGTCGTCGGGCACCAGGCTGATGCGCGGCTGGATCGGGAAGCTGCGCACCCGGCGCGACACGCGGCCCTTGCTCGGCGGCGGCAGCGGACCGGCCTCGACCAGCGTCTGGGTCAGGCCGGTCTCGACCATGCTGATCAGGTCGCGGTAGTGCTCGGGAATGAAGCCGGCGATGACCTGGAAGGTATCGAGCGCATAGCCATTGCTGGTCGTGTGGACCTTGGCATCCAGGATGCTGAAGGAGGCCTGGTCGAAGTAGCCGCAGATGCGCGCGAACAGGTCTTGCTGGTCGGGCGTGTAGACCGCGACCTGCAGGCCTTCGCCGACCGGCGACAGGCGCGCACGCACGATGGCCGGCGCCTTCGGGTCGATCGGCACGCCGCGGGCCGGCACGTAGCGCGACAACTGCTTGGTGTGCCAGGCGATCTCGCCCGCGTCATGGCGCATGAAGTAGCCGACGTCGAGCGTTTCCCACAGTGCCTTGTGCGACTCGAAAGGCATGGCGTGCAGCGCGAGCTGCACCAGCGCTTCGCGCTTGCGTGCCTCGACCTCGGCGTCCGGGTCGGGCATGTGGCCGCCGAGCGCACGCGAGGTGGCGCGATAGAGGTCTTCGAGCAGCTTGCCCTTCCACGCGTTCCACACGCGCGGCGACGTGCCGCGGATGTCCGCGATGGTCAGGAGATACAGCGCCGTCAGGTAGCGCTCGCTGCCCACGCGCTTGGCGAAGGCGGCGATGACTTCCGGGTCGCTCAGGTCCTGCTTCTGCGCGACCACGCTCATGGTCAGGTGCTCCGACACCAGGAAGGCGATCAGCTGGGCGTCCTCGCGTGGAACCTCGTGCTGGCGGCAGAACAGCCGCACGTCGCGCGCGCCGAGCGTCGAATGGTCGCCGCCGCGGCCCTTGGCGATGTCGTGGAACAACGCAGCCACGTACAGCACCCAGGGCTTGTCCCAGCCGGCCGCCAATTGCGAGCAGAACGGGTACTCGTGCGCATGCTCGGCGATGAAGAAGCGCCGCACGTTGCGCAGCACCATCAGGATGTGCTGGTCGACCGTGTAGACGTGGAACAGGTCGTGCTGCATCTGCCCCACGATGCTGCGGAAGACGCGCAGGTAGCGGCCCAGCACCGAGGTCTGGTTCATCAGCCGGAACGCGTGCGTGATGCCGCGCGGCTCCAGCAGGATGCGCATGAAGGTCACGTGGTTCACGCGGTCGTTGCGGAACTTCATGTCCATCACCGGCCGCGCGTTGTACAGCGCGCGCAGCGTGCGCGCCGACAGGCCTTGCACGCCGATGGTCTTCTGGTACAGCAGGAAGGTCTCGAGGATCGCGCGCGGGTCGCGCAGGTAGAGGTCGTCGCTGGCGACCTCGATCAGCCCGGCCTTCTCGAAGAAGCGCTCGTTGATGCGGGTCGGTTCCTCGGCACGCGGCTGCAGCCGTTCGGCGATGTTGAGCAGCAGGATCTGGTTGAGCTGCGTGACCGCCTTGGCGGCCCAGTAGTAGCGCCGCATCAGCGCCTCGCTCGCCTTGCGCTGCGATTCGCCGACATAGCCGAAGGTCGCGGCCACGGCGGTCTGCAGGTCGAAGACCAGGCGATCCTCGCGCCGTTGCGCGACCACGTGCAGGCGCGCGCGGATCTGGCTCAGCAGCGCTTCGTTGTGCTTGATCTGCCGGACCTCGAAGGGCGTGGCCAGGCCGTTCTTGGCCAGGTCGTCCCAGCGCTTGCCGAAACCGGCGGCCTTGGACATCCAGAGGATGGTCTGCAGGTCGCGCAGGCCGCCCGGCGACTCCTTGCAATTGGGCTCGAGCGCATAGGGCGTGTCGTCGAACTTCTGATGGCGGTGCCGCATTTCCTGCGACTTGGCCGCGAAGAAGGCCTTCGGGTCGATGGCTGCAAAAAACCGCGAGCAGAAGGTCGTGTACAGCTTCTTGTCGCCGGCGATCAGCCGCGATTCGAGCAGCGACGTCTGCACGGTGACGTCCTTCTCGGCCTCGACCAGGCATTCGTCCAGCGTGCGCACGCTGGAGCCGATCTCCAGGCCGGCGTCCCAGCAGTTGCCGATGAAGGCCTCGAGCCGGGCCGGATCGATGCCTTCGGCATGCCCTTCGGGCAGCAGCAGCAGCACATCGACGTCGGAGTAGGGGAACAGTTCGCCGCGACCGAAGCCGCCGACCGCGACCAGCGCGAACGCGTCGCCGAAACCGGCGTCGGCCCACAGCGTGCTCAGCGCCTCGTCAGCCAGCGTCGCCAATCGGCGCAACGTCACATGCACGCTGCGCGCGGGCGCCTTGGCGCTGCGCAGGGCATCGAAAAGTGCCAGTTTCCTGGCGCGGTAGGCGTCGCGCAGCGCGCTCACTTCCGTCACGGCGGCGGTCACGGCGGGCGGCGGCTCAGGCCGTCACGAAGGCGGGAGGCGGCGGGCTGCCGGCGGACAGCGTCAGCACCTCGTAGCCGGTTTCGGTGACCAGCACCGAATGCTCCCACTGCGCCGACAGCGAATGGTCGCGCGTGACGATGGTCCAGCCGTCGTACTTGCCGCCCTTGGTGTCTTCCTTGATGTCGCGCTTGCCCAGGTTGATCATCGGTTCGATCGTGAAGATCATCCCGGGCTTGAGTTCTTCCATCGTGCCCGGGCGGCCGTAATGCAGCACCTGGGGTTCTTCATGAAACTTGCGCCCCACACCATGGCCGCAGAACTCGCGAACCACCGAATAGCCGTTGCCTTCGGCGAACTTCTGGATCGCGTGGCCGACGTCGCCCAGGTGCGCGCCGGGGCGGACCTGCATGATGCCGTGCCACATCGCCTCGTAGGTGACGCTGCACAGGCGCTTGGCCGCGATCGATGCGTCGCCGACGATGAACATCCGGCTGTTGTCGCCGAACCAGCCGTCCTTGATCACCGTGACGTCGATGTTCATGATGTCGCCCTTCTTCAGGGGCTTGTCGTTCGGAATGCCGTGGCACACCACGTGGTTGACCGACGTGCACAGCGACTTGGGGAACGGGACGCTGCTGGCGCCCATGTAACCCACCGTGGCCGACGTCGTGCCTTGCGTGGCCATGTACTCGGAGGCCAGCCGGTCGATCTCGTTCGTGGTGACGCCGGGTTTGACGAAGGGCGTGAGGTAGTCCAGCACCTCGGACGACAGGCGCCCCGCGACGCGCATCGCGGCGATGCCTTCGGCGTTGTTATAGGTAATGCTCATGGGGCCAAATTATCCCATCGAGGCCCGGTAAAATCCCGCGCTTGCCCGGATCGCCCCAGTCAGCGGCGGCCCGGGCGGATTTTTCCGATTCACTTCTCCAGTTGGCCTGCCAGGCCCATCCGACCGTGACGCAGCCCTCGCACCTCAGCCCTCCCGTCGTGACCGTCTTCGAGGGGAGCGACGCCCTCAGCGGCTTCCGCGCTCGCCAGCTCCTGCCCCGCCTGCAGGCGATCGAGCCGCGCATCGAGGCCATTTCGGCGCGTTTCGTGCATCTGGTCGTCACCGACAGCGCTCCTGAAGAGGCGGATCGCGCCCGTTTGGCGGCACTCCTCACCTATGGCGAACCCTTTACGCCGCCGAAGTCGTCGACCACGCTGGTGGTCACGCCACGGCTCGGCACCGTGTCGCCGTGGGCTTCCAAGGCCACCGACATCGCGCACAACTGCGGACTGGCGCTGCGGCGCGTCGAACGCGCCACCCAGTTCCACCTGCAGCTCAAGTCGCCGCTGATCGGCAAGACGCCGGTGCTGGAAGGCGACAAGCTCGCCGCCGTGGCTGCGCTGCTGCACGACCGCATGACCGAGTCGGTGCTGCCCGGCATCGATGGCGCAGCCGCGCTGTTCGCCGAGCTGCCTGCGCAGCCGATGGCGCAGGTCGATGTGCTCACCGGCGGCCGCGGTGCGCTGGTCGACGCCAACACCACCTTCGGCCTCGCGCTGGCCGAGGACGAGGTCGATTACCTGGTCGATGCCTTCACCAGGCTCGGCCGCAACCCGAGCGACGTCGAGCTGATGATGTTCGCGCAGGCCAACAGCGAGCACTGCCGCCACAAGATCTTCAACGCCGATTTCGTGATCGACGGCGAGAAGCAGCCGATCAGCCTGTTCGGCATGATCCGCAATACCGAGAAGCTGAACCCGCAGCACACCGTGGTCGCCTATGCGGACAACGCGTCGATCATGGAAGGCACGCAGATCGAGCGCTTCGTCGCGCGCGACGGCGCGACCGGCGGCAGCTACGCGAAGGAAAGCGCGCTGAGCCACGTGCTGATGAAGGTCGAGACGCACAACCATCCGACCGCAATTTCTCCGTTCCCGGGCGCATCGACCGGCGCCGGCGGCGAAATCCGCGACGAGGGCGCGACCGGCCGGGGCTCCAAACCGAAGGCGGGCCTCACCGGTTTCACCGTGTCCAAGCTCTGGCCGGAAGACGGCCACTACGGCAAGCCCGAACACATCGCGAGCCCGCTGCAGATCATGACGGAGGGTCCGCTCGGCGGCGCCGCGTTCAACAACGAGTTCGGCCGGCCGAACCTTCTGGGCTACTTCCGCGAATACGAGCAGGCCATCGCCACCGATGCCGACACCGTGCACCGCGGCTACCACAAGCCCATCATGATCGCGGGCGGCCTCGGCAGCATCGACGCGACGCAGACGAAGAAGATCCTGTTCCCGGCCGGCTCGCTGCTGATCCAGCTCGGCGGGCCCGGCATGCGCATCGGCATGGGCGGCAGCGCCGCGAGTTCGATGGCCACGGGTGCGAACGCGGCAGAGCTCGACTTCGACTCGGTGCAGCGTGGCAATCCGGAGATCGAACGCCGTGCGCAGGAAGTCATCAACCATTGCTGGCAACAGGGCGCGGCCAACCCGATCCTTGCGATCCACGACGTCGGCGCGGGTGGCCTGTCGAACGCCTTCCCTGAACTGACGAACGACGCGGGCCGCGGCGCCCGCTTCGACCTGCGCAGCGTGCCGCTCGAAGAGTCCGGCATGGCGCCGAAGGAAATCTGGTGCAACGAGAGCCAGGAGCGCTACGTGCTCGCGATCGCGCCCGAATCGCTGGACCAGTTCAAGGCCTTCTGCGAGCGTGAACGCTGCCCGTTCTCGGTGGTCGGCGTGGCGACCGAAGCCCGCCAATTGCTCGTCGCGGACGAGGGCGCCGACGCGCAACCTGTCGACATGCCGATGGACGTCCTGCTCGGCAAGCCGCCGAAGATGCTGCGCGACGTGAAGACGGTGGCGCGTCAGTTCAAGCCGCTCGACCTGACCGGTGTCGAGCTGCAGAAGGCTGCGATCGACGTGCTGTCGCATCCGACCGTGGCCTCGAAGCGCTTCCTGATCACGATCGGCGACCGCACGGTCGGCGGCATGAGCCATCGCGACCAGATGGTCGGCCCGTGGCAGGTGCCGGTGGCCGACTGCGCGGTCACGCTGGCCGACTACAGCGGCTTTGCCGGCGAGGCGATGAGCATGGGCGAGCGCACGCCGCTGGCTGCGCTCGATGCGCCCGCGTCGGGTCGCATGGCGGTCGCAGAAGCGATCACCAACCTGCTGGCCGCACCGATCGAGCTGTCGCGCGTCAAGCTGTCGGCCAACTGGATGGCAGCCTGTGGCGAGCCCGGCGAGGATGCCGCGCTGTACGAGACGGTGAAGGCGGTCGGCCTCGAACTGTGCCCGGCGCTGGGCATCTCGATCCCGGTCGGCAAGGATTCGCTGTCGATGCGCACGCAGTGGTCGGACGGCGCTGAAAAGAAGAAGGTCACCTCGCCGGTGAGCCTGATCGTCACCGCCTTCGCGACGCTGGCCGATGTGCGTGGCACGCTCACCCCGCAGCTCGATCGCGATGAAGCCGACACCACGCTGGTGCTGGTCGACCTCGGCCGCGGACAGCATCGCATGGCCGGCAGCATCCTGGCGCAGACGCTGGGCCAAAGTGGCGATCGGGTGCCCGACCTGGATCGGCCCGAAGACCTGGTGAACCTGGTCAAGGCAGTGAACGCCTTGCGCAGCGACGGCAAGATCCTCGCGATGCACGACCGCAGCGACGGCGGCCTGTTCGCCGCGGCCTGCGAGATGGCGTTCGCGGGACATGTGGGCGTGTCGCTCAACGTCGACATGCTGGTCACCGAAGGCGATGGCATCTCCGACAGCCGCATGGAGACGGGCGACGCGAAGAACTGGGCGCAGCAGGTCAGCGCGCGGCGCGAGGAGCTCACGCTCAAGGCGCTGTTCAGCGAAGAGCTGGGCATGCTGCTGCAGGTGCGCACGGCCGAACGCAACGACGTGATGCAGGTGCTGCGCGCGCACGGGCTCAGCACGCACAGCCACTTCGTCGGCAAGACGCGTCCGGACGCCTCCACGATGGATGCCGGCAAGGGCAAGATCGAAGTCTGGCGCGACGCCAAGTCGGTCTTCAGCGCAAGCCTGCACGACCTGCACCAGGTCTGGGATTCGGTCAGCTGGAAGATCGCACGCGAACGCGACAACCCGGCCTGCGCGGACGCCGAGCATGCGGCCGCCGGTGCGCCGTCCGATCCGGGCATGCATGTCGTGCTGTCGGATGTGGCCGTGCGCGGCATCGCCGCCCCGGCGATCCTGCAGGCGCGTCCGAAGGTCGCGATCCTGCGCGAGCAGGGCGTCAATTCGCATGTCGAGATGGCCTATGCCTTCACCGAAGCCGGCTTCGAGGCGCACGACGTTCACATGACCGACCTGCAATCGGGCCGTGCCGACCTGGCGCAGTTCAAGGGTGTGGTCGCCTGCGGTGGTTTCAGCTATGGTGACACGCTCGGTGCCGGCATCGGCTGGGCACGCAGCATCACCTTCAACCCTGCGCTGTCGGCGCAGTTCCAGGCCTTCTTCGGCCGCGCCGACACCTTCGGTCTCGGCGTGTGCAACGGCTGCCAGATGTTTGCCGAGCTGGCCGACATCATCCCGGGTGCAGAGGCCTGGCCGCGTTTCACGACCAACCAGAGCGAGCGCTTCGAGGCGCGCCTGTCGATGGTCGAGGTGCTCGAGTCGCCGAGCATCTTCTTCGGCGGCCTGGCCGGCAGCCGGCTGCCGATCGCGGTGGCGCACGGCGAGGGCTATGCGAACTTCAAGCACCGCGGCGATGCCTCCAGGGCGATCACGGCGATGCGCTATGTCGACAACCACGGCCAGCCGACCGAGCAGTACCCGTTCAACCCGAACGGCAGCGCTGGCGGGCTGGCGTCGGTGACCACGGCCGACGGCCGCTTCACCGCCGTGATGCCGCACCCCGAGCGCGTGTTCCGCAACATCCAGATGAGCTGGACGGCCGGCGACAAGAGCGAATTCAGCCCGTGGATGCAGATCTGGCGCAATGCGCGCAAGTTCGTCGGCTGACATCCAGGTTTCGGTGATTCCTGTGCGTTTGCGCACCTGTTCGTGAAGAGAGGGCGCCTGCGTGGCACGCGGCGTGCTCAATGATCGGCCCATGCTGAACCGCCGTCACTTGCTGGGTGCCCTGGGCGCCGTCCTTCCGCTGGCCGACGTGCTGGCGGCCGAGCCTTTGCGCACGCTGAAGAAGTCGCCGCGGATGCCGGTGCTGTTCGTCGGCCATGGCAGCCCGATGAATGCGATCGGCGACAACGCCTATCGCCGGAGCTGGCAGGCCTTGGGCGCCGAGTTCGGCGCGAAGTACCCGGCGCCGCAATTGATCCTCTGCATCTCGGCGCACTGGCTCACGCAGGGCGGCTGGTACCTCACGGGCATGGCCAAGCCAAAGACGATCCATGACTTCGGCGGCTTTCCGCAGGAGCTGTTCGACCAGCAATACCCTGCGCCGGGCGCGCCTGCAGCGGCTGCCGAGATCGCGCAGGCCGTGCGTCAGCCGATGAGCGGCGCGGCGCTCGGGCTCGACAGGGACGAATGGGGCTTCGACCACGGGACCTGGTCGGTGCTGAAGCCGATGTTTCCGAAGGCGGACATCCCGTTGCTGCAACTGGGCATGGACTATGGCCGTTCGCCGGCCGAGCACTACATGGTCGGCCAGCAGTTGAAGGCGTTGCGCGAGCGCGGCGTGCTCATCGTCGGCAGCGGCAACATCGTGCACAACCTGCGTGTCACGCGGCGCGGCACGGCGCCGAACCAGGCCTATGACTGGGCCATCGAGTTCGACCGCATCGTTGCCGATCAACTCACGCGCGGCGATCTCGGATCGCTGCAGCGCTTTCAGGGTCTCGGCGCGGTCGCCAAGCAGGCGCACCCCACGCACGACCACTATCTGCCGCTGCTTCACGCGGCCGGTGCGGTGGACGCGAAAGACACGCCGCGTTTCTTCAATGCCGACTTTCAGTCGGCCTCGATCTCGATGCGGTCCGTCGTCTGGGCATGAAAAAAGCGGCCGCAGCCGCTTTCTTCATACTCATCTCCGCCGTCTGAGTCGTCAATCCAGAGACACCGCAGAACCGGCTTCGCCGGGTTGCAGGTGCCGCCCCCGGAAGGGGGTTGGCGAAAGCGACACGCAGTGCGCGAAGCCTGGGGGAGAACCTGTTACTCCACCTTGGCCTTGGCCCGCAGCTCTTCCTGGAATTTCTGCAGCTTCTGTTGCTGCAACTGCTGCAGCACCTGCGGCTTCACTTCTTCCAGCTTCGGCAGTTGCGTTGCACGGATCTCGTCGACACGGATGATGTGATAGCCGAACTGGGTCTTGACGGGTTCCGGCGTGGTTTCGCCAGCCTTCAGCTTGACCATGGCCGCGGAGAACTCGGGGACGAAGCTCGCGGGGTTGGCCCAGTCGAGGTCACCGCCATTGGCGCCCGAACCCGGGTCCTTCGATTCCTTCTTGGCGATGTCCTCGAACTTCGCGCCCTTCTTCAGGTCGGCCAGGATCTTCTTGGCCTGATCTTCCGTCTCGACGAGGATGTGGCGCGCCTTGTATTCCTGGCTGCCGTTGGCCGCAACGAACTTGTCGTACTCGGCCTGAACTTCGGCGTCGGTCACCGGGTTGGCCTTGCGGTAGTTGTCGAACAGCGTGCGGATCAGGATCGCCTGACGTGCGAGCTCGAGCTGGTTGCGGTAGTCGTCGCTGGCGTCCAGGCCCTGCTTCTGGGCTTCCTGCATGAACACTTCACGTGCGATCACTTCTTCACGCAGCTGGCCTTCCATCTCCGGTGTCACCGGGCGGCCGGCAGCCGCGAGCTGCTGCGCCAGCACTTCCATGCGGGCCTTGGGAACCGCTTTGCCGTTGACGATGGCAACGTTCTGCGCCAGCGCGCCGAACGAAGCGACGGACAGCACGGTGGCGACCGCAAGGGTCTTCAGGATGGGTTGTTTCATTGGAAAGTCCTCAGGACTCGAGAGTGATGGCGCTGTGGGCGCGGGGGTGAAAGACGTTGTCCTGTGCGTCCGTCGGACGACAGGAATCGGCCTCAGAGCGTTTCGATGGCGATGGCGTGAACGCCTTGGGCGATGAAAAACTGGAGCGCATCATACACAAGCCGATGGCGCGCCACGCGGGGCTTCCCGGCGAAAAGCGGGGAGGCGACACGCACCCGGAAATGGGTGCCGTAGCCTTCCGCGCCGGCCCCGGAGTGGCCGGCGTGCGCGGCGCTTTCGTCGAGCACTTCGAGCTGCGTGGGCTGCAGCTTGTCGCGCAGCACGGCATCGAGTTGGGCGGCGGTCGGGAGGCTCATGCCGCTGGCGTGTCGTCCGACTTCAGGTGCGGCGCGATGTACAGGCCCTGCGCAAGCAGGAAGACGATCGGGAACGCGTAACCCCAGAGCTTGAAGTTGACCCACGCCTCGGTGCTGAAGTACATCGCCACGTAGGCATTGATCGCCGACATGAAGATGCAGTAGGCGATCCACGCGAGGTTCAGGTGTGTCCATATGCGCGGGGGCAGCTGCAGCTGCGCACCGAGCATCACCTGCAGGAAGTTCTTGCGGAAGCCCCAGAGCGCGACCGCGAGCGCGACGGCCATCGCGCCGTACAGCACGGTCGGCTTCCATTTGATGAAGCGGTCGTCGTGCAGCACCAGCGTCAGCGTGCCGAACAGCAGGATGAGCACCAGCGTCGCCTTCTGCATGGTCTGCAGCTTGCGTTCCATCGCATAGGTGATCGCCATCTGGACCACGGTTGCGGCCATCAACACGCCGGTCGCGACGTAGATGTCGGCGAACTTGTAGGCGCCGAAGAACAGCAGGATGGGGAAGAAGTCGAGGATCAGTTTCATGCGGGCAGGCGAGAAGCGGGGGGCGATGGATGTCCAAAGGCGGGACGTCAGTCCTTGTCGCCTTCGAAAGCCAGCGAGGCGGAATTCATGCAGTAGCGTAACCCGGTCGGTGTCGGGCCGTCCGGAAACACGTGGCCGAGGTGGGCGCCGCAGTTGGTGCAGACGTTCTCGGTGCGCACCATGCCGTGCGAGCGGTCGACGATGTTGGTGATCGCGCCGGGCACGGCTTCTTCCGAGAAGCTCGGCCAGCCGCAGCCGGCGTCGAACTTGGTGCCGGACTCGAACAGCTTGGCGCCGCAGCAGACGCAGTGGTAGCTGCCGTCAGCCCAATGGTCTTCGTACTTTCCGGTGAACGGCCGTTCGGTCGCTGCGTGGCGCGTGACTTCGAAAGCGGCACGCTCCGCGCCTTTTTCGGCCAGTGCGGCCTTCCACTCGGCTTCGGTCTTCTGAACTTTGGGTGTGAAGGAAGAGGTCATGATGAGCAGCTGATTTCGATCGTGGAAGCCCAGTCGGGCGGGAAACCGGCATAGGCGTCGTGGCCGGCATGTTCGTCAAATGGGGTTTCGAGCAGATTCAGCAAGGTTGCGACGCCGGAGAAGTCCTTGCGCTGCGCAGCTTCGATCGCCTGCTGGCCCAGGTGGTTCCGCAGCACGAACTTCGGATTGACGCGCAGCATGCCTTCTCCGGCGACGCTGTCCTGAGCGGCGCCAAGACGTTCCGCATGGCGCGGCAGCCAGGCGTCGATGCCCGTGCGGTCGATGAACAGATCGGTGACGGGCGTGAAGTTGCCGTCGTTCACCGCGTGCGACAGGCGGCGCCAGAAGATGGTCCAGTCGGTGCGTTCGACGGCCAGCAGCTTGAGCACGTCGTCGATCAGCAGCCGGTCCCCATCGCGCGCGTCCGCCAGGCCGAGCTTGGCGCGCATCCGTCCTTCGAACTCGCGCGGAAATACCGAGCGGTAGGACGCCAGTGCCGCAACGGCCACTTCCTGTTCACCGATCAGCGGCAGCAGCGCCTGGCCGAGCGCGTACAGGTTCCAGTAGGCGACGTTGGGCTGCTGGTTGTACGCATAGCGGCCGTTGGTGTCGCTGTGGTTGCAGATGTGGCGCGGGTCGAAGCCGTCGAGAAACTGGAACGGGCCGTAGTCGATCGTGAGCCCGAGGATGCTCATGTTGTCGGTGTTCATCACGCCGTGGCAGAAGCCCACGGCCTGCCATTGGGCGAGCAGCGCCGCGGTGCGTTCGCTCACGGCCTCGAGCAGCGCGGCGTACGCGTTGCCGCCGAAACGCTCGCCGTGTCGGCAGGCCGGGTAGTAGCGGTCGATCACGTAGTCGGCGAGCGCACGCAGCTCGGCGTCCATCTGGTTCGCGGCGAAGTGCTCGAAATGTCCGAAGCGGATGAAGCTCGGCGCGACGCGCGCCACCACGGCGGCGGTTTCGAGCGTTTCGCGTCGAACACCCTGGTCGGAGCCGGTCACGCTGAGCGCGCGCGTGGTCGGTATGCCAAGCCCGTGAATCGCCTCGCTGCAGAGGAATTCGCGGATGCTGGAGCGCAGAACGGCGCGCCCGTCGCCGCCGCGGGAGTAGGGCGTCCGGCCTGCGCCCTTGAGCTGGAGTTCGAGCCCCTGCGCCGATTCGCCCAGCAGGATCGCGCGGCCGTCGCCGAGCTGGCCGGCCCAGACACCAAACTGGTGCCCGCTGTAGACGCTGGCCAGCGCGTCGCCGCCAGGCAAGCCGGCGTTGCCGGTCAACACCTCGAGCGCCTCGGAAGACGTGAACCAGTCCGGCGCCAGGCCGAGCGCGTGCGCGGTGCGTTCGCTGCGGCCGATCCAGTAGGGCGACGGCAGCGGCGTGGGGCGCAGGCGCGTGTGGAACGCGGGACCGAGGTCCGCGAAACCGTTGCGCCATGCCAGGCCCGTGGCGGGCGACTGCGTCGGGGGCTGGGCGGCCAGGGCGGGGTCGTGGGGCGAACTCATCGATCCGATTGTCCCGCAGCGCCTGTGCCACCCTGTCGCTTACGGGCATTCCCGCATCGTGACTTTTGTTGCACTGCGCAATACTTCGTCGCCGGCGCGCAATGACCCGAGGCGTCATTGCGCTGCGCCGTTCCCATTTTTCATTCGAAGGAAATGCCCATGCTGGGTTTGATGCAAGACCAACCGCTGTTGATTTCGTCGTTGATCGAATTCGCCGAGCGCCACCACGGCGACGCCGAAATCGTCTCGCGGCGTGTCGAAGGCGACATCCATCGCTACACCTGGACCGACGTCGCGACGCGCGCGCGCCAGATCGCCAATGCGCTGGAGGGCGAGAACCTGCTGTTCAGTGACCGTGTCGCCACGCTGGCCTGGAACGGCTATCGCCACCTGGAGCTGTACTACGGCGTGAGCGGTTCCGGCCGCGTGCTGCACACCGTCAACCCGCGCCTGCATCCCGACCAGATCGCCTGGATCGTCAACCATGCCGAAGACCAGATCCTGTGCTTCGACCTGAGCTTCCTGCCGCTGGTGCAGGCCGTGCACGCCCGCTGCCCGACCGTGAAGAAGTGGATCGCGATGTGCGACGCCGACCGCCTGCCGGTCGACAGCGGCGTTCCGAACCTGGTCAGCTACGAGGCCTGGATCGGCGCACAGCCGACGGCCTACGCCTGGCCCAGCTTCGACGAGAACTCGGCGTCGAGCATGTGCTACACGAGCGGCACGACCGGCAACCCGAAGGCTGCGCTGTACAGCCATCGCTCGACGCTGCTGCACGCGTACGCCGCGGCGCTGCCGGACGTGATGTGCCTGTCGGCGCGCGACTCCGTGCTGCCGGTGGTGCCGATGTTCCACGTCAACGCCTGGGGCATTCCGTACTCGGCTGCGCTGGCGGGCGCCAAGCTGGTGTTCCCGGGGCCGGCGATGGACGGCAAGTCGGTGTTCGAGCTGATCGAATCGGAGAAGGTCAGCTTCGCCGCAGGCGTGCCGACGGTCTGGCAGATGCTGCTCGGCCATGCGCAGACCCACGGCCTGAAGTTCTCGTCGCTCAAGCGCACCGTGATCGGCGGCTCGGCCTGCCCGCCGGCCATGATCCGCGCCTTCCAGGAGCAGTACGGCGTCGAGGTGCTGCATGCCTGGGGCATGACCGAGATGAGCCCGCTGGGCACGCTGTGCACGCTCAAGAACAAGCACCTGGCGCTGTCGGCCGAGGAGCAGACCGCCATCCGCATGAAGCAGGGCCGCGCGATCTTCGGCGTCGACATGAAGATCGTGGACGGCAACAACCAGGAACTGCCCTGGGACGGCAAGGCCTACGGCGACCTGCTGGTGAAGGGCCCGTGGATCGTCAAGGAATACTTCAAGGGCGAAGGCGGTGACCCGCTGATTCCCGATGCAGAGGACCGCGGCTGGTTCCCCACCGGCGACGTGGCGACCATCGACGCCGACGGCTACCTGCAGATCACCGACCGCAGCAAGGACGTGATCAAGTCGGGCGGCGAATGGATCAGCTCGATCGACATCGAGAACATCGCCGTCGCGCATCCGGCGATCGCGATGGCGGCCTGCGTCGGCGTGTTCCATCCGAAATGGGACGAGCGGCCGATCGTCGTGGTCGCCAAGAAGGCCGGCGCCGAGGTCACGCGCGAGGAACTGCTGAAGTTCTACGAAGGCAAGACGGCGAAATGGCAGATCCCGGATGACGTGGTGTTCGTCGAAGCCATCCCGCTGGGCGCCACCGGCAAGATCCTGAAGACCAAGCTGCGCGAGCAGCTCAAGGGCTACAAGCTGCCAGGTCTTTGAGAGCTCGATCTGCTTGCCGATCGGCAGGCAGATCCATTGGCAAAGTGCCCGAATCCGAGGGCCACGGGGGCGATTTCCTACCAATCGGTAGGACGCTCCGCGTGGCCCTTGTCGCGTGAGTGATAGAAACCGCGCGCCACGCGGTTTGCTTACGGGCATTCCCTGACGGGTGCGGATGCAAAGGCTTGTAATCTCGTCTCGCCTCGACAGTCACAACAGGAGACAAGAATGCAATTCGCTCTGAAGTTCACGGCAGCCGCCGTCCTCGCCGCATGCGCCGGCGGTGCCTTTGCCCAGAAGGGCGAAACCGTCAAGATCGGCTGGCTCGATCCCCTGTCGGGGCTGATGGCCGCGGTGGGTACCAACCAGCTCAAGACCTTCCAGTACTTCGCCGAGGAGTTCAACAAGAAGAACGCTGCCGGCGTGAAGTTCGAGATCATCGGGATCGACAACAAGCTGAGCCCGCAAGAGACCACGAGCGGCCTGCGCTCCGCCATGGACCAGGGCGCGCGCTACATCGTGCAGGGCAACGGTTCCGGCCCGGCGCTGGCCATCATCGATGCGCTCGAGAAGAACAATGCGCGCAACCCCGGCAAGGAAGCGCTGTACCTGAACTACGCTGCGGTCGACCCCGATCTGACCAACAGCAAGTGCAGCTACTGGCAGTACCGCTTCGATGCCGACACCTCCATGAAGATGGAAGCGCTGACGACCTACATGAAGGATCAGCCGGAGATCAAGAAGGTCTACCTGATCAACCAGAACTATTCGCACGGCCAGCAGGTCGCGAAGTTCGCCAAGCTCAACCTGAAGGACAAGCGCCCCGACGTGGAAATCGTCGGCGACGACCTGCATCCGCTGGCGCAGGTGCGTGACTTCGCGCCCTACATCGCCAAGATCAAGGCGTCGGGTGCCGACACCGTGATCACCGGCAACTGGGGCTCCGACCTCGCGCTGATGATCAAGGCGGCCAACGACGCCGGCCTGAACGTCAAGTTCTACACCTACTACGCCGTGACCACCGGCACGCCGACCGCCATGGGCGCGGCGTCCGACGGCAAGGTCTTCCAGGTCGGCTATGCCCACTACAACATGGGCGGCGAGATGCAGCGCTATGCGGAGGAGTTCAAGAAGAAGTTCAACGACGACCTCTACACCACCGACGTCTACACCGTGTTCGCCGCGCTGACCGAAGCCTTCGTCAAGGCCAAGTCGACCGATCCGGTCAAGGTCGCCGCGGTGATGGAAGGCATGAAGTTCAAGAGCTTCAACGGCGACGTCGAACTGCGCAAGGCCGACCACCAGCTGCAGCAGGGCCTGTACATCGCGCGCTGGGAGAAGGCCAGCGCCAAGTACCCGTACAGCCCCGAGAACACCGGCTACACGCTGGCCCCGGTGAAGTACTACGACGCCTATGTGGCGAGCACGCCCACTTCTTGCCAGATGAAGCGTCCCTGATCCTCAGGCGCCTGCCATGGCAAAGGCCCGACGTTCCCGCGCGGGCCTTTTTCTTTTCCACTACGGACGGGTTGGATGAACGTCGAATTCTTCGTTATCTCTCTGCTCAACGGCGTCAGCTACGGCCTGCTGCTGTTCATGCTGAGTTCGGGCCTCACGCTGATCTTCAGCATGATGGGCGTGCTGAATTTCGCGCATACGAGCTTCTACATGCTGGGTGCCTACCTGGCCTACACCATCTCGGGTGTCGTGGGCTTCTGGCCGGCGCTGGTGATCGCGCCGCTGGTGGTGTTCGCGCTGGGCGCGGCCTTCGAGCGCTACAGCCTGCGCCGGGTCCACAAGTTCGGCCACGTGCCCGAGCTGCTCGTCACCTTCGGCCTGTCCTACCTGATCCTCGAAGTGGTGCAACTGCTGTGGGGCCGTTCCACCGTGCCCTACGGCCTGCCCACGCAGCTTCAAGGCCCGCTGTTCACGCTCTACGGCACGCAGTTTCCGAAGTCGCGTTCCTTCATCATGCTGGTCGCGCTGCTGATGCTGTTGTCGGTCTGGCTGCTGCTCACCCGCACCCGCATCGGGCTCGTGATCCAGGCGGCGCTCAAGCATCCCGACATGGTCGAGGCACTGGGCCACAACGTGCCGCGCGTCTTCATGCTGGTGTTCGGCGGCGGCGCTGCACTCGCGGGCCTGGCCGGCGTGATCGGCGGCAACACCTACGTCACCGAGCCGGCCATGGCCGCGTCGGTCGGCTCGATCATCTTCGTGGTGGTGGTGGTCGGCGGCATGGGTTCGCTCGCAGGCGCCTTCCTGGCGTCGCTGCTGATCGGCATCATCCAGACCTTCGCGGTGGCGATGGACCAGTCGGTCGCCACCGGCCTGCGTGCCATCGGCATCGCCGTGAGCGAGCAGACCTTCGGCTACGAGCTGCTCAAGCTCACCATCTCGCAGGTCGCGCCGATCCTTCCCTACCTGTTCCTCGTGCTGATCCTGATCTTCCGGCCCAAGGGACTCCTGGGCACCCGCGAGGACTAGACGTGACGAACACCGCCACCGACATGAACACCGCTCCTCCAATTCAAGCCCCCGTGCGCTATTACCGCTTCAAGCCCTGGAACATCGCCCGCTTCCTGATCTGGACGCTGTTCGCGATCGCACTGCTCGTTGCGCCGCACGTGTTCCGCAGCAGCCTCGCGCTGACGATGCTCTCGCAGATCGGCTACCTGATCATCATCTGCCTGAGCTACAACATGCTGCTCGGCCAGGGCGGCATGCTGAGCTTCGGCCATGCGGTCTACACCGGCCTCGGCTCCTTCATCGCGATCCACGCCATGAACCTCGCGGCCGCGGGCAGCCTGCCGATCCCGCTGGTGCTGATTCCGCTGGTCGGCGGCCTCGGCGGCATGTTCTTCGCCTTCCTGTTCGGCTACGTCAGCACGAAGAAATCGGGCACGACCTTCGCGATGATCACGCTCGGCCTGGGCGAGCTCGTCGCGTCGATGGCGCTGATGTTCCCGAGCTTCTTCGGCGGGGAGGGCGGCGTGACCACCAACCGCGTGTACGGCACGCCTTTCCTGGGCCTGACCTTCGGGCCGCAGATCCAGGTGTACTACCTGATCGCGTTCTACTGCTTCATCTGCACGGCGCTGATGTATGCGTTCACCGGCACGCCGCTGGGCCGCATCCTGAATGCGGTGCGCGACAACCCCGAGCGCGTGGAGTTCATCGGCTACAGCACGCAGCGGGTGCGCTACTTCGCCTTCATCATCGCCGGCTTCTTCGCGGGCATCGGCGGCGGCCTGGCTGCCATCAACTTCGAAATCGTGAACGCGGCGGACAGCCTGAACGGCGTGCGCTCGGGCGGCTATCTGCTGTTCACCTTCCTTGGCGGCGCGACCTTCTTCTTCGGGCCGATCATCGGCGCGGTGCTGCTGGTGCTCGCCTCGGTGATGCTGTCGGAGCTCAGCAAGGCCTGGCTGCTGTACCTCGGCCTGGTGTTCCTGTTCATGGTGATGTTCGCGCCCGGTGGCGTGGCGAGCCTGATCATGATGAATCTGCGGGTGGCCAAGTTCGGCCGCTTCAAGCCCTTCTGGCGGCTCTATGCAGGCCTGCTCGCGAGCGGCGCCGTGCTGGTGGCCGGCGCGGCGGCGATCGTCGAGATGATCTATCACATGCAGCTCAACGCAGCCCTCGGACCGCAACTGCCTTTCTTCGGCTTGACGCTGGACACGTCCGCACCGGTGAGCTGGCTGGTTTCGGCCGCGCTGCTGGTCGTCGGCGGTGCGCTGCTCGAAATCGTGCGCCGGCGCTTCGTGCGCACCTGGGGACATGCCCAGGAATACATCGAAGCCGAGATCAAGCGCCGGGAGGCCGCGTGAGCGGGGACGGCAAGAACATGACCTACGCACTCGAACTCAAGGACCTGCGCAAGAGCTTCGGCAAGACCGAGATCATCCGCGGCGCCCAACTCGCCGTGAATGCCGGCGAGCGCATCGCGATCATCGGGCCCAACGGGGCCGGCAAGTCGACGCTGTTCAACCTGATCAGCGGCCGGCTGATTCCCACCAGCGGCGAAGTGCTGCTGAACGGCCAGCGCATCGACGGCAAGAAGCCTTACGAGATCAACCGTCTCGGCCTCTCGCGCAGCTTCCAGATCACCAACATCTTCCCCAAGCTCAGCGTCTTCGAGAACCTGCGCTGCGGCGTGCTGTGGAGCCTGGGCTACAAGTACACCTTCCTGCGCTTCCTGTCGAAGCTCGACGATGCCAACGAACGCACCGAACAGCTCATCCGGCAGGTCGGCCTCGAACGCAAGCGCGACGTGCTGGCGGTGAACCTCACCTACGCGGAGCAACGCGCGCTGGAGATCGGCGTGACGATCGCCGGCGGCGCCAGCGTGATCCTGCTCGACGAGCCGACCGCGGGCATGAGCAAGACCGAGACCGCGCACTTCATCGCGCTGATCAAGCAGGTGACCGTGGGCCGCACGCTGCTCACCGTGGAGCACGATATGGGCGTGGTCTTCGGCCTGGCCGACAAGATCGCCGTGGTGGTCTACGGCGAGGTGATCGCCTTCGACACGCCGGCTGCCGTGCGCGCCAACCCGCGCGTGCAGGAAGCCTATCTGGGTTCCTCGGTCGCCGACGCCCAGGGAGCGGGACACTGACATGCTGAAGCTTCAAGATATCCACGCCTACTACGGCAAGAGCCATGTGCTGCATGGCGTGACCTTCGACGTCGGGCCGGGCGAGATCGTCGCACTGCTCGGGCGCAACGGCTCGGGCCGCTCGACCACGGCCAAGGCGATCATGGGCCTGGTCCATGCCGAAGGCACGCTGCGCTGGAAGGAGCAGGACATCCTGCGCCAGAAGGCCTACGAGATCGCGCACCTCGGCATCGGCTACGTGCCGGAGAACCGCGACGTGTTCCCCAAGCTCACGGTGCACCAGAACCTGCTGCTGGGCCAGAAGGGCAAGGGCACGGGCAGCCGCTGGTCCTTCGACGACATGTACGCCATGTTTCCGCGTCTGAAGGAGCGCCAGCACACCGAGGCCGGCGTGCTCTCGGGCGGCGAGCAGCAGATGCTCACGCTGTGCCGCACGCTGATGGGCGACCCCGACCTGATCATCATCGACGAGCCGACCGAGGGGCTGGCGCCGAAGATCGTCGAACTGGTCGGCGAGTACCTCAAGCGCCTGAAGGACCGCGGCATCTCGGTGCTGCTGATCGAGCAGAAGCTGACGATCGCCATGCAGATCTCGGACCGGGCGCTCGTGATGGGACACGGCAGCATCGTGTTCGACGGCACGCCGGACAGCCTGCGTGCCGACGTGGCGACGCGCAAGGAGTGGCTGGAGGTCTGAGCTCCTGGGCCGGGCCGCACCGTGCGCCGTCCCGGCGTTGCGGATTCGGAATTCGAACCCCCGCTTCGGATGCGGCCGCCTGCGCGGCCACACCCCTGCGGATGATGAAGAGACCTCGCCGTCCGGCGCTGCGTTGCATCTTGCGCGCGAGCCGAACGTCCCGCTTCATCGAAAGGTCTCGAATGGTCACACCTCCTGGCTCGCCCGTCCGCTTTCGGGCCGTCGACAACGCCACCACTGTTCTTCAACGGCATCCGACTTCGACCGACAGTCCGGATGCTGCCCGCGTCCGGGGGCATTTTGCCGATCAGTTGGGCAATCTACGCTCGGCCGGCAACCTGGAGGTGAATGCGCCGCCGGAGCCGATCCCGATGCTCCTGACGCGTGCCAGGCCGCCCGCGCAAAGCGCGAAATTCTGGCAACGGCTCGAGAGCCCGCCGGCCGTGTCCGACACGCCGGCAGCGTCCCGCGGCGCGCCGGAATTCAACCATTGCGTCGACGCGCTGAGAGACTTCGCTCACACCTGTGACGCCCCCGGCGAGGTGTTCCGGCAACTCGACTGCCTGCAGCTGCAGACGTCCGGCAAACTCAAGGGCACCATCCGGCAGATCCAGGACAAGGACCTGTACGGCGCCACCCTTGACCAGCTCGAGGTCATCACCGCGGTGATCACCGATTCGGCGATGCCGTTCAGGACTCGTCGGCTGTTGCTTGACGACCTGTGTACCGATCTCGACAAATGCGCCGGCGGCGTCTGCAACAACATCGAACGGGTCGCCGTGCGGGCCGAACTTCTGATCCACGGCGTGCGCGGGGCGGCGGCGGCCTTCAAGCTGACGATGTTGACGCAGGTCCTGACCGAACTGATCCAGCAGGAGAGGATCGAGATCGCCTACGAGACCCACTGGGGAAAAGCCGTCACGCAGAGCATCGCCGACGCCTGCGGTCTGCCCGTGCTGGAGGATGACGTGACGGTCCGCTACGACATTCCGCGCAGCATCTCGCAGCAGGCCCGGAAAGAGCTGATGAAGCGGTGCGACGCCGGCAGTTTCATCGATCACCTCACCAACAAGATCCATGAGGAAGCCAGCGAAGCCTTCGCCGAAAAGATGCGCACGAGCTTCGCCGGCATGGCCGGCATGCCGCTGGACGACGCGTTCGAGTTCTGCAAGCAGTTTGCGGAGAGCGTTGCAACGGTCGATGGCATCCGGCTGGAACCCGAGAGGCTGGCGACCGAGCTTCTGCAGTATCGCCAGGGAGACGAGTACTGCACCATGAGACGCGACCCGACGCTGCTGCGGTCGCGTGTGCAGGACGAACTGCAGCAGGCGGGCCTCGTCGACATGGATGCGGTCACGCTCGCCCCCGTGGACGGCGGCGGTCGCCTGCAGTTCGACGGGACGCGGTTCCATGTGGACGCCGAAGCCGGGCGCCGGGCGCTGTCACCGCTCGAGTTGGCGCGCCAACGGCCGGCCGATTTCGGCGCGCATGCCCGCACGCTGGCATTGGGTGTCATCAGCGGCAGCGAGGGCGTCGGGCTGGAGAATTTTCCGGACCGTTGGGTCCTCGATGCCGAGGTGGCCTGCGCTTTGCTCAAGCAGTTGTCCCCTGGCGCGGCGGTCGCCCGCATGCGCTCACCCGCCTTCAAGGATCTGCAGCAGTCGGCCACGTCGGCGCAGCGCAACGAGATCGCCATCGCGGCCCTGCAGGGTGGCATGCCGGTACGCGAACTGGTGAGCAACGGCTGGATCGACACGCGCGCCGATGTGAGCGACCTTCTCGCGTCCCTGGTCGAGCACGGACTGGGCCATGCAGTCACCGCCCTGATCAACGATCACCACGTGCGGCGCCCCATGCACAAGCTTCGCATCGAGGACTGGACCCGGAATCCGGCGTCGAGAGCGATCTATGCGGGCGACGAAGCCCTTTACCGGCTGCTGCGCAAGGCCGGCTGGGCGCCGGGCGGCGTCCCGGGGCGGCTGCATGCAAACACCGCACTCGTCGATGCCCTGGTCTCTGGCGGCCGCATGGCCGGGCTGCAGATTCTCATCGACCAAGGCTATCTCGACGACTCGCGTGTCGCGGTGCCGGTGATCCGGAGTGCCGCCGCGGCAGGCAATCCGGCGATGGTTGCCGCGCTGCTGCCGAAGGTGCCCGCGAAGGAGCTGGGAGGGGCACTCCAGAATGCGATCGTCAGTGACAGCGTGGGCGCGACGATCGTGCTGCTGCAACACCTGCACAACACCCCCAAGTTGCGCGCGGAATTCGAGGTGCACCTGAACAGCCGGTCAATTTCTTACCGGGAGCACGACCCTGTGCTGGGGCTGCGGGAGGTGCACAAATATCCGTTGCAGGTCGCGATCGAACAGGGCAGTGTCGATATGGCGCGGTGTCTGTTGCAGGCCGGCTGCATCGTCAAGCAAACCGATGAGTTCGACGCCATGGAAGAGGCGCGGCTCGCGGGGCCAGAGATGGTCAAGGTGCTCGAGGAGTTCCTCGTCGTGGAGCGAGAGCGCACTGCGCTGGCGCGCGGTCGCCGGTAACGCGTGACGGTCCTCCGCTGCGGCGCCGAAGTCACGGCGCGATCGGTGGTGTGACGAATGTTAGAGGTTGGAGATGCTTGTCGCTGTTGGGACATTCCGCATAGGCAGGCTGTGAAGTCTCCATAGAATTGCGTAAAAAAGCACAATCGTGCGATTTGCGTGAATCGGGCAGCCCGGCCGATGCCGCGATCGGTTTGCCGCCTCTCCCTCCAACAGATTCGAGGACCAGAATGACCGCTGAATACACCGTCCATGGCAACGTCGCCGTGATCACCCTGAACAACCCGCCGGTCAACGGCCTCGGCTATGCGACCCGCGTCGGCATCACCGATGCGCTGTCGAAGGCGAATGCCGACGACGCCGTCACGTCGATCGTGATCACCGGTGCCGGCAAGGCGTTCTCCGGCGGCGCCGACATCAAGGAATTCGGCACGCCGAAAGCGCTGCAGGATCCGAACCTGCTGAGCGTGATCCTCGCGCTCGAAGCCTCGCCGAAGCCGATCGTCGCGGCGATCCATACCGTCTGCATGGGCGGCGGCCTCGAACTCGCCATGGGCTGCCACTACCGCGTGGCCGCCCCCGGCACCAGCATCGCGCTGCCCGAGGTCAAGCTGGGCCTGCTGCCCGGCGCCGGCGGCACGCAGCGCCTGCCGCGCCTGATCGGCGTGGAAACCGCACTCAACATGATCGTCAGCGGCGAGGCCGTCAAGAGCGAAGTGCTTGCCGGCCTGCCGGGCCAGAAGCTGTTCGACAAGCTCTCCGCATCGCCCGAGTCGGTGTTCGACGAGGCCGTGGCCTTCGCGAAATCGGTGGCCGGCAAGACCGGCGACGCGCTGCCGCTGGTGCGCAACCTGCCGTGCAAGCATCCGCTGGGCGACGCCTACTTCCAGTTCGCCAAGAACATGGTCGGCGGCATGTCGAAGAACTACCCGGCGCCGCTGAAATGCGTCGACGCCGTCGAAGCCGCGACCAAGCTGAAGTTCGACGACGGCATGGCCGAGGAGCGCCGGCTGTTCACCGCGCTGATGTTCACGCCCGAATCGCTGGCGCTGCGCCACCTGTTCATGGCCGAACGCGCCGCGAGCAAGATCCCCGACGTGCCCGAGGACACGCCCAAGCGCGAGATCAAGTCGGTCGGCGTGATCGGCGCCGGCACGATGGGCGGCGGCATCTCGATGAACTTCCTGAATGCGGGCATCCCGGTCAAGATCCTCGAGATGAAGCAGGAAGCGCTGGACCGCGGCCTGGGCGTCATCCGCAAGAACTACGAGGCGCAGGTCAAGAAGGGCAAGCTCAAGCAGGACAAGTACGACCAGCGCATGGCGCTGCTGAGCACCACGCTGAGCTACGACGACCTGAAGGACTGCGACCTGATCATCGAAGCCGTGTTCGAGGAACTCGGCGTCAAGGAAGCCGTGTTCAAGGAACTCGACCGCGTCGCCAAGCCGGGTGCGATCCTCGCGTCCAACACCTCGACGCTCGACGTCGACAAGATCGCCGCGTTCACGCAGCGTCCGCAGGACGTGGTCGGCATGCACTTCTTCAGCCCGGCCAACGTGATGAAGCTGCTCGAAGTGGTGCGCGGCAAGCACACCGCCAAGGACGTGCTCGCCACCGTGATGGGCGTCGCCAAGAAGATCAAGAAGACGGCCGTGGTGTCGGGTGTGTGCGACGGCTTCATCGGCAACCGCATGATCGAGCAGTACAGCCGCCAGGCCGGCTTCCTGCTGGACGAAGGCGCGACGCCGCAGCAGGTCGACAAGGCGATCGAGAAGTTCGGCTTCGCGATGGGTCCGTTCCGCATGGGCGACCTGGCCGGCAACGACATCGGCTGGGCGATCCGCAAGCGCCGCGCCACCGAGCGCGCCGACATGAAGTACAGCCGCACCGCCGACAAGCTCTGCGAACTGGGCCGCTTCGGCCAGAAGACCGGCGCCGGCTGGTACGACTACCAGGCCGGCAAGCGCGATGCGATCCCGTCGGAACTCGTCAACAAGATGATCGAGGACCACCGCAAGGAACTCGGCATCACGCCGCGCAAGATCTCCGACCAGGAAATCGTGCAGCGCCTGGTGTATTCGCTGGTCAACGAAGGCGCGCACATCCTCGAGGACGGCATCGCGAGCAAGTCGGGCGACATCGACATGGTGTACCTGACCGGCTACGGCTTCCCGATCTGGCGCGGCGGCCCGATGCAGTACGCGAGCCAGGTCGGACTGTTCAACGTGGCCGAGTCGATGAAGCGCTTTGCCAGGAACCCGCGCGACGACGCGAGCTTCTGGGAACCGGCCGGGCTGATCCAGAAGCTGGTGGCCGAAGGCAAGCAGTTCAGCTGATCGCACGCGCAGAAGGCCGAGACCATCCATGTTGAAACGCATTTTTCTCGGCCTGCTGCTGGCAGTCCTGCTGCTGGTGGCCGCCGTGGCGGTCAAGACCGTGGTCACGCCTTCGCAGCAATTGGCGGTGGCGCCCGCGCCCAAGCTCGACATCGACCTGCAGGCAGCCGCCACGCGGCTGTCCAGGGCGATCACGTTCAAGACGGTGTCGAGCCTCGACGAAGCGGACGCGAATGCGGCCGAGTTCGACAAGCTCCATGCCTATCTGGCGCAGCAGTTCCCCAAGGTCCATGCCACCCTCAAGAAAGAGGTCGTGGGCAACAAGGCGCTGCTCTACACCTGGGCCGGTTCCGACCCGGCGGCCCGTCCGATCGCGTTGATGGCGCACCAGGACATGGTGCCGATCGCTCCCGGCACCGAGAAGGCGTGGACGGTCGACCCGTTCTCGGGCGAGATCAAGGACGGCTTCATCTGGGGCCGCGGCACGCTCGACAACAAGGGCAACCTGTTCGCGCAGATGGAAGCCATCGAGCTGCTGATCGGCAGCGGCTTCACGCCGAGGCAGACCGTGTATCTCGTGATGGGCGACGACGAGGAAGTGAGCGGCCTGCGCGGTGCGCTGCCGATCGCCGAATTGCTCAAGTCGCGCAACGTTCGCCTCGACTGGGTGCTCGACGAGGGCCTGCTGGTGCTCGACGGCGTGTTGCCGGGGCTGTCGAAGCCTGCCGCGCTCATCGGCCTTGCCGAGAAGGGCTATGGCACCTTCTTCCTGTCGCTCGATACCTCGCCGGGACATTCGTCGATGCCGCCGCAGCACAGTGCCATCGGCAGCATGAGCGCGGCGCTCGCACGGCTCGAGGCCCATCCGATGCCTGGTGGCATCCAGGGCGTTGCCGGGCAGATGTTCGGTGCGCTCGCACCCGAGATGAACGGCATCAGCCGGGTGATGCTGTCCAACCTGTGGCTCACCGAGCCGCTGGTGCGCAGCCAGCTCGAGAAGAGCCCCAGCAGCAACGCGATGCTGCGCACGACCACGGCGCTCACCATCGTGCGCGCCGGCAACAAGGACAACGTGCTGCCCGGACGTGCCGAGGCCGCCGTCAACTTCCGCATCCTGCCGGGCGATACGCTGGCCAGCGTCGAGACCTATCTGCGCCGGGCACTGGCCAACGACGACATCAAGATCAAGCAGTACCCGGGCAACGCCGAGCCATCGCCGGTGTCGTCGACCGACAGCGCCGGCTACCGCGCGATCCAGCAGGCCGTGCGCCAGAGCTTCCCCGATGCCGTCGTGGCGCCCGGTCTCATGACGGCCGCCACCGATTCACGCCACTTCAGCCTCGTGAGCGATGCCGTGTTCCGCTTCTCGCCGTTCCGCGTGAAGGGCGAGGACCTGGCGCGTTTCCATGGCACCAACGAGCGCCTGGCCATCTCGAACTACGGCGAGATGATCGGCTTCTATCACCAGCTCCTGCGCAACGCCAACGCTGCGCCGGCTCACTGACCCCTCGTTTCCCTCCCCATCCAAAGGACTTCATCATGACCAGCGCCGTCATCGTCTCCACCGCCCGCACGCCGCTCGCGAAGAGCTGGAAGGGTGCCTTCAACATGACGCACGGCGCCACGCTCGGCGGCCACGCCGTGCAGCACGCGGTGGCGCGCGCCGGCATCGACGGTGCCGAGGTCGACGACGTCATCATGGGCTGCGCGACGCCCGAAGGCGCGACCGGCTCGAACATCGCGCGCCAGATCGCGCTGCGCGCCGGCCTGCCGATCACCACCTCGGGCATGACCATCAACCGCTTCTGCTCGTCGGGCCTGCAGACCATCGCGACCGCGGCCCAGCGCATCATCGCGGGCGAGGGCGAGGTCTATGTGGCTGGCGGCGTCGAGAGCATCTCGTGCGTGCAGAACGAGGCCAACCGCCACATGATCACCGACCCCTGGCTCGTGAAGAACAAGCCCGAGATCTACTGGAACATGCTGCAGACGGCCGAACAGGTCGCCAAGCGCTACAACATCGGCCGCGACGTCATGGACGAGTACGGCGCCGCCAGCCAGCAGAAGGCCACGGCCGCGCTGGAAGCCGGCCGCTTCAAGGACGAGATCGCACCGATCACCGTGACGGCCGGCGTGGCCGACCCGGTGCTGGGCCTGCGCACCAAGGAGGTCACCGTCGAGAACGACGAAGGCATCCGCGCCGGCACCACCAAGGAAGGCATCAGCGGCATTCGCCCCGCGTTGCCCGGCGGCCTGATCTCGGCCGGCAATGCGAGCCAGTTCTCGGACGGCGGCGGCGCCTGCGTGCTGGTCGACGAGCGCTACGCCGAGCGCAAGGGCCTGAAGCCGCTCGGCCGTTTCCTCGGCTTCGCGGTTGCAGGCTGCGAGCCTGACGAAATGGGCATCGGCCCGGTGTTCGCGATCCCGAAGGTGCTGAAGAAGCTGGGCCTGACGGTGAACGACATCGACCTGTGGGAGCTCAATGAAGCCTTCGCCGTGCAGGTCATCTACTGCCGCGACAAGCTGGGCATTCCGGCGGATCGGCTGAACGTCGATGGCGGCGCGATCGCGGTCGGCCATCCCTACGGCGTGAGCGGCCAGCGCCTGACCGGCCATGCGCTCATCGAAGGCAAGCGCCGCGGCGCGAAGAAGGTCGTGGTCACGATGTGCATCGGCGGCGGCATGGGCGCTGCGGGCGTCTTCGAGGTGATCTGACTCTCCCCCAGGCTTCGGCGCACTGCGTGTCGCCTTTCGCCAACCCCCTTCCGGGGGCAACGCCAGCGGCCCGGCAAAGCCGAAAGGCTTGGCTCTCCCCGAGGCTTGCCCACTTCGTGTGGCAGCGCCAACCCCCTCCGGGGGCGACACCTGCGGTCCGGCCAAGCCGGTCCCGCGGTGTTCCTGGAAGGGGCTCTATCTGTTTTGATCTTTTAGAAGTTCAGCCATGAGCCTGCGTCCCACCCTCGACTTCCTGCTGTACGACTGGCTCGATGCCGAATCGCTCAACCAGAGCGAGCGATTCGCCGACCATTCGCGCGAGACCTTCGATGCGGTGCTCGACACCTGCGAGCGCATCGCGCGCGAGAAGTACGCGCCGTTCAATCGGACGGTCGACACGCAGGAGCCGCATTTCGACGGCGAGAAGGTGATCCTGCCGCAGGCCACGCACGATGCGCACAAGGCCTTCGTCGAGTCCGGCATGCTGAGCGCTGCGCAGGACTACGACATCGGTGGCATGCAGCTGCCCTACACCCTGCAGGCGGCAGCCAACAGCTTCTTCGCGATGGCTTCGGTGAGCATCGGCTCGAACATGCTGACCTCCGGCAACGCCAACCTGCTGATGGTGCATGGCACCGAGATGCAGAAATCGGTCTTCGCCCGGAACGAATTCTCCGGTCGCTGGGCCGGCACGATGTGCCTGTCGGAGCCGCAGGCCGGCTCGTCGCTCAGCGACGTGGCCACGCGCGCCGTGCCCGACGGCGACGGCTTCCAGGACGATCCGCTCGGCCCGCGCTATCGGCTGACCGGCAACAAGATGTGGATCTCGTCCGGGGACCACGAACTGACCGAGAACATCGTGCACATCGTGCTCGCCAAGATTCCGGACGAGCACGGCAGGCTGGTGCCCGGCACGCGCGGCATTTCGCTGTTCATCGTGCCGAAGAAGATGGTCGACACCGACGGAAACCTGACCGGCCAGCGCAACGACGTGGCGCTCGCCGGGCTCAACCACAAGCTCGGCTGGCGCGGCACCACCAACACGCTGCTGAACTTCGGCGAAGGCCGCTATCCGGTGGACGGCAAGGCGGGCGCGGTCGGCTACCTGGTCGGGCAGCCCGGCAAGGGCCTGCACTGCATGTTCCACATGATGAACGAGGCGCGCATCGGCGTCGGCACCGCGGCCACCATGCTCGGCATGGCGGGCTACTACGCATCGCTCGACTATGCGAAGGTCCGGCCCCAGGGCCGTCCCGCAGGCCCGGCGGGCAAGGATTCGGCCAAACCGCAGGTGCGCATCATCGAGCACGCCGACGTGCGGCGCATGCTGCTCGCGCAGAAGTCCTACTGCGAAGGCGCATTGGCGCTGGAGCTGTATTGCGCGCGCCTGGTCGACGCGCAGAAGACCGGTGACGCACAGACCGCCGACGACGCGCGGCTGCTGCTCGAAGTGCTCACGCCGATCGCCAAGAGCTGGCCGAGCGAGTGGTGCCTGGAGGCGAACTCGCTGGCGATCCAGATCCATGGCGGTTACGGCTACACGCGCGATTTCCCGGTCGAGCAGTACTGGCGCGACAACCGCCTCAACATGATCCACGAAGGCACGCATGGCATCCAGGCGGCCGACTTGCTGGGGCGCAAGGTGCTGATGGAAGAAGGCCGCGGCCTGCTGCTGCTCGCGCAGCGCATTGCGGCGACGGCCCAGCGTGCGGCAGCGGTGCCCGCACTGGCGGCGCATGCCGGCGCGCTGACGGAAGCGCTGGCCCGCGTGGGCAGCGCCACGAAGTCCGCCTGGGCCACGGGAAATCCCCAGGATGCGCTGGCGAACGCGGTACCCTACATGCAGGCCTTCGGCCACACCGTCCTGGCCTGGATCTGGCTCGACGTCGCCGTGCGTGCATCCGAAAGCGATGCAGCCCTCGCGACGCCCGCCACCGCCGGCCGGCTCGGTGCCACCGCCTTCTTTTTCAACTATGAATTGCCGAAGATCGGCGCCTGGCTCAACGTCGTGGAGAGTCGGGATCCGACCTGTACGGCGCTGCCCGAGGACGCCTTCTAGGATGCAAACGCCCACCAAGCCACATGCCACGCTCGAGAAATGGATCTGGATCCTGATCTACGGCGGACTTTTTCTCCTGATCCTCGGCATCGCCACCGCCCGCAACGATGCGGCGATCGGCTGGGCGATGGCCGTGCCCGGTGCGCTCGCTGCCGTCGTCGGTGCGGTGCTGATCTACGTTCGCTCGCGCCTCAAGTGAAGAAGGACAACCGGCCATGATCGATCAGACACATGTGGCCGCCACGCCTGGCACGCTGCGCGGATCGCGCAGCGTCTTCGATTACCCCATCGCCTGAACTCCGGAGATTCCCATGACCACACGCACCGTTCAACAACTGTTCGACCTGAGCGGCAAGACCGCGCTGATCACCGGCGGATCCCGCGGTCTCGGCCTGCAGATGGCGCATGCGCTCGGCGAGGCCGGCGCGCGCATCATGCTGAGCGCGCGCAAGGCCGGCGAACTGGAAGAAGCCGTGGCCGAACTGCAGGCCGCCGGCATCGACGCGCGCTGGATCGCCGCCGACTGCGCCAAGGAAGAAGACACGCGCCGCCTGGCCCGCGAGACGATGGAGCGCATGGGCGCGATCGACATCCTGGTCAACAACGCCGGCGCGAGCTGGGGCGCCCCGGCCGAGTCGCACCCGGTCGAGGCCTGGGACAAGGTGATGAACCTCAACGTGCGCGGCTACTTCATCCTGGCGCAGGAAGTGGCCAACCTGTACATGATCCCGAAGCGCACCGGCCGCATCATCAACATCTCGTCGATCGCGGGCCTGAACGGCAATCCGCCGGAAATGCAGTGCCTGGCCTACAACACGTCCAAGACGGCGGTGCTGGGCTTCACGCGCACGCTGGCCGCCGAATGGGGCAAGTACAAGATCAACGTCAACGCGATCTGCCCCGGCTTCTTCGTGACCAAGCTGGCCGGCGGCCTGATCAAGGCGATCGGCCAGGAGAAGATGGAAGCGGCCGTGCCGCTCAACCGTCTCGGCGACGACGAAGACCTGAAGGGCATCGCACTGCTCTACGCGAGCGACGCCGGCAAGCACATCACCGGCCAGTGGCTGGCGGTGGACGGCGGCGTGAGCGTGGTGTCGCATGGCTGAGCCCGAGTCGCCGGCGGGCTTCGACACGCTGTCGTACACCAGCCGCATTCCGTTCGCGCGGCACCTGGGCATCACCCTGGCGGGTTTCGGCGGCGGAAAGTCGGAGCTCCACTACACGGCGAAGCCCGAGCACCTGAACACCTTCGACGTGACCCACGGCGGCGCCCTGATGACGCTGCTGGACATCGCGATGGCCGCCGCGGCGCGCAGCGACACGCCCGAGGTGGGCGTGGTCACGATCGAGATGAAGACCAGCTTCATGCGGCCGTCGGTCGGCCCGCTGGCGGCGCGCGGCCTGCTGAAGCACCGCACCGCGACGATGGCCTTCGTCGAGGCGACCATCTACGACGAGAAGGAGCAGGCCTGCGCGCACGCGACCGGCACCTTCAAATACGTCCATCGCCGGTTGCCGACCGGCCCGGGCAGCGCCAACGCGCAACGCCCGCCATCCACCGACTGAACCCGAACCCCATCGCCCCCCGGAGATACGCATGCCCATCAACAAGCAGATCCACCTCGACAACCGCCCCGAAGGCGAAGCCACGCTGTCCAACTTCAAGCTGGTCACCGGCGAGACGCCGGCGCTGGGCGACAACCAGGTGCTGGTGCGTCATCACTACATGAGCCTCGACCCGTACATGCGCGGACGCATGAACGACTCGAAGAGCTACACCGCCAACCAGCCGACCGGCGCGGTGTTCCAGGGCGGCACCGTCGGTGAGATCGTCGAGAGCAGGCACCCGAAGTACCAGGTCGGCGACAAGGTCGTCGGCTTCGGCGGCTGGCAGGAATACAGCGTGGTCGATGCGGCCGTGCCGGGCTCGCTGCGCAAGGTCGACACCACGCATGTGCCGTTGTCGCACTACCTCGGCGCGGTCGGCATGCCCGGCGTGACCGCCTGGTACGGGCTGGTGAAGATCATCGCGCCGAAGGAAGGCGAAACCCTGGTCATCACCGCCGCTTCGGGCGCGGTCGGCAGCGCCTTCGGTGCACTGGCCAAGGCGCGCGGCTGCCGCGTGGTCGGCATCGCAGGCGGTGCCGACAAGTGCAGGTACGTGACCGAAGAACTCGGCTTCGACGCCTGCATCGACTACAAGCAGCATCCCGACGTCAAGAGCATGAGCGCCGCTCTGAAGGAAGCCTGCCCGAAGGGCATCGACGGCTACTTCGAGAACGTCGGCGGCTACATCTTCGACGCGGTCATGCTGCGCCTGAACGCGTTCGCGCGCATCGCGCTGTGCGGAATGATCGCCGGCTACGACGGCGCGCCGCTGCCGCTGGCCAACCCGGCGCTGTTCCTCATCAACCGCGTGAAGCTCGAAGGCTTCATCGTCAGCGAACACATGGAAGTCTGGCCCGAGGCGCTGTCCGAACTCGGCGGCCTGATCGGCAGCGGCAAGCTCAAGCCGCGCGAGTCGGTGGCACAGGGCATCGAGGCGGCGCCCGAAGCCTTCCTTGGCCTGCTGAAAGGCCGCAACTTCGGCAAGCAGCTGGTCAAGCTGATCTGAAGCGTTCGCGCAGACGCCTTCAAGAGAAAGAACCCACCATGGCCGACCTGATCCTTCACCACTACGCGCGCTCGCCGTTCTCCGAAAAGATGCGGCTGATCCTGGGCTACAAGAAGCTGCCCTGGAAGTCGGTCGTGATCCCCGCGATCCTGCCGAAGCCCGACCTGCAGTCGCTGACCGGCGGCTACCGCAAGACGCCGGTGCTGCAGATCGGCGCCGACGTCTATTGCGACACCGCGCTGATCTGCGACGTGCTCGAACATCTGGCGCCGAGCCCGACGCTCTATCCCGAGCCCGAGAAGGGCATGTCGCGCATCCTCGCGCAGTGGGCCGACAGCACGCTGTTCTGGGCCGCGATGGCCTTCAACCTGCAGCCCAGGGGCGCGGCCGAGCTGTTCGCCGGCGCGCCGCCCGAGGCGGCCAAGGCCTTCGGCGAGGACCGCGCCAAGATGAGCGCGACGGGCATGACGCGACTGCGGCCGGCCGACGCCGCGGCGGCCTACAAGTCCTACCTGCGCCGCCTGTCGGACATGCTGGACGACAAGCCCTTTCTGCTCGGCGAGGTGCCTTGCATCGCGGACTTCTCGGTCTACCACCCGCTCTGGTACACGCGCCGCATCGAGGCGGTGAAGGGCATCCTGGACCTCACGCCCGCGGTGGTCGACTGGATGGACCGCATCGCCGCGATCGGCCATGGCGAGTCGGAGAAGCTCGACGCCGCCGACGCGCTCGCCGTGGCAAAGGCCTCGGTGCCGCACACGCTGCTGACCGACAGCACCTTCCAGGACGAGCACGGCATACCGCTCGGCAGCGAGGTGTCGATCCGCGCCGAGAGCTTCGGCCTCGAGGAGACCACCGGCAAGCTGCTGGCCGCGACCCGCACGCACTACACGCTGGAGCGCACCGACGAGCGCGCGGGCCAGGTGCACGTGCACTTCCCCCGTGTCGGCTTCGTCCTGAAGTGAACAACCCCCAGGCTTTGGCGCACTGCGTGTCGCCTTTCGCCAACCCCCTTCGAGGGGGCAACACCGGCGGCCCGGCGAAGCCGGTTCCGCGGTGTTCCCGGCTTTGGTCGTGACGGTTTTTAAGTAGGAGACAAGAATGATCCAGGACTTCAAAGGCAAGACCGCCGTGCTCACCGGCGCGGGCTCGGGCTTCGGGCTCGAATGCGCGCGCATCGGTGCGGCGCGCGGCATGAACCTCGTGCTGGTCGACGTGCAGCAGGACGCGCTCGACGCCGCGCAGGCCGAGATGGAAGCCGCCGGTGTGCAGGTGCTGGCACGCAAGGTCGACGTGTCGGACGCGGCGCAGATGGAGGCATTGGCCGCGGCCGTGAAGGCGCGCTTCGGCGCGCCGCACTTCGTCTTCAACAACGCGGGCGTGGGCGCGGGCGGACTGGTCTGGGAGAACAGCGTGTCCGACTGGGACTGGGTGCTGGGCGTCGACCTCTGGGGCGTGATCCACGGTGTGCGGCTGTTCACGCCGATGATGCTGGAAGCCGCTGCTCAGGACCCGTCCTACCGCGGCCACATCACCAACACCGCGAGCATGGCCGGCCTGCTGACGCCGCCGAACATGGGCATCTACAACGCGGCCAAGGCCGCGGTCGTGAGCCTGACCGAAACCATGTACCAGGACCTGAACCTGGTCACCGACCAGATCGGCGCGAGCCTGCTGTGCCCGTACTTCGTGCCGACCGGCATCACGCGCAGCGAGCGCAACCGGCCGAACGTCGAGAAGGAAGCGAAGCTCACCCGCAGCCAGCTGATCGGCCAGGCGATGACCGACAAGGCCGTGAGCAGCGGCAAGATCACCGCGGCCGAAGTCGCGCACAAGGTCTTCGAGGCGATCAGCGCCAACCAGTTCTACGTCTACAGCCACCCGAAGGCGCTGGGCAACGTGCGCAGCCGCATGGAGAACATGGTGGCGGGCGTGAATCCGGCCGACCCGTTCCTCGAGCGCCCGGAGATCGGCGAGAAGCTGCGCGCGCAACTGCGCGAAGCCTGAGTCCGGCGCCGGCCGCTCCCGCGGTGGCCGGCCGCACGTTCACTGCCGCGTGCCCGACAGCAGGATGGCGGCGCCCAGGTTGTCGCTGGCGATCATGTACAGCTGCCCCGTGGTCTTCGCGTAAATGCCGATGCCCGAGGCGTACTGCAGGCTCTTCGGGCAGGTGCCGCTGAAATAGACGGTCATCCGGTAGGCCGGCTCACCGGTCACCGTCCAGATCTGCCCGGTGAACGTGCATGTGCCGTCGATCTGCCCGACCATCGTGCCATCGCCCGAGACGGTGAGATAGGGCAGGGCCGCCACTTCGGTCGTGGTGGTGGCCGTGGCGTTCAGCAGCAGGTCCTTGAAGTCGCCGGCCAGCGCCGCGACCGAAGGAATGGCCAGTTCGTTCGTCTGGTACGTCGCGTTCAGGGTGTAGGAGCTCGTCCCCTGCGTCCAGGTGCCGGTCATGCTGGTGGACGGCGTGACGGTCGCCGACCAGCTGGCCGTGCCCGACTGCGCGGCACCGAAGCCGCTGACCGCGAGCGCGGCCGTCGACGTGACCGAGAACGCGCCGTTGACGGCCGCCACGCCATTCGTGCCGAAGGCCAGCCAGGTCGGGAAGACCGTGCCGTAACTCTCGGGCTGGGTCCGCATGAACCACGACTCGCCGGTGTCGAATACCACGCCGAGCAGCCCGTCGCCGTTGCTGAGCGTTCCGCTCCAGAGGCCGGTGGGCACGACCGCGGCCGTGTCGGTCGTGGTGTTCGCCGTGCTGCTGGGCAGGCTCTCGCAGGCGATGCCGTTGCCGTCGGGATCGAGTGCCGACGCGCTCGTGCTGGCGTTGGCTGCGTAGTAGAGCTGCGCAGCCTCCTGGGTCGTGAACAGGCTGCACGAGACGGTCGTCAGGCCGTAGCCGGCGTCGGTTGTGCTGTCGCTGTCGCCGCCGCCACCGCAGGAGGCGAGAAGCAGCGCGCAGAGAAGGGCGGCGCCCGCGCGCCAGCGTGAGAGAAACATCGTGTGAAACCGGAAGAAGATCAGCGGGCAGGTGCCCGCAGGGCGCCGCGCATCAAGGCCGCAGCGATGACGACGCCACGGCGATGGTGGCGTCCATGTCGGCAAGCAGTTCATGCGCGGGGCTGCCGGCTTCCATGGCCGTCGGCGCGGTGGCGATGAAGTCTCGTGCTTCTTTCAGCATGGCGAGCAGGCGGGCGGCGAGTTGCCCTGCATCGGCCGATGCCGGCGCGGCGGTCTGCTGCATGTGCAGCCGCAACGCGGCCTCCAGGCTGGCCAGCGAGCCATGTGCGCTGCGCACCGGTTGCACATCGGCCTGTGGCGGCTCGTCGTTCACGGGCGACATCAGCCGGTAGCCGCCTCCCCAGTTGCTCAACAGCTTCCAGCCATCGGCTGCTTCCATCTGCAGTTTGCGTCTCAGCCGGCGCACGCGCATGTCGATGGCCCGTGCCGACACGTCGGGGCGCTCCCACACCATGGTCCGCAGCCATTCGCGCGACAGCGTGCTGTCGGCGTGGCGGAAGAACTGCAGGGCCAGGTCGAATTCAAGCGCATGCAGGCTGACGGCCTGGCCGTCCACCAGCACCGTGCCGTTCGCCGGGGAGAAGTGGTAGGGCCCGACGACCATGTCGTGGTCCAGCACGTTCAGCCCCTGCTGGAGCACGGTGCGGCGCAACATCTGGTGCATGGCCTGGAAGCCGGTGCGCGGGCTGGACGCCACGCCATCGATGCGTGCGCGCGGCGGTACGAGGTCGGTGCGGCCTCCCGGCACCAGCAGCACGATCATCGTGCTCTTGTCGAGTGCCGCGCGCACCTCCTTCAGGAGGGCGGCGGTGCGTGCCACGTCGCGGCCGCAGGACAGCAGCATCAAGGTGCACTGCCGATCGCTCTGGCTGACCGACCGGAACTGCGCCGCGCTCTCGAAGAGCATCGGCACGTGGCCAAGCCGGCGGATCGACTGCCGCGCAAAGTCGCGCGCCCGCGGCAGCGGTTCGACCAGCGCGATGCGCCCGGGGCCTTCGTCCGCTCTCGACGCGGATGTCCTGGCAAGCGCGGCCGTGCGGTGCGGCGTCCGTGCCGGACGTTCCGGTCGCCCGTAACCCGGCTGCAGCCGGGGTCCGGCCGACGGATCGTGAAGGAAGTTTACAGAAAGAAGGGTCTGATCCAGCGCCATGTGCGGCGATGGTTCCATTCAATTCGGGAGACTCTGAGGAGAACGCCGGCCCTGGCGCATCGCCGTGGCCGCCGGAGCCAGCGCCGGCGCGCCCGCCGGCCATGGGCGGGCGTGCCGGCTGCCGGCGCTAAGCCTTCAGTGCCGCGAGCAGGGCGTCCACGGTCTCCTGCGACTGCGGCTCCCCGGCCGCCACGAACAGCAGCGTCGAGCGCCCCGTCACCGTGTAGGTCGTTTCGGGATCGAAATCTTCCGTGACCTGCGCGTCGAGCGCCGTATCGATCAGCCGCGTCCACTTCACGCCCGGGCCGCGATTGGCCAGGCGGAATTCGATCGCGTCCTGCCAGCCGTTGACGATCAGCAGCACGCTCGCGTCCTGGCCCGGCCGCGGGATCGACGAGGCCTGCGCCGTGCCTTCGAGCAGCAGGCCGAGGCAGCGGGTCTGCGGGTCGTCCCAGTGCTGGGCGTCCATTTCGGCGCCATCGGGGCTGAGCCAGGTCGCGTCCTTGGGCTGCGTGTCGTCGCGGCGTTCGCCGGTCAGGAAGCGGCCGCGGCGTAGCACGGGCAGCGCCTTGCGCAGCTGGATCAGCCGTTGCACGAAGCGGTTGAGCGCGCGGCCGCGATCGTCGATGCCGTCCCAGTCGACCCAGGAGATCTCGTCGTCCTGGCAGTAGGCGTTGTTGTTGCCTTGCTGCGTGCGGCCGAACTCGTCGCCGGCCAGCACCATCGGCGTGCCTTGCGCGAGCAGCAGCGTGGACATCAGGTTGCGTTGCTGGCGTGCACGCAGCGCGAGCACCTCGGGGTCGTCGGTCGGGCCTTCGACGCCGCAGTTCCACGAGCGGTTGTCCGAATGGCCGTCGCGGTTGTCCTCGCCGTTGGCGTCGTTGTGCTTGTCGTTGTAGCTCACGGTGTCGGCCAGCGTGAAGCCGTCGTGCGCGGTGATGAAGTTGACGCTGGCCCAGGGCCGCCGGCCGCGGTGGTTGAAGCGGTCGCCGCTGGCGGTGAGGCACTGCGCGAGCTTGGGCGCGATGGCCTCGTCGCCCTTCCAGAAGGCGCGCACGTTGTCGCGGAACTGGTCGTTCCACTCGGCCCAGCCGGGCGGGAAGCCGCCGACCTGGTAGCCGCCCGGCCCGATGTCCCACGGTTCGGCGATCAGCTTGACGCTGGACAGCACCGGGTCCTGCCGGCAGCTCTTCAGGAAGCCGCCGCCTTCGTCGAAGCCGTGTGGCTCGCGGGCCAGGATGGTCGCCAGGTCGAAGCGGAAGCCGTCGACGCGCATCTCGGTGACCCAGTAGCGCAGGCTGTCGGTCACCATCTGCAGCACGCGTGGATGGCTCAGGTTGACGGTGTTGCCGGTGCCGGTGTCGTTGATGTAGTAGCGCGGGCCGGGGCCGCCTTCGACGCCGTCGCCCGGCATCAGGCGGTAGTAGCTCGCGTTGTCGATGCCCTTGAAGGACAGCGTCGGGCCGAGCTCGTTGCCTTCCGGCGTGTGGTTGTAGACCACGTCGAGGATCACCTCCAGCCCGTGCGCATGGAAGCGGTCGACCATGTGCTTGAACTCGTCGATGTTCGGCCCGTCCATGTAGCGCTGGTCGAGCGCGAAGAAGCCGATGGTGTCGTAGCCCCAGAAGTTGGTCAGGCCCTTGTCGGTGAGGAAGGGCTGGTTCAGGAACATGTGGATCGGCAGCAGCTCGACGCTGGTCGCGCCGAGTTCGCGGATGTGCTTGATGACCTCGTCCTGCGCCAGGCCGGCGAAGGTGCCGCGCATGTGCTCGGGCACTGCGGGGTGGCGCATCGTGAAGCCGCGCACGTGGGTCTCGTAGAAGATGGTCTGGTCCCAGGGCACGCGCACGTCCTTGGGCTGGGTCCACTCGAACTTCGAGTCGACCACGACGCACTTGGGCACGAAGGGTGCGCTGTCGCGTTCGTCGAAGCTCAGGTCGGCGTCCGGGTGGCCGACGGTGTAGCCGAACAGCTCCGGTCCCCACTTGAGTTCGCCCATGTGCGCCTTGGCATACGGGTCCATCAGCAGCTTGTTGGGGTTGAAGCGGTGGCCCTTCTCGGGCTCGTAGGGGCCGTGCACGCGCAGGCCGTAGCGTGCGCCCGGCTGCAGGCCGGGGACGAAGCCGTGCCAGACCTCGTCGGTGTACTCCGGCAGGGCGAGCCGTGCCAGTTCCTGCGTGCCGCTTTCGTCGTAGAGGCAGACCTCGACCTTGGTGGCATGGGCCGAGAAGATCGCGAAATTCACGCCATCGCCGGTGTAGCTGGCGCCGCGTGGGTGGGAGGTTCCTTCTTCGATCGTGTACGTGTGGGTCATGGGTGAGGGTGTTGCTCGCGTGGGCCGGCGGAATGCCAGCCAGCATCATCGGCCTGACCCGCGAAACGTCTGGGGGACGCGCTCCCGTCGCCTCGTAGGCGGAACGCGATTGGCGCGCGCCGCCTCTGCCTGCACGCTCAGACCGGCACCGGGCTGCGCTCCGCGAACTGGCCGTTCCAGTAGGGGTAGTAGGGATAGGGCGGCGTGACCGCGCTGGCCGCATCGAGCAGCGCCATCTGCGCGGGCGACAGTTGCCAGCCGAGCGCGCCGAGGTTCTGCACGAGCTGCGCTTCGTCGCGTGCGCCGATCAGCACGCTCGCGACCGTCGGCCGCTGCAGCAGCCAGTTGAGCGCGATCTGCGGCAGCGTCTTGCCGGTTTGCTCGGCGACCTGGTCCATCGCCTCGACCACGCGGTACAGCCGTTCCGGGTCGGACGGCGGCGCAAAGCCTTCGGTGTCGTGCAGGCGGCTGCCCGGCGGCAGCGGCTGGCCGCGGCGGATCCGGCCTGTCAGCCGGCCCCAGCCAAGCGGGCTCCAGACGATCGCACCCACGCCCTGATCGATGCCCAGCGGCATCAGCTCCCATTCGTAGTCGCGGCCGATCAGCGAGTAGTAGGCCTGGTTCGCGACGTAGCGCGGCAGCCCGAGCCGGTCCGCCGCCGCAAGCGATTTCATGATCTGCCAGCCCGAGAAGTTCGACACGCCGACATAGCGCACCTTGCCGGCGCGCACCAGGTCGTCGAGCGTGCCCAGCACCTGCTCGACCGGTGTCATCGCGTCGAAGGCGTGCAGTTGCAGGATGTCGATGTGCCCGGTGCCGAGGCGCTGCAGTGCGGCGTCGACGCCCTCGATCAGGTGGTGGCGCGACGAACCTGCGTCGTTCGGTCCGTCGCCCGAACGCAGCGTGAGCTTGGTCGAGACGATGGCCTGGTTGCGCCGGCCCTTGAGCGCCGCGCCGAGGATCGACTCCGACGCGCCGCCGGAGTACACGTCGGCGCTGTCGAACAGGTTGACGCCCGCGTCCAGGCAGATGTCGACGATGCGGCGCGCACCGGCCACGTCGGTGTTGCCCCAGGCGCTGAAGAGCGGGCCTTGCCCGCCGAAGGTGCCGGCGCCGAAGCCGAGGGCGGGCACCTTGAAGCCGGAGCGGCCGAGATAGCGGTATTCCATGGAAATCTCCTGAATGTGGATGCGTGGATGAATGAGGACGGCGTCAGGCGCGGGTGGCGGCGCAGTCGGCTGTTGCACGTGCGGCGGCTTCGGCGGCTGCTGCGGACGAGCGCCCGTCCAGTGCGCGGCTCCACAGCGCGATCGCCAGCCCGGCCAGCGTGATCAGCGCGGCGACCCAGCCGAGCGCGCCGAGGCCCGGGCCGGCCTCGATCGTCAGCCCGCCGGCCCACGCGCCGATCGCATTGCCCAGGTTGAAGGCCGCGATGTTCAGGCTCGACGCCAGGTTCTGGCCGGCCGCGGATGCCTTCTCGAGCACGCGCAGCTGCAGCGGCGCCACCGTGGCGAACGAGGCCACGCCCAGCACGCCGAAGAACACGATCGCGGTCAGCGGCGTGCCGACGGCGAACTGGGTCGACGCCAGCACCAGCGTCAGCGCCGCCAGCGTGCCCAGCACGGCGCGCATCGCGCCGCGGTCGGCCAGCCGTCCGCCGAGCAGGTTGCCGATCGCCATGCCGCCGCCGAACAGCAGCAGCACGGCCGACACGGCGCCGTCGCTCAGGCCGGTCACGGTCGTCAGCAGCGGCTGGATGTAAGTGAAGACCACGAAGACGCCGGCATAGCCGACCACCGTCATCGCCAGCCCGAGCAGCACCTGCGGCTGCAGCAGCACGGCCAGCTCGTCGCGCAGCGGGGCGGGCGGTGCGTCGTTGCGGCTGCGCGGCACGAAGGCGGCGAGCACCGCGAAGGCCAGCACGCCGATCGCGGTCACGGCCCAGAAGGTGGCGCGCCAGCCGAAGTGCAGGCCCAGCCAGGCACCGGCGGGCACGCCCAGCACGGTGGCGGCGGTGAGGCCGGTGAACATGATCGCGATGGCCGAGGCGCGGCGCTCCGGCGCGACCAGCCCGGTCGCGACCACGGCGCCGACGCCGAAGAAGGTGCCGTGCGCGAGCGCGGTGACGACACGGGCCGCCATCAGCCACCCGTAGCTCGGCGCCAGTGCGCAGGCCAGGTTGCCGAGCGTGAAGATCGCCATCAGCGCGAGCAGCACGGTCTTGCGCGGCAGGCGGCGCGAGGCGATGGTCAGCACCGGCGCGCCGACCGCCACGCCGAGCGCATAGCCCGAGATGAGCAGCCCGGCGGCGGCAATGGAGACATGGAGATCGGCCGAGACCTGCGTGAGCAGGCCCATCAGCACGAATTCGGTGGTGCCGATGCCGAAGGCACCGGCGGTGAGGGCAAGGAGAGCGATGGGCATGATGCCTCCTACTGTGGCGGCGCCGGTGCTCGTTGACTAGAATCTCCGTTGGACTTTGACTTGTGAATTGAACTCATCTAAATGCCGCGCATCGACGTGAACCGTTCCGGCGAGATGGAAGCCTTCGTGCAGGTGGTCGAGCGCGACGGCTTCTCGGCTGCGGCGCGCGCGCTCGGCATGACGCCGTCGGCGGTGAGCAAGCTGGTCGGCCGGCTCGAGGCGCGGCTCGGCGTCCAGCTGGTGCACCGCTCGACGCGCAAGCTGCAGCTCACGGCCGAAGGCCGGCAGTTCCACGAGCGCAGCGTGCGCGTGCTGGCCGACATGGAAGAGGCCGAGCGCTGCGCCGCGGCCGACACCGCGCCGCGCGGCCGCGTCAGCATCAACACCAGCGTCTCCTTCGGCCACTTCGTGCTGATTCCATTGCTGCCGCGGCTGATGGAGCGGCATCCCGAACTCGGCATCGACCTGGGCCTGACCGATCGCGTGGTCGACCTGATGGACGAGCGGGCCGACATCGCGATCCGCTGGGGCCAGCTGCCGTCGTCCGACCTGCTGGCGCGGCCCCTGGGCCGGACCGGCCAGGCGATCGTCGCGTCGCCCGACTATCTGGCGCGCCACGGCACACCGCACACGCCGGACGACCTGATGGCGCACCAGCGGCTGGGCTGGAGCTACCGGCGCAGCGCACCCGACTGGCCGCTGCGCGTCGACGGCCGCGCGGTCCAGGTGCCGGTGTCGGGCAAGGTGCGTGCCTCGGACGGCGAGGCGCTGCGGCGGCTGGCCCTGGCCGGCTGCGGCATCGCGCGGCTGTCGCTGTACCACCTGGGCGACGACCTCGACACCGGCCGGCTGGTCGAGCTGCTGGACGAATTCAATCCGCGCGACATGGAGCCGATCCACGCGGTCTATCTGGGCAAGGCCGGGCGGTTGCCGGCGCGGGTGCGCGCGGTGCTGGACTTCCTGGTCGACGAGGTGCGGCTGCATCCGCGCGCCGACCCGCAGGCGGTGCCCGCATGACGACGGCACCCGTCACCGGCTTCGCGCTGTTCCCGACCGCGCTGGGCGACTGCGGCATCGCCTGGGGGCCGAACGGCATCGTCGGCGTGCACCTGCCCGAAGCGGACCGGCCCGCCGCGCTGGCCCGGCTGCGCCGATGCTTTCCCGGTTTCGTGGAGGCCGCGATGCCGCCCGAGGCCGTGCGCGCGGCGGACGGGGTCCGCGCGCTGCTGGCCGGCGAACAGCCCGACCTGCTGGACGTCGTGCTCGACGAAACCGGCGTGCCGGACTTCCACCGGCGCGTCTATGCGCTGGCGCGCCGCATCCTGCCCGGGCAGACGCTGACCTACGGCGAGGTCGCCGCCGCGCTCGGCGACAAGGGGCTGGCGCGCGCGGTCGGGCAGGCGATGGGCGCGAACCCGTTCGCGCCGGTCGTGCCTTGCCACCGCGTGCTGGCGGCCAACGGGCGTCCCGGCGGCTTCTCGGCGCACGGTGGGGCGCTGGTCAAGCTGCGTATGCTGGCGATCGAGGGCGCGCGGCCGAACGGCATGGCGTCGCTGTTCGACGCATAGCGCTCAGGCGCCGGCCGGTGCGGCCAGCGCTTTCGCCTGCTGCAGCGCGTCTTGCCATGCAGCGAGCAGGTCGGGCCGGCGCAGCCGCCGCGTGGCCTGTTCCAGGTGCGGATGGTTGGCCACCTGCGTCAGCAACTGCAGCTTCTGCCGCGGCGTGAGGCCGCTGTCCAAAATCGGCTGCAGCCACAGCTGTGCGGCCTGCGCCGCGACGTCGCGGATGACCTTGGATGCCGCCGGCGTCTGCAGGCCCAGCGCATTGCAGAAGGCGCGCAGGCGCGCCGGATTGAAGATCGGCTCCGCATGCTGCTTCTCGGCGTCCGGCATGAGCTTCAGCGCGTGGCCGCGCGCCACGTTGTAGAGCACGGTCGCCGTGATGTCGTACGCGGGCGCCAGTTCGGCCCGCCGCCGGTCGCGGTAGATCAGCCCGAGGTTCTTCAGGTGCATGTCGGCATTGCCGAGCAGCTCGTTGACCTCGATGCGGCGCAGCAGTTCGTGCACGGCGGTCTCGCCGCATTGCGGCAGGCTGAGCAGGGTGCCTGCGATGGCGAGGTACGACTCCTCGTACTTGTGCTCCGGCGGCCTGCTCAGGACCTGCGCGAAGTCCTCGAAATGCACCTTGCCGCCATCGGCGCGATCGAACCGGGTCACCGCGAGGAACTGGCCTTGCAGTTCGTCGCCGAGGTCGTAGCGGTGCGGCGCGGCCAGCGCCGACATCGGCATCAGCGCAAAGGCGCAGACGTCGACGCCGGCGAGCCCGGCCAGTTGCATGCTCAGGCCTTCGACCTGCGGCATGCGCGCGTACTCGGCGGAGGGCAGCTTGGCGATGATCGCGGCGTCGCCCTGGGACGTGCGCCCGACGAAGCGGCCTTCGCTGTCCCGGTTGACGCCGATCTTGGGCTGCACGCCGGAGATCGACAGGCTGTCCTGAAACGGCTCGGCCCAGACCGATGCTTCCAGCGCGTCCTGGTCCTGCGTGACCAGTCGCTGCAAGGACGCGCGCGCGATGTCTTCCCATTCCGCGGTGACGGCGCCGGGCATGTTCTTGCCGCAGGCGGCGATCATTCCCATGTGGTCCAGCGGATCGATCGCCGCTTCTTCGGCGACGAAGCGGCGGAACACGCCTTCCGGCAGCAGGTTCTGGAAGAACGGCGGCAACTGGGTGTCGCCCCGGCTGCCGGCGACCGCATTGAATTCGGGGCGGGTCACGTCGAGCCAGAACGACTGCTGCTGCGCCGGATCGGCCGATCGCATGGATTCCGACAGCACGTCGGCACCGGCCCAGGGCATTCGCGCGTAGGCCTCGTCGACCACGAAGCGCTGGATCGGCGGCAAGCCGGGCTGCTCGTACTTGAACAGGAAGCCGATGCGTTCGCCGTGCAGCTTGATCACGAGGACCGGGACGTTCATTTGCGGCCCTTCGATACCTTCGATCCGGCGGAGCGCTGCTGAAGATCGGCCAGCCGTTGCTGCACCGCCGACATCACGTGCGTGGCGGGACGGTCCGGCTCCGACGCGATGAGGGCCGAGGCCGGCCGACCGCGTGTGGAGACCGCGACGTCCGTGGCGCCGAGCTCCGGAAGACCGCGCTGCAAGGTGCGCGGGACGGTGGCGAGATCGAGTTCGAGCACGTCCATCACCGCCAGCAGCGTCGACACCTGCACGTCCTCGCCCTTGAACAGGCGGTAGACGGCTTGGCGGCTCACGCCCGCCTGCTCGGTCAGCGCTTTGCGGGTCAGGCCGCGGGCCTGCCGTGCGGCTTCCAGGCGCTGGGCCAGTTCCAGGGACGTGCTCATGATGTTGCGTATTCGGTATGTTTCTTCAAGCTTATCGAATTCGAGGCATTGCGAGTGAGAAAGTTGCGTATTCAATACAAATTAAAAAAATACTTGTATTCGATACATTGTAAGTTCCGGATGCCGCTGATCGGAAATGCGTGTCCCGAGCGCTAACACAGCAGGAACGCAGGCGTCCTACGAAAGCTTTACCCGCGTTGGCGACAATCGAGGCAATGACTTCTTCTTCGCGCTTTTTCAAGATGGCCCTCGTGCTGGGCCTGCTTTCCGCCATCGGTCCCTTCGCCATCGACATGTACCTGCCGGCATTGCCGGCCATCGGTGCCAGCCTGCGGGCTGACATCGGCGCAGTCCAGATGAGCCTGACGGCCTTCTTTCTCTCCATCGGCATCGGGCAACTGCTGTACGGGCCGGTATCGGACATGGTCGGCCGACGCCCGCCGCTGGTGTTCGGCCTGGTGCTGTTCGCGCTCGCCAGCGTGGGTTGCGCGCTGGCGACCGACGTCCATACGCTGATCGTGCTGCGCTTCATCCAGGGCCTGGGCGCGGCTGCCGGCATGGCGATTCCGCGCGCGGTGGTGCGCGACCTGCACACCGGCACCGAAGCCGCGCGCCTGATGTCGCTGCTGATGCTGGTCTTCAGCGTGTCGCCGATCCTTGCACCGCTGGCAGGCAGTGGTGTGATTGCCTTCGCCGGCTGGCGCGGCGTGTTCTGGGCGGTCGCCATCGCCGCGGTCGCCGGGCTGGTGCTGATTGGCACGTCGCTGAGCGAGACCCGGCCGGCCGCCCAGCGCGTCGAGAGCAGCCTGGGCGGCGCCTTTCGCGCCTATGCGCTGCTGCTGCGTGATGGCCACTATCTCGGGCTGGTGTTCATCGGCGCCTTCGCCATGGCCGGATTCTTCACCTACCTGGCCAACTCGTCCTTCGTGATGATCGACCACTACGGCCTGTCGCCGACGATGTACAGCGTGGCCTTCGGCGTCAATGCGGCCTCGTTCATCGGCATGTCGCAATTCACGGCGCCGCTGGGCGAGCGGTTCGGGCTGGTCCGGGTCGTCAAGGTCGGCGTCATCGCGTCGGCCGCGGCGATGCTCGTGATGTTCGCGTTCTTCGCGACCGGCCACGACGACATGTGGGTGCTGCTGGTGCTGTACTTCATCGCCAGCGCCTTCATGGGCCTGGTGATCCCGACCACGGCCGTGCTGGCACTGGAGCGCCACGGCGCCATCGCCGGCACCGCATCGGCGCTCATGGGCACGCTGCAGATGCTGGCCGGCGCGGCGGTGATGGGCGTCGTCGGCCTGTTCACCGACGGCACGCCGCTGCCGATGGTCTGCGGCATGGCTGGCGGTGCCATCGTGGCCCTGGTGCTGACCTGGGTGACACTCGGCGGTCATCGCGCGCACCGCGCCGTGGTTGCGCACTAGGACGAGTTCAACTGAAAACCGAGATGCACGTCACACCGCTGCAGGACGGCCTGCCCCAACCCCAGCGCACCCGCGCCATGCTGGTCATCCTGCTGGGCATTTCCGTTGCGGTGCTCGACGGCACCATCGTCAATCTGGCGCTGCCCGGCATCGCACGCGAACTCAACGCGAGTGCCGCGCACTCGATCTGGGTCGTCAACGCCTACCAGATCGCCACGCTCGTGATGCTGCTGCCGCTCGCGTCGCTGGGCGACCTGATCGGTTTTCGCCGCGTGTACCTCACCGGCATGGCGCTGTTCGCGACGGCCTCGCTGGCCGCGACCTTCGCCAATTCGCTGGGCACGCTGATCGCGTCCCGGGCACTGCAGGGGCTTGGCGCCGCGGGTCTCATGAGCGTCAACGCGGCACTGGTCCGGCGCATCTATCCGGCGGCCCAGCTGGGGCGCGGCATGGCGCTCAATTCGCTGGTCGTCGCCACGTCGTCGGTCGCCGGGCCATCGGTGGCCGCGGGCATCCTGTCGATCGCCTCGTGGCCCTGGCTGTTCGCGCTCAACGTGCCGCTCGGCCTCGTGGTCCTGACGCTGGGCTACCGCTCGCTGCCCGGCAACGTGCCGTCGGCGACGCAAGGGCGGCGTTTCTCGCTGTTCGACGTGGTGCTCAACGTGCTGATGTTCGCGCTGGTCTTCATCGGCAGCGACCGTCTCGGCGTGCGCGGCGAGGGCGCGCCGGGTGCCGACCCGCTGGCCTGGGGCCTGCTGCTGGCGGGCGTGGCCGTGGGCTTCTTCTATCTGCGCCGACAGCGTTCGCTGGCGCTGCCGCTGTTTCCGGTCGACCTGCTGCGCATCCCGGTGTTCGCGCTGTCGATGGGCACGTCGGTCGCGGCCTTCTGCGCGCAGATGCTGTCGTACATCGCATTGCCCTTCCTGCTGCTCGACGTCTATGGGCGCAACCATCTGGAGGCGGGCCTGCTGATCACCGCATGGCCGCTGGCCATCGTGGTGTTCGCGCCGATCGCGGGCCGGCTGATCGGCCGCTTTCCGGACGGCCTGCTCGGCGGTGTGGGCCTGGGCCTGCTCGCGGCCGGCCTGGCATTGCTGGCGGCGCTGCCGGACCATCCTTCCAACGCCGACATCGTCTGGCGCATGGCCCTGTGCGGCGCCGGCTTCGGCCTGTTCCAGTCGCCGAACAACCACACCATCGTGACCTCGCCGCCGCCGCACCGCAGCGGCGCCGCCAGCGGCATGCTGGGCACGGCCCGGCTCACCGGGCAGACGGTGGGCGCGGTGGTGCTCGCCGGCGTGTTCAGCATCTGGAGCCCGCACGAGGGCCGAGGCCCGCTGATCGCATTGATGCTGGCGTCCGGCTGCGCGGCACTGGCCGGCATCTTCAGCGTGCTGCGCCTGCGCACCTCGGGCGCCGGTCACTGAATGCGGGAACCCGCGATGCAAGCGCACGACGCACCATGACCGAGCTTCCCGAAGCCATCGTGTGCGAAGGCTGCGACGCGGTCTACCAGCGCACCTCGCTGAAGGAGCGGGAGGTCGCGCGCTGCAGCCGCTGCGGCACCGAGCTCGACCGGCATGCGGGCGACCAGCAGAAGCGCATCCTGCCGCTCACGATCGCCAGCCTGATCATGTTCACCATCGCCAACCTGTTCCCGATCGTCGAGATCGAGCTGCGCGGCCTGCGCAGCCAGACGACGCTGGCCGGCGCCGTGGTCGCGCTGAGCAACGAAGGCATGTCGCTGGTCGCGATGCTGGTGCTGGCGACCACCATCCTGTTTCCGTTGCTGCAGTTGCTGATCCTGCTGTGGCTGCTGGTGCCGCTGGCGCGCCGCGAACGGCCTCGCGGCTTTGCGCTGCTGGTGCGCACGATGCAGTCGCTGCGGCCCTGGGGAATGATCGAGGTGTTCCTGCTGGGCGTGCTCGTTGCGCTGGTCAAGCTGTCGAGCATGGCGACCGTGTTGCCCGGTCCGGCGCTGTGGGCCTTCGTGGCGCTCACGGTGCTGCTGACGGCGGTGCTGGCTTTCGATCCGCGCGGCTTCTGGGAGATGGCGATGGGCGCGTCGGCCCTGCCTGATGCCGGTACCGCCGCGCGCCGCACGGAGCGCCGTCCGTGAGCCGCGAGGCCGGACGCTCCAGCCGCTTCGGCCGCTTTGCCGGATTCAGTCGCCTGCTCGGCCCGCTGGCCTCCGTCGATCCGACGCTCGGCGCTTCGACCGACGAGCACGCGCCGGTCGCCACCGCCGCGGCTTCCGGGCTGATGCCGTGCCGCTATTGCGGAACCGTCTGGAAGGACGCGCAGGACGGCGAGGCCTGTGCGCGCTGCGGCACCACGCTCCACGTGCGCAAGCCCGACAGCCTCAACCGTACCTGGGCGTTGCTGATCGCGGCCTGCGTGATGTACCTTCCGGCCAACCTGCTGCCCGTGATGATCACGCGCTCGCTGTTCGGGACGCAGCAGGACACGATCATGAGCGGCGTGATCTATTTCTGGGTCACCGGCTCCTACGGGCTCGCGGCGGTCGTCTTCGTCGCCAGCTTCCTGGTGCCGCTGTTCAAGCTCGCCGCGCTGTTCGTGCTGGTGGTGTCGGCCCAGCGGCGCAGCGACTGGCGGCGTGCCGAGCGCGCCAAGCTGTACCACGTGATCGAGGTGATCGGCCGATGGTCGATGCTCGATGTGTTCGTGGTGGCGCTGCTGGCCGGGCTGGTGCGCATCCACGGGTTTGCGGAAATCACGGCCGGCGTCGGCATCGCGGCCTTCGGGTCCGTGGTGGTGCTGACCATGCTGGCGTCGCTGAGCTTCGACCCGAAGCTCAGCTGGGACGACCGCCCGGCGAAGAATCAGGGTGAGAAAAAGGAAACGACATGAGTGACGACAACACGCCGCAGCGCGCGGCTCCCCCGGGGGCCGGTCCGGCACCCGGCCTGCCGGCACCCAGGGTCGCGCGCCGGCGCGACTGGATGCCGTCGCTGATCTGGCTGATCCCGCTGGTGGCGGCGCTGGTCGGCATCACGCTGGTCGCGAAGATCCTGCTGGACCGCGGCCCCGAGGTCGTGCTGACGTTCAAGACGGCCGAAGGCCTGGAGGCCGGCAAGACCGCCGTGAAGTACAAGGACGTGCAGATCGGCGTGGTGCAGAGCCTGCGCCTGGCGCGCGACCGTTCGCACGTGCGCGTGGTGCTGCAGCTCAACAAGGACGCCGATGCCTTCACGGCCAAGGACACCCGTTTCTGGGTCGTCCGTCCGCGGCTCGACACCTCGGGCATCTCGGGCCTGGGCACCTTGCTGTCGGGCGCCTACATCGGTGCCGACGCGGGTGTGGACAAGGAGAGTTCCAGCGAGTTCGCCGGCCTCGAGACGCCGCCGATCGTGACGCGCGACGCCTCCGGGCGCCAGTTCCTGCTGCGCTCCACGGACATCGGCTCGCTCGATGTCGGCTCGCCGGTCTACTTCCGGCGCATCAAGGTCGGCCAGGTGGCCGCCTATGAACTCGACGCCGATGGCCGCGGCGTCACGCTGCGCGTGTTCGTGAACGCACCCTACGAGAAGTTCGTCGGTGCCAATACCCGGTTCTGGCATGCGAGCGGACTCGACATGCAGCTCAACGCCAGCGGCGTGACGCTGCGCACGCAATCGCTCGCGACCATCCTGCTCGGCGGCATCGCCTTCCGCGCGCCGGAAGATGCCAACGGCCCGGTCGCGCAGGAGAACACCGCCTTCACGCTGGCCAGCGACGAAGCCACGGCGATGAAGGTGCCCGACGGTCCGGCGCAGACCATGCTGCTGTACTTCAACCAGTCGCTGCGCGGCCTGTCGCCCGGTGCGCCGGTCGACTTCCGCGGCGTGGTGATCGGCGAGGTCAAGTCGATCGGTGTCGAGTTCGACCGCGCCGAGCGCGAGTTCCGCATGCCGGTGCTGGTGCAGATCTACCCGGACCGCGTGCGCCGCCGCGCCGGCGACGTGGCGCCCGAATCCAAGCGCACGCAGGAAGAGCAGATGCGCTTCATGGTGGGCCGCGGCCTGCGTGCCCAGCTGCGCACCGGCAACCTGCTGACCGGCCAGATCTACGTGGCGCTCGACTTCTTCCCGAAGGCGCCCAAGGTTGCGATCGACGCATCGCGCGAGCCGATCGAACTGCCGACCATGCCCAACAGCCTGGACGAGCTGCAGTCGCAGGTGCAGGAGATCGCGAGCAAGCTCAACAAGGTGCCGTTCGAGGAGATCGGCAACGACCTGCGCACCTCGCTGGCCACGCTCAACAGGACGCTGGCCAGCGCCGAGAAGCTGACGGGCACGCTCAACAACGACGTGTCGCCCGAGATCACGGCCGCCATGAAGGACGCGCGCAAGACCATCAACAGCGCCGAGCGCACGCTGGCGCAGGACTCGCCGTTGCAGACCGACATGCGCCAGACGCTGCAGGAACTCACGCGCGCCGCGGGTTCCATCCGCGTGCTGACCGACTACCTGGAGCGCCATCCTGAATCGCTGCTGCGCGGCAAACCGGACGACAAGAAATGAAGCCCAAGATGCAAATGCCGCTGCGCGGACCGCTGTCGCTCATCACGCTGGCCGCGGCGGCCATGCTCCTCGCGGGTTGCGCGAGCACGCCCGACCGCTACTACACGCTGGCGTCGCCGGCTGAGCCGGCCAGGGCAGCCACGGCGCCCCGCGGGGCGTCGCCGCTGTTCATCGAGCTTGCGCCGCTGGCCGTGCCCGAGCGGCTCGCACGGCCGCAGATGGTGGTGCGCAAGGCCGGCGGCCAGAGCGCTGAAGTGGAGTTGCTGGAACAGAGCCGCTGGTCGTCGTCGTTCGAGAACGAGCTGCGCGACGCGCTCGCAGCCGGCATCGCCAGCCGCCTGGGCGCGGTCGACCTGACGCGTGGCGGCCCGGTGCCGGCGCAGCCGGTCTGGCGCATCGCGGTGCAGGTGCGCCAGTTCGACGCGGTGCGCGACACGCGCGTCGACGCGGCCCTCAGCTGGAGCGTGCGCCGGTCCGACGGCGATCGGGTTCCGGCGTGCGAATGGTCGGGCAGCGAGCCCGTGGGCGCCGGCATCGAGGCGCTGGCCCAGGGCGCGCAGCGGCTGACCGCCAAGGCCGCCGAGGCCATTGCGCGCCGCGTGTCGGCCCTGCAGGCCGATCCTGCGGCGGCCTGCGCCGGTTAGAACGTCACCGGAAGCTCGAAGCGTCGGGGAAGGGCCGCTGTGCCGGCCGCATCTCTTCCCAGGCCCGTGCCATCTGGAGCACGCCCAGGTCGTCGAAGCGGCGCCCGGCGATCTGCAGGCCGATCGGCAGGCCGTCCGAGGTGTAGCCGGCGTTCACCGAGATGGCCGGCTGCTCGCTCATGCTGAACGGCACCGTGAAGGTGATGTGGTGCATGGCCGTCGCGACGTCGTTGGTCGGCATCGGCAGCGACCCATCGAAGGCGGCGATCGCGGCGACCGGGCTCAGCACGAAGTCGTAGGGCTGGGTGGCGCGGACGGTCGCCGCGCGCATGGCCGTGGTGGCCGCATAGCCCTGGAACACCTCGGCACCGCTGTGGCCCGCGCCGGTCTGCGCCCATTCGCGGACGAAAGGCAGGATCTTCTCTTGCAGTTCCTGCGGCAGAAGTGCCATGTCGGCATGCGAGCGCGTGCGCCAGAAGCGGTCGATGTTGTCCACCAGCTGCGACGTGGCCCACGGCTTCATGGGCTCGACCACCGCGCCGGCCGCCTCGAAGCGGCGCGCCGCGGCCTCGATGGCGGCGCGGGTTTCAGGCTCCGTGGCCAGGCCGTGGCCGCCGTCCAGCAGCAGGCCGATCCGCACGCCGCGCAGGTCGCGCTCCAGCTGCATCCAGTCGATGTCCTGCCAGGGCAGGCTCGCGTAGTCGGCAGCGTCGGGTTGCGACAGCACGCCCATCATCAGCGCCGCGTCGCTCACCGTGCGGGTCATCGGGCCGGCGGCCAGCGCCATGAAGGGCGGGTCGAGCGGCACGCGCCCATAGCTTGGCTTCAGGCCGACGACGCCGCACCACGCCGCGGGCAGCCGGATCGATCCGCCGAGGTCGGTGCCGACGTGCAACGGCCCGTAGCCGGCGGCCGCCGCGGCACCCGCGCCGCCGCTGGAACCGCCGGGGCTCTTGTCGAGGTTCCAGGGGTTGCGGGTGCGGCCGTGAAAGCTCGACAGGCCGGACGACAGCATCCCGTAGTCGGGCATGGTCGTCTTGCCGATCAGCACGGCGCCGGCCTCGCGCAGGCGCGCCGTCACCGGGGCGTCGACGGGCGATGGCGTCGGCGCGATCGCCGCGGTGCCCAGCACGGTCGGCTTGCCCTTGACGTTGACCCGGTCCTTGAGCGTCGTCGGAACGCCGTCGAGCGTGAAGCCGCCGCAGGTGGCCGGCGTGCCGGCGCGCCAACGTGCCTCCGATGCACGGGCCATGTCCAGCGCGTCGGACGGGTCGACCGCGAAGGTCGCGCCGAGCACGCCGTCGCAGGCCGCGATCTGGTCGAGCACGGCCTGCGTGACCTGCACCGGCGACAGCTCGCCGCTGCGGAAGGCGCTCAGCATCTCGAGCGCGGACAGGGAAATGAGATCGGTCATGGGTTCCGGTTTCGAAGGTTGTTCAGGCCGCCGTGGCCTGGACAGTTTGCGTGACGTGGACGCCAGGCTTGCGACCCGCATTCCATTGGCCGTCGATCGCTCTTTCGATCTGAGCGGCCAACTGGAGCAGCAGCCCGTCGTTGCCTTGCCGCGCCTGCGCCTGGATGCCCAGCGGCAGCCCGCTTTCCTGTTCGGCCAACGGCAGCGAGATGCCCGGAATGCCGCACAGGTTGGACAGAGGCGTGTAGGCGAAGTTGGTCCACAGGTTGGCGAACCAGTCATAGACCGACGGGTTGGTGCTGGTCGTCAGGTACTCGGTGGTGCCGACCTTCGGCGTGGGCAGCGCGGTGATCGGCGTGAGGATGATGTCCCATTCCTCGAAGAAGTTGCCGAAGGCGCGCGACGTGGTGTTGAACACCGCCTGCATCTTCGAGCGCTCGGTGTACGAGGTGTTCAGGCCGGCTTCCCAGATCTTGATGTTGATCGGCTCGACCTTGTCGGCAGGCGGCCGCTCGAGCCCGAAGCGTTCGAGATGCCCCGCCACCACCTGGGCGAAGTTGCTGATGTAGCAGGTCGTCTGCGCGGCGAAGGCAGCGCGGAAGTCGACGTCGGGCAGCGCCCAGTCGACCTCGTGGCCCAGGCCTTCGAGAAAGCGGCCGACGCGGGTGAGTTCGGCGACGAAGTGCGGCGTCGCGCGAAAGTCGCCCCACTCGTGAGACAGCGCGATGCGCAGCTTGCCCGGGTCGCGGCGGATCAGCTCGGTGTAGGGCTCGGGCGTCGTCCAGTAGGGCATGAACTCGCCGGGTGCGCCGCCGCGGCAGTTGTCCACGAAGGCCGCGGTGTCGCGCACCGTTCGGCTGTGGCAGCCCTGGATCGACACCAGGCCCGACAGGTCGGACAGGCCGGGCGCGATCGAGAACACGCCGCGCGACACCTTCAGGCCGATGTTGCCGTTCACGCCCGCCGGAATGCGGATCGAGCCGCCGCCGTCGGTCGCGTGCGACATCGGCAGCACGCCGGCCGCCACAACGGCCGCGGTGCCGGCCGACGAGCCGCAGGTCGTGTAGTCGAGGTTCCACGGGTTGCGCGTGACGAACAGCTCGTTCTCCACCGAGCTGCACACGCCGAATTCCGGCGTAGTGGTGCGGCCCATGATGTTGAGCCCGGCCTGGCGGATCTTGCCGGTGAGAAACGAGTCCGCCGTCGCGCGGTTGCCCTGCATCAGCTGCGAGCCCATCTCCTGCAGGCGACCCTTCAGCGTGGGGCCGAGGTCCTTCATAAGATAGGGCACGCCGGCGAAGGCGCCGTCCGGGTTCATGCCGTCCACCAGCGGGTCGGCCACCGCATCGTCGAACACCTCCACCACCGCGCTCATCGCGGGGTCGGTGAGGGCGATGCCCGCCGCCACCTGCGCGGCGAGTTCGGCAGGCGACACGTCGCCCTTGCGCACCCGCTCGGCCAGCCCGACCGCGTCGTGCGCGGCCCATTCGTCCCAACCCATCACTGGCGTCATCGTCGTGTTCCTTCGATCAGGACCAGCTCAGCGCCGACAGGTCGTTGACCGAGATCGGCAGCGAGGTCCACAGGCCCTTGATGCCCTTCTTGGCGATGGTCGGGAACTGCGGCTGGTACATGAAGCCGTTGACGGCGTCGGTCGCCAGCATCTTCTGCGCGTCGCCCAGCAGCCTGTTGCGCTCGGCTTCGTTGCCGGTGTTCTTGATCTTGTCGTACAGGTCGTTGAAGGCCTTCGACTGGTAGCCCCAGTAGTAGTCGGGGTTGGTGTAGTTGGCGATGTCGATCGGCTCGGTGTGCGACACGATCGTCAGGTCGAAGTCCTTGTTGCCCAGCGTGCCGCTGAGCCACTGCGCCCACTCGACGTTCTGCACCTTCACCACGATGCCGATCTTGGCCATCTCGGCCACGATCACCTCGCCGCCCTGGCGTGCGTAGGGCTGCGGCGGCAGCGTCATGGTGAGTTCGAGCGGCGTCTTGACGCCCGCTTCGGCCAGCAGCTTCTTGGCCTTCTCGATGTCGAAGGGGTTGATGCCCGTCGTGTCGACGTAGCCCGGCGTGCCCGGCACGTAGTGGCTGCCGATCGGCACGCCGTAGCCGTCCGCGGCGCCTTCGATGATCGCCTTGCGGTCGATCGCGGCCAGGATGGCGCGGCGCACGCGCACGTCGTTCAGCGGCTTGCGGCGGTTGTTGATCGTCAGGATGGTCTTGCCGCGCGAGCCGGCCAGGATGGTCTGGAACTGCGGGTTGTTCTTGAACTGCGGCACCGCGCGCGTGCCGATGCGCGGGAACACGTCGATGTCGCCGGCCAGCAGCGCCGAGGTCTGGGCCGCCGTGTCGGAGATGAAGCGGAAGGTCGCCTTCTTGATCTTCGCTTCGCCGGGGTTGCGGAAGCCGTCCCACTTGCTCACGGTCAGCGACGAACCCTTCGACCAGCTGTCGAGCTTGTACGGGCCGGTGCCGACCGGCTTGGTCGCGTTGGTGTCGGCGCTCTTCGGCTCGACGATGACGGCGGTCGCCTGGCCGAGCAGGAAGGGCAGGTCGGGGTCGATTTCCTTGTTGATGACCACCACCGTGTATTCGTCCACGGCTTGCGTGCTCAGCTTCTGGAACATGCGCTTGTCTTTGTTGGTGCTCTTTTCACCGGACGCGCGATCGAACGAGAACTTGACCGTGGCCGCATTGAAGGGCTCGCCGTTCTGGAACTTGACACCCTTGCGCAGCTTGAAGGTGTAGGTGCGCAGGTCGGGCGAGATCTCCCAGCTTTCGGCCAGCAACGGCGTGACCTTGCCGTCGGCGTTGATCTTGGTCAGCGTCTCGAAGATGTTGTATTGCACGACCTCGGCAATGGCGACGGCGGCGGCGGCGGTCGGGTCGAGCCCCGGCGGCTCCAGCGTCAGACCGATAACGACCGAGTCCTTGCGGCTCTGGGCGGTGGCGAGGATGGGCAGGGCGGCACCGACGGCGGCCAGGCCGGTCGAGGCGAGAAGCGTGCGACGTTTCAACATGGTCAATGACTCCAGGGGCAAGGTAAGGCGTAACGGGTGAAGGGTAAAGGTTCGGGAAATCAGTGGTGCACCGGCTCGGCGCGGGGTACCGCCGCCAGCAGCGTCTGCGTGTAGGGGTGCTGGGCGTTCGAGAACAGCTCCTGCGGCGCGCCGCGCTCGACCACCAGGCCGCGGTTCAGCACGCACACGTCGTCGCACAGGTGGTTCACCACCGCGAGGTCGTGGCTGATCAGCAGGTAGCTGATGCCGAATTCCTGCTGCAGGTCGGTCATGAGGTTCAGCACCTGGGCCTGCACCGACACGTCGAGCGCACTCACCGGCTCGTCGGCCACGATCAGCTTGGGGCGCGTGATCAGCGCACGCGCGATCGCGATGCGCTGGCGCTGGCCGCCCGAGAACTCGTGCGGGTACTTGTCGAGGTCGGTCGTGCGCAGGCCGACCGCCGAGAGTGATGCCGACGCGCGCTTGCGCTGTTCGGCGCGGCTGGTCTCGGCCTGCGCCTCGAGCGGCTCGGCCACGATCTGCGCCACGGTCTGGCGCGGGTCGAGCGAGCCGTACGGGTCCTGGAAGACCATCTGGATGTCGCGCCGCGCCGCGCGCAGTTCGTCGCGCGACATCGTGTTCAGGTCGCGGCCGAGCAGCTTCACGCTGCCCGAGGTCGGGCGGTCCAGCGCCATGACCAGCCGTGCGATGGTCGACTTGCCCGAGCCGGACTCGCCGACGATGCCCAGGCTCTGGCCCTGGCGCACGGTGAAGCTCACGCCGTTCAGCGCCTTGACCTGTGCGGGCGGCGTGAAGAGCGATTCGCGCGGCAGCGGGTAGTGCCGCACCAGGTCGGTCACTTCGAGCAGCGGCGCGGTGGGGTTGTTCGTCGACGTGCTCATGCCGCCATCTCCATCCGTGCTTCGGGCAATCGGCTGCAACGCACCTCGTGGCCGCCGGGCATGTACGTCACGGCCGGACGCATCGAGACGCAGGCGTCGATGGTCTGGCTGCAGCGGCCCGCGAACGGGCAGCCGGCTGGCATGTCGACCAGTTCGGGCACGCTGCCGCGGATCGTCTCCAGCCGCACGCCGCGCGGGGCGCCGAGCGCGGGCCGCGCCGCGAACAGGCCCTTGGTGTACGGGTGCGCACGTTCCGCGAAGACGCGCTCCGTCGGGCCGCTCTCGACCACGCTGCCGCCGTACATCACGAGCATCTTCGACACGCTGCGCGCGATCACGCCGAGGTCGTGCGAGATCAGGATCAGCGCCATGCCGCGTTCGGCCACCAGGCTCTGGATCAGGTCGAGGATCTGCTTCTGGATCGTCACGTCGAGCGCGGTCGTCGGCTCGTCGGCGATCAGCAGGTCCGGGCTGCATGCCAGCGCCATCGCGATGCCGATGCGCTGGCGCTGGCCGCCCGAGAACTGGTGCGGGTAGGAGTCGAGCCGCGAAGCCGGCTCCGGGATGCCGACGCGTTCGAGCAGCGCCAGCACTTCGGTGCGGGCCTGCGCGCTGGACATGCCGCGGTGCAGCTTGAGCGGCTCGCCGACCTGGCGCGCAATCGTGTGCACCGGGTTGAGCGCCGTCATCGGTTCCTGGAAGATCATGCCGATCCGGTTGCCGCGGATCTTGCGCATGTCGGACTCCGGCAATCCGACCAGTTCCTGGCCCGCGAAGCGGATGCTGCCGGAGACCTTGGCGCTGGAGGGCAGCAGGCCCATCAGCGACTGCACGGTGATCGACTTGCCGCAGCCGGACTCGCCGACGATGCCCAGCGTCTCGCCGGGCGCGACCGAAAAGTTGATGCCGCGGACCGCATCGGCCGGGCCGCGCTGGGTCTGCAGCCCGATGCGGAGGTTGTTGACTTCAAGAAGAGACATGTCGGTTCTCGTTGTGGGCATGGTCAGCGCGCGCGCGCCAGGCGCGGGTCCAGAAGGTCGCGCAGGCCGTCGCCGAGCAGGTTGAGGCCGAGGACGGCCAGGGCGATCGCCATGCCGGGGAACACCGCCAGCAGCGGCGCCTGGAACATCAGCGTCTGCGCTTCGCTCAGCATGCGGCCCCACGAGGCCTGCGGCGGCTGCGTGCCCATGCCCAGATAGGACAGGGCGGCTTCGGCCAGGATGGCGATCGCGAAGCGGATGGTGATCTGCACGATCAGCACGGCCGAGATGTTCGGCAGCACGTGCTGCATCGTGATGGAGAACGGCCCCTTGCCGCAGGCCCGGGCGGCGGCCACGTATTCGCGCGACCAGATGGCGTTAGCCGATGCGCGCGTGATCCGCGCGAAGGTCGGTATGTTGTAGATGCCGATGGCGATGATCGCGTTGACCAGACCTGCGCCGAACACGGCCGTCAGCATGATGGCCGACAGGATCGCGGGGAAGGCGAGCGAGAAATCGGTGAAGCGCATCACGGCTTCTTCCACCCAGCCGCGCCGCGCGGCGGCGAGCAGGCCGAGGCCGGTGCCGACCACCAGGCCGATGCCGACGGCGATCACGCCCACCAGGATCGAGGCGCGCGCGCCGGCCAGCAGCAACGAGGCCACGTCGCGGCCATAGGCGTCCGTGCCCAGCCAGTGCGCCCAGGTGGGCGACTGCATCTTGTTGGCCATGTCCATCTCGGAGACGGACCACGGCGTCCACACGAGCGACAGCACGGCCGCGACGATGAGCAGGCCCGAGAGCACGGCTCCGACCATGAAGCTGCGGTGGCCGGTCGCGCGGCGCCAGAAGCCGGGCGCCTTGGGCGCGACCGCCGAGGCGGGCTTGTCGAGGGTGATGGCGTTCATATGTCGCTGGCTTTCACGCGGGGGTCGATGACGGCATAGAGCACGTCGACCACGAAGTTGACGATGACCACCATGGCTGCGAGCAGCATCACGCAGTCGCGCACGACGATCAGGTCGCGGTTGCTGATCGCCTGGAAGATCAGGCGGCCCAGGCCGGGCAGGTAGAACACGTTCTCGATCACGATCGTGCCGGCCAGCAGCTCGGAGAACTGCATGCCCATCACGGTCACGACCGGGATGAGCGCGTTGCGCAGCACGTGCGTCCAGAGCACCGAGCGCTGCGAAACGCCCTTGGCACGCGCGGTGCGCACGAAGTCCTCGCGCATCACTTCGAGCACGGCCGAGCGCGTGATGCGCGCGAGGATCGCCGACTGCACGACGGCCAGCGCGAGCGCCGGCAGCAGCAGCGACTTCAGGCCCGACACGATGCCTTCGGCGCCTTCGCCCCAGCCGTCGAAGCCGCCGGCGGAGAACCACTGCAGCTTCACCGAGAACAGCAGGATCAGCAGGATCGCGAACCAGAAGTTGGGCACCGCGATGCCCAGCTGCGCCATGCCCATCAGGCCGACGTCGCCCATCTGGTTGTGGCGCGCAGCCGCCGTCACGCCGACCAGCAGCGCGAAGACGGTGGTCAGCACCATCGCCGTGAGCGCCAGCGGCACCGTCAGGGTCAGGCGATCGAGGATCAGGTCGAGCACCGGCGAGCCATAGGCATAGCTGTCGCCGAGATTGCCCGTGAGGAGCCCGCCGATCCATTGCCAGTAGCGCGTCCAGGCCGGCAGGTCCAGGCCGAGCTTGGTGGCGAGCGCGGCCACCGCGGCCGGGTCGGCGTCGGGGCCCATGAGGATCTGCGCGGCGTTGCCGGGCAGGATCTCGAGCACGAGGAACACGATGATCGACGCACCGATCAGCGTGCCGATCAGCGTCGCGAGTCGCTTGAGGATGAACAGGCTCATGGTGATTTCGCCAGGTCCGGCGGCGGTAGGGAAGAAGGGTGGTTCGGGCTCATGTGTGGGCTTCGATCGAGGGGCGTTTCATGCGGGTGCGGGCCGTCACCAGCCCCAGCCCACGTGAAGGGGGAAATACGCCAGGCTGCCGACGACGATCGGCAGCGTGACGCTGCGTCGCAGCACGTAGCACAGGCAGGCGGCAGCGACGGCGAAAAGGCGCGCGTCGCGCCAGTCGGTGATGAAGGCCCCGGCGGGCGACAGCAGCACCTGCGGCACGACCAGCGCCAGCAGCGCGGCCGGCGGCGCGTGCCGCATGGCGTTCTGCAGCCACGGCGGAAACCGGGGCGCGTGTCTCGGCAGCAGGAACACGCTGCGCGTCAGCACCGTGGTGGCGGCGAGCGCAAACACGGCCAGCCAGTGGAAGAGCGCCGTGTTCATGGGCGACCTCCACCGCGCGGGCTGCGGTGCCGAGCGTCTTCGGGCGGCCGGGCGGCGCTCATGCGGCCGCCTTGTTGCGGTCGAGCCATGCGCCGGTCAGCGCGGCAAGCGCGATCGCCGCCAGCACGCCGGAGCCCATCGGCCAGGACGCCGTCAGCGCGGCCACGGTGCCGGCGACCAGCGCCGAGATGCGGGTGTGGCGGTCGTGCAGCATCGGCAGCGTCAGTGCCAGCAGCGCGAGCGCGCCGATGAACTGCAGGCCCCAGCTGGCGGGAATGGCGTCGACGGCCAGGATGCCGACCAGCGACGAGAGCTGCCAGGCGGCCCAGTTCGTCAATGCCAGGCCGAGGAAATAGGGGACCTTGCCGGGCCGGCCCGACTGTTGGCGCGCCACGAACGCGGCATAGACCGGGTCGCCTGCAAAGTAGGCCAGCAGCAGGCGCCGCGGCCGGGGCATGTGGCCCAGGTAGGGACGCCAGAGCGCACTGAAGACGACGAAGCGCAGGTTCAGCAGGAAGGCCATCGCGACGATCAGCCACAGGTGCGCGCCGGCGGCGATCAGGGGCAGGCCGGCCAGCTGGGAAGAGCTGGCGAACACCAGGAAGGACATGGCCAGGATCACGGACAGGTCGAGCCCGCTCTTGCCCATCGCCGCGCCCGTGATGAGGCCCATGGCGATCGTGCCCAGCGACGGCCCCGCGATGGCGCGTGCACCCGAGGCGAACTCGTTCCAGGCAGTCAACGGCGGCGACTGCTGGGAATGCTCTGTGCTTGTATGAGGGACGGGATGCCGCATGGGTCGGAAGGTTCGAATCGGGGTCGCAAGGCGGTGGGCATCGGGTGCTGCCGCCTTGCGTGTACTTTAGTCATGCGCCACCCATACACATATATACAGTTGAACAATGGTGCGCTATAACAGTTCGGCCTCTCCGTGCAGTGCAGCTACCCAAACTGGAACGTGCGGTGCACCAGTTCTGTGCGAGCGCGCCGCGCGATCCTCCGAAAGCAGTCCACGATGACGTCCATCGACAAAGCACCATCCGCCATTCCCCTGGTCCAGCAGATCCGGGATTCGATTGCCGGCGAAATCGACCGCGGACTGCTGCTGCCCGGCGCCAAGCTCGAGTCGGTGCGGGGTGCCGCATTGCGCCGCGGGGTCAGCACGATGACCGTCACCAATGCCTATAACCGGTTGGTGGCCGAGGGCTATCTCGTCGCCCGCCGCGCCAGTGGTTACTTCGTCACGTCGGACCCGAGCCGGTCGTCGGCGCTGCAGCGCGGACGGCCCTTCGTCGGGCGCACGAAGGTCGACTCGCTGTGGTTGATCCGCCGGGTCTGGGAGGACGACAGCGCGTTGATCAATGCCGGCTGCGGCTGGATGCCACCGGACTGGCTGCAGGGCGAGGAAGTGCGCACCGCGCTGGCGGGCCTGGCGCGCAAGAAGAGCGCGGGCCTGGCGAACTACGGCGGGCCGAGCGGCTACCTGCCGCTGCGCCAGCAGATCCAGATCCTGCTCGGCCAGCGGGCCATCGACGTCGCAGCGCACCAGATCACCCTGACCCATGGCGCCACGCAGGGCCTGGCGCTGGCCGCCCGCACGCTGCTGCGCCCGCAGGACGCCGTGCTGGTCGACGACCCGGGCTCGACCAATCTCTTCGCGACGCTGCGGTCGATGGATGTGCGCCTGGTCGGCGTGGAGCGCAGGCTCGACGGCCCCGATCTCGTGGCGCTGGAAGCGCTGGCCAAGCGCTACCGGCCGAAGGCCTTCTTCATCTGCACGCAACTGCACAACCCGACCGGCGGCATGTGCTCGCCGGCCGTGGCCTACCAGATCCTGCGGCTGGCGGAGAAGTACGACTTCCAGATCGTCGAGAACGACGTGCTGGCCGGCTTCGAGCCCGCGGGCGCGGTCAGCCTCGCGAGCCTGGACCAACTGAAGCGGGTCATCTACATCGGGAGCTTTTCGAAGACGATCTCGCCCAGCCTGCGCGTGGGCTACCTGGCCTGCAGCGAGGACCTGGCCGAGCGGATCATCTACGAGAAGATGGTCGACAGCCTGACCAGCTCCGAGCTGGGCGAGAAGCTGGTCCACGCGGTGCTCGTGGGCGGGCACTACCGTGCGCACCTCGCAACGCTGGCGGAGCGCTTGCGCGAGGCGCAGCGCGTCGTCTGCGACGGGCTCGAGGAGGCCGGCCTGCAGGTGTTCGCGCGTCCTGCGGGCGGGCCCTTCCTGTCGGCACGCTTCGTCGACGAAAAGGTCGACGTGCTCGACGTGGCGCAGCAGGCGGTGGCGGCGGGCATCATGCTCGCGCCCGGCTACCTGTTTCGCACCGACCAGCAGCCGACGCCGTGGATGCGCTTCAACGCCGCTTACGCCAACAACCCGCGGCTGTTCGAATTCCTGCGGGCGGTGAGCGGGCGCAAGGGGCGGGCATCCGTGTCCCGCTCGGCCGCCGATTGAGCCGCCCGGCTTCTCGGCTTCTACCGGCGGGCGAGGCCCGAGCCGCCACTCACCAGTTCGTCTCTGTCGGCGGTGGCCCTTTCATGGCACGACGTGGCTGGCGATCCATCCATCGAGCATCGCCGAGATTTCGAGGTTGTTCTTCTCCAACATCATCATGTGGCCGTTTCCATGGATTCCCAGATCGGCCAGCCGGATCAGATCGTTCTTCACACCGGCCTGCGCCAGATACTTCGATGTGCAGTGGTCGTACGCCGCGTGATATGACGCCTCGGTGATGACGACAGCCGTCGGGATGCCTGCCAGATTCGGCAGCCTTCGTGGCGTTCCATCCTGCATGAAGCAGCGCACGAGGTCGGGCGCGTCGGGCGCCTCCTGCTGCACCACCTGCAACTCGGCGGGATCGGTCAACGCCGGTTCGTAGGTCAATGCGATGTCCGTGAGCCCCCATGGACGTACCCGGCTTGCGTTTTGGAACGGTGGGCCCAACGGCTCGATGGCCACGATACCTTTGACGAGTTGCGGTCGAGCGTCGGCAATGAGCCAACCGAACGCACCGGCCTGAGAGTGCACGACAAGGACTGCCGGTCCGATCTTGTCCAGCAGTGCCGCGCCTGCTCGCTGCACCAGGGTCTGGGTCTCGCTGTTGCTTTCGAGGTGCTGCATTTGCGAGCGGAAGAACGCGTCGAAAGTCGGGTCGCCGATACGTCCGCTGCCAGGCCACTGAGTCTGGCGCCTGGCTTGCGGCCATGTTCCCTTTTCTGCATTGGCAGTGAACTGACGCTCCTCCATCTCGGTCGTGAAGAGCATTTCCTTGCCGTCGATCCCGGGCAGGTAGGCCGAACGCCCTCGGGCGGGTTGGTCGACCAGATAGACGACGTAGCCACGCTCGACGAAGTCATCTGCCCAGCCTTTGCGGCCGTCGGGTGTGCCCATCCAGTTGGTGGCGTTCTGTCCGGCTCCGTGGAACAGGACCAGCGGCCAGCGATGCTGGATCCGCTTGGGAACGAGCACCTCGACATACATCGCTCCGTGCATGAGTGTCTTCCCGGGCTGTCCCACATAGTCGCCGCCGACATAGAAGAAGCCGCGCCGGCCCAGCGCGGACTGGTCTGTCGTCGGCACTGGAACGATCGCCTGTGCGGGCTGCGGCGACATCGCTGGCATCGTCGAGTTGGCACAGGCGGCAAGGACGGATATCAACGAAATTGCACTCACCCTGCGCAGTGCGCACCGCCACGGGCTCGTCCTTCCAATTCTCATTGCATTCATGGGTTCAGGTCTCGATCAGGGATGGACGTTGCGGGTGCCGTGCACCGTGGCGTGAACCAACGGTCGTGACGTGGCACCTCCGTTGACGTTCACTGAACGCGACATCGTCAGGGCCTCGCCTTCGAAGACGAGCACGAAGGTGTCCCGGAACGCGGTTTCCGTGTACTGGCATTGCACGGTGAAACTGCAGGGGCTGTTCCAGTGTCCGCTCGCCACGGTGACGAGTTCGCCCGGCTCGTAGCCGTGGTGGAGCCCGGCGCCGGGCAGCGTGGTGTGCGACCCGAACGTGGTGCCATGGAGCCCCGCTTCGATGCCATGCCACGTCGCGCCGATCTCGAATTGCAGGCGGCATGTCGCGCCGCGGAAATCCAGCCGGATCGCTTGAATGCCGTCGGCGTTGGGTTCTGCGTCGAAGCAAAGGCCATCCACGTCGATGGTGGTCGAGGCTGCTGGATGGTCCGGTGCAGCCAGCTTCAATTCGCGCGTGTGCAAATAGGCGGCCAGCGATGCTTCGGTGCCGGCCGTTGCATCGGCGCCGGCGATCACGCGGGGCAGGTATTCCCAGACCCGCGGCGGAATCCCGACATCCGGTCTGCTGATGGATCCTGGTACGGCCGCTGTCGTGACCAGGGCGAGTCCGTGCTCGGGAAGCACGAAGGCGTACTGGCCGAAGGCACCGAAGGCAAAGAAGCCAGGCGTGTTCGGCCAGACCCACCAGTGATAGCCGTAGGGCCCCGCCGCCGTGGCTTTCGAAGCGGCTGCGACCCAGCCCTCCGGCAGGATGCGTCGACCTTGCCAGCGTCCATCTGCCGCATGCAGGATGGCCAGGCGAAGCAGGTCTTCCGAGCTTGCGCTGACACCGTTGCCTCCAGGGTTGATCCCTTCGGGGCCGACGTCCCATCGCACGGAGCGCATGCCGAGCGGCTCGAACAAGCGCTGCGCCAGATAGTCTCGAAGCGACTGTCCCGAGGTGCGTGTGACGATCGCCGACAGCATGAAACTCGTGGCGCTCGAATACTGGAAGTGCGTGCCCGGTGCATGCACCACGGGGATCTTCAGGAATTCGTCGATCCAGCTCGATGCGATACCTCGCCAGACCGAGCCCGACATGCCGCGATCGTGGCCGGAGGTCTGGGTCAGCAGATCACGCACCCTCATCTGCGCGAGGTTCGGTGGAATCTCCGTCGGCAGTCGCTCCGGAAAGAACGAGACGACAGTGTCGTCGAGAGAAAACAGCCCCTCGTGCACCGCAAGGCCGATGCCGGTCGCCGTGAGTGCCTTCGTCACCGAGTGCAGCATGTGCACGTGCTGGGGGGCATATGGCTTCCACCATGCCTCGGCCACCACTGCGCCGTGCCTGGCCAGCATGAAGCTGTGCAACTCCAGACCCGCCGATTCCATGGCACGCAGCAGCGCCTCGACAGCCGATGCGGACAACCCGGCCGCAGCGAGGGATGTGCGCGGCAGAACCTGATCGACCGGCGACGGCTGCTGTCGTGGCGCTTGCGTCGTATCCGGATGATTCCTCGAGTTCAAATCAACTTCTCCATCCTTGGGGCTCGATCTCATGTCCATGCTCAAGCCTTGAACAAGGATTTCCATTTCTTGACGACTTGCGGCCAGCCCGCGAGCTTCTTGCGGTCGTAGGTGTAATAGATGATGTTCTTGTCGCCGATCTGTTCGCGCACGGTCTTGAGCGTGTTGAACGGCAGCCCGTCTTGCGCAACGTCATCGCGGTAGGGTGTCAGGCCCGTCATGGCCAGTGCGCGCTGGCCGTCTCGCGACAGCATGAGATCCAGCACGAGCTTCGCGGAGTTCGGGTTCTTTGCCCGCTTCGTGATCAGTGCACCCTGGAGCGACACGGGCGTGCCGTCCTTCACGTAGCTCCAGCCGACGAGCCGCTTCACTTCCGGGCGTTCGAAGCCGACGAGCGACACGCTGTTGGAGAAGAAGGCGACCTTGTACTCGCCCGTCATGAGCTTCTCGCGCTGAACCGCGCCGCCCGACTCGGGCCGAGTGAGCGGTCCGATGGGTTCGAAGATCGACCAGTCGTTGCCCGGGCCTTCGAGCCAGGTCGCGAACATCGCGGTGCCGAAGGGATTGGCCTCGGCGTCGTAGGTGGATATCCGGCCTTTCATTCCCTTGGGATCGGCCTTGGCCATGGCCGAGATGTCCCGAATCGATTCCGGCGGCGTCTTCACGAGCAGGCGGTTGTACATGAGGATCGCCGGGCTGGCGGAGATCGTGTACAGCCCCGGCTCCGGCCTGCTCCAGGCCGGCAGCGCGTCCAGTTCACGCGAGACGTAGGGCATCATTTCGCCGCGATCGATGAAGTCGACGAAGCGGTCCGGCGCGGTGGTGGAAATGATGTCCGCGCTCCGCGTCCCGGCCGCCGACTCGGCGAAGTAGCGCTCCCATAACTCGGCGCCCATGTCGCTCGTCTCGAGCTTGATCCAGGGGTAGGTGCGTGCGAGCAACTCCCGGAACGGTTTCCAGATGAACTCGGGCAGGTTCGAATAGACGAGCACGCCGGATTCCGACCGGGAGGCTTCGACGATGGCCTGGTAGTCCGGCTTCGAGGCCTGGGCTCGCGCGACGAGCGGGCCGCCCAGTGTGAACAACCCCAGGAGCTGGGCCACGACTCTGCGTTTCATTTCGGTTCCTTGAAGGATGGTGAAGGAGGGGAATCGGCATGCGCTGCCGCAATTGCTCAGGCGAAGACGCGCAAGGCGTCCTCGGGAATGCGCAGGTAGCCTTCCAGTGGCGCGCCGGTCGCAGGCACTTCGACCCGCAGCGTCTGGGTTCCGACGCGCGCTTCGACGAGCACACGGGACCCCAGGTAACTGCGGGACAGGATCTCCGCCGGGAACGCATCGGCCCCCTGCGTCCGAGTGAGGGCCAGGCTTTCCGGGCGCGCGCTCAAGGTGACACGTGCCCCGACGCTCAGCGTGCTGCTGCTCGGCACCGAGATCTCCGGCCCTCCTTCGAGCTGCACGCGGGAGCTGCCTTGCAACGACGACACGACCGTTCCGGCAAATATGTTGCTCGCGCCCACGAAGTCGGCGACGAAGGCCGTTGCGGGACTCTGGTAGATCTCGTGCGGCGTGCCGATCTGCGCGATGCGCCCGCCGTGCATCACGATGATCCGATCGCTGAGCGACAAGGCCTCCGTCTGGTCATGCGTCACGAAGATCGTGGTCATGCCGGTGCGGCGCTGGATCTCGCCCAGCCAGAGGCGCGCCTTCTCCCGCAGCTTGGCGTCGAGGTTGGACAGCGGTTCGTCCAGCAGGAGGATGGTGGGTCGATACACCATCGTCCGTGCCAGTGCCACACGCTGCTGCTGACCACCCGAAAGCTCACCCGGGAAGCGCTCGGCGAAATTTTCCATGTCGACCATGGCGAGTACTTCCTCGATGCGAGAGCGCGCTTCCGCGCCGCGCACGCCGTTGAGTTCCAACGCGAAGTCGAGGTTGCGATAGACCGTCATGTGCGGCCACAGCGCGTACGACTGGAACATCAGCCCGAGCCGGCGATGTCGCGCGTCGACGAAGATGCCGCGCGCATCGTCGAACACGCACCGCCCGCCGATCGTGATGCGACCGGAGGTCGGGCGGTCCAGGCCGGCCAGTGCGCTGAGCGTCGTCGACTTTCCGCAGCCGGACGGCCCCAGCAAGGTCATGAACTCTCCCGAGCGCACCTCGAACGACACATCGTCCAGGGCCGTGGTCGCGCCGAAGCGCCGGCCGAGGTTCTCCACAATCACATCAGCCATAGAGGCGTACTCCGAACACACGAGTTGAAATTGAAACCAGCACGACCGTGAGGGCGACCTGCACCACCGCGAGTGCTGCGACCGGGCCGATGCTTCCCTGAGCCCAGAGGCTCAGCATCGTCGAGCCGATCACCTCGCTGCCGGGCGCCATCAGGAACACTGCCGACGAATACTCCTTGATGATCAGGACCATCAGCAGGACGAAGCACGAGAGCAGTGCGTGCTTCTGCAGCGGCATGACGATGCGCAACATCGTGGTCGTCCAGCCCGCACCCGCCACCCGCGCCGCCTTGTCGAAGTCGGGCGTGATCTGCACGAGCGCGGGCGCGACGATGCCGTAGCCCGCACTGAGGAACCGGATGAGGTAGGCGAGGAGCAGCAGCCAGATGGTGTCGCGCAGGATGGACATGCCTGGTATGAACACCGAGGCGTAGAACACGCCGAGGCCCACGATCATCCCCGGCAGCACCCTCGGCACTTGCGCAAAGGCATCCAGCACGCGTCGCAGGACGAAGTTCGAGCGCTGCGAGACGAGCGAGACGCCCACGATCAGGGCCGTTCCGACGGCCGCGCCGATCAGTGCGAGCACCACGGTGTTGAAGATGGAGCGACGGTACACATCCACCGTGAGCAGGTCGGCGAAGTTCTGCCATGTCAGTGCTTCGGACAGCGGGACGCCGGGCGCAATGATGAAGGTGCCCGAGCGCACGAAAACCGAGCCCACGATCGCCAGCACACCGAGCAGCACGTAGGCGCCCAGAACCCCGCTGGCGACCCATCGCCACCGTCCCAGCGGCAGTCGGCGCAGCGCGCCGGCCTTGGGCCCGACGCCGATGAAGCGGAACGACTTGCGCATCCACAGCCGCTGCAGCAGGAACAGCACCCCGACGAATGCGATCAGCATCACCGCGAGCGCCGCAACCAGGCCGTATTGAGGAATGCCGGCGGACTGGAAGCTGCGCTTGTAGATGAGCGTCGTCAGCAGATCGATGTGAACAGGTCCGCCGATGATCAGCGGGATCGCCAATGTCTCGGTTGCGTTGACGATGTTCATGATCAACGCAAAGATCAGCGCAGGCCGCATCAGCGGCAGGCTGATCCGCCGGAGCACCTGCCAGGTTCCGGCGCCAGTGATGCGCGCTGCGGCGTCGTGGTCCGGGTCCTGCTGGCGCGCGGAGACGATGCAGTACAACGTGGTGATCGGCGCGTTCGACAGCGCAGTGATCAGCGCCATTCCCGTCAGCGAGTAGAGATTCCACGGCGCGTCGGTGCCGGTCAACTGCTGGAATAGCAACGTGACTGTGCCCATCGGCCCGTAGGCAATGATGGCGCCGAACCCGATCACCTGGGGCGACAGGTACAGCGGCCAGAACACCAGTGCACCCAGAACGCCACGGCCCGGCATGTCCGTGCGTTCGAGCAGAACGGCAGCACCCACGCCGAAGATCATCGAAAAGGCGACCGTGATGAGCGCGAAGATCGCCGTGGCGCCCACGCTTTGCCGGATCTCCGCATCCTCGAACAACAGCCGGAAGTTCCCGAGCGTCCAGGCGGCCTCGGGGTAGTACAGCGGTCGGTCCATGAAGACCTGCATGACCGTCGGTACGAGTGCCGCTGCGATCAGTGCCAGCGTTATCGCCGTGATCCCGATCTGGATGCCGACGCCTTCGCCGCCTTTGCGATCGCCTTCGTGTGGTATCCGAGGCAAGTCGAGCGATCTCGCGCTCATCGGACCGCCGCCTCGTCCAGCGGGTCCGCTGCGTGGCCTGTCGCACCGCCGGCACTGAGTTCGACATCGAGCAAGCGCACGTATTGCTGGCCACCATGCATGTCACGCTCGAAGACACCGCCCTGGGGCGCCTTGCGCGGAAACGAGAGCTTGAGCACATCGAGGTCTCGGACCGGGAACCGCTTGACCGAATCCACCGGGACGGCAAAGGCGCTGGCAATGGCCTCGCTCTGCAGTTCGGGTGCCTCGGACCAGCGACGGAACGCCTCGGCGTCCTTGAAGAACATATCGACGGTGATCCAGAAAGGGCCCGCATTTTTTGACCGCACATGGCGGCAGACTTCTGAAAGCTTAGGCATGGGTGAGTTCTCCTGCGTGCACGTAGACCGTGCGGACGAGTTCAAGTGGCTCGCTCACATGCACGACGTGATTCAGCCTGAATTCGTACACTGCGCCCCGCTCGACCTCGGCGGGCGAGAACGGGAACGCATAGCTCGGCAGCTCGGCCTCCCGGTGCAACGGCATGTGGAAAAAGAGCGGATTGCAGGTCTTGGCGATTTGTGTTGCCTGCTCCTGCGTCGGCGCCGTTGCGACGAACATCAGTCCGATCTCTTCGGGAATGTGCGGGCTGTCGATGCCGCTGACGGCATTCCAGCCGTATGGCCGCAACGAAATATCGAACGCGAGATCGGCATTGCCCATCGTCTCGCGGACCCGGGCGACAAGCGTCTGTTGCATCTGGGCCAGAAAGCGCGGCAACTCCCGGAGAACCTTCGGGTCCTGGATGCCGACGAGCATGATCGTCTGGTGGGCTGTCGCGACCGCCCCTTCGAGTTTCATGGTGTAGGGGCCGGTCTCGAAGCGAGAGCCCGTGACCCGCACGCAGCGATCGGTCGCCGCCTCGTAGCACGCATGCGATACGTCGAGGACGCCGCCGGGCTCGTGCAGGAGAAAGGGGTCGCTGTTCTCATAGAGCATGTGTGCGGACACCGTGTAGGGCGTGCAGCGATTGGTCGCGCGCAGGGGCTCAATCTCGAAGAAGTCCGCACCGACGCGCATCATGACGCCGCCTTCGCGCGGGCTCACGGAGCACAGGCCGCCACATTCGGCGATCTTGCCCGCGTGCCACGCGGCGCCTGCGGACATTCCCTTCATGAGCGGTACGGCGGCCAGGACTGCGGTGTCGGTGGTGCGCCCGCCGAGCACGATGTCTGCGCCGGCGTGAAGTGCGGCGATATAGGGTTCGGGCCCCATCAACGCAACGATGTGGTCACAGCCCTCGAAGACGGCGGGCTGCGCATCCGTCATCGGCGACAACGGCGCCACGCGCCCTTCGCTGGCCGCTTGCGCGATCAGGGCAGGCGGCTGTTCCGAGTAGAGGAGTGCGATATGCGGATGAAGGCCGTTCTCCTCGGCAATTTCCAATGCGATGTCGCGCATCCAGTCGAGTGCCTGATCGTTGCCTGAAGTGCCACACGAGCCGATGAGGAGCGGCACCTTCGCCTCGGCCTGGGCACGCATCAGTACGGTCATGTCGGACTTGACCGCCGCGCGCGAGTATTTGCAACGCCCCGTGGCGAGATAGGCCGGCCCGCTGTCGGTGGAGCCGGCATCGCATGCGATGGCATGTGCGCCCGCAGCCAATCCTGCTGCGACATCTGCGACTCGCACTCCAGCGCCGAGCGCCCCGACGGGCACCAGCACGTTCACTGTGTTCGATGAATTCATGCCGCAAGAATAGTAGAGAACACAATTGGTCGTCAACTGGTATACCAATAATATTCAATGTGTACCCGACTGGTGCGATACTTCCGAAATGCTGTCAAATCCTGCGGAAGCGCCCCCTGAAACCGAGATCGATCCGGACTTGCCGCTGTCCGAGCGCGCACATCGCGCGCTTCTGGCGATGATCCTGAGCGGCGAACTGTCACCGGCCGAGGTCATCACTGAGCGGCAGATTGCGTTGCAACTGGGAATTTCACGGACGCCATTGCGAGAAGCTGTGCGCCGTCTCGAGGGTGCCCGCCTCCTGGAGCGCCAGAAGAGCGGTGCGTTGGTGGTGCGGGGGCTGCCGGTCGAGGAGTACATCAATATCCTGGACGTGCGGCGCGTGCTGGAAGGCGAAGCCGCACGCCTGGCGGCCGGCCATGTTCCCAAAGCCGAACTCGAGCGCATACGGCAACGCGCGCAAGCCGTCCTTGCGCTTCCGGACGACACCGCGATTGCAGAGCCTGGCGATGATGAAAATCTCCACGCCCTCATCGCGAGCGCTGCCGGCAATCCAGTCTTGCTGGAGACTCTCGCGGCATTGCGCACGCGCACGGCCATGTTCCGCTTCGGACGCCTACCTGCCAGGCGTCGCACGGTGATCCTGGAGCACCTCGCGGTGGTGGACGCCCTGGAGGCCGGAGACGGCGCTGCGGCACGCCAGGCGATGGAGCATCACATCGAGCAGGTCCGCGCGACGATCATCGCCAAGCTCAATGGCACCGATCGCATGCGGTAGCACCGCGGCACTGCCTGAATGGTGAACGGCACGCGCAACCGGCGCCAACCGGCGCTGGCTACACCAGCCGCCGAATCGCCTTCTTCCGCCAGACCAGCCGGTAGTACGCGGTCTGCAACGCCAGCATCGCGATGAAGGCCGCGGGGTAGGCGAACCACACGCCGTTCAGTCCGATCCGGTGGCTCATGAACCAGGCCACCGGCACCTCCACGCAGGCGATGCAGAAGATCGCGATGGCGGTCGGCACCAGCACCGAGCCGCTGGCCCGCATGATCCCCGAGAGCACCGACGCCATGCCGAAGATCACGCTGCTCCACAGCATGATGTGCAGCAGCGTCTGCGCGAGGTCGATCACCGGCGCGCTGGTGATGAAGAAGCCCATCAGGTGGCGCGAGAACAGGTAACCGAGCAGCACCAGCGCGCCGGTCAGCACGAGGTTCATCAGCAGCCCGGTGCGCGCGATGGCGCCGAGCTTGTCGACGCGGCCCGCGCCGATCGCCTGCGCGCCGAGGATCGACGAGGTGATCGCGATCGAGATCGCCGGGAACTGCACGTAGGCCACCACCTGATTGACCGCGCCGTAGGCCGCCGTGGCGCTCGATCCGTAGCTGTTGACCAGCGACAGCAGGGCGACTTCGGCCAGCGAGATCACGATCATCTGCACGCCGGTCGGCACGCCGACCTTGAGCACCGTCTTGAGGATCTTCGGGTCGATGCGCATGCGCCGCCAGAACTCGGCATCGGGCGCCAGCGGGCTCTTCTTCGTGCGCAGCCGGAAGCCCAGCCAGATGGTCGCGACCACGAAGGCCACGACGGTCGCAGCCGCGCCGCTCGCCACGCCGAGTTGCGGCAGGCCGCCCCAGCCGCGGATCAGCGCGGGCGTGACCATCAGCCCGATGCAGGTCGAGATCGCCAGCGTGAACAGCGGCGTGACGGTGTCGCCCACGCCGCGCAGCATGGCCGTCGACAGCAGGAACACGAACAGTCCGGGCATCGCCATCAGCATGATGCGGGCGTAGGTCGTGGCGTCGGCCAGGATGTCCGGCGGCGTGCCCAGCGCGCGCAGCAGCGGCGTGGTGAAGAAGCCGCCGAACAGCGCGACCAGCAGCCCGAAGACGATGCCCACGGTGAGCGTGGTGCCCGCCACGGCCTTGACCTTGCCGACATCGCGCGCGCCCCAGGCCTGGCCGATCAGCACCGAGGCGCCGGCGCCCAGGCCGATGGTGAAGGCGATGAAGAAGAACATGATCGGGAAGAAGCTCGACACCGCCGCGAGCGCGCCGACACCGATCATCTGGCCCACGTACACGTTGTTCAGCGTGCCCGACAGCGACTGCAGGATGTTGCTCAGCAGCATCGGCGCCAGGAAGAAAAGGAAGACCTTCCAGAGCGGCCGGTTGCCGTCGAAAGGCGTGCGATGCGGTTTCGCGGAAGCGTGTGCCGCCGCAGCGGGCGGCACGGGTGCCAGCGCGGGGTCGGCGACGGCGGCGGGCGGTGCGGCGATTTCGCCGGCCACGCGCAGATCGTCGGGCTGCATGTCGGGGCGGAGTGTCTCGGGTGTCGTCATTGTTCTTTCCAGGCGGCCGCAGAGAGTACGTGCAAATGCGTGCGCAGGTCCGTCGGCCAAGAGGCGATCTGCGTGCCGAAGCCGCTTTCGTCGCCTGCGAACAACGCGCGCGACGCTTCCTCGAAACCGGGCAGGTCGCCGGCCATCTCGCTCATGAAGCGATAGGCGGCTTCACGGGCGGCGCGCAGGCCATCGCGGCCGGCGTGGGCGCGGCGAGCGTCTTCGACCAGGCGGCGCAACGCGACCGATGCGCCGCCGGGTTGCCGGCTCAGCCAGTCCCAATGGCGCGGCAGCAGCGTGACTTCGCGGGCGACCACGCCGAGTTTCGGCCGCCCGACGGCGCGCGGCGCGGCAGGGGCGGGCGCCGGCACCGGTGCTGCGTCGGCCGCCGCTGGCGCCGCGCGCACATCGATGGGGACGAGGGCGCCGGTGGCGTCGTCGAACACACGCAGCAGCACGCTGTCCGGTACGGGCGCCGCGCGCAGATGGGCTGCTATTTCAGCAAGGGTTCCGCCGATCACGCGGTGGAAGCCGGCGAAGGCGGTCAGTCGTGCGGGCGCCTCGGGTGCCGGATCGGGCGTCGGCGTGCTGGGTGCCGCAGGTTTGCGGCCGTTCGTCGGGCGGGTGGGTGGCGTCGTCATGGTTCTTATTTTACCCGGACAAAATTAAATTTGTATCGTTCGGGTGTAAAGGTATCGAAGCTTCTGACCTACACGGAAGTTCTCATTTTTTCTTCGGGTTGAAACTAGTACTTACAGGTTAATGCTGACTTTCCAGTTGAAAAACACGGCCATTTCGAGCTCGTTTTTCGCTGTTTATTCATCGTTTTTCCTGCGGAGCGTCACAAGCGCCGCCGTGCTGGTCCATGGAACTTTTACAGTCTAGAAAGCCGATTCACCTGGCCCTTTGCAGTGCGCTGGGTGCTTTCGCGGCCTTGGCCACTGCCACAGGTTTTTCATCCCCCGCGTTCGCCCAGGCGTCCAGCGTGGCGTCCGACGGCCCCGTGTCGTCGCCCAGCCAGCCACCGCTTCGCTCGGCGGAACCCGCCTTGTCGAACGCGCCGTACACGGCCGCCGCGCATGACGAACTCGTCGCCGCGCAGCGTGCGGGCCGGGTATCGGCTGCGGCGGGATTCGCGCAATTGGCCGTCTGGCACGGCCAGTCGCTCGAGCCGGCGGCTGCCAGGCGCGTCGTGTCCGACGGCGTGGTCTGGGCGATGGCGGCTGGCCGACCCGCCGAAGCCGCACGCTGGGCGCGCGAGGCGCCGGTCGGCGAACTCGCAACTTACGCGGTGGTGCCCGCCTTCCAGGCGGCGCGGACCGTCGCGGATCGGGCACTGGAAGGCGATGCCGTCCATCTGCTCCGCAGCCGGGAGCCCGATGCGTGGCAGCCGCGAATCTACGAGGCGCTGTGGTTGATCGATACGGGCGAGTTCGCCCAGGCCGAATCGGCGCTGAATGCGCTCGCGGCGGCCTGGACCTCGCCGGCGACCGATCAGCAGGTCGCGCTGCTGGAAGCGCGCGGCGCATTGGACGAGGCGCGCAACCAGCCGCTCGACGCCCTCGCGCACTACAACGCCTTGCTCCAACTGCAGCCCGGCCATCGCTATGCGACCCGCGCGGTGAGCTTCATGCTGGGCGCCAGCGGTGCCGAAGCCGCGGCGCTCAAGCATGCGGAAGACGTGGAGAAGGCGAACCCCGGCAGCTTCTCGGCGCTCGAGATGGCCAGCCTGCGGCAGCAGGCGCTGGGGCAGCAGTTGCGCTGGGCCATCGCCGACCGTGCGCAATCCACCGGCTGGGGCGTGGGGCGATTCGCCTCGCTGGACGCGGTGTTGCCGCGCTATCACGCCGAGCTCGAAACCGCCACGGCGCAGGAGGCGCGTGCCCGTGCCGAAGGCGACACGCCTGGCACCGACGCCTGGCGGCGGCTGCGCCTGCAGCTGAGCTACGACCGGATCGTCGCGCTGCAGGAGCGGGCGCGTTATGCCGAGGTCACGCAGGCCTACGACGCACTGGTGGCCGAGGGCGTGGCGCCGCCGTACTACGTGCTGTCGGCCGTTGCCGGCGCATGGCAGCAGCAGCGCCGCTCCGATCTGGCGGTGCCGCTGTACGAAGCCGCGCTGCGCGATGGCGGCGACCAGATCCCGATGCCGAGCGACACGCACGTCGGGCTGGTCTACGCCTATCTCGACACCGCGCGCTTCGAGCAGGCCGAAACGCTGCTGGACCGCATGGAGAGCGCGACGCCGCCGATGCTGCGGCTCGCGCCGACGCCCGGCACCAGCAACGCGGAGTATGGCGAGGTGCGCAACCTGCGCGCGCTGTCGCAGCTCTACACCGGCCAGACCGCGCAGGCCGAGCGCACGGCCGGCGTGTTGTCGGCCGTCGCGCCGCTGAACGCCGGCTTCCGCTCTGCCGAAGCCGAGACCGCACTGGCGCGCCAGCATCCCGACGCCGCGCTCGCGCATTACCAGGAACTGCTGACCGACCATCCCGACAGCCTGCAGGCACGCGCCGGTTACGCCGGTGCGCTGTTCGATGCGGGCGAGCTGCGGGCCGGCCATCAGCTGGTCGACGCTCTCGAAGCCGAGGCGCCCGATTCCATCGCGGTGCGCAACGCCGTGCGCCTGCGCAATGCCACGCTGGCGCCGCGGCTCGAGGTCGATGCCGACGCGGGCAAGGACGGCGGCGCGCTGGCCAACCGCGAATGGCGCGTCGATTCGCGGCTGATCTCGCCCTGGATCGGCGACGACTGGCGGCTCTTCTATCACCAGGTGCTGGCCCATGCGGACACCGACGCGGGCAACGTGACGCTGGCGCGCGCCGGCCTGGGCGTCGAATGGCTGCGCGGCCGCTGGAACCTCACGGGCGAGGTGCATCAGGCCAACGATGGGCCGTACCGCACCGGCGTCGCACTCGGCCTGCGCTACCGCGCGAGCGACAACTGGCGCCTGTTCGCCACGGTCGACACCAACAGCCTCGACACGCCCTGGAAGGCGCGCAACGCCGGCATCGGCGCCCACGCGGCCGAGGTCGGCGCGACCTATGTCGTCAACGAATCGCGCAGCTTCGAAGGCACGGCGCAGCGCATGGACTACAGCGACGGCAACGCGCGCGACGCGCTCGGCCTGACCTGGCGCGAGCGCTGGCTGAGCACGGCGCGCTGGCAGCTCGAAAGCACGCTGGGTGCCGAGACCGCGCGAACCGACCGCCAGGACACGCCGTACTTCAGCCCCGCCAGCGAGAGCGCCGTGCAGGCCGGCCTGAGCGCGCGCTACCTGACCTGGAAGCGCGACGACCGCAGCCTCGCGCAGGTGGTCGAACTCAGCGCCGGCCGCTACGAGCAGCAAGGCTTCGGCAGCGGCCCGATGTGGTCGCTGCGCTACGGCCACGAGTGGAGCTTCGGTCCCACGATGCTGCTGCGCTACGGGCTCGGCGTGTCCAGCCATCCCTACGACGGCGTCAAGGAGCGCCGGCCGTTCGTTTTCCTGAGCCTTTCGGTGCCACTGCAATGAGAAGCCATTCCCTGAAAACCCCTGTTCCCGCGGCGCTCGCCGCCCACGCGGTCCGTGTTCCGGCGACGCCGCTCTGGCGGCGCTGGCTCGGCCTGCTGCTGGCGGCCTGCGTGCTCGGCATCGGGCTGCCGGCGCTCGCCCAGAAGGTGCCGCAGCCCGATGCCGACGACGGCCAGACCTTCCGCGCGATCGCGCTGCACGACATCCGCACGAACGTGCGCGGGAGCTTCGAGTCCGAGCCCGAGGCGACCGCGCTGGACGAGCGCACGCTGGCCGAGTTCTTCTCCTGGCTGCAGTCCGGCGACTATCACCCGGTGAGCCTGCAGCAGGTCATCGACGCCCGCGCCGGGCGCACGCCGCTGCCGCCGCGCGCGGTACTGCTGACGCTCGACGACGGCTACGAGAGCGCCTACACCAAGGCGTTCCCGTTGCTCAAGCGCTTCAACTATCCGGTGGTGATGGCGCTGGTCACGAGCTGGCTGGAAGTGCCGCCGGGCGAGATCGTGCAGGGCTACAGCACCAAGACGCCACTGCGCCGGGAGGCCTTCATCACCTGGGCGCAGGCGCGCGAGATGGCGGCCTCCGGCCTGGTCGAATTCGCGAGCCACAGCGACGCACTCCACCAGGGCGTGCTCGGCAACCCGCAGGGCAACCTGCAGCCGGCCGCCACCACGCGCATCTACGACGCCGGCTCGAAGACCTATGAGTCGGTGCCCGACTACGTGGCGCGCGTCGAGACCGACCTGCGCCGCAGCCGTGCGCTGATCCAGGACCGCACCCACAGCCCGGTGCGCGCGATGGTCTGGCCCTACGGCGCCTACAACCGCGAGGCGATGCGCGCGGCCGACCGGGCCGGCATGCCGATCACGCTGACGCTGGACGAAGGCCCCAACACGCACGACGTGCCGCTGCAGGAGATCCGCCGCGGCCTCGCGATCTACGACATGGCGCCGCCGTACCACGGCTTGTTCCGCATGCCCGCGCGTGTCGGCGCGTTCTATCCGCTGAACCGCGCGATGCACGTCGACCTCGACTATGTGTACGACCCCGACCCGGTTCGGCAGGAGGCCAACCTGTCGCGGCTGCTCGATCGCGTGCAGGCGGTCGGGCCGAGCGCGGTTTACCTGCAGGCCTTTGCCGATCCGGATGGCGACGGCGTGGCCGACGCGCTGTACTTCCCCAACCGGCACATGCCGATGCGGGCGGACCTGTTCAACCGTGTCGCCTGGCAATTGCGCACCCGCGTCGGCGTGCAGGTCTATGCCTGGATGCCGGTGCTCGCCTTCAAGCTGCCGGCGCGGAATCCGCTCGCCACGCATCGGATCACCTGGCTCGACAACGTGGCGAAGGTGCCGACGCCGCAGGCCGCCAGCACGCGCTACGCGCGGCTGTCGCCCTTCGACGCCGACGTGCGCACGCTGATCGGCGACATCTACGAAGACCTCGGCCGCAACGCGCCGGTCGCCGGCGTGCTGTTCCACGACGACGCCACCATCGGCGACGACGAGGACACCAGCCCGGCCGCGCTGCAGACCTATGCGCGCTGGGGCCTGCCGGCCGATGTCGCGGCGATCCGTGCCGACCCCGCGCTGAGCGAGCGCTGGAGCCACGAGAAGACGCGCTTCCTGACCGACTTCACGCTGCAGCTCGCGCAGCGCGTGCGCGACTGGCAGCCGGGCCTGCGGACCGCGCGCAACCTGTATGCGCGCCCGGTGATCGAGCCCGCATCGGAAGCCTGGTTCGCGCAGAACTACGAACAGTCGCTGGCCGCCTACGACTACACCGCGGTCATGGCGATGCCCTACATGGAAGAGGCGGCCGACCCGCAGGCCTGGCTGGCCGCGCTCGCCAGGCGTGTTGCCGCCACGCCTCGGGGCCTGGAGCGCACCGTGTTCGAGCTGCAGGCACGCGACTGGCGCAACGGCCAGCCGATTCCCGATGCGACGCTCGCCGCGCAGTGGTCGATGCTGCATCGCATGGGCGCGCGCCATCTGGCGTATTACCCCGACGACTTCCTGAACGACCAGCCGGGCCTGCCGGTGGTCCGCAATGCGATCTCGGTGCGCAGCACGCTGCTCGGTGCCATCGACCTGCCCGAGCCGACCCATGCGCCACGCAAGCCCGAGGCGCCCAACCTCGTCCCTGAACAACCTTCCGATGGCCGTGCCGTCCCCACCGTTCCCGGCACACCTGCCACTGGAGCTACTCGATGAGTCCTGATTTCCTTGGCGCCGACACCATTCAATTCCTTCTCGACTATGTCTTCTACTACCCCTTCCTCATGGCCTTCGTCTGGATGGGCGGCGGCATTGCCCATGCGCTGGTGTTCGAGCGCCGGCGCCACGAGCACATCGATCCGTTGACCCTGCTGGAGGAGACGCCGCTGGTCACGGTCATCGTGCCTTGCTACAACGAAGGCGGAGGCGTCTCGGAGGTCATCGACCAGTTGATGCGCAGCCGCTATCCGGCCTACGAGGTGATCGCCGTCAACGACGGCAGCACCGACAACACGGCCGAAGCGCTCGACGCGCTGGCGGCGCGCTACGCCAAGCTGCGCGTGGTCCACCACGCGAGCAACCAGGGCAAGGCCGTCGGGTTGAACACGGCCGCGCTGCTGGCCAACGGCGAGTACATCCTCGGCGTCGACGGCGACGCACTGGTCGACCCCGACGCGATCGGCTGGATGATGCGGCACATGCTGCAGTCGGAGCGGGTCGGCGCCATCACCGGCAACCCGCGCATCCGCACCCGCACCAGCCTGCTGGGGCGCATGCAGGTGGGCGAGTTCTCGTCGACCATCGGCCTGATCAAGCGCGCGCAGCAACTGCTGGGCCGGCTCTTCACTGTGTCGGGCGTGCTGTCGATGTTCCGCAAGAAGGCGCTGCTCGAGGTCGGCTTCTGGAGCCCCGACGTGATGACCGAGGACATCGACATCAGCTGGAAGCTGCAGCTCAAGGGCTGGGACGTGCGCTTCGAGCCGCGCGCGCTGTGCTGGATCCTGATGCCCGAGACCGTGCGCGGCCTCTACCGCCAGCGCCAGCGCTGGGCCACCGGCGGCATCCAGACGCTGATGCGCCACGGCTTCAAGCTGCTGAACCCGCGCAACATCCGCATGTGGCCGATCTTCATCGAGTACCTGGCCAGCGTGGTCTGGGCCTACGCGATGTTCGCGGTGCTCGTGCTGGCCATCATCCGGCCGCTGCTGCCGCCGGACTGGATCTACGTCGGCTTCCTGCCCCAATGGAACGGGATGCTGCTGGGCATCACCTGCATGCTGCAGATGCTGGTGAGCCTGTGGATCGACCGCCACTACGACCGCGACATCATGCGGTACTTCGTGTGGACCATCTGGTATCCGGTCGCCTTCTGGATGATCAACATGTTCACGACGGTGCTGGCCATTCCGATCACCCTGTTGCGTCGCCGAGGCCAGCGTGCGACGTGGACCAGCCCCGACCGAGGAGAAACGAATGTCAGCTGAACCGCAGGAAAACCCCGTGACCGGAAGCCCGTCCACCGAACCGCCGCCGGAGCGCACCAGCGACTGGGCCGAGCCGAACGGCACGCCGATCCTGGACGCGGCGCGCGTGCCGCTGAAGGCCTTCCGCGAGAACAAGCCGACGTCCAGCGCCTTCCTGATGTACGTCTGGCTGCACCTGCTGCGACCGCTCGTGCTGGTGATGTTCTGGGTCGGCGCGGCCTTCTATGCATGGCGCCATTTCTTCGAGCCGACCGACGACGCGGAGAGCTGGAACCTGCTCGCCGTCTATGCGGTGGTGATCGTCGTGATCTTCATCGTGATGCTGATCGTGGCGCCGATCCGCAGGCGCCAGCACGAGGAAAAGCGCCGCCGCGCCGCCCGCCCGGGCGACAGCTCGACGGACGCGATCGCCGAGTTCGCCCATCTTCCGCCGCAGAAACTGTCGCGCTGGCAGCGTGGCCGCCGGCTGGTGGTCCAGCACGACGCCGAAGGCCATCTGCGCAACGCGTCCGACCTCGACGCCGACCCGGCGCGCGCGCCGGTGCCGGAGGCGCCGCGGCGCACGCGAAACCGGGCCTGAGCAGGGTGGAAACGGCCCGGGCGCCTATGGCAAACTCGGCCGTTTTTGCCAGGGACAAGTCCAAGACATGCTGAAAATCATTCGCCAGCTCGCGGCCGAGATCAAGGTCGGCGAGCACCAGGTGAAGGCAGCCGTCGAACTGCTCGACGGTGGTGCCACGGTTCCGTTCATCGCGCGCTACCGCAAGGAAGCCACCGACGGCCTGGACGACATCCAGCTGCGCGAACTCGAGGCCCGCCTGTCCTATCTGCGTGAGCTCGAAGACCGCCGCGCCGCCGTGCTCAAGAGCATCGACGAACAGGGCAAGCTCACACCGCAGTTGCGCGCCGCGGTCGAGGCCGCGCCGACCAAGCAGGAACTCGAAGACCTGTACCTGCCCTTCAAGCAGAAGCGCCGCACCAAGGGCCAGATCGCCCGCGAGTTCGGCATCGAGCCGCTGGCCGACAAGCTCTTCGCCGATCCGACGCTGAACCCGGCGGTCGAGGCGCAGGCCTTCCTGAAGCCCGCGACCACGCTCGACGATGGCAAGCCGGGCCCCGATTTCTCGACCGTGCCCGCGGTGCTCGACGGTGTGCGGGACATCCTCTCCGAACGCTGGGCCGAAGACGCCGTGCTGGTGCAGCGCATGCGCGAATGGCTCTGGACCGAAGGCCTGTTCAAGTCGACGCTGATGAGCGGCAAGGACGAGAACAACGTCGACGTGTCGCGCTTCCGAGATTACTTCGCCTACGACGAGCCGATCGGCCGCGTGCCCTCGCACCGCGCGCTGGCCGTGTTCCGCGGCCGCTCGCTGGAAATCCTCGATGCCAAGCTGGTGCTGCCGGTCGAGCCCGAGCCGGGCAAGCCATCCATCGCCGAAGGCAGGATCGCGCTGCACCTGGGCTGGAGCCATGCGAGCCGCGCCGCCGACGACCTGATCCGCAAGGCGGTCGCCTGGACCTGGCGCGTGAAGCTGTCGCTGTCGACCGAGCGCGACCTGTTCACGCGACTGCGCGAAGAGGCCGAGAAGGTCGCCATCAAGGTGTTCGCCGACAACCTGCGCGACCTGCTGCTGGCCGCACCGGCCGGCCCGCGCGTGGTGCTGGGGCTGGACCCGGGCATTCGCACCGGCGTGAAGGTCGCGGTGGTCGACGCCACCGGCAAGCTGGTCGAGACCGCCACCGTGTTCCCGCACGAGCCGCGCCGTGACTGGGAAGGCTCGCTGCACACGCTCGGCAAGCTGTGCGCCAAGCACGGCGTGAACCTGATCGCGATCGGCAACGGCACCGCCAGCCGCGAAACCGACAAGCTGGCCGCCGACCTGATCAAGCTGCTCGCCAGGATGGCCGAGCAGGCCGGCGCGCCGCCGATGACGATCGACAAGGTGGTGGTGAGCGAGGCCGGCGCCTCGGTCTATTCCGCGAGCGAGTTCGCGTCGCAGGAGATGCCCGACGTCGACGTGAGCCTGCGCGGTGCCGCCAGCATCGCGCGCCGCCTGCAGGACCCGCTGGCCGAGCTGGTGAAGATCGACCCCAAGTCGATCGGCGTCGGCCAGTACCAGCACGACGTGAACCAGGGCGAGCTCGCGCGCACGCTGCATGCGGTGGTCGAGGACTGCGTGAACTCGGTCGGCGTCGACCTGAACACCGCGAGCGTGCCGCTGCTGAGCCGCGTCTCGGGCCTGTCGGCCAGCGTGGCCAAGGCGGTGGTGCGCTGGCGCGAGGCCAACGGTGCCTTCGCCACCCGCAAGCAGCTGATGGACGTCACCGGCTTCGGGCCGAAGGCCTTCGAACAGAGCGCCGGCTTTCTGCGTGTGCGCGGCGGCAGCAACCCGCTGGACATCACCGGCGTGCATCCGGAAACCTATCCGCTGGTCGAGCAGATCATGCAGAAGACCGGCAAGCCGATCACCGAGCTGATGGGCCGTGCCGAGATGCTGAAGACGCTCAAGCCCGAGCTGTTCGCCAACGAGAAGTTCGGCGTCATCACGGTCAAGGACATCCTCGGCGAGCTCGAGAAGCCGGGCCGCGATCCGCGTCCCGACTTCAAGGTGGCGCGCTTCAACGACGGCGTGGAAGACATCGCCGACCTGAAGGAGGGCATGGTGCTCGAAGGCACGGTGAGCAACGTGGCGCAGTTCGGCGCCTTCATCGACCTGGGCGTGCACCAGGACGGGCTGGTGCACGTGAGCCAGCTGAGCCACAAGTTCGTCAACGATGCGCGCGAGGTCGTGAAGACCGGCGACATCGTGAAGGTCAAGGTGATGGAGGTCGACGTGGCGCGCAAGCGCATCGGCCTGTCGATGAAGCTCGACGCCGCACCGGCGCGCCGCGACGGGCCGCGCGACAACCGCTTCGAGGGCGCGGGCCGCGGCCAGCAGCAGCCGCGCCGCGACAGCGCCCCGCAGCCGGCCGGGCAGATGGCCAGTGCCTTCGCCAAGCTGCAGGGGCTGCGCAAGTAGGCGCAGCCGCGAATCGCCAGCGGCGACGGGTCGACCAGGACCCGTGCCGCGGGCCGTAGAAGTCGTCGGCCTGCGCGGTTGTCTGCAATTGCCGATGATCGGGGGGCCAGCCGCCTCCACTCACCGCGTCATCGACATGCAAGCGCTTCGTCTCTACGCCGGCCCCGCCGCCCGCCAGCACATCGCCCGCCATGGCCTGCGTCCGCAGGACATCCGCACCATTCCCGGCGCGGCCGGCGGTCCGAAAGGGCTGGTGCTCGGCGCCATCGACCGCTTTCTGTTTGCCGACTGGCTGCCACGTTCGAGCCAGCCGATCGACCTGGTCGGCGCGTCGATCGGCGCCTGGCGCCTGGCCAACGCCTGCCTGGACGACGCGGAACACACGCTGCGCGATTTCGAGCATGGCTACATCCATCAGGAATTCACGCTGCCGCCCGGACAGAAGCGGCTGACGGCACGCGAGGTCAGTCGGCAGTTCGGCGAGGGCTTGAGTGGCTTCTACGGCGGCCGGGCCCAGCAGGTGCTCGCGCATCCGCGCTACCGGCTGCACGTGATCGCGGCGCATGGCCGGCACCTGCTCGGGCGCGAGGGCAGGGCGCGCACGCCGGTGGGTTACCTGGGCGCTTTCGTTGCCAACGGCTTGCACCGCCGCGCGCTGGGCGGCTGGCTGGAGCGGGTGGTCTTTTCCACCGGCGGCGCGACCGAGCTGCCTTTTGGCACGAGCGATTTCACGACGCGGCGCGCGCCGCTGAACGAGGCCAATTTCGAGCTCGCGCTGCGCGCGTCGTGCTCGATCCCGTTCATGCTGGAGGCGGTGCACGACATCCCGGGCGCGCCGCCCGGTGCTTACTGGGACGGTGGCATCACCGACTACCACCTGCACCTCGACTATCGGCCTGGCGATGCCGGGCTGGTGCTGTACCCGCACTTCCAGAAGGCCGTGGTGCCCGGCTGGCTCGACAAGGGCTTGAAGTGGCGCCACAAGGCCACGCCCTTCCTGGATCGCATGGTGCTGCTGGCGCCCGATCCGGCCTGGATCGCGACGCTGCCCAACGGCAAGCTGCCCGACCGCAACGACTTCGCGCGCTACGCCGGCGACCCCGCTGCGCGCATGCAGGCCTGGCGCACCGCGGCGGGCGCGTCACAGCAGCTGGCGGATGAATTGGCGGAATGGCTGGAGAAGCCGGACCTGGGGCGGGTCGAGGCGCTTTAGCGCCTCCAATCCCTAGGCCGCGGCCGCTTCCTTCAGCGTCCCCATGTCCACCACGAAGCGGTACTTCACGTCGCTCTTGAGCATGCGCTCGTAGGCGTCGTTGATGTCGGCCATGGCGATGGGCTCGATGTCCGAGACGATGCCGTGCTCCGCGCAGAAGTCGAGCATCTCCTGCGTCTCGGCGATGCCGCCGATCAGCGAGCCGGCCAGGCGGCGGCGCTTGAAGATCAGGCCAAACACGGCGGGCGACGGGTGCGGCGTCGCGGGTGCGCCGACGAGCGTCATCGTGCCGTCGAGTTTCAGCAGGCCCAGGAAGGGGTCGAGCGGGTGCGCCACGGCCACCGTGTTCAGGATGAAGTCGAAGCTGTTGGCATGCGCGGCCATCTCGTCGGCGTTCTTCGAGACGACCACTTCCTTGGCGCCCAGGCGCAGCGCGTCCTCGGTCTTGCCGGGCGACGTGGTGAACAGCACCACGTGCGCGCCCATGGCCGCCGCGATCTTCACGCCCATGTGGCCGAGCCCGCCCAGGCCGACGATGCCGACCTTCATGCCGGGGCCGACCTTCCACTGGCGCAACGGCGAATAGGTGGTGATGCCGGCGCACAGCAGCGGCGCGACGGCGGCCAGGTCGGCTTCGGCGTGCGTGACCTTGAGCACGAACTTCTCGTGCACCACGATGTGATCGGAATAGCCACCCAGGGTGTTGGCGCGCGACACCTGCTCGGGGCTGTCGTAGGTGCCGGTGAAGCCGTTGTCGCAGTACTGCTCCAGGCCGTCGGCGCAGGGCTGGCAATGCTGGCAGCTGTCGACCATGCAGCCGACGCCGACGATGTCGCCCACCTTGAACTTGGAGACGCCGTCGCCCACCGCGGTCACGCGCCCGACGATCTCGTGGCCGGGCACCACCGGGTAGTTCGCGGGGCCCCATTCGCTGCGCGCGGTGTGCAGGTCGGAATGGCAGACGCCGCAGTGCAGGATGTCGATGGCGACGTCGCGTGCGGTCGGCGTGCGGCGCTCGAAGCTGAAGGGCGCGAGCGGCGTGGTGGCGGACTGGGCCGCGTAGGCGTGTGCGAGGGTCATGGTATGTCGAAGGAAGGAGAGGGTGATGGGAGAAGGGGGAGAAGAGGAACCCGAAGGACATGCGCTTCGTCATGGCCGTGAATCGCGACGATCGGGTGGCGGTCCAAGCTCAGTATCCGGGTGGCGAGGCATGCCTTGTCGAGACAAGGGCCATTCGGCCGGGCTTCGGCGTTCGATCGGGCCGGCCTTGCAGGGCGTGCCTGGCTGCAGATATTCGGATCCGCCAGGGTGACCTCGATCGCCTCAAGAATCTTCTCATCAATTCGTGTTTCATGGAAAAATGCCATTGATTCAATTGAATTTGTTCTGTTGAATCCAATCAAGAATCTTCTCAATCCGCATGCCCCTGCCAACCGCCTCCGCGCCAGATCAACTCCGTGCAGCACTCGCGCGGAGCCCGGCTTCCAGCGCCGCCGAACTGGCGGCGTCGCTGGGCGTGAGCGTGCCCACCGTGCACCGGCTGCTCCGGCGACTGGGCGATGGCGTGGTCACGGGCGGCAAGGCAAGGCGCGCGCGCTATGCGCTCGGGCGGTCCGTCCGCGGCGTGTCGTCGTCGCTGCCGGTCTACGCGGTCGATCGGGCGGGCCATGTCCAGCAGTGGGGCCAGCTCACGCCGCTGCGCCCCGAAGGCAGTTGGTTGCCGCTCGACGGCACGCCATGGCCCGCGCCTGACGAGGCCCGCGACGGGTGGTGGGACGGCTTGCCCTATCCGCTCTACCAGATGCGTCCGCAAGGCTACATGGGCCGGCAGTTCGCGCGAGCGGAACACAGGCAACTGCAGGTCGCCGCCAATCCGCAGGAGTGGAACGACGACGACATCCTGCACGTGCTGAGCCAGCGGGGCGCCGACCTCAGCGGCAACCTGATCCTGGGCGATGCGGCCTGCGAACTGTGGTTGGCGACCAAGGCCGCGCCAGGCGACCCCATCGCCGAGGCCGCCACCGGCGCGCGCTACCAGGCGCTGGCCGAGCAGGCCGCCGCGGCGGGCTCGGCTGGCTCCAGTGCGGCCGGAGAGTTCCCCAAGTTCACGGCCCGGCGTGCGTTGGCAGGCAGCATGACGCCGCACGTCCTGGTGAAGTTTTCGGGCGCCGATGCGGCCGCGACCGTCCAGCGCTGGTCCGACCTGCTGGTGTGCGAACACCTCGCGCTCGCGCACGCGGACGCGCTTCCCGGCCTTGCCGTTGCGCGCAGCCGCATCCTGCAGTCGGGTGGCCGGACCTTCCTGGAGGTGGAGCGCTTCGATCGCCATGGCGATGCCGGCCGCAGTCCGTTGTGCGGGCTCGACCTGATCAACGCGGCGCTGATCGGCGACGCATCGATGGAGTGGCCGCGCCTGTGCGGCCGGCTTCTCACGCTCGGCCTGCTCGACGAGGAAGCCGTCGCGGCGGTGCGCCGGCTCTGGTGGTACGGCCGCCTGATCGGCAACACCGACATGCACACCGGCAATCTGAGCTTCGTGCCGCACGAAGGCCGGCTCGGCCTGGCGCCGGTCTACGACATGCTGCCGATGCGCTATGCGCCGCTGCCCGGCGGCGAAGTGCCCGCCGATCGCGCGCTGGACCTGGCGCTCCCGTTGCCGGCACAGCGTGAAGCCTGGTTGAGCGCGTGCAGCGCCGCCGTCTCGTTCTGGCGTGCCTGCGCGACCGATGGGCGCATCGGCGCGGCCTTCCGTGCGACGTGTTCGTCCAATGCCGACGCGCTCGTGCGCCTGCAGCAGCACGCCTGACCCGTCACCCCCGCTCCCTATAATCCCGCCCGGTCGCGCCGATCCGCTCAAGCGGTCGGCGCGCCACGGTTGCCAGGTGCCCTGCATGCCATTCGATGGCCTGGGGGTTAAACGGGAAGCAGGTGCGCCGCGTCGTCCATGACGCAGCCAATCCTGCGCTGCCCCCGCAACGGTCAGCGGAAATGGAACCCTCAGGTCGATGCCACCGGCATCGGCAGTCACTGCGCTTCAACGCGTGGGAAGGCGAGGTGTCCGGTCGTCGGAGATGCATGTGCCCGTGTCCATGCATGCACCCGGCGACGTCCCGTGAGCCCGGATACCGGCCTGCGCCGCCGCCTTCGGACGCTGCGGGAGTGCGTCGGTCCGGGCAGGTCGATGCGCATGCAGCGGCCCTGCCTCGACGCGTGCCCTCCCTCAGCGTGCTTTTCTGTGTCGACAGTCCTGCGGGGTCGCAGGACGCACTGGAGCCGCGCATGCGCAAGACGAAACCCAAGCCCCATCCGTTCCCCATCCCGAACTCCGTTCGCCTCGGCGTTCTCGCCTGCCTGTCGATCGCCGCCGGCGACGGCATGGCGCAGGAGACCGACGCACTCAAGGAGATCTTCGTGACCGCCACCGCGCGGCCCGAGGAGCGCGGCCGGATCGCGGCGACCACGCAGGTGATCGACCGCGCCGCCATCGACCGGTCCAGCGCCAGGTCGGTGACCGACCTGCTGGCCGAGAACGCGGTCGGCTTCTTCAGCGAATGGAGCGCGGGGCAGACCTCCATCAACATCCGTGGCGCGACCAGCGACGGCCAGGGCCGCGACTTCAAGGGCCAGGTGCTGGTGCTGATCAACGGCCGGCGCGCGGGTACGGCCAACATCTCGAAGCTGAGCACGTCCGAGATCGAACGCATCGAGATCGTGCGCGGCCCGGCCTCGGTGATCTACGGCAGCCAGAACATGGGCGGCGTGATCAACATCATCATGAAGAGCGGTGCCACGTCGCCGCCGAGCCAGGCGGGCATCACCGTCGGCTCGTGGGGACTGGTGACGACCACGGCCCAGACCAGCGGCGCCACCGACACGACCGACTGGTACTTCGGCGTCTCGGGCGGCCGGCGCGGCGACTACGACTCGGGCAAGGGCGGCGGCACGCTGGCCAACACCGGCTGGGAGCGGCGCGGCTTCAGCGGCGCGGTCGGCTTCCAGCTGAACGAGCTGAACCGGGTCGACCTGCAACTGCGCACCGACGGCATCTACAACGCAGGCTTCCGTGGATCGGGCGCCAACACCGTGAGCAAGGACGACCGCACCAACGCGTCCTTCGACGCCACCTACGAAGGCCGCACGGCCGACGACCGCTTCAGCTGGATGGCGCAGGCCTACCTGGTGCAGGACGAGGACGAGTTCAAGTGGGCGTCGCCCGTGGTGCGCAGCGGCACGGCCGCCGTGCCCGGCACGCGCAGCGACTACAACATCCGCAAGCTCGACATCGCGGGCACGCGCCTGCAGCCGCGCTTCAAGCTGGGCGACAGCAACGACCTGCTGGTCGGCTACGACTTCGAACGCAGCAAGCTGCGCTCCGATCGCGTGCGCGTCGCGCTGCCCGGCGGCCCGAGCGGCCAGGTCGCGCCTTACGACAACAACCAGACCGAGCACGTCAACGCGCTGTACTTCGAGGACGCGCAGAAGTTCATCGGCGACCGGCTCACGGTGCGCGGCGGCGCGCGCCAGACCTGGGGCAAGACCAGCTTCGACCCCACGCCCAACCTGGCGCTGCAGCGCAGCGGCAGCCAGTCCTATGACGAGACGACCTGGTCGGCCGGCGCCACCTGGCGCGCGCTCGACGTGCTGAACCTGCGCACCGGCATCTCCACCGGCTTCCGCGCGCCGACCTCGAGCGAGCTCGGCGCCGACTTCACCGCCGTCGGTGGCGGCCGCACCTTCGGCAACCCGAACCTCAAGCCGGAGAGCAACCGGCAGATCGAGTTCGGCGGCACGCTGCAGATGCCGGCCTGGAAGATGGACATGGCGCTGTTCCAGAACACGATCTTCGACCGGATCACGACCGTGTCGCGCGGTGCCGCGACCAACACATCGGACTACGCCAACAACGCGGCCGACATCGTGGTGCGCGGGCTCGAGGCCAGCGCCGACGTCGACCTCGCCAGGTTGCTGGACTTCTCGACCGGCGCCTACCGCGTGAGCGCCTATGCCAACGGCTACTACAACTTCACGATGCAGGACAAGGGCGCGACCGCGCTCGACACCGACCGCGTGCAGCGCATGTACAAGTACGAGGCCTCGCTCGGCATGCGCTACGGCCGTGGCGCGGGCGCGCAGCCGGACGACTGGAGCCTGCAGCTCGGCGCGCTGCTGCGCGGACCGATGTGGTACGACACCGAAGAGGCGCTGCTGATCCCGCAGGGCGAGCCCTACAGCACCTACATCCACCGCAAGGGCGCGTTCACGACCTGGAATCTGCGCGGCGACTACCGCATCAACAAGCAGGTGAGGGTGTTCGCGGCCGTCAACAACCTGTTCGACATCAACCGCAGCCCGATCTTCATCGCGCTCGACCAGAAGCCGTGCATCGCGGACCCGCGCTTCCAGAACGGTGGCTGCGGCACTTCCATGCCCGGCCGCGAGTTGCAGGTCGGCATGCTCGTGAATTTCTGATGCGACGTCTGCTCGCGCTCTCGACGGCATTGCTGATGGGCGCGTTCGCCCACGCCGCGCCGATCGAGGTGCGCGACGCGCTCGGCCGCCGCGTGGTGCTGCCTGCGGCACCGCAGCGGCTGGTGACGATCTTCGCGTCGAACACCGAACTGGTCGCATCGCTCGGCCTGGCCGACCGGATCGTCGGTGTCGAGGACTACACGCGTTTTCCGCCCGAGGTCGTCGACCGGCCCAAGGTCGGCGGGCGGCTCGGCTTCTCGGTCGACGCGGTGGTCGCGCAGCAGCCCGACCTGGTGATCGTCACGCCGGCGCGGCAGGCCGCGCACCAGCTGGTCGATCCGATGGAGCGCATCGGCGTGCCGGTCATCGTGCTGCTGAGCCGCAGCGTGGGCGAGGTGCTCGACAACATCCGGCTGGTCGGCCGCGCGACCGGCGTGCCGGCGCGCGGCGAGGCGCTGGCCGCGGCGCTGCAGCAGCGGCTCGACCGGGTGGCGGCCCGTGTGGCCGGCCAGCCCGCGCCGCGCGCCGTGATGATCACCGGGCGCATCGGCAACGGCATGCTGCTGGTGGCACGCGGCGACACCTACACCGGCGAAGCGATGCGCAAGGCCGGCAGCCAGTTCGCGCTGACGGGCCGTGGCGCGGTGCCGCAGGTGTCGCCCGAGGCGATCCTCGCATCCGATCCCGACGTGCTGCTGTTCGCGGGCACGCGCGCCGCGCTCGACGAACTGGTGCGGCTGCCGGGCTGGCGCGACCTGCGTGCGGTGCGCGAAGGCCGCGCACTGACCGTGTCGCGCAGCGAATTCCTCGTTCCAGGCCCGCGCACGATCGACGGCATCGAGTCGCTGGCCCGCACGCTTCATCCGCAATGACACCTTCCATGACATCGGGCACACCGCCGCGCTGGCGGCCCTGGCTGATCGCGTCGGGCGTGCTCGCCGCGGCGTTGCTGCTCGCGGCCTGCGCCGGCCACCAGTGGTCGTCGCCGGCCGACATCTACCGCGCGCTGGCCGGCGAGGACACGCTGCGCAGCCGGCTGCTGCTGCAGTGGCGGCTGCCGCGCGTCGGTGCGGCGGCGCTGGTCGGGGCGCTGCTCGGGCTGTCGGGCGCGGTGTTCCAGGGCGTGTTCCGCAATCCGCTGGCCGAGCCGTATCTGCTGGGCGCTTCCGGTGGCGCGGCGCTGGGCGCGACCGTCGCGCTGCTGGTGCCGCTCGGCCTGCCGCAGGCGCTGCTGCTGCCGGCGCTGGCCTTCGCGGGCGCCTGGGGCTCGACCATGCTGGTGCTCGGCGTGTCGCGCGTGGCGGGCGCGCTCGACGCGGCCGGCATGCTGCTGGCGGGCGTCGCCATCGCGGCGGTGCTGGGTGCGCTGCGCTCCTTCCTGATGCTCGCGCTGTCCGATGAAACCGTGAGCCTGCAGGTCGTGATGAGCTGGGTGCTCGGCGGCATCCAGACGCCCGGCTGGCCCGGCCTGGGCCTGCTGGCGGGGCTGTGCGCGGCAAGCCTGCTCGCCACGGCGGCGATCGCGCGCGGACTCGACCTGCTCGGCCTGGGCAGCACGGCGGCGCAAGGCTTCGGGCTGGACGTCGCGCGCTTCACGCCGCTGGCCGTGGTGGTCGGTTCGCTGGTGGTCGCCGCCGCCGTGGCCTACGGCGGGCTGGTCGCCTTCGTCGGCCTGGCCGCGCCGCACATCGCGCGCTGGATGGTCGGGCCGCTGCACCGCGTGCTGCTGCCGGCCTCGGCGTTGACCGGCGCGATCGTGGTCACGCTGGCCGATGCGATCGCGCGTTCGGCGCTGCCGCCGGCCGAGATCCCGCTGGGCCTGGTCACGGCCGTGGCGGGCGGGCCTTTCTTCATGGTGCTGCTGGCGCGAAGGTTGCGCGCATGAGCGCCGCCCGGCCGCCCGAAGGCGCTCGCACCGCAGCCCGCAGGGCGGAGGTTGATTTATGAACGATGCCACCTATCGCCTGGAAGCCCGCGGCCTGGGCCTGTCGCGCCGCGGCCGGCCGGTGCTGTCGAACGTGTCGCTGCAACTGCCGGCGACCGGCTCGGTCGCGATCATCGGGCCGAACGGCGCGGGCAAGTCGACGCTGCTGTCGCTGCTGGCCGGCCTGCTGCCGGCGCAGCGCGGCGACGTGCTGCTCGACGGGCGCGACATCGCCCGCGTGCCGGTGGCCGAGCGCGCACGGGCCATCGGCTTCATGCCGCAGCGCTTCGAGCCGTACTGGGACCTGACACTCGACGAACTGCTCGGCATGCGCCTGGCGCAGCAGCAGCGCGTGGCCGGCGCGGCGGCGGTCGGCGTCGACGAGGTCATCGCGCGCGAAGGCCTGGGCGAGTTCCGCCGCCGCCGCTGGTCGACCCTGTCGGGCGGGGAGCAGGCGCGCGTGCTGCTCGCCACCGTGCTGGCCACCGACCCGCCCGCGCTGCTGGCGGACGAGCCCGGTGCCAGTCTCGACGTGCGGCACCGGCTCGCACTGGTCGAGGCCCTGGCCGCGCGCGGCCGGCACCGGCTGGTCGTCGTCGTGATGCACGACCTGGATCTCGCATTCCGCCACTTCGAGCGCATCGTGGTGGTGGCCGACGGCGGCATCGCGGCCGATGGCGGCGCCGAGCTGATCCACGCGCCGGTGCTCGACAGCATCTTCGGTGTGGTGTTCGACCGCATCGGCGTGCCGCCCGGCGTGATGCTGCGCGCCAGCCTGCGCGAGCGGCTGCTGGCCGACCGGAGCACCGGCTGATGCGCATCGACCTGGCCGGCTGGACGCGCGAGGCCACGCAAGGCGATCCGCGCGCCTTCTTCGCGCTGTTCGAGGAGGCCGACCGGCTCGGCTTCGATGGCGCCTGGTTCAGCGAATTCCGCCTGTCCGAGGCCGACTGGCCGTACCCGTCGCCCTTGTTGCTGGCCGCCGCGCTGCTCGCGCGCACCGAGCGATTGCGCGTCGGCACGGCGGTGCTGGTGGCGCCGCTGCATCAGCCGCTGCTGCTGGCGGAAGAGCTCGCGCAACTCCATTTCCAGAGTGGTGGCCGCATCGACGTCGGCCTGGGGCGCGGCACCGAGGCCGCCACCTTGCAGGCGCTGCGGATCGATGCGGCCGACACCCGCGCGCGCTTCGAGGACGCCTGCGCCGTGCTGCAGGCGCGGCCTCGGTTGCCGCTCTACATCGCGGGCTCGACGGCCGAGACCGTGGGCTTCGCGGCGCAGCGCGGCATCCCGCTGCTGCTGAGCCTGGAGCCGCCCGAAGCACGGCAGCTCGCGCATCTCGACGCACTGGCCGGCGAGACGGCCGACGATACGGCCGGCTGCGCGGTGGCCGACCTGCGCGCGCGCTCGTCGCTCGCACGCTACGTGTGCATCGGCGCCAGTGCCGACGCGGTCGCGGCGCAGCTCCATACGCTGTGGCCGAAGCTGTACGAGCGCCGCGTGTATTTCGCCGGTCGGCGCGGCGTGCCCGCGTCCGAGGTGCCGCCCATCGACATCGACCGCGTGCTGCGCGAGCAGTTCATCCACGGCGACCCGCCGGCCTGCTTCGCGCAGATCGCGGCGCTGCGTGCGGGCACCGGCATCCCGAACCTGCGCTGCGTGTTCAACGCCAACGGCCTGCTCGGCAACGAGCTGGCGCTGGCCGGCATGCGGCTCTTCGCGCGCGAAGTCCTGCCCGCGCTGAAGGCCATCCACTGAGCGCCGGTGCGCATCGCACGCCGGCCGCGTCATCATCCCTTTCTGCTTCTTTCGAGACACACACGACCATGCAAACCGCCAAGATCCCCGTCACCATCGTCACCGGCTTCCTCGGCAGCGGCAAGACCACGCTGCTGCGCCACATCCTCGGCAACGCCGAAGGCCGGCGCATCGCCGTCATCGTCAACGAGTTCGGCGAGCTGGGCATCGACGGCGAGATATTGCGTGGCTGCGGCATCGGCTGCGACGACGAGGGCAACGAGCGCGAAGGCGCGCTCTACGAGCTGGCCAACGGCTGCGTCTGCTGCACCGTGCAGGAGGAGTTCCTGCCGGTGATGCAGCAACTGGCCGCACGCCGCGACCAGATCGACGCGGTGCTGATCGAGACCTCGGGCCTCGCGCTGCCCAAGCCGCTGGTGCAGGCCTTCCAGTGGCCGGACATCGCCAACGTCTTCACCGTCGATGCGGTGGTCACGGTGGTCGACGGCCCCGCGGCGGCGTCGGGCCAGTTCGCGGAAGACGTGGTGGCGGTCGACGCGCTGCGCCGCGCCGACCCGAACCTCGACCACGAGTCGCCGCTGCACGAGCTGTTCGAAGACCAGCTGTCGGCCGCCGACCTGGTGGTGCTCAACAAGACCGACCTGATGGACGCGGCCGCGCAGGCGCAGGTCGAGGTGCTGATCCGTGCCGAGATCCCGGCCGAGGTGAAGATCGTCACCGCCACCGAAGGCCGGCTGCCGCTCGCGGTCCTGCTGGGCCAGGGCCGCGCGGCAGAGACCACCATCGATGCGCGCCAGAGCCATCACGACCACGAGGAAGACCACGACCACGACGAGTTCGACTCGCTGGTGCTCGAGTTGCCCGCGGTCGACCGCGATCGCCTGATGGCTGCGCTGGCAGGCCTGGTGGAAGCCCACACCATCTACCGCGTCAAGGGTTTCGTGGCGGTGCCGGGCAAGCCGATGCGGCTGCTGGTGCAGGGCGTGGGCCGGCGCTTCGACGCGCACTTCGACCGCCGCTGGAAGGACGGCGAGGCGCAGGTCACGCGCCTCGTGTTCATCGGCGAGGACCTCGATGCTGGCGCCCTGCGCGACGCGCTGAGCGCCGGCATCGCCGTCGCGGCTTGAGCATTCCCTTGCCGCGCGCCGCATGCATCTGCTGAGCACCCAGCCCGGACGCTTCGTCGAGGACGACAGCGTGGTGACGCGGCTCGACCAGACGCCGGCCGACATCGTGGTGCTGAGTTCGGCCGACACCACGCTCGCGCTGCTGGCGGCGGCGCGCACGCGCATCGCGCAGGCCGGCGGCGACTACCCGTCGCTGCGGCTCGCGAACCTGATGTACCTGAAGCAGCCGGCCTCGCTCGACCTCTACGTCGACGAGGTGCTGCAGCATGCGCGCGTGGTGGTGGTCGATCACCTGGGTGCCGAGTCGGCCTGGGCCTATGGGCTCGAACAGATCGAGAAGCTGGCGCGGCGGCGCGGCCAGCAGCTTGCGATCTTCTCGGGCGACCTTCAAGAGGACGAGGACCTGCTCGCGCGCAGCACGCTGCCGCGCGAGGTCGGCCGCCAGCTGTGGCAATACGTGCGGGCGGGCGGGGCGGCCAACGCGGCGCAGTTCCTGCGCGCCATCGCCTTCCACGGGCTCGGCCACGGCGCCGCGCCCGAGCCGCCGCGCAGCCTGCCGCAGGTGGCGCTGCACGTGCCGCCCTACCCGAATGACCCAGGTGATCCGGGCGACCCCGGCGCCGCGCGGGTGCCGCGGCCGGCGCATGCGGTCGCGGGCATCGACGACCTGCAGGCGGGCTGGCGTCCAGGCGCGCCGGTCGTGGCCTTGCTGTTCTACCGCTCGCATCTGATGTCGGGCAACACGGCGGTGTTCGACGCGCTCGCGCTCGCGCTGCGCGCGCAGGGCATGAACCCGCTGCCGCTGGCGCTCGATTCGCTGAAGGACCCGCTGTGCCTCGAGACGCTGCGCAGCCTGTGCCGCACGCACGATGTGCAACTGGTGCTCAACACCACGGCCTTCGCGGCGCTGGGGCAGGGCGCGGGCGCGGGAGCGGGCGCGGCGCAGGATGAACTCGCCGGCGACGCGCCGGTGCTGCAGGTGATCGTCAGCGGCGGCAACCGGGACGACTGGCTGGCCGATGCGCAGGGCCTGCGCCCGCGCGACATCGCGATGCAGATCGCGCTGCCCGAGATGGACGGCCGCGTCATCACGCGGGCCGTGAGCTTCAAGGGGCTCGCCTACCGCTGCGAACTCACGCAGACCGAGGTGGTGCGGTACCAGCCCGAGGCCGATCGCATCGATTTCGTGGCCGAGCTCGCGCGGCGCTGGTGCCGGCTGCGCAGCCTGCGGCCGGCGGACAAGCGCATCGCGCTGGTGCTGGCCAACTACCCGGGCAGCGAAGGCCGCATCGGCAGCGGTGTCGGGCTGGACACGCCGGCCTCGGTCATCGCGATCCTGCGGATGCTGCAGGCCGAGGGCCACGACCTGGGCGCCGCCGCAGCGCTGCCGCCCGATGGCGATGCGCTGATGCGCACGCTGCAGCGGGGCATCGCCAACGACCCGTCGCAGTGGCCGCTGCGGCCGGCGGCGCAGAGCTATGCGCTCGCGGCCTACCGGGCGCGGCTTGCGCAACTGCCCGACGGCATGGCGGCCGTGATCGACGCGCGCTGGGGTCCGCCGGAACACGATCCGATGCTGCGGCAGGGCCGCTTCATGATCGCCGGGCTGCGGCTCGGCCGGGTGTTCGTCGGCATCCAGCCGGCACGTGCGCTTGCCCGTGGCGGCGACGAAGGCCGGAGCGACTACGCCAGCTACCACGATGCCGAACTCGTGCCGCCGCACAGCTACCTCGCGTTCTATTTCTGGCTGCGCGATGCCTTCGCGATCGATGCGGTCGTCCATGTGGGCAAGCACGGCAATCTCGAATGGCTGCCCGGCAAGAGCCTGGCGCTCGCGGGCACGTGCTGGCCGGACGCGGTGCTGGGCCCGTTGCCGAATCTGTACCCCTTCATCGTCAACGACCCGGGCGAGGGCGCGCAGGCCAAGCGCCGCACGCAGGCCGTGATCGTCGACCACCTGATGCCGCCGCTCACCCGGGCCGAGAACCACGGCCCGCTGCAGGACCTGGAGCGCCAGGTGGACGAGTACTACGACGCGCTGCTGGTCGACGCACGGCGTGCACGCGTGTTGCGCGCGCAGATCCTGGCGACGGTGCGCGAGCAGCATCTGGCGGAAGAGCTGGCGCTGCCGGTGGCCATGCCGGCGGTCGATGAAGACGCCACGCTCGCGCGTGAAGCAGAAGACGCCACGCTTGCGCGTGAAGCAGAGGACGCCACGCTTGCGCGTGAAGCAGAGGACGCCACGCTTGCGCGTGTCGATGCCTACCTCTGCGAACTCAAGGAGACGCAGATCCGCGACGGGCTGCACGTGTTCGGCCAGTCGCCGCAGGGCCGGCAGCGCCGCGACACCCTGCTGGCGCTCGCGCGCTATCCCGCGGGCGATGGCGCCGGCGCCAACGCCGGCCTGCTCACGGCGCTGGCGCGCGACCTCCACCTCGACCTGCTTCCCGGCACACCCTTCGATCCGCTCGACATCGACGCCGCGGCGCCGTGGCAGGGCGCGCGCCCGGCGCTGCTTCAGGCCGTGAGCGCCGAGCCCTGGCGGCATCAGGGCGACACGCGCGAGCGGCTGGAACTGCTCGCGCTGCAACTGGTCGAGGACGCGTCGGCCATCGCGGCGATCGCCGCGACTGGCGATGATCTGCCGAACGCGCGCGCCGTGCTCGGCCGCATCCAGGCCCGGATCGCGCCCGACCTCGACGCCTGCGGCCCCGAAGAACTGCGCCAGCTGTCACGTGGCCTGCAGGGCCGCTTCGTGCCGCCGGGGCCGAGCGGTTCGCCCTCGCGCGGCCGACCCGACGTGCTGCCGACCGGGCGCAACTTCTATTCGATCGACACCCGCGCGATCCCGACGCCGACCGCGTGGATGCTGGGCCTCAAGTCGGCGGCGCAACTGGTCGAGCGCCATCTGCAGGACCACGGCGACTATCCGCAGGCGCTCGGCCTGTCGGTCTGGGGCACGGCCACCATGCGCACCGGCGGCGACGACCTGGCGCAGGCCTTCGCGCTCATCGGCGTGCGGCCCAGGTGGGCGCCCGGCAGCCAGCGCGTGATCGACTTCGAGGTGCTGCCGACCGTCGGCCTCGGCCGGCCGCGCATCGATGTCACGCTGCGCATCTCGGGCTTCTTCCGCGATGCCTTTCCGGCCGCGGTGCAGATGTTCGACGCGGCCGTGCAGGCCGTCGCCGCGCAGGAAGACGAGGACGCCGAGCGCAACCCGGTCCGCGCGCGCATCCTGCGTGAAACCGCCGCGCTGCAGGCGCAGGGCATGGCCGCCGACGCGGCGCGCACCCAGGCCGGCTGGCGGGTGTTCGGCTCGGCGCCGGGGCACTACGGGTCGGGCCTGCAGCCGCTGTTCGACCGCGGCGACTGGCAGACCGACGACGACCTCGCGAGCGCCTATGTCGGCGGCAGCGCGCATGCCTACGGCCAGGGCAGCGACGGCGTGCCGGCGGCCGAGGCGCTGGCGCAGCGGCTGCGCGGCATGGACGCCGTGCTGCAGAACCAGGACAGCCGCGAGCATGACCTGCTCGACTCCAACGACTACTACCAGTTCCAGGGCGGCATGGTCGCCGCCGTGCGCCACCTGAGCGGGCGCCAGCCGGCGATGTACCACGGCGACCATGGCAATCCGCAGGCGCCGCGCGTGCGCACGCTGACCGAGGAAATCGGCCGCGTGATCCGCGCGCGCGTGGTCAACCCGAAGTGGATCGACGGCGTGAAGCGCCACGGCTACAAGGGCGCGTTCGAGATGGCGGCGACGGTCGACTACCTGTTCGGCTTCGACGCCACCGCGCGCGTGGTCGCCGACCACCAGTACGCGCTGGTCGCCGATGCCTACGTGCGCGACGCGGCCACCCGCGAGTTCATCGCCACGCACAATCCGCGCGCGCTGCACGACATCCTGAGCCGCCTGCTCGAAGCGATGGCACGCGGCCTGTGGCAGTCGCCCGGCGACTACCGCACCGAACTCGAAGACCTGCTGCTCGACCACGAGCAGCGCACCGAAACAGCGATGCCATGACCCAGTCAACGACCCTGCCCACGGACGCCGACGAGGTCGCGTTGCCCGCGACCTTTCCCTTTGCCGCGATCACCGGCCAGCCGCTGCTGCAGATGGCGCTGCTGCTCAGCGCGGTCGACCCGGCGCTGGGCGGCGTGCTGATCGAAGGTCCGCGCGGCACGGCCAAGTCGACCGCGGCGCGCGCGCTCGCCGAGCTGCTGCCGGGCGCGCCCTTCGTCACGCTGCCGCTCGGTGCCAGCCTCGAACACCTGGTCGGTACGCTGGACCTGGGCGAGGCGCTGGCCGGCCACGCGCTGCGCTTCGCGCCCGGCCTGCTGGCGCGCGCGCATGGCGGCGTGCTGTACGTTGATGAGGTCAACCTGCTGCCGGACGCGCTGATCGATTCGCTGCTCGACGTCGCGGCCAGCGGCGTGAACCGCGTCGAGCGCGATGGCATCTCTCACCGCCATGCCGCGCGCTTCGTGCTGGTCGGCACGATGAACCCGGAGGAGGGCGCGCTGCGCCCGCAGTTGCTCGACCGCTTCGGCCTGTGCGTGCGGCTCGTGAACATCGGTGATGCAACGGCGCGGCAGGCCATCGTGCGCGCACGGCTGGCCTTCGATGCGGACCCGGAAGGCTTCCGCGCACAGCATGCCGCTGCGCAGGCCGCACTGGCCGGCACGCTGGCACGGGCACGTGCCGCGGTGGCCGACGCAAGCGCGCTGCCCTATGGCGATGCGGTGCATGAACAGGTGGGCGCACTGTGCATCGCAGCGGGTGTGGACGGGCTGCGTGCGGACCTCGTGATGCTGCGCGCCGCGCGCGCGCTGGCGGCCTGGGAAGGCGCGGCGGCGATCGGGTCGACGCACGTGTCGCGGGTGGCGGAACTGGTGCTGCTGCACCGGCGCAAGCCGGGCAGCGAGGCCGCGCCGGCCGCTTCGCCCGGCGCGCAACCGTTGACCGGCGATGCCGGTGCACGAGGCGACCGCGGCGACGGCAGCGAAGGCGGCGGAGGAGCCAGGCCCGGCGACATGGCCGCCGCACCACCGCGCTCCCCGGATCCCGCCCGTGCGGCCGATACGGCCGAAGACCCCGACTGGGGCGCGCTGCCGCCCGAGCCCGCTGGCATCGTGCGCGTCAAGCCGCTGCGTCCGCTGATCGCCGAACCGTCGAACGCGCAGGCCGTCCCAAAAAAAGCCTGAGCCTCCGGGACGCTGCCGCCGCCGTCACCACCTCGACGCGGCAAGGCGACCGGAGGCCGGGCACCCAGCGACAGTCCTGGCACGGCGAACCGGCCAGGCACGCCGCGATCGACTGGCCGCGCACGCTCATGGCACGCGGCGCCGGCACGCTGCAGGCCAGCCATCTGCGCCGCCAGCCGCAGGAGGCGCATGGCGGTGCGCTGCACTGCTTCGTGCTCGACTGTTCCGCCTCGATGCTGGCCGACGGCCATCTCGCAGAGGCCAAGGGTGTGCTGCTCGCGCTGATGGAAGAGGCCTACCGGCGCCGCGACCAGGTCGCGCTGCTGTGCTTCGGCGGTGGCGGCGTCGTGCTGCGGCTGCCACCGCGCCGGGCCGCGCTGTGGAACGACGACTGGATCGCGCCCATCGGCGGTGGCGGTGGCACGCCGCTCGCGCAGGCCGTGGCGGAGGCCGGCGCACTGCTCGCGCGGCACGGGGCGCGGCAACGCTGGCTCTGGCTGCTGAGCGACGGCCGCACGCGCGAAAGCCCGGTGCGGCCCCCATCGGCCGACCGGGCGGTCGTGATCGATTTCGAATCGGCGCGTGCGCCACTGCGTCGGGCAGCGGCGCTGGCCGCGCGCTGGGGCGCGGACTACCGCGCCGGCCCTTACAGCGCGGGCACCTTCACGAACACCGGGTTCGAATAGAACCACAGGTCGCTGTAGTTGCGCGCGTTGATCGCATTGAAGCGGGTCGTCGCGTCCGGCACGGTGGTCGAGGAGATCGACACGTCCGGCTGCGGTTCGCCGGCGACCATTTCGCCCGGCACGTCCACGCCGAGGTTGGTGCCGCGCAGGCGGAAGTACTGGCTGTTGTTCGCGGTCACCGTGTAGGTCGCGGCGTAGTAGCCCTCGCTGTCGAGCTTCCAGTCGGCGGCCGTGAAGCGCTTGGCGACGCGGGTCGACGGGTTGGTGTCGCGCGAATAACCGGGCGTGCCGGGCGTTTCGCGGCCGGTCACGTCACCCGCGATCAGGTCGATGTGGTCGACCACCGGCTTCACGTTGGCCGGGATGCCGCTGCCGAGGCGGTACTCGAAGTTGTTGCGATCGGGCGTCTTGAAGCGCACCGTGATCGTCACGGTCTCGCCGGCCTTGGCCGCGATTTCAGAACCCATCTCGCCGCTGCCGGCGGTGCTGGTCACGCGGAAGTCCAGGGCGCTGATCAGGTCGCCGTAGGTGCCGAAGAACTTGCCGGCGCGCATGGCGTCGAGCAGCGACTGCGGGTCCTTGATGTCGCCCCACAGATGGTTCTTGGCATATTCGCCCGGCGCGTAGCCGCTGCTGTTGTTGCCGTTGACCGTGAAGTGGTAGTCGGAGTCGGCCACGTTCCAGATGTGGCGGCCTTCGGACAGCAGCGCGTCCCAGGTGCCGCCGAGCTTGGCGACGAGGTAGTCGACGCCGCCGTAGGTGCGTGCCACCAGGTTCGCCGTCGTCGGGTTGGCCGCCTGGGTGTAGCCGCCGCGGTCGGGCTCCATCTGGTTGCCGACCATGCCTTCGATCGAGAACACGATCTTCGGCGCCAGGTCGTTCATCTCGCGCAGCTGGGCGATCGTGTAGGAGCCGAGGTTGCGCGACGGATGGTTGACCTGCAGGTAGCTGGTGTCGGGGTAGTGGGTCTTGAGCCAGCCCAGGCCCAGCAGGGTTTCGGCGTGCGTGTTGTAGCCGGTGCCGGCCTTCGGGCCCCAGGCGGTGACGTCGGCGGCCTGGAACTGCGTCGCGGGGCGGTTGGTGAACAGGTATTCGAACTGGTTCATCGCCTTGAGCGCGGCGTCGGACATCGGCTGGTCGGTCAGGATGCCGACGTTGCCGTGGTCATGGCCGGGCATGTCCCATTCGGCGGACGCGAAGATCGTCTTGTCGGCATAGGTCCCGGCGGCCTGCAGCGCCTTGATGCGCGGCACCTGGTACTTGGCCATGCCTTCCGAGAAGGGGATCTGCGCCGCCAGCTTGTTGCCGTTGTTGTCGTACGAAGACACGCGCAGGTGGTCCGAGATCGCGGCCCAGTCGAGGCCGAAGGTGTTGAACGCCTTGGCCAGCACCTGGTCGAGCGTGGTGGTCTGCTGCGTGTCGTCCGACTGGTAGGTGTGGATGTGCATGTCGCCGACCGTCCAGCGGCCCGGCGGCACCGTGGGCTCGGTCGGCGTTTCGGGCGTGGTCGGCGTGTTGTCGACGGGAGGATCGACAGGCGTGGTGGGTGTCGTCGGCGTGGTCGGCGCTTCGGCGACCGGCGTGCTCGAGCCGCCGGAGCCGCCTCCGCAGGCGGCCAGCATGGCCGCGCTCAGGATGGCGGCCGATATCAGGGACAGACGGGTCGAAGCGTATGAAAAATGGGGGACGGCACGCGGATTCATGGCAAGGTAGTCAGGTAAAGGTAAGGCAAAGGCATTAACAAAAGCGTTGCAGTCTCGCGCCGAGGTGTGACGGTTGGATGAAAGAGGTCCGGGTTTCCCCGAGTGCCCTGCCGATCGCGTTGCAGTGCCCGCTCCTATACTCCCGCGCGCCGTAACCACATGACAGAGGACTGGAGATGCGTCGAATTGCTGAATGGAAGAAGGTCGCCGGGAGATCGATCTACGGCGTGGCGACGCCGTTGCTTGCACTGCTGCTGGTGGCCTGCGCCAACCCGGCGCCGCCGGCGCGCTCGGCCGACGAATGGCAGCCGGCGGTTCCGAATCCCAACGCACCCTATCCGCCCGAATCGCGCCAGAACGGCGAGCAGGGCCAGGTGCTGCTGCGCGTGCTGACCGATGCCGAAGGCCGGCCGACCCAGGTGGAGGTGCAGCAGTCCAGCGGCTATCCGCGGCTCGACAAGTCGGCTGTCGATACCGTCCGTCGCTGGCAGTTCAAGCCGTTGCCGCAGACCGGTGCCGTCGTCTGGCGCGAGGTGCCGATCCGTTTCTTCATCAATGCGCCGCTGTTCGCGGCACCGATGCAGTAGGCGCACCGCTGCTGCCCACTTGCAAGAAGCCCCAGATGTCTCTTTTCGACAAGCTCCAGATCGCCGCCACGAACCCCGACGGGTCCGTCACGCCACCGCCCAGCGCGGACGACCTGCGCCAGGCCCTCGAGGCGCGCAACGAGGAGCTGGCGGAGAAGCTCGGCGAACTCGAGGAGATCCTCGCCAAGCCGCTCGACCAGATCCTGGCCGAACGCGACAAGTTCAAGGAGGCGGCCGCCGCCTGGGATTCGTTCGGTGCGATGTGGATGCTGTCGCAGCGCGCGATGAAGCGCGTGGCGCTGGACCTCGCCGCCCAGCAGGGCGTGAGCGAGGAAGACGTCGTGGCGCGTGCGCTGGCCTTCGCCAACGACGTGCTCAACGGCGACGGCGTCGACCTGGGCGGCACCATCGCCGAGCCGCAGATGGCGCACATCGCGCGCCACAAGCCCTTCCTGCGCAAGCAGTTCCGGCGCGGCTGATCGCGCCGGCTCGGGTCCGCGCCGGCACCTCGCCTGCGCGGCTCGCTCAAGCCCTCGCGGTGATCTCCTGGATCTCCTTGCGCAGGTAGGCCGGGCGCAGCGGCTTGTGCATGAGCCTGACCTGCCTGCCCTCGGCCGCGGTCCTGAGTTCCGTGTTCATGTCGCCGGTCAGCAGAATCGCGGACAGGGCCGGCTGGCCCATGCGCAGGCGGACGGCGTCCACGCCGCCGAGGCCGTCGGGCAGGGTTCCAAGGTGGAAGTCGGTGATCAGCAGACCCGGCGCGAAGCCGTCGTCCAGGTGCTGCAAGGCGCCGGCCACGCTTTCCGCGCTGCGGACTTCATGGCCCCAGCCCGTGAGCATCGCGGCGGCCGCCGTGCGTGAGAACTCGTCGTCTTCGACGACCAGGATGTTCAACGGCCCCGCAGTGGCCGGGGGGGCCGGCGCGGCGGCCAGGCTCGTGGCATGGCTCAGCAGCCGGGCGGGCAGATGCAGCGTGAACGTGCTGCCCGAGCCGGGCCGGGAATCCAACGCGATGCGCAGCCCCAGCAGGTCCGCGCCCTTGTCGACGATCGTGAGTCCGATGCCGAGACTCGTTGCGTCCGCGTCCTGCGGAGACACGCGCGTGAACGCCTGGAAGACCTGCTTCTGCACCGACGGGTCGATGCCGGGGCCCGTGTCCGTCACGCTGATTTCCAGGCCGTCGACCCGGCGGACGACCCGCAGGGCGACGCTGCCCTCATGGGTGTACTTCACGGCGTTGTGCAGCAGGTTGGAGATCATGCGCACGAAGAGCCCGCGGTCCGATGTGAGCAGCATCTGCCGGGCATCCTCGATCTGCGCATCGAGCTGCAGCCCCTTGCGGCGCGCCAGGTCCTTGTGGGACTCCAGCGCCTCCCTCAGCACCGCGTGGAGCCCGAAGGGTTCGGCCTGGGGAGGCTGCTGGCCTTCGAGCCTCGAGATGTCCAGCAGCCCCTGCAGCATGTCGGTCAGCAGATTGACCTGGGACCGCGTGTGCCTGATGCGCATGCGATGGTCTTCTTCCGGCGCAGAGGCGTGCCAGCTTTCCAGCATCAGGCCCAGGGCGTGCACCGGCTGGCGCAGGTCGTGGCTGGCCGTGGCGATCACGCGCACCTTGTCCTGGTTGGCCGCGGCCAGGCGCTCGTTCTTTTCCTTGAGTTCTTCCACCAGCCGCACGTTGTCCAGCAGGATCATGAATTGCGCCTTGCGCGTCTTCTCGAACAGCGGAAGCGCGATCAGGTAGCAGGCCGCGATCGCCAGGCCGTACTCGCCGCCCCACAGCGCCCATGCCGCGGCGATGCTGCAAAGAAGGATGCGCATCAGCCAGACGGCGCCGCCGATGAAATACAGCGTGGACAGGAGCACGTTGCTGGTGATGACCACCGTCAGGGCCATCCTGCCCAGCGGCGGTATGGCCGGAAAGCTCACCATCAGTGCGATGGCCAGGAGCCCGCCGGTGAGGGCGCTCATGTAGAGGGGAATCAGGCGCCAGCGATGCCATTGCGCCACCTTGGTGGCCGGCGCCAGGCGGCGATAGCGGGCCGTCAGGAGGGCGCGGGCCGTCTGCACGGCCTGCGTGACCAGCAGCCATCCCGCAACCCAGGCGGCGGGAAGGTGCTCCCAGGCGATGAAGGCGACGCTCAGGAAGATGGCCCCGTTCGTCCAGAGGACCTGGGGCGAGTTCTGCAATGTCAGTTCAAGCGCGATCTCGCGATCTGTCTCGGGCCTCGGTGGCTCATGCGTCCTGGCCACTGCGATACCTGCTTTCGCTCATGGGGCGGGCTGACGAAAACATCGTTGAAACGTGCCTTCCTGCTGGCTGATGGGATGGGTAGGGATATTCGAGGTGTCGCACGTGTCGATCGTCATGAGAATGCCTCAATGACGTCCAAAGGTCGAGCCCGCGCTGCGCGATTTGGACACCTTGGCGCGCGGCTCAGGGTTGCGGGCTGCCCAACGCGATCAGGCAGTCGACCACCGCCTCGGCACCTTCGTCCAGGCGAGGGCCGGCCCGCATCATCACGTCGAAGCGGGCGGCGCCGAAGGTGCAGCTGCTGCCACGACGAATCGCATCCATGGACGCCCAGCCGGGCCGCGAACCCATCGCGTTCAGCTCGCCGAAGGCCGACACCATCAGCAGGTCGGGGTTCGCGCGCACCACGAACTCGGGGCTGATCCGAGGGAACGGACCGAGCGCGGCCGGCACGATGTTCGCCAGCCCCAGCCGCGTGAGCGTTTCGCCGATGAAGGAACTCTCGCCGGCGGCGGCCACGCCATGCACCTCGAAGTAGACGCGCTTGCCCTTCCATCCCGCGGGCATGCGGGCGCGCGCCGCATCGAGCCGGGCGTCGAGCCGGCGCCACAGCGCTTCGCCCGCGCCGGGGCGGCCGGTCACGCGGGCCAGGTTTTCCATCACCCGGCGCATGTCGGCGTGGCTGCGCGCATCGAGCGCGACCACCGGAATGCCCAGGCTCTCGAGCTGGTTCAGCACCCGGCTGCGCGGGCGCAGCAGCACCACGTCGGGCCGCAGCGCGACGATGCGCTCGATCTGCGCATCGTCGATGCCGCCGACCTGCGGCAACTGCCTGACCGAATCGGGCCAGCTCGCATGGCGATCGACGCCGACCAGTCGGCCGCAGGCGTCGAGTGCGCAGATGGTTTCGGTCAGCGACGGCACGAGCGACACGATGCGCTGCGGCGGTCTGGCGAAGTTCAGCGTGTGGCCGCGGTCGTCGACCACCTGCAGGCCGGACGCATGGGCGGCGGTGAGCGGCGCTGCCGCCAGGCTGGCGAGGCCGAGGAGGGCGGCAAGAAAAACCAGGCAAGCCGGGAGCGGGGCGCGGAGAAAAAACATCGTGTCGATGTTCTCAGATTCGCGCGCGGCCCTCGGCATGCATCGGCCCTGCGGCTCACGTAAGCTCGCTCGATGGACACCATTTCAGCGCCCACGGCCCTCGCGGATCTGGCCGCACTCACCGAATTCACCGTGCGCCATCCGCGGCTCTTCGTGCTGACCGGTGCGGGCTGCAGCACCGATTCGGGCATCCCGGACTACCGCGACAGCAACGGCGACTGGAAGCGGCCGGCGCCCGTCACCTTCCAGACCTTCACCGGCGACGAGGCCACGCGCAAGCGCTACTGGGCGCGCAGCCTGGTCGGCTGGCCGACCATGGCCCACGCACGGCCGGGCGCGGCCCATCGTGCGCTGGCGCAACTGGAGGCCGCAGGGCGCATCGAGCTGCTGCTGACCCAGAACGTCGACGGCCTGCACGAGGCGGCCGGCAGCCGGCACACGATCGACCTGCATGGCCGCATCGACACCGTGCGCTGCCTGGCTTGCGAGCTGCGCATGCCGCGCGCCGAGCTGCAGCTGGAATTGCGGCGGCGCAACCCGGCCTGGGCGGCACTCGAAGCGCGCGCCGCACCCGATGGCGATGCCGATCTCGACGGCATCGACTTCAGCGTGTTCGACGTGCCGCCCTGTCCGCGCTGCGGCGGCATGCTCAAGCCCGATGTCGTGTTCTTCGGCGAGAGCGTGCCGCGCGATCGCGTGGCCGAAGCCTTCGCGGCGCTGTCGCGTGCGGACGCCGTGCTGGTCGCCGGCTCCTCGCTGATGGTCTATTCGGGCTTCCGCTTCGTACAGGCCGCTGCGGCAGCGGGCCAGCCGGTGGCCATGGTCAACCTGGGCCGCACCCGTGCCGATGCGCTGCTGTCGTTCAAGGTCGAGGCGCCGGTGGGCGACACGCTGGCCGCGCTGGCCACGCACTTCGGCATGCCCGCCCTGCGTTGATGGCCCGACGATGACGGCCGGAAGCCGACGGCATGCCGCTACCATCGCCGAGCACTGAACAAGGTCCCACCATGTCCCTCGCCCTGCTGCTGCTTCAGCTTGCCGTGATCCTGATCGTCGCCCGCCTCTGCGGGCTGTTGCTGCGCGCCATCGGCCAGCCGATGGTGATCGGCGAGATGGCCGCGGGCATCCTGCTCGGGCCGGTGGTGCTCGGCGCGATCTTTCCGCAGTGGCATGCGCAGCTGTTCCCGGCCGCGTCCTTGCCCGGCCTCTCGGCATTGGCATCGATCGGTGTCGTGCTCTTCATGTTCATCGTCGGCGCCGAGTTGCGCACGCCCAGCGGCATGGGGGCGCAGCTGAAGGCGTCGGGCTGGGTCGGGCTCTGCAGCATGGTGCTGCCGATGGCGCTCGGCCTGGCCATTGCGCCGGTGCTGCATCCGCTGCTGGCGCCTGCGGGCGTGGCCTTCTGGCCCTTCGCGCTGTTCCTGGGCGTGGCACTGTCGATCACCGCCTTCCCGGTGCTCGCCCGCATCCTCAAGGACCGCAACATGACGCGCACGCGCATCGGCCAGCTGTCGCTGGGTGCGGCCGGCGTGGTCGATGCGCTGGCCTGGGTGCTGCTCGCGCTGGTGGTGGCGCTGGCGGGTTCGGGTGAGGGCTTGGGCGGTTTCTTTCGCATAGCCGGCGGGCTGGCACTGCTGGTCGCCGTCGTCTTCGGCGTCGTGCGTCCGCTGCTGGCGCGGCTGCTGCGGCGGCATGCACCCGATGGCGTGCCGTCGCCGATGGTGCTGGCCGTGCTGCTGATCGGACTGTTCGTGTGCGCGATGCTGACGGAGTGGCTGCACCTGCATGCGGTGTTCGGTGCGTTCATCTTCGGCATCAGCCTGCCGCGCGACGACCGGCTGCTGCGCGCGCTCGAGCAGCGCATCGAGCCGCTGTCGATCATCGTGCTGATGCCGATCTTCTTCGCGCTGGCCGGCCTTGGCACCAGCGCGGGCGCGTTCACCAACGCGAGCCTCGGCACCATGGGCCTGATCCTGCTGGTGGCCACGGTCGGCAAGATCGTCGGCGGCGCGGCCGGCGCGCGCGTCTGCGGCTACAGCTGGAGCGAGAGCCTGGCGACCGGCTCGCTCATGAATTCGCGCGGACTGATGGAGCTCATCGTGATCAAGGTCGGCCTGGACGCCGGCCTGATCGGCCCGGAGCTCTTCACGATGCTGCTGGTGATGGCGCTGCTCACCACCGCCGCCACCGGTCCGCTGCTGACGCTGATCGCCCAATTCCAGAAACCATCCGAGGAGAGTCGACAACATGGAAGCCAGCCAGGAATGTGATGTGCTCGTGATCGGTGGCGGCCCCGCGGGCTCCACCACGGCCACGCTGCTGGCCCGCCAGGGGCGCCGCGTGGTGATCGTCGAGAAGGAGCAGCATCCGCGCTTCCACATCGGCGAGTCGCTGCTGCCGGGCAACGTCGAGCTGTTCGAGAAGCTCGGCGTGCGCGACCAGGTCGCGAAGATCGGCATGCCGAAGTTCGGCATCGAGTTCGTGCCGCCCGACAGCGACGAGCGCAGCTACGTCGACTTCTCCGAAGGCTGGGACCCGCAGAAGGATTCGGCCTGGCAGGTGCGTCGATCCGAACTCGACGAGGTGCTGTTCCGCAATGCGGCTGCGCAGGGCGCGCTGGCCTTCGAGAACACCCGCGTGCGGCAGGTCGACTTCGACGACGCCGGTGCCACGGTGCAGACCCAGCACGACGACGGCAGCAAGGCGAACTGGCGAGCCCGCTTCGTGGTCGACGCGAGCGGCCGCGACACCGTGCTGGCCACCAAGTTCAAAAGCAAGCAGAAGAACCCCGACCACAACAGCACCGCGCTGTTCGGCCATTTCCGCGGTGCGCGCCGGCTCGAGGGCAAGCGCGAGGGCAACATCAGCATCTGCTGGTTCGAGCACGGCTGGTTCTGGTTCATCCCGCTGGCCGATGGCACCACGAGCGTGGGCGCGGTCTGCTGGGCCTACTACCTGAAGGCGCGCGACAAGCCGCTGAAGGACTACTTCTTCGACACCATCGCGATGTGCCCCGAACTCGCCGATCGCCTGAAAGGCGCCACGCTGGTCGACGACGCGGTGCACGCCACCGGCAACTTCGCCTATTCGAGCACCCACGCCACCGGCGAGCGCTACCTGATGGTGGGCGACGCCTTCACCTTCATCGACCCGATGTTCTCGTCGGGCGTGTTCCTGGCGATGCAGAGTGCGTTCAATGGCGCCGAACTGGTGGAGAAGGCGCTGGACCGGCCAGCCGAACTGCCGGCCGCGCGGCGCCTGCTGGAAAAGCAGATGCGGGCCGGGCCGCGCGATTATTCGTGGTTCATCTACCGCGTGACCAACCCGACGATCCGCGACATGTTCATGCACCCGCAGAACATGTTCAAGGTCAAGCAGGGACTGATGTCGCTGCTGGCGGCCGACCTGCGCCATGGCGCGTCGTATCGCCTGTCGCTGAGCATGTTCAAGGTGATCTACTACTTGGTGTCGGTGCTCAACTGGCGCCGGACCTACGACGGCTGGAAGCGCCATCGCCACAACATCCGCGACATGGGACTGCTGAAGGGCGAGACGATCATCAAGAGCGAGTGAGCGGCCCGGCGCGCAGGGCCGCCGGGCCAGCCATCAGTCCGTCAGACGGCCAGACGATCAGCCCGGCTTGACCGCGGTGTATTCCGAGAAGATGCCGAGCTCGACGTGGCGCTGCACCTGCTGGAAGCCCGCCGCTTCCAGTGCCGCCATCACCGAGGCCGGCGGGATGCAGGCCTCGATCGTGTCCCAGTAGTACTGCCACAGCTCCTGCGTGGTGCGCTGGCGTGCGACCACGCGGGCGATGGTCGGCACCACCGCGCGCATGTAGCCCTTGAGCAGCGCCGTGGCGATGCGTCCGGCGGGGCGGGTGATTTCGAGCACCACCAGCCGGCCGCCCGGCCGCAGCACGCGATGGAATTCGGCAAAGGCCGCGCCCACGTCAGAGATGTGGCGCAGCGCATAGCCCATGCTCAGGAAGTCGGCCGATGCGTCGCCGCAAGGGATGGCTTCGGCGCGGCCTGCGAGCAATTGCACGCTCGGCAGCGTGACCTGCGCCATCATGCCGGGGCTCGGATCCACGCCGGTCAGCTGGCCGCCCGGGCCGATCAGCGCGAGCGCCTCGCGCGCCACCAGGCCGGTGCCGATGCCGACGTCGATCACCCGCGCATTCGCGGCCAGCCCCGCACGTTGCAACGCCGAACGCCTGTACCACGGGCCGCTGCCCATTGCCAGCACGCGCTCGATGCGGTCGTAGTCGCTGGCCGTGTCGTCGAAGATCCGGCGCAGGTAGCGCTGGTGTTCCTCCTCGTCGCTGTAGTAGGCCGGCAGCGGCGTATGGGGCAGCTGCGAGATGCCTGCAGCGGGGGCTTGGGGGCGGGCGTCGGTCATGGAGGCATCATAGGCGCCGCATGCCGATGCCATTCATCTCGCTTCCCCGGACCGCCCGCGCCATCACACGTCAGCCACGCAGGACGCCCGCCGTGTGGCTGGCGCTGTTCCTGTGTGGGGCATCCGGGACGGCCGCCGCTGCGGACGCCTGCCTCGATACCGCAAACCAGAAGGCTGCGCCGCCGCGCGCGCTTGCGATGGCCGCCGCCGCACGGCAGGAACATGGCGCCTTCGGCGGGCAGACGATGGATGCCGAAGGCCGGCTCGTCCGGGCGGGCGATTCCGAAGCCGAGGACACGCGCCGCACGATCGGCGCCACGCCGCCGTGGGCGCGCGTGCTCGGCTATTGGCGCGCGGTCGATCTGGAGGACACGCGCCTGCCGTACCTGGTGCGCTTCGGCGGCCTGCGGCCGGCGCACCGCGAACTGCTGCTGCAGGCCCTGAACCAGGCGAGCGCCGACCATCTGCAGGGCCTGGGCGTCGGGCCGGACCAGGGGTTGGCGTCGTCCGATCAGCGTGCGATGGCGGTCGCGTTGAACCGCGTCGCGGTCATCGACACGCCCTGGTCCGCCGCCTTCGTGAGCTGGCTCGCGCGCCAGGCCGGGCTGGGCGCGGACGAGTTCGCGTTCTCGGAGGCGCATGCGGACTACGCCGGTGCCGCATGGCAGGCCGGTGTCGACGAGGCGGCCGGGCGTGCCACGCCTTACGCGTTGCGTGCCTGCGACCCGGTGTACACGCCGCCGCGCATCGGCGACCTGCTGTGCCAGGCGCGCGCCGGCAGTGCGGGCATCGACAGCTTCGCGCGGATCGGCGAGGCGCTCATCGACCGTCGCAACGGCGGCGCGCCGCTGCCGATGCATTGCGACGTGGTGGTGGCGGTCGACCCCACGGGCTTCGACACGGTGGGCGGCAACGTGCTGCAGTCGGTCACGCGGCGGCGCCTGGACTTCGCGCCTGGCACGGCGCTGCTCGATCCGAGCTATCGGCCGGAAGGCTGCGTGCCGGGCGCACCGGCGTGTGTCGATCGCCACATGAGCCGGCAACCGTGGTCGCTGCTGCTGCAGTGGCGCTGAGCCCTCAGCGGTAGAAGGCCTCGACCTCGCCCTTGAGCTTGATCAGCAAGGGCTTGCCCTTGCGGTCCAGCGTCTTGCCGGCCGGGACCTTGATCCAGCGCTCGCTGACGCAGTACTCCTCCACGTCGAGGCGCTCCTTGCCGTTGAAGCGGATGCCGATGTCGTGTTCGAAGACGGCCGCCACGTGGTGCGGGCTGCGCGGGTCGATGGACAGGTGGTCGGGAAGGGGAGGGAGAGAGGTGCTGTCGTTCATGGCGTTCGATGGATGCATCGGCATCGCGGCGCGGTCGCCTGGAAGACGGCGCGGGGGCGATTGCGGGGCCGCCATGATAGGTGCTGAACGCATGGCGCCGCCGCACGGCGACGGCGTTTTGCCAGCCGGCGGCGTAAGGAGACCTTGAGCTTCGCTGAGGTAAGTACCAGTAACAAAATGTCAGGGCGAATGGAAAATCCGGCCGACAGGGAAATCGGCGTCCGAAGAGGCTCAATGCCCGCGCGTCGTCCAACCGACAGGACAGGCAAGTGCCATCAATCGCCAGTGGAGAAGACGTGTGCCTCGGACGAATCGTGTCGCAGAGAGTCGGCAGCCGTCCGCCCGCAGCCCCGGATGTCTGGGACTTCAGGAACCACCCGACCTGGCGCGACGCCCTCTGGAAACTCGTCGAGGACTTCGCCGGGAGCGATGTCCGCCGCTTTCTTCTATTGCATCCATCGGTGCATCTCGCCGATGACGACTTCGGTTGGCTCGACCGATTCGCCGCAGATGCGAAGGGCCACCGAATGGACTCCCGCAGTTCGCTGGCCGACCGGATCGTTCAACGATATCGGGCGATCCGGGCCGCGCACGGCACGCGGACGCCAGGTGTCGGGGCTTTCTACAGAGAAGGCCTGCGTGTGCTGGATGCCCATGAACGGAACGCCAGAGCACGTGAAGTCTTTCTCGACGGCCGCTTTCCTGAACTGACCCGAAAGAAGCTGTCGATAGCGATCGCTGCCGTCGAAGCCGAACAGCGGACGGGTGGCCTTCACTTCGAGGCGAACGAGCAGCATCTGGTCGGCCGCTGTAGGCACCACATGCTGTACGGCAGCGCTATCTGAGCGCGGTGGCTGCTCATCTCGGATCGGCAAGGGACTACCTGCAGGCACTGGCACTGGAAGGCGCCCCCGTGGTGTTCGTGTGCGACGTGCCGCTCGATCGCATGCGCTACGACGCACTGAGGGATTTCGCCGGGCAGGCCATGCAGGTGCTGTTCGAGGAGCTCGTCCAGGGCGGCGCGTACCGTCGCAGCCCCTACCGTGCGTGTGGCTTCCGCATCGACGCCGGCCTGGAACCCGAGCACATCGTGGGGCACTACGCGCCATCGCTCGTTCGCGACCCTGGCGACATGCACCTGTCGCCGGTCCGGCTGATCGAACCGGCGTGGACGATCCGGCCTCAGACGTTCACCGACCCGATGAACGACTCCGGATACCGCAGCCCGGCCGCCGCATCGGCCGGGAATGCACGGTCCAGTGCGGCGAGCTCTTCCGAACTCAACACCACATCGAGCGCGCCGATGTTCTCGTCCAGATAGCGGCGGCGCTTGGTGCCGGGGATCGGCAGGATGTCGTCGCCCTGTGCCAGCACCCAGGCCAGTGCGATCTGCGACGCCGTGCAGCCGTGCGCCTCGGCCAATTGCCGAACCTGTTCCGCCAGCGCCAGGTTGCGCGTGAAGTTCTCGCCCTGGAAGCGCGGCGAGTGACGCCGGTAATCGTCGGCCGGAAGGTCATCCGGCGTCTTGAACGCACCCGCCAGGAAGCCGCGGCCCAGCGGCGAATAGGCGACCAGGCTCACGCCGTTCGCGCGGCAGGCGGCCAGCGTTCCGGTCGTTTCCGGGTCGCGCGTCCACAGCGAATATTCGCTCTGCAATGCCGCGATCGGATGCACCTTGCAGGCGCGCTCGATGGTCGCTGCCGATGCTTCCGACAGGCCCAGGTAGCGCACCTTGCCTGCCTGCACCAGCTCGGCCATGGCACCGACCGTGTCCTCGATCGGCACTGTCCTGTCGACACGGTGCTGGTAGTAGAGGTCGATCCGGTCGACGCCCAGGCGCTTCAGGCTGGCGTCGCAGGCCGCTTTCACATACGCGGGCCGGCCGTCGATGCCGCGCGCCGTCGGGTCGGCCAGGTCGCGCGCGATGCCGAACTTGGTCGCGATGAACACCTCGTCGCGCCGGCCGGCGATCGCCTTGCCGATCAGCAGTTCGTTGGTGTGCGGCCCGTAGGCGTCGGAGGTGTCGAGAAAGTTCAGCCCCTGGTCGAGCGCGTGGTGCAACGTGGCGATCGACTCCGCGTCGTCGCGGTTGCCATAGAAATCGCTCATGCCCATGCAGCCCAGGCCGATGGCCGAGATGGCGGGGCCGTTCTTGCCGAGTGTTCTTGTCTTCATGATGTGGTCCTTGGATGTGAGGGGGGGAGGGATTCGGATGCCGGCTCGCAATGCGCGCTCGGGCAGGCTCAGGCTCGTTTCGGCAGCGCCTGCAGGTCCTGGTAGCCGCGGATCTTCCGGCGGATGTAGGCCAGCGTGTCGCCGATGCGTTCGAGGTCCGCTTCGAGCTGCTCGGCGTGGCGTTCCAGCATCGCCTGCCGTTCGGCGACGCTCTCGGGCGCCTGGCCTTCGCGCAGCAAGGTCGCATAGCGCTGCATGTCGCGCATCGACATGCCGGTGGCCCGCAGGCGCACCAGGAATTCGAGCCAGCGCATGTCGTCGGCGCTGTAGCGGCGTGCACCGCTGCGCCGGTCGATCGGCGCGATCAGGCCGATCTGCTCGTAGTAGCGCAAGGTGTGGGCGCTCAGGCCGGTGGCCGCCGAGGCCTCGGCGATGCTCAACGGGCTCGTTGGGCGCAGTGGTGAGTTCATGCCGCAAGCGTACGGCTTCGAGTGCACTCGAAGTCAAGCGCCAGCGTGCAGCGCGCGCCGTGCCCTCCGGCGCGGCGCCCCGGATCGCTCAGGCGCCGGCGGCGAACGGCAGTTCGAGCGTCGTGTTGAAAGCCACGTCGCCGATGCGCTCGCCACTCGCGACCACGACCGCGCGATCCGGCCGCGCCGTGATCCGCGTGAGCGCATCCCAAAGCGCGCGGCGCGACGGACCGTCGAGGCCGCCGGTCGGCTCGTCGAGCAGCGTCAGCGGCCGGCCGGTCGCAAGCCCGGCCGCCAGCCAGACCTTGCGCTTCGAGCCGGTCGACAGCATGAACATCTTCTTCTCGAGGTGCGGCGCCAGAGAGAAGGCGTCGACCAGCGCCTGCCATGCGACGGGGTCGAAGTGCGCGTCACCGGCGACCAGCGCATCGGTGCATTCGCGGCAGCTCATCGCGTCCCAGGCGTCGGTGCCCGGGTCGACGAAGAACACGTTGCGCCGATAAGCCGCGGCGTCCTGGTCGAGCCGCACGCCCGACAGCGTGAGCCGGCCCTTGGCGGGGAGTGCGGGCAAGGTGCCGGCCAGCACCCGCAGCAGCGTCGACTTGCCGCTGCCGGTGTCGCCGTACAGCAGCGTCACGCCGGCATCGATCCGGCCGGACCAGCCCGCCACCAGCGGCGGCGCGTCCGGATAGCCGAAACCGAGCGCCTCGATCTCCAGCAGCGGCCGCGTCATGCGCCGGCCCTCGGCGGCATGAACGCGGTCTGCGCGCCGCGCCCCGCGAGATGCAGCGCCGCCGTGGCCGCTGGCGTCTCGGCCAGCAGCACGCCCTTGCGGAACACCTTGAGCCGGGTCGCGCGCAGCCGGATCGCCTCGACCGTGTCGCGCGCCTGCAGCAGCACGAAGCTGGCGTCGCAGCCGGCATCGAGCCCGTAGTTCTCGAGCCCGAAGACGCGCGCCGCGTTCGTCGTGACCGCCTCGAAGCAGCGCCGAATGCCGGCCTGGCTCGTCATCTGCGCGACGTGCAGGCCCATGTGCGCGACCTCCAGCATGTCGCCCGAGCCCATGCCGTACCACGGGTCCATCACGCAGTCGTGCCCGAAGGCCACGTTCACGCCAGCGGCCATGAGTTCGGGCACGCGCGTCATGCCGCGGCGCTTCGGGTAGGTGTCGTGGCGGCCTTGCAGCGTGATGTTGATCAGCGGATTGGCGATCACGCTCACGCCGGCTTCGGCGATCAGCGGCAGCAGCTTGCTCACGTAGTAGTTGTCCATCGAGTGCATCGACGTGCAGTGCGAGCCGGTCACGCGGCCCTGCAGGCCGAGGCGCTGGGTCTCGAAGGCCAGCGTCTCGATGTGGCGCGACAGCGGATCGTCGGACTCGTCGCAGTGCATGTCGACGCGCTGGCCGCGCTCGGCCGCAATCTCCATCAGCAGCTTCACGCTGGCGGCGCCGTCGGCCATCGTGCGCTCGAAGTGCGGAATGCCGCCGACCACGTCGACGCCCTTGTCGAGCGCGCGCTTCAGGTTGTCCACGCCGCCGGGCGGGCGCAGCACGCCGTCCTGCGGAAAGGCGACGAGCTGCAGGTCGAGGTAGGGCGCGACCAGGCGCTTGACCTCCAGCAGCGCGTCGACCGCCAGCAGGCTCGGGTCGCTGGTGTCGACATGCGTGCGTACCGCCAGCAGGCCCTTGGCCACCGCCCAGTCGCAGTAGGCGAGCGCGCGTTCGATCAGCGCTTCCTGCTTGAGCAGCGGCTTGAGTTCGCCCCACAGCGCGATGCCTTCGAGCAGCGTGCCGCTCTCGTTGACGCGCGGCAGGCCGTAGCTCAGCGTCGCGTCCATGTGGAAATGCGGGTCGACGAAATGCGGTGCGACGAGCAGGCCCTGTGCGTCGACCGTCTCGTGCGCCGGTGCATCGAGACCGGCCGTGACTTCGGCGATGCGGCCGTCCTGCACGGCGATCGACATGCCGGTGCGGCCGTCGGGCAGCGTGGCGTTGCGGATGAGGAGGTTCAGCATGGTGGGAGCGCGGGAGTTCGTCGGGGTGCTTTGATTATGTTGGCTGACACGCACACGCTCCCTGCAAGAAGCGCTCCAAGCTCACGGCGCCCTTAGGCTCGACGGATGGCCGAATCCAAAATAGCAATCTACGGCGCCATCGGTGCCAACGTGGCCATCGCCGTCACCAAGTTCGTCGTCGCCGGCATCACCGGCAGCTCGGCGATGCTGTCCGAGGGCATCCATTCCGCGGTCGATACCTTCAACGGCATCCTGTTGCTGGTCGGGCTGCGGCTGAGCCAGCGGCCGGCCACGGCCGAACATCCGTTCGGGCACGGCAAGGAGCTGTACTTCTGGAGCCTGATCGTCGCGGTGCTGATCTTCGGGCTCGGCGGTGGCGTGTCTTTCTACGAGGGCGTGCAGCACATCCGGCATCCGGAGCCGATGACCGACCCGACCTGGAACTACGTCGTGCTGGCCGCGGCGATGCTGTTCGAAGGCACGAGCTTCGCGATCGCGCTGCGGCAGTTCCTGAAGCAGGCCGGCAAGACGCCGTTCTGGAAGGCGCTGCACACCAGCAAGGACCCGACCAACTACACGGTGCTGGCGGAAGATTCCGCCGCACTGGCCGGCCTGGTGGTGGCGGCCATCGGCATCTGGCTGAGCCATTGGCTGAACATCCCCGAGCTCGACGGCGTGGCATCGGTCGTGATCGGGCTGCTGCTGGCCGGCGTCGCGGTACTGCTGATCCGCGAGTCGCGCGGGCTGCTGATCGGCGAGGGCATCCGGCCCGAGACGGCGCGCGACATCCGGGCAATGGCCAAGGCGCATCCGGAGGTGTACGACGTCGGCCGGCTGCTGTCGATGTACATGGGGCCGGAAGAAGTGCTCGTGACCATCGATCTCGATTTCGTGGACGGCACGTCCACCGAAGACGCCTCGGCCACGATCACCGCGATCGCCAAGCAGGTGCGCGAGCGCTATCCGGCGATCAAGCGCCTGTTCATCGAGGCCGGCGACATGCCGGCGCCGGTCGCCGTGTCGACCGCCTGAAAGCGCCTGAAGCGTTTATCCTGCGCGGCTTCACGCACCGCAACCGCACAGGAAATTTCATGGCCCATTCCATCCAGGGACGTCGCGGCATGGCCGTAGCGCCCCATGCGCTCGCTTCGCAATCCGCTCTCGCCGTGCTGCGCGAGGGCGGCAACGCGATCGAGGCGATGGTCGCGGCCGCGGCCACCATCGCGGTGGTCTATCCGCACATGAACGGCATCGGCGGCGACAGCTTCTGGCTGGTCGGCACGCCGAAGTCCGGCGGCGGGCATGACGTCGTCGGCATCGAAGGCTGCGGGGCCGCAGCAGCGGACGCGCGGCGCGAGAACTACGCCGGCCGCAGCGCGATCCCGTTCCGCGGCGGCGATGCGGCCATCACCGTGGCCGGCACGCTCGGCGGCTGGGAACAGGCGCTGGCATTGAGCCGCGACACGATGGGCGGCCGCTTGCCGCTCTCGCGCCTGCTGGCCGATGCGATCGACTACGCACGCAACGGCACGCCCGTCACCGTCAGCCAGCAGCGCAGCACGGCGGGCAAGCGCGCCGAACTCGAGTCGGTCCATGGTTTCGCGGAGACCTTTCTGCCGGGCGGCGAAGTGCCCGAAGTGGGCAGCCTGTTCATGCAGCCGCGGCTGGCGGCGACCTTCGAGCACCTGGTGCGCGCCGGCCTCGACGACTTCTACCGCGGCGACCTCGCGCGCAGCATGGCCGCCGACCTGCAGTCCGCCGGCAGCCCGGTCGCGCTGGCCGACCTGCAGGCGCACCGCGGCCAGCTGCGCGAGCCGCTGATGCTCGCGCACAGCCATGGCCGCGTCTTCAACATGCCGCCGCCCACGCAAGGCATGGTCGCGCTGATCATCCTCGGCCTGATGGACCGGCTCGGCATCGAGCGCTTCGACCACCTGAGTGCGGACTACGTGCATGCGGCGGTCGAGTCGGTCAAGCAGGCCTTCGCGGTGCGCAACCGGCACATCACCGACCCGGCGCACATGACGGTCGATCCGGCGTCGTTCCTGGCGCCCGGCGCGCTCGACGCGATGGCCGCGCGCATCGACATGCAGCGCGCCGCGCCGTGGGGCGCTGGCAAGGGCCCGGCCGACACGGTCTGGATGGGCGTGATCGACGGCGAGGGCCGGGCGGTGTCGATGATCCAGAGCGTCTATCACGAGTTCGGTTCGGGCGTGGTGCTGGCGCAGAGCGGCGTCAACTGGCAGAACCGCGGCGCCTCGTTTTCGCTCGACCCGGCGCACATCAACACGCTGGTGCCGGGCAAGCGGCCCTTCCACACGCTGATCCCCGGCCTGGCGCTGCTGAACGACGGCCGCACGATGGTCTACGGCAACATGGGCGGCGACGGCCAGCCGCAGAGCCAGTCGGCGGTGTTCACCCGCACGGTGGTTCACGGCTTGAACCCGCAGGACGCGATCAGCGCGCCGCGCTGGCTGCTCGGCCGCACCTGGGGCCAGAGCTCGGATTCGCTGAAGCTGGAGAGCCGCTTTCCTGCAGCAACGGTCGATGCGCTACGTGCGCGCGGCCACGAAGTCGATGTGCTCGGCGAATTCGACGAGACCTTCGGCCACGCCGGCTGCGTGCTGCGCCGGCCGGACGGCAGCTTCGAAGGTGGCTTCGACCCGCGCTCCGACGGGAGCGTGGCGGCGTTCTAGCCGGCGTCGATGCCTTGCGCCCGCAGCAGCGCCCTGGTGCGCCGCAGCTCGCGCTGAAGATCGAGGATCAACGCCGCCGCATCGAGCCCGACGCCGAAGTCGCGCTCCAGCCGGCGCGCGGCCAGCGCCTGTTGCAGATCGGCGCTCTGGAAGCGCCATTGCTCGGGTTGCTGATCGCGAATCGGCACCTCGACGATGCCGACCTCGACCAACTGGACGACCCAGTCGATGCGGGCGCCGCAGGCATGGGCAAGTTCCAGCGCGGCGAGTGGATGCGAGGCGCCGAGCGCGGTGGTGGTGACGGTGACGGTGGCCATGGTCTTCACGCTCCCAGATGGCGGCGCGGGTTGAAGGGCGCGGCCTTCGCCAGCTGCTCATAGGCTTGGCGGGCCGCTTCGCTGTCGGCCGGCGGCAGCGCGATCTCGAGCAGCAGATAGAGATTGCCGGGCGGATTGCCGGCAAAGCCGCGGCCCTTGAGCCGGAGCTTCAAGCCGCTGCGCGCGTTCGGCGGCACGCTGACCTCGACGGCGCCGCCGGTGGGCGTCGGCACTTCGACCTGCGCACCCAGCGCGGCTTCGGTCGGCGTCACGGGCAGCGTCATGTAGAGATCGCGGCCCTCCACGCGGTAGAGCTTGTGCGGCGCGATCCGCACTTCGAGGTACAGGTCGCCAGCCGATTCGCCGCCATGGCCGGGCATGCCCTGGCCGGCGAGCCGGATGAACTGGCCCGGATGCACACCGGCCGGAATCTTCACGCTGAGCGTGCGGGTCTTGATCTCCGGCTGGCCGTCGGCGCCGGTCTCGACGGCGCGCAGCGAGATCTCACGCTCCGACCCGAGCAGTGCGTCTTCCAGCGTGATCTCGATGGCGGCGTGGTGGTCTTCGCCGCGTGCGCGGTAGTTCTGCCGCGTGGCCGAGCGGCGCTCCGACGCGCCGAACATCGACGAGAAGAACTCGCTGAAGTCCGCGTGGTCGGCCGGGCCCTGGTTGGGGCCGCGGTGGAACTCGAAGCCTTCGTCCCATCCCGGCGGCGGACGGAAGTCGCCCTCGGGGCTGCCGCCGCGCGCGACCCGGTCGGCGAGCGCGTCGTAGGCCGCGCGCTTTTCCTTGTCGCGCAACACGTCGTTGGCTTCGTTGACGTCGCGCATCTTCAACTCGGCGTCGGGCTCCTTGCTCACGTCGGGGTGGTACTTGCGCGCCAGCTTGCGGTAGGCCTTGCGCACCTCGTCGTCCGACGCGGTGCGCTCGACGCCGAGCACCTTGTAGTAGTCCTTGAAATCCATGTCGTGTGTCCGTGGTCCGTGGTCCGTGGTCCGGGGCCGATGTCTATGGGATCTGGCGATGGCGCCCGGACGTGAATGCCGGCGTCGGTCAGGCGATGGCCGAGCCGTTGTCCGCGGCGTCGGGCCCCGTCATCGCCATGTCGGCGAGCGCGCGCACCGTCCATGTGGTGCCGCTGCGCTCGAATCGCAAGGGCATCGCGTTGCCGAGCACCCGCGCATCGAGCGGCACGCCGAGCAGGCCGGCCAGCACATACAGCGTGCCGCCGTGCGCCACGACCAGCACCGGCGCGGGCTGATCGAGCGCGGCCTCGAGCGCCGACCGCTTGCGTGCGACGAACTCCGGCAGCGTCTCGCCGCCTTCCGGCTCGCAGGCCCAGTCGATGTTCAGGGACGACGTGCCGATCAGCGCGCCGAAATGACGTTCGCGCAGCGTCGGCTGGGGGAAAGGCGTCAGCCCGTGCGGCTTGGCCACGGTGTGTGCGGTGTCGAAGGCGCGGCGCGCATCGCTGCAGACGATGGTGCGGATCGGCTCGCCGGCCAGCAGCGTGGCGGCGGCTGCGGCCTGCTGCAGGCCCAGTTCACTCAACGGCTCGTCGACCGCCTGGAAGATGCGCAGCGCATTGCGGCCGGTCTGGCCATGGCGCAGGAAATAGAAATGGTCGCAGGCCGGTTCGAGCGGGCGTTCTGCCGCCAGGCTGGCGAGCAGTTCGAGGCCGGCGCCGCCAGCGGGATGCGTTGCAGTTTGATTGGTCATGATCACCAATTCTCCATCTCTACGGCCCAAGCCAGGAACACCGCGGAACCGGCTTCGCCGGGCCGCCGGTGTTGCCCCCGGTGAGGGGGGTGGCGAAAGCGACACGAAGTGCGCGAAGCCTGGGGGAGGTCAAAGTTTCGGTATGTGCAGCGTCTTGCTGATCATCAGCGTGCCCGACAGCCCGAACAGCAGCGTCAACGGATGCAGCTGCCACGGGCCGAGCTGCCATGCGCCGCCCCAGATCGCTGCGCCGATGCTGCCTTGCCAGGCGGCGAGCGCCAGCACGCCGACCAGCACCACGCTGGTCGGAATCGGCGTGCCTTCGAAGTACTTGACCTTGTCGGCGCCTGCGGAAAGCGCTTCCGCCGTCACGTTGTAGCGCGCCAGCCGGCTCACGCCGCAGCAGACGAAGTACACGAGCAGGAGGCAGTCCCAGCCCCCGTCGAGCCCGGCCGCGAAGGCGAGCGCGGCCGGCGCGACGCCGAAAGAGATCACGTCCGCCAGGGAATCGAGCTCGCGGCCCAGCGCTGAATGGGTCTGCCGCCAGCGTGCGATGCGGCCGTCGAACACGTCGAAGATGAATGCCACCGGGGCAAGTGCAGCAGCCCACAGGAATTGCGTGGTGGAGCGACTGGCCATGAAGGCCATCGCGAGGAAGACTGCGCCGACGCCGCAAGCGGCATTGCCCAGCGTAAAGATGTCCGCCAGATGAAAGCCGCGGATCATCGAGAAGTGGCGGCGGGCCGGCGTGGCGGATGTGGCCGAAGGCAAGGGAGACGACATGGCTGGGGTCCTTCGCGAAAGTGGCATGCAGTTCATGCCACCGGTACGGTCTCCGGCCGGCACGGGCACGATGGCGACCAGCCTAGCGCAGGCCCGGCGCTTTCGCTGTAGGTTCAGACCGGCGCTGGCTGCTCTTCACGCGGCTGCGATTGCCGCCGGCCTTCTTGGCCGCATACATGGCCTCGTCCGCATGGCGGATCAGCCGCTTGTAGTCATCGCCATGCTGCGGATGCAATGCGATGCCGATGCTCGGCGACACCTGGAACTGCTCGTCGTTCATCGAAAAGGGCTCGCACAGCGCAACGCGGATCTGCTCCGCCAACTCGACGGCGCGGGCCGGCGACGGGTCCTGGTCGAGCAGCACCAGGAATTCGTCGCCGCCGATGCGCCCGACCATGCCGGCGTCGCCCACGCAGCGGCGCAGGCGCTGTGCGGTTTCCTGCAGCAACTGATCGCCGGCCGCATGGCCATGGCTGTCGTTGACCTGCTTGAACATGTCGAGGTCGAGGTACAGCACGGCCAGCCGCGTGAGTTCGGTCCGAGCGTGGCGCAAGGCGGACTGCAGCCGGTCGTTCAGCAACGTGCGGTTCGGCAGGTCGGTCAGCGGATCGTGCCGGGCGATGTGGCGCAGCCAGGTCTCGGCCTGCTTGCGCTCGATGGCGCTCGCCACCTGCGCCGACACGAACTGCAGCAGCTCCACATCTTTCTCGGTGTAGCGCGTGTCGCCGAAATAGCTCTGCACCACGAGCACGCCGATCGGGCCCTTCTGCGTCTGCAGCGGCACGCCGAGCCAGTCGAGCGAGTCCTTGCCCATGTCGATCTTCACGCCCGGCGGCAGCGGATCGGGCGAATCGGCACGCAGCAGCAGCGCCTGCCCGGTGCGGATCACTTCGGCGCTCAGCGTGCCGGAGTCGAGCGGGCGTGGCTCGGGTGGCGTGTGGTGGCTGTCGACGTAGTAGGGAAAGCTGAGTTCGTCCTTGGCTTCGTCGTAGAGCGCAACGAAGAAGTTCGACGCCGTCGTCAGCCTGGCCACGATCTCGTGGATGCGCCGAAACAGCGTCAGCAGATCTTCGGCCGTGTGCGCAGCTTCCGACACGGCATAGAGCGCGGCCTGCATCGACTCGGCGCGCTTGCGTTCGGTCACGTCGCGCGCCACCGCGACGCGGACACCGCCGATTTCCGACCAGCGCGCCGACCACATGATGTGCACGGTCTGCCCGTCCTTGCGCAGGTAGCGGTTCTCGAAATGCGGCTGCTGCGTGCTGGTGTGGATCGCGTCGACCTGGCCGAGCGTGCGTGCGCGGTCTTCCGGCAGCACGAAGTCGATCATGTTGCGCCCGACCATCTCGTCGGGCTCGTAGCCGAAGATCTGCGTGCATGCGGCGCTCACGAACATGAACACGCCCTTTGCGTCGACCACGCAGATCGCGTCGGCGAGCAGGTCCATGACGTTGGCAAGAAAGGTGTCGCCGTCGGGCTTCATCGGAGAAGGAGGAATTCGGCGCACTAGCGGAGCGGGTCTTTCGGCGGTTGTGATGTTGCAATGCGTTGCACATCTTCGGCCGATCTTGCCACCAACGCCGCGCGCTGCGGACTTTGGGGTTGTCTGCGCGGCCCGGCTTCCCATTCCGGATGGCTGCGGGCGGGGCGCAACGTGGCGACGGCCGCCCGCAGGAGCGGGCGTGGCGATGGCGCTGGTGCAGCCCTCTCGGCGCCTGCGGCCGGGGCGCCCGAAGTGACCGAAGCCAATGGGCCGGTCGCCGCGTGCCCGCGCTGTGAGAGCGCCAGCCACAGGTCGACCTGCCAGCCGAGCAGCACGATCAACACGGCGTCTTCCACGCTCAGTTCGCGCAAATCGCGCAGGCGGTTGGCGAGCTTGCGGCCCAGCGGTCCCCAGCCCTGCATCAGCGCACCACCGAGCGCGCCGCCCAGCGCAGCGCCTGCGCCGAGCGACAGGCCGCCGGCCGCGATGTCCAGTGCCACGCCCAGCGCTGCGCCGACCGCCGCGCCCTGGCCCAGCCGGATGCCGGCGTGCTTCATGGCCTCGGCGCTGAAGAAGTCCATTGCCCATCGGCCTTCGACCTGGGGCAGCGGCGCCTCGGCCGCGTCGCCGGCACGAAAGCCGTGCAGCGACAGCAGGTCGTCGGCGCAGCGCTGCGCCTTGTCGAACACCTCGCGGCGCAGATCGGCAACAGCGGCCGAGGTGGCCGAGACCTCGGCATCGGCCGGCACCGTGCGGCGCAGCGAAGCCACGTCGACCAGCAGTTCCGCGATGCGTGCAGCGGCTGCGTCTCGCCGTTGCGCGGCTTCGGTGGCTAGATGCGTGATGACTGCGTCGAGTTGCACGCGCCGGTCGCGCAGCAGCGTGACCAGGTCCTGGTAGAGCGCCCGCTCGGCGCCGACGAAGGGCGCCGCCGCGTCGAAGCGCACGACCGCATGCAGGCCGTAGGCCGCCAGCAGCGCCTTCCATTCGGGCTCGCGCTGCGCGGTGTCGCGCACGAAGTTCAATACGGGCAGCACCGGCCGGCCGCAGGAGCCGATCAGCTCGATCTCGTCGCGGTACTTCGGCAGCACCGGCTCGCGCACATCGATCACGAGGAAGGCGGCGTCCACCTCGAGCAGCGTGCGCAACACCTTGGCTTCCTGCTCGAAGGCACCGTGCGCCTCAGGACTCTGCAGGAAGCGGCGAATGCGCTCGGGCGGCGTGCGCTCGTCGGCAAAGGCGGTGAGATGTTCGCGCAGGGTGACGGCATCTTCCAGCCCCGGCGTGTCGAAGAAGCGGATCGCGGTGCGGCCGCCGGCGGCGAGCTCGACGCTTTCCACATGGCGTGTGGTGCCGGGCCGCGAGGCGACCTCGCCGAACGTCTGGCGCCGCGTCAACGTGCGCAGCAGCGAGGTCTTGCCGGCATTGGTATGCCCGACCACCGCGATGCGGATGACATCGTCGCCCGGTGATTGCCGTGCGCCTGCGTTCATGGCGACTGCCAATCTTCGAGCACGGCGTCGGCGCTGTCGCTGGCGCGTATGCGCGCGGGGCCGAGCGCTGTGTCGGCCAGCCAGGTGTGCCAGCGCTGCATGTCGGCACCGGCATCTTCCGCTCGCGCTGCGCCGCTGCCGTCCGTGTCGATCAGCCAGAGCCGGCACTCGCCGCACAGCGCCAGGACATCGCGCAGAAAGCGCTCGGTGCCGCGGTCGGGGCTGGCGGCTGCGCGGCAAACGACCAGCACGCGGCGTGGGCGCTCAGTGGCGAGAAGGTCGAGCAAGGCCCGCCGCTCGGCCAGGCTGCCGTCGACGCGCGGCGTGTGGATGGACGACCTGGCCGGGCGCGCGGCCTGTTGCTGCATGAAGGCCGCGAGTGCGGCCGGCGGCCAGGCGGCCTCAGGTGGCAATTCGAATCCGATGGCGACCAGCCGATCCCGGGTGTGTTCGGGCGCGAGGCCGGGCGGTGCGGTCGCTGGCGTTCGGCCGGGGTCGGCATCGACGATCCGTGTCGGCGCCAGCGCGTCGAAGCGCGCGGCCAGGCGGCGGTAGTAAGGGTCGTCAAGGTCGGGCCGCAGCAGCGGCATGCGGATGCGCCAGACCACGGCGCAGAGCGCCATCAGCAGTAGCCGAGGCAGCAGGCCATACACCACGATGCAGCCGGTGAGCCAGAGTGCCCAGTCGCGCTGGCCGGCCGTCGGCACCGCGCCGGCCGGCATGTTGGTCGGTGCGGCAGACAGCACCGTCTGCGCGTCCGGCACCGGGAAACCCAGATGCGCGGGCAGCCAGCCGAGCGCACGCACGCCTTCCACGAAGAAGCCCGGATCGAGGATCGTCGTCTCCCAGCTCAACGTGTAGTTGCGAAAAGCCAGCGCAAACAACAAGGCAGCCAGCACCGCCGCAAAGGACAAGCTCCAGATGGCATGGCTGACGAAGCCGAAGGCCCACGGCAGTAGCCGTGCCCGTGCGAGCAGGCCGGTGGTTGCGTGCAACAGAAGCGGCGTCTGTCCGCGCCGACCGCCCGCGACCCGCGCCGTGAGCCAGAGCCACAGCCGGCCGAACGAAGCGGGCAGGGTGGCCGTCGGCAACACCAGCCCGATCAGCCACAACAACAGCGTGAGCAGATGCACGCCCAGAAGGCTCGCAAGCGCGACCATCACGTTGATGCGGCGTTCGCCGCTGCCGGCCACGCCGCCCGCGAGCGACACACCGACCACGACGACCATCGCGGCCAGCGCCAGCAGCATCCACGGTGCGCCTTGGCGCCAGCGGGCCAGATCGTCCTGGAGCCCGACGCGCTGCCCCAGATGGCTTGCACGCGCATCGATGCGGCGTGCGTTGGCGGCATGCGCGGCAAGTGCTTCGCGCACTGCCTGCGCGTCTTCGAGCGGGCCGGCCCGCTCGGCCAGGCGGATGGCCTCGGTGATCACCGCGTCATGGACGGCAGCGTCGCGCAGCGCAGTGGACAACGAATTCCCTTTGGAGAGGATGCGGGGCGGGAGCACGAAATTATGCCGCGCAGGTTCTGGACGTCAGGCGCAAGTACACGGACGAAAAAAAAGGTCGCCTGGCAGAGCGACCTCTCTGTCCGGCACGAAGCCGGAATCACGCTGCGGAAATTGATCTCAGCGCAGTCCGAAGAACGACAGCACGGCCACCACGACCACGACCAGACCGACGATGTAGATGATTGAATTCACGGCAAAACTCCTCTGCGTTGATGATGTGTAGAGCATCGCAGGAGGCTGCGTTTCGCCTGTCGGCTTCGGTCGGCGCGCCCTGTAGGAATTACCGTAGTCAGCGCGCGGTCATTGCGCTTTCGCCATGAGCCGCCTGCGCCGGCGGCAGTCACGTTGCGGCTTCGGCTTCCCCCGCCTCCTCGCCGAGAAAGCCGCCGCTCTGGTGCGCCCAGAGGCGCGCATAAAGCCCGCCTTGCGCGAGCAGCGTGGCGTGATCGCCTTCTTCCACCACATGGCCGCCGTCCAGCACGATCAGCCGGTCCATGGCCGCGATGGTCGACAGCCGGTGCGCGATCGCGATCACCGTCTTGCCTTCCATCAGCTGGTACAGGCTCGCCTGGATGGCCGCTTCGACCTCGGAGTCGAGTGCGCTGGTCGCCTCGTCGAGCAGCAGGATCGGCGCGTCCTTCAGCATCACGCGCGCGATCGCGATGCGCTGGCGCTGGCCGCCCGACAGCTTGACGCCGCGTTCGCCCACGTGCGCTTCGTAGCCGCTGCGGCCCTTCGCATCGCCGAGCGTCTGGATGAAGTCGTGCGCTTCGGCACGTCCGGCCGCAGCCTCGATCGCGGCCGGCACGGCATCGGGCCGTCCGTACGCGATGTTGTCGGCCACCGAACGGTGCAGCAGCGAGGTGTCCTGCGTGACCATGCCGATGTGGCTGCGCAGCGAATCCTGCGTCACCCTGGCGATGTCCTGCCCGTCGATCAGGATGCGGCCACCGTCCAGGTCATGGAAGCGCAGCAGCAGGTTCACCAGCGTCGACTTGCCGGCGCCCGAACGGCCGACGAGGCCGATCTTTTCGCCCGGGCGCACGGTGAGCGTGAGGTCGTCGATCACGCGCCGGCCGGCCGGGCTGTAGCGGAAGCTCGCATGTTCGAAGCGCACTTCGCCGCGCGGCACTTGCAGCGCGGACGCGGCCGGCGCGTCGACCACGGTGCGCGGGCGCGACAGCGTCTTCATGCCGTCCTGCACGGTTCCGATGTTCTCGAACAGGCTGGTCATCTCCCACATGATCCAGTGCGACATGCCCTGCAGCCGCAGCGCCATCGCGGTGGATGCGGCCACCGCGCCCACGCCCACGGAGCCCTTCGACCAGAGCCACAGCGCCGTGCCGGCCATGCCGCCGATCAGGCCCATGCTGAGCGTGTGGTTGACGATCTCGAAGGCGCTCACCAGCCGCATCTGCGCGTGGCCGGTACCCATGAATTCCTTCATGGCATCGCGCGCGAAGCCCGCTTCGCGCTGGGTGTGCGAGAACAGCTTCACGGTCGTGATGTTGGTGTAGGCGTCGGTAATGCGGCCGGTCATGAGCGAGCGCGCATCGGCCTGCGCCTTGCCGACCTGGCCCAGCCGCGGCACGAAGAACACCAGCGCGCCGATGTACGCCAGCAGCCAGACCACGAAGGGCAGCATGAGCTGGGCATCGAGCACCGCGGCCAGCACGATCAGCGTGATCACGTAGACGCCCATCGCCACCAGCACGTCGGCCAGCACGAAGATGGTGTCGCGCACCGCCAGCGCGGTCTGCATCACCTTGGCCGTGATGCGGCCGGCGAATTCGTCCTGGTAGAAAGCCATGCTCTGGCCCAGCATCAGGCGGTGGAAGTTCCAGCGCAGCCGCATCGGCAGGTTGATGGCCAGGCTCTGGTGCTTGACGATGGTCTGCAGCGCCACGACCACGATGCTGGCCACCAGCGCGCCGGCCAGCCAGGCGAGGGTGGTGCCGCGCTGCGTCCAGAGCTGTGCGGGCACCTGGCCGCCGAGCCAGTCGACGATGCGCCCGAGCATCGCCACGAGCAGCGCCTCGAAGGACGACATTGCCGCCGTGAGCAGGGCCATCGCGAAGATCGTTCCGCGCACCCCTCGGGTGCAGGCCCAGATGAACGGCAGGAAGCCGTCCGGAGGCAATGCGGGTTCGTCGGCGGGATAAGGTTGAAGCAGTCTTTCGAAGAAACGGAACAAAACGGTAGGCCTCCAGCAGGGCGCCACTGTAGCGGGCATGCAACGGTCGCGTACCGGAAAGGGTTTCACGCCGACGCGGCAACAAGGGCGGCTCCCTTAGGATGCAGCCCATGTCCGATTCCCCGCCTTTCAACGAAACCGCCCGTCTCGCCGAACTCCAGCGCCTGTGCGTGCTGGACACGCTGGAAGAGCAGGCCTACGACGACATCACGCGCATGGCCGCCGATATCTGCGGCACGCCGATGGCCGTCATCTCGCTGATCGACGACAAGCGCCAGTGGTTCAAGTCGCGCGTCGGCCTGCAGGTCAGCGAAACGCCGCGCGAACTGGCCTTCTGCGCGCACGCCATCCGGACGCCCGACCGGCCTTTCGTCGTGAACGACGCGACCAAGGACGCCCGTTTCGAGGCCAACCCGCTGGTCACGGGCGACCCCAACATCCGCTTCTATGCGGGCGCGCCGCTCGTCACTTCCAACGGCCACGCGCTGGGCACGGTCTGCGTGATCGACTGCGAGCCCCGCGAGGTCACGCCCGAGCAATTGGCGCAGCTGCAGTTCATGGCGCAGCAGGTGATCCTGATGCTCGAAGCGCACGTGGCACCTGCCGCCAGCCAGCCCGACTGACGCGCCGTCAGCTGTCGATCGCCGGCGGGGGCGGTTCGGTGGCGATCAGGTCCTGCACGCGCAGCGCCAGTGCATCCAGCGTGAAGGGCTTGGTCAGCACCTGCATGCCGGGCTCCAGATGGCCGTTGCCGAGTACGGCGTTCTCGGCATAGCCGGTGATGAACAGCACCTTGAGGCCGGGCCGCAAAGCCCGGCCGCCGTCGGCCAGCTGGCGTCCGTTCATGCCGCCCGGCAGGCCGACGTCGGTGATCATCAGGTCGATGGTGGCCGTCGACTGCAGCACGGCCAGGCCGGTCGTGCCGTCCTCGGCCTCCAGCGTCTGGAAGCCGAGTTCCTCCAGCACTTCGACCACCAGGGCGCGCACGCTCGGTTCGTCGTCGACCACCAGCACCGTGCCGGCGGCCGTATGCCGGGACGGCTCGACCGGCACCGGCAGCTCGAATTCTTCCGGCGCCTTGTGGTGGCGCGGCAGGTAGACGCACATCGTGGTCCCCATGCCGAGTTCGGAATACACCCGCACCTGGCCACCCGACTGGCGCGCGAAGCCATAGACCATCGACAGGCCGAGCCCCGTGCCCATGCCGATCGGCTTGGTCGTGAAGAAGGGCTCGAACACGCGCTGGATGATCTCGGGCGGCATGCCGGTGCCGGTGTCGGTCACGCAGAGCGACACGTACTGCCCCGCCGGCAGGTCGCGTTCCCGGCTCGCGCGCTCGTCCATCCACTTGTTGGCGGTCTCGATGGTCAGCCGGCCGCCGTTGGGCATGGCGTCGCGCGCGTTGATGCACAGGTTCAGCAGCGCGTTCTCGAGCTGATGCGGGTCGACCTGCGTGGTCCAGAGGCCGACCGCGCCGACGAACTCGAGTTCGTTCTCCGGGCCGATGGTGCGGCGGATCAGCTCCTCCATGCCGCCGACCAGCCGGTTCACGTCGGTCGGCTTCGGGTCGAGCGTCTGCCGGCGCGAGAAGGCCAGCATGCGGTGCGTCAGCGCCGCGGCGCGCTTCGCGGCGCCCTGGCCCACGCTGATGTACCGCTCGAAGTCGTTGAAGCGGCCCTGCGAGAGCCGCCGCTGCATCAGTTCGAAGCTGCCGCTGATGCTGGCCAGCAGGTTGTTGAAATCGTGCGCCAGGCCGCCGGTGAGCTGGCCGACGGCTTCCATCTTCTGCGACTGCCGCAGCGCTTCCTGCACGTTCTCGCGCTCGCGTGCCTCGGCCTGGAGTTGCTTCAGGGCCTCCTCGACTTCGCGCGTGCGCGACGCGATGCGCGCTTCGAGGTGCTCGTTGAGGCGGCGCAGTTCGTTCTCCGCGCTCAACTTCTCGGTCACATCGGCACCCTCGGCGAAGATCCCGGTCACGGTGCCGCCGGCGTCCAGGATCGGCTGGTAGACGAAGTTCAGGTACCGCCTGGTCAAGGGCGCGCCCGGGGAGCGCTGCAGCATGATCTGCATGCTCTCGCCGACGAAAGGCCGACCGGTGGCGTACACCGAGTCGAGCAGTTCGTAGAAGCCCTGGCCTTCCAGTTCGGGCAGCGCTTCGCGCACCGGCTTGCCTTCGACCTGGCGATGCCCGATCAGCTGCATGTACGACCCGTTCACGAGCTCGAAGACATGGTCGGGGCCGCGCACCAGGCACATGAATCCCGGCGCCTGCCGGAACAGGTCGCGCAGCTGGTCGCGCTCGGCCGTGCTGGCTTCGAGCGCTTCCGCATTCGCCAGTCTCGGCGCGATCTGGCCGGCCAGGAGCTGCACGAAGCTCGTCAATGCGTCGTCGAGCGCGCGATACGGGTTGACGCCGGTCACCAGGAACCCGGCTGCCCGCGCCGTACCTTGCGGCGGCAGCCCGACGACCAGGGCGGCGGCAGGCGGCTTGTCCCAGGGCCCCGTCGGCGCGCCGAGCCGGGCATCGAGCGGCAGCGACCAGGTCGTTTCTCCGGCGTTCAACCGCTCCGGCTGCCAGCGTCTTGCCGATGCGAGCGGATGGTCGGGCGTCATGCCGACCGCACAGTGCAATTGCGGATCGCCGGCCGCGTCGAACAGATACATCAGCGCGAAAGGCAGGTCGCGTTCGGCCAATCCCATGGTGTTGCGCACCGTGGCGACCACGGCACGCCGGGTGTCCGCCGCCGCCAGTCCGGCGCCGAGCTCGCGCAGCAACTGCAGCCGCCGTTCGCTGATCACCCGGGCGGTGTCTTCGGAGACCGCACAGAAGATGCCTTCGATCCGCCCGCTGTCGCCGATCAGCGGGCTGTACGAGAAGGTGTGGTACGTCTCCTCGGGATAGCCGGAGCGCTGCACCAACAGCATCAGCGCCACGTCCCAGGTCGACTCGCCGCGCTCGTACACCGTCGCGATGCGGCCGCGCACGTCTTCCCAGATCTCGGGCCAGACGTCGCGCGTCGGCCGGCCGAGCGCCTGCGGATGCTTGATGCCGAGCGTGGGGCGGTAGGCGTCGTTGTAGAAGAAGGCCACATCGGGGCCCCAGCCCAGCCACATCTCGAAGCGCGAGGTCAGCAGGATCCGCAGCGCCACCTTGAGCGACTCCGGCCAGCCATCGGGCGTGCCGAGCGGCGTGGACGCCCAGTCGTGGCTGCGCATCAGCGCCGCGGTTTCGCTGTTGCCGATGAAGATGTCGGCGTAAGGGCTGTCGGCGGCTGCTGCGGTGATGGAATGGGGCATGGCGCGAAAAATGTAGCCGCGCCGACACGTTGCCCGCGTCGGACAAGCCCGCGCAACGTGTCGCGTAGGACACAGCGAACAATCGGCTGTCGGCTTCTCCCGCAGGTGCACCCAGGGCACACCGACGCGGGATGCCGGTGCGGCTTCGCATGCTGCTGCCTTCACATTCAAGGAGCAGACACATGGCAGACGACCTGAGCAATCGCGGACCGCAGGACGCAGCGCGCATCAACGTGAACGAACAGCACGAGTTGCGCTACTGGACCCAGACTTTCGGCGTGACCGAAGCCAGGCTGCGCTCGGCCGTGGCTGCGGCGGGGACATCGACGGACGCCGTGCGCAAATACCTGGGGATCAAGTGAGCAGGTATCGGCGCCGGCGGCTGCCAATCTAGCGCACCGCCGGCGCCGGCCGCGCGCCGCGGGCGCGGGACGTGGCCTGCTTCGCAGCCGGTCCGACCTCGCGCTGCAGCGCCGGGCAATTCGTCGATTCGCCCGGCCCGGTTTCGATCAGCGGCAGCAATGCGGCCAGCGGCGCCGCCGCAGCCAGCGCCAATGCGCCGCCGGCCCGTGCGAGCAGCGGCCCCTTGTCGATCTGGAAATCCGGATTCTTGAAAGTGCCGTAGAGCCGGACCGGCGTGCGCAGCGACAGGATGCCCATCTGCTTCGGCTTGGGCGCCACGGTCAGGTCGAAGCGTTCGTTGCGCAGGTCGAAGCCACCGCTTCCCAGGATCTGGGTCTGCTCGGTGTCGATCACGAACAACGACGCTGTGCCGAGTCCCTTCTTGATGTCGAACGCGACGCCGCCGCAGTTGACCTCGATGGTGCGGTCGCCGCCCGCAAGCAGCCGTATCACCTTGCCGCCGTTGAGCCCGCTCGCCGCATCGAGCAGGTTCGAGATCTGGCCGCCGGCAATGGTCGCCGTGATGCGGCCGTTCGACACGGCCGCCGCGTCGGCGATCGAGTTGCCGGCGCCGGCGATGCGCACCGTCGCGCCGACCACGCCCGCGCTCTTGGCGATCTTCTCGGCTTTGGGCAGCAGCCGGTCGAGCCGGATCTGGCGGAAATCGGCATTCAGTTCGGACTTGATCGTCGGTTCGCGCGCGTCGAGCGTGATCTGCGAGACGATCGCGCCGCCCGCAAAACCGAACTCCAGCGGCGTCAGTTTCAGCACCGCGTCGTGCAGCCGCAGCGAAGCGCGCAGGCTTTCCAGCGGGAGCGAATTCGGCACGCGCAGTTGCTTGGCCTCGAGGTCGACGTCTGCGTCGATCTTCTGCAGCCGGCTGCCGTCGAAGCTGCCTGAGGGCAGGATGTGGTCGGGGTCGGCTGCATGCTGTTGCGCGGCTGCGGCCGGGCGGTTGCTGGTGGCGGCTTGCGACGCCGCGGGCTTGCCGCCGGTTTCCTTGGTCTGCACGCCGACGAGCGGCCCCAGGTCGGCGATGTCCAGCCGCTTGCTGTGCAGGTCGGCCGTCAGCAGCGGGCGCGGCTTGCCTTCGACATAGGCGCCCCGGCCGCTCACGTCGGTCGAGCCGATGCGGCCGACCAGGTCGTCCATCGTGTAGCGGTTGCCCTTGAGGATCAGGTGGCCCTGCAATTGATACGGCGGAGAAGCGGGCAGCGGCAGCAGGAGAAACGGGTACAGGTTGGCCAGCGTCTGCCCTTCGATGCGCAGCCGCGTGTCGATGGCGCTGATGTTGGCCGCGTCGGCGATCGTGCCTTCGACCTCCACGCGGGTGGTGCCGGCCACCAGCTTTCCCTTGATCGGGAAGGGCACGTTCGACTCCTGGAAGCTCAGCACCTCGCCGGTGAGCGCGCTGCCCGAGAAACTCGCGTCGTGGTACTTGCCCTTGAATTCGTACTGCGCCGAATAGCGGTCGTTCTGCGGCTTGGCATCGGCGTCCTTCGCCGCTTCCTGCTTGCTGGCGTCGAAGGTGCTGGCCTGCACGTCGATCTCGAAAGGCATGCCGTGGTCGACATAGCGCAGCTGGCCGCGGTCGACCGACAGCGTGCTGATGCGCAGCTTGCTCGGCGACTTGTCGGCCGGGTCCGAAAGGATCCAGTTCTTGCGGTCGTCGGGGAGCCGTTCGAAGTTGAGTTCGGGCTGGGTCAGCGCCACGCGCGGTATCAGGATCTTCTCCGGCAGGTCGCGCAGCGAGACGGAAAACTCCAGGTTCGGGATCTTGGCCATCGCCTCGTCGTGCGCCCAGTCGGCGTTGCCGAAATAGACGTCGCGCATGCGAATGGTCGGCGTCAGCCCGAGCTTCACGTGGAGGTCTGAAATCCGGAAGGTCCGATGCGTCTTCTGCGAGATGTAGCGTTCGAGCGGCGGACGAAACCAGTTCCAGTCGAACAGTGCGATCAGCAGCACGAGCGCGACGACCAGCCCGACCCACACCGGATGGCGCCGGACGAAGTGCAAGGGGCGGGCGGTGGCGTTCATGGCAGTGCTGCGATGGGTGGTTGGATGCGTCGCCGCGGCGGCGCGTGCAACGCGCCACTGGTGTCCGCGTCGGCGATGTCGGCCTGGACGGCAAGGCTGGCATCGGCGTCGCTGTCAGCCTCGCCGCCGAGCGGCAGCACGATCGGTTGCCCGTCCACGGCCGCCGCCACCTGCATGGCAGCCTCGTGGCGCGCGATCCGCAGGCAACTGTCGCAATGGCCGCAGCGCGGTGCGGCGTCATCGTCCTCCAGCTCGGCAAGCAGGCGCTGCCAGCGGCATTGGCCGCCCTGCGCATACGCCGCCATCCGGTCGAGGGCTGCGAGATCCTGCGCATGGCGGTCGCGGTAGGTCCGTGCCAGGCCTTCGAGCGCCGGCAGGTCGAGGTCGGTGCGCGCCAGGCGCAGCGCACCGTCGCGGCCGGCGCGGCGCTCGCGCACCACGACGCCTTCCTGCCGAAGCAGGTTGAGTACCGACTGCACCTTGGTGCGCGGCCGTTCGGCCTGTTGCTGGATGGCGAGCGGTGTCCAGCCGGCGGCCTCCTCGGGCGTGCGCAGCAGCACGCGACAGACGGCTTCGATGTCCGCCATTTCCGGGTAGCCACCGGCGAGGAAGAATTTCTGGACGGCGATGTCCTTCGCCAGAAAAAGCAACGTGCATTGCGCAGGCTGGCCATCGCGGCCGGCCCGGCCGGACTCCTGGTAATAGGCGTCGAGCGCAGCGGGCATCTGGTAATGCAGCACGAAGCGGATTTCGGGCTTGTCGATGCCCATGCCGAACGCGTTGGTCGCCACCATCACCCGCGTTGCGCCGGACATGAAGGCGTCCTGCGCCGCGCGCCTTTCCGCTGCAGGCCGCTTGCCGTGGTACACGCCCGCCGGTTCGCCGGCCGCGCGCAGTGCGTCGTACAGCTGCTCGGCGGCCTTGACGGTCGCGGCATAGACGATGCCGCTGCCTTCGCTCTGGCGCACCAGCGAGATCGCGCGCTCCAGCTTGTCGGCCTCGGTGATGGCCTGCTCGACCGCGTAGTGCAGGTTGGCGCGGTAGCTGCCGGTGTCGATGAGCCCGGCCTTCGGAATGCCGAGCCGTGCCATCACGTCGGCCGCGACCTCGTCGCCCGCCGTGGCGGTGAGCGCCAGCACGGTCGGCTGGCCGAGCGTCTTGCGGGCGGGGCCGATTTCCATGAACGCCGGGCGGAAGTCGTGCCCCCATTGCGAGATGCAGTGGGCCTCGTCGACCGCCAGCAGCGCCGTCGGATGGGTGTTGAGCAGTGCCAGGAAGGCCGGGTCGGCCAGGCGTTCGGGCGTGGTGAGCACGATGCGCGCGGAGCCGTCGGCAATGGCACGTTCGGCCGCGCGAAGCTCGTCGGTACCGATCTGGCTGTTGAGCTGTACCGCGGCGACGCCCTGGGCCGCCAGCTTCTCGCACTGGTCCTTCATCAGCGCGATGAGCGGCGACACGACCACCGTGCGGCCTTCCAGCAGCAAGGCCGGCAATTGGTAGCACAGCGACTTGCCGGCGCCGGTGGGCATCACGGCCAGCGTCGACCGGCCCGCCAGCACGCGACCGATGACTTCGGCCTGGCCCGGGCGCAACTGCTGCAGGCCGAACACCTCGCGCAGCAGCCTCGCCGGTTTTCCCCCGACGCATGCCAGCGTGGGTTCGGACACGCCAGGCGTCCGGGGCTTTGCGGTGCGGGCAGGTGTGCGGGGCGTTCGCGCCATCGAATTCGGTCTCCGGAAGATCCCCGGAACGACGACCGGGCATCTGCTCTGGTGTACCGGCTGCGTGCGGCGCAAGGCTGTAGGGCCGGTCCTTCTCGCCGCGTAGGCAGTGGGGCGCGATGCCTGTTGGCGCACAAACCCTGGCCAGGACGGATTTTGTGGACGGCGGGACAATCGATGGGCGAGACAATCGGCACATGAATGAGTGAGTCGAATGTTCGACCGGGCCGCGCGAGGCATCGGCCCGGGTCCGCGAGTTCGCAAGTCCGTATGTCTGCAAAGAAGGAAAAGCAAGTGACCGAAGTCGCCGAAGCCGCCAGCGCCGCCCCAGCAGCCAGAGCCGCATTCCTCAATCCCTACCGCCATGGCTTCGCGCGCGTGGCGGTCGCGGTGCCGCGCAACCGTGTGGCCGACCCGGTGTTCAATGCCGCCGAGACCATCGCGATGTACCGCGAGGCAGCCGCCGCGGGTTCCGTCGTCGTCGCGTTCCCCGAACTGGGCATCTCGGCCTATACCTGCGACGACCTGTTCCACCAGGCGGCGTTGCTCGACGCCTGCGAGACCGCGCTGCAACAGGTGGTCGATGCGTCGAAGGACATCGGCGCGCTGGCCATCGTCGGCCTGCCGCTGCGGGTGGACCATCGGCTGTTCAACTGCGCGGCGCTGGTCGCGGGCGGGCGGCTGCTGGGCGTGATGCCCAAGACCTATCTGCCGAACTACGGCGAGTTCTACGAAGGCCGCCAGTTCGCCGCGGCCGACAGCGCCCTGGCCACCGAGATCACGCTGTGCGGCAGCCGCGTGCCTTTCGGCACCGACCTGATCTTCCAGGCGCGCCAGTTGCCGCTGCTCAAGGTGCATGTCGAGATCTGCGAGGACGTCTGGGTGCCGATACCGCCTTCGAGCTATGCGGCGCTGGCGGGTGCGACGGTGCTGGTCAACCTGTCGGCGTCGAACGTGACGATCGGCAAGGCCGACTACCGCCACAGCCTGGTGAGCATGCAGTCGGCGCGCTGCCTGGCGGCCTACCTGTATTCATCGGCCGGCATCGGCGAGTCGACCACCGACCTGGCCTGGGACGGCCAGGCGCTGATCTACGAAAGCGGCGACCTCCTGGCCGAGAGCCAGCGCTTCAGCAACACGTCGAACCTGATTTCGGCCGACGTCGACCTGGAACGCATGTCGCGCGAGCGCATGCGGCAGAACAGCTTCGGCGTGTCGGCGCAGAAGCACCGCGCCGCGCTGGCGGGCTGGCGCACGGTCGAGTTCGACCTGGCCCTGCCAGCCACCGTGCCGAACGGCCTGCTGCGCCGGGTGGAGCGCTTTCCGTACGTGCCGTCCAACAGCGCGCGGCGCGACGAACGCTGCCAGGAAGTCTTCAACATCCAGGTGCAGTCGCTCGTGCAGCGGCTGGAGGCCAGCGGCATCGAGAAGGTGGTGATCGGCGTTTCGGGCGGGCTCGACTCGACGCATGCGCTGCTGGTCTGCGCGCAGGCGATGGACCGGCTCGGCCGGCCGCGCGCCAACATCCTCGGCTTCACGATGCCGGGGTTCGCGACCAGCGGTCGCACGCTGCAGCAGGCGCATCAGCTGATGGCCGCGATCGGTTGCACCGCACGCGAGATCGACATCCGGCCGAGCTGCCGCCAGATGCTGGCCGACCTCGGCCATCCGTATGGCGACGGCGTGCCGCAGTACGACATCACCTTCGAGAACGTGCAGGCCGGCGAGCGCACCAGCCATCTGTTCCGCTTGGCCAACTTCCACAACGCGATCGTGGTCGGCACCGGCGACCTGAGCGAGCTCGCGCTCGGCTGGTGCACCTACGGCGTCGGCGACCACATGTCGCACTACAACGTGAACGCGAGCGTGCCCAAGACGCTGATCAAGCACCTGGTGCGCTGGGTCGCCGACAGCCGGGTGCTGGGCGGCGAGGGCAGCACGGTGCTGCACGCGATCGTCGACACCGAGGTCAGCCCGGAGCTGGTGCCCTACGATGCGCTCGACGTGGCGGCTCAGCCCGGCCAGAAGACCGAGGACACGATCGGGCCTTACGAGCTGCAGGACTTCCACCTGTACTACACGCTGCGCTACGGCTTCAAGCCGAGCAAGGTGGCGTACCTGGCGCATGTCGCGTGGCACGACCGCACGCAGGGCGGCTGGCCCGACGGCATGGACGGCGAGGGCGCGCGCAACGAATACGCACTGCCCGCGATCCGCAAGCACCTGCGCACCTTCCTGTGGCGCTTCTTCAAGACCAGCCAGTTCAAGCGCTCCTGCGTGCCGAATGCGCCGAAGGTCGGCTCGGGTGGTTCGCTGTCGCCGCGCGGTGACTGGCGCGCGCCGAGCGATTCGGAAGCGGTGGTCTGGCTGGCCGACCTGGAGACGGTGCCGGGCGAGTGATCCGGCAGGCCGGTCGTGCCAGGCGGCCGGTGGCCTCGGACGTGTCGAACTACAGCGTCGCGACCAGCGCTTCGAGCTGGTCCGTCGCGATGCCCCAGCCCTGGTGGAAGCCCATCTTCTCGTGGGCTTCGCGGTCTTCCTTCGTCCAGTGCCGTGCGCGGGCCGTGTAGCGGGTGGCGTCGCCTTCCGCTTCGAAGCTCAGGATCAGCGTCATGAAGGGCTTGGCCGACGGCACCCAGGCCTCGGTGTAGGCGTCGGTTGCCACCAGCCGGGTGTTGGGCACGACTTCGAGGTACACGCCGGGATTCGGGTACTCGTTGCCGTCGGGGTCGCGCATCACGATCAGGCTGCTGCCGCCCGGGCGCAGGTCGACCTTGGCGGAGGCGACGGTCCAGGGCTTCGGCGTGAACCACTGCATCAGCAGCGCCGGTTCGGTCCAGGCGCGGAACAGCTTGTCGGGCGTGGCGCGAATGAGGCGGGTCAGGACGAGTTCGCGGTCGGTGGCGTCGTGAGCGTCAGTCATGGCGGGGTTCCTTGTTCGGTGGTTGACCGCTGGAATTCTGCCTCGCCGGCATGACGCCGCTGGCCAGTGCCACGCCGACCAGCGCGAGCGCGACGGCCAGCCAGTCGGACGGCGCCAGCACGTCGCCGAGCCACCACCAGCCGCCCAGCGCCGAGACCACCGGCGCGAGCCCGCCGAACGCGGCGGCACGTGCCGCGCCCAGGCGTTCGATGGCCACGCCGAAGATGGCCAGTCCCAGCAAGCCAGCCACCACGCCTTGCCAGGCCGCCTGCCAGAGCAGGTCGCGCAACGGTGCATCGAACAGCCGCACGTCGCCGCGCCACAGCAGCCAGGGCAGCAGCAGCACGGCCGACCAGGCATTGACGAAGGCCGCGCCCTGCCACGCCGTCAACCCGCTGCGCCGGAAGCACAGCGTGAAGCCGGCCCACAACGCCGCAGCCGCGAGGAACAGCAAGTCGCCGCGCCAGGTGCCGGCTGCCGCCGGACTGCCGATCGCCGGACTGCCGATCGCCGGACTGCCGATCGCGTCGCCGGCCGAGCCGATCAGCGAGCCGCCGCCTAGCAGCAGCACGCCGCCGGCCATGCAGCCCAGGCCCAGCGCGCGCCAGCGGTCTGGCCGGTCGCGCCAGAGCGCCCAGGCGAAGAGCGCCGCGAACAATGGCGACGCGCCCGCCATCAGCACGCCCATGTGCGCGGCCGGCGCAAGGCGCGTGCCGCTCATCGCGACCAGTCCGAAGGGCAACCCGGCGCCGAGCACCATGCCGAGCAGCAGGTGGCGAGGCACGCCGTGCGGCAGCAGCCCTGTGCGACGCCAGAGCGGCCACAGCAGCAGCGCGGGAATCAGGTAGCGCAGCAGCGCGAGGTCGGCCGGCGCGATTGTGGTGGTGGTCGACTGGCGTGTCACCACCTGCCAGAGGCCGCCGATCAGGGCGGAGGCGACGCCGGCCAGCAGGCCGACGGCAAGACGTGAAGAGATCAAGGCAGGGCTCCGACGAGGAGCCGCCAGTCTGGTCTCAGGTGCGGGCGGGCGCTGCCAGATTCGTGCGCACTTGACTCGGCGCCCGGCCGAAGTTGCGGCGGAACACGCCGGTGAAATGGCTGTGGCTCGCGTAGCCGAGATCGGCGGCGAGTGCGCTCAGGTCCTGCTCGCCCTGGCGCAGGCGATCGAGTGCTGCCGTCATCCGCAATTGCGTGCGAAAGCCGTGCAGGCTCTGGCCGGTCTGCTGGCGGAAGCGCCTTGCCAGGTGAAAGGCCGAGCAGTTCGCGGCGCGGGCGATGTCGGCCAGCGTATCGCCGCGGCCGGGGTCGGCGGCGATGTGTTCGCGTGCGCGTTCGACTGCGCGATGGCGCCGCTGCGGGCGACGGGCGCGGTCGTCGGTGCCGGTGCCGGAACGCAGGGTGTCGATCCAGCGTGCGAGCCCTTCCTCGACATCGAGCGTCTCCATCGTTCCTGCGGCGACGGTGCACGCCCAGCGGGCCAGGTCGGCCTGCAGCCCGAGCGGCAGGGGCGAGCGCCCGACGAAACCGGGGTCTTCGGCCAGCGTCAGCAGCGTGCTGCGCTGGCGTGCCCACGGGCGCCGCAGCCGATAGCCCCGTTCCGGCGAGAGCCACAGTGCGCACGCCGGGTCGCAGACGAAGGCATCGGTGCCGATGCGGCATTCGAAACACAGGTCCACCGGCAGCAGCAGGCTGAAGCCGGCGACGCGGTAGTCATCGCTCCAGGCCGGATACGCGCCGTCGAGCTGCACCTGGTGCCAGCCGAGCAGCGGGCTGTCGAACACCGTGCGGCGCGCGTAGGCCATGGCGTCCGTGTTGTCGGCGGTGCGTGGTTCGCGTTCAGAGACCCGGCAGCGGCGCGATGTCCTTGGCCGGATTGACCAGGTACTTCGCGCCGGTCGAGCGTGCGTTGTAGACCGCGATCGCGTCGGGCTGCAGCATGCCGGCCAGCGAAACCTCGCCGGTATAGCTGCTCGCGAAGGTGGTCTTCAGTTCGGCGGCGACGCGTGCCTTGAGCTTCTGCACGACTTCCGGGCCGACCTTCTGCATGAAGGGGAACAGCAGCCAGCCGCCCATGCCCCAGGCCATGCCGAAGCTGCGCGTGAACTCGGTCGGGCGGGTGTCGAGCCCGCCGTACAGGTAGACCTGCTTGTGCGTGGTCGAGCCGTAGCGGCTGTATTCCTTGGCGTTGCGATTGAGCGCCGCTTCCATGCAGGCCAGGATCTGTCCGGCCAGCGTGCCGCCGCCGGTCGCGTCGAAGGCGATGGTGGCGCCGGTGGCGGCCAGCGCGTCGGTCAGTGCCTCGGTGAAGCCGGGCGAGCTGGCGTCGCACACGTAGCGCGCACCTTGCGAGGCGAGCAGTTGCGCCTGCTCCGGCTTGCGCACGATGTTGACCAGGCCGATGCCGTCCTTCTGGCAGATGCGGTTGAGCATCTGGCCGAGGTTGGACGCCGCGGCGGTGTGCACCAGCGCCTTGTGGCCTTCACGCCGCATCGTCTCGACCATGCCGAGGGCGGTCAGCGGATTGACGAAGCACGATGCGCCGTCCGCCGCGGTGGCACCCGCTGGCAGCAGCAGGCATTGCGCGACGGCGATGGTGCGGTACTGCGCATACATCTCGCCGCCCAGCACGGCGACCGTCTTGCCGAGCAGCGCCTGCGCTTCGGGCGAAGCGCCGGCCTTGACGACCACGCCGGCGCCTTCGTTGCCGACCGGCAGCGACTGGCCGATGCGCGCCGCCATCGCCTTCATCGCGGCCTCGGGCACGCGTGCGGTGACGACGGGTTGCCCGGGCGTGCCGCCGAAAGTCGCGGCGCGCATGTCGGCCGGGCCGAACAGCAGGCCGAGGTCGGACGGGTTCAGCGGTGCGGCTTCGATGCGGACCACCACTTCGTGGGCGGCGGGTTCGGCGACCGGGACGCGTGCGAGCGTCACTTCGAGCTCGCCGTCGGGCTTGACGAGCGAGCGCAGTTGCAGGGCTGCGGGCGGGTTGCTTGTGCTCATGGTGCCTCCTGGGTTGGCGGGTGGGAGTGTAGGGCGCGACCGGCAGGCGTGTCGTCACCTGGGAGATGAATACTGAAGTAGTCGATAAAACTGCGCAGCTTCGGCGCCATGTATTGCCGGCTGGTGTACACCGCGAACAGCGTCACCGCGGGTGCCGCGAACTCCGGCACCAGCCGTTGCAGCCGGCCTTGCGCCAGGTCGTCGTCGACCAGCCACTCGGGCAGGTACGCGAGCCCCATGCCGGCGCGCACCGCATGCAGCGTGAGCGTGGTGTCGTCCGAGCGCAGCACCGGCCGCAGCCGCAAGGGCGCGGTACGGCCGTCCGGCCCCTTCAGTGCGATGCCTTCGATGTTGACGTAGCTCGGCACCACCGCACCGAGCCGTGCCAGCTCGGCCGGTGTGGCCGGCACGCCCATTCGCGCGAGGTAGCCGGCTTCCGCCACCAGATGGAACTGCAGCCGGCACAGGGGCCGCGCGATCAGCGCGGGCGACGGCTCCTGCGTGGCACGCAGCGCGAGGTCGTAGCCGTCGGCGGTGAGGTCGACCTTCCGGTTCTCCAGGTGGATGTCGACCAGCACTTCGGGATAGCGCTCGCGGTAGCCGGCCAGCACGCCGGCGAAGCGCGGCGTGGCGCACCACACGGGCGCGCTGAGCTTGAGTTCGCCGCGCGGCGCCTCGTTCTTCTGGCCGATGGCGGCCTCGGCCGCGTCCAGCAGGTCGAGTGCCTGCTTGCTCTGCGCATACCAGGCGGTGCCGGCCTCGGTCAGGCTCAGGTGGCGGCTCGACCGGTTCAACAGCCGTGCACCGAGCGATTTTTCGAGCTGCGCGACGTGCTTGCTCGCCATCGGCGCCGAGATGCCGAGCCGCTCGGCCGCCTTCACGAAGCTGCCCGATTCGACGACGTCGCGGAACACGCGCAGGCCGGTCATGCGGTCCATCGATGTTTCCTGTGGAGAAATGAATCGTTGAATCCTAGCCTGTCGATTTCCGAAGGCGAAATCTCTAGACTCGATCGAAAGGCGCGCAGTCCGTGTGCGCAAAAGGAGCATTCCATGACCACGATCGACCCGACCCCCTCCAGCCTCCCGGTGTTGCCGACTTATTTCATCTCGCACGGCGGCGGCCCGTGGCCGTGGATGAAGCGCGAAATGGGCGACACCTATGCGCGCCTCGAGGCCTCGCTGGCCGACATGCCGCGCCAGATCGGCCGCAAGCCGCGCGCCATCCTGATGGTGTCGGCGCACTGGGAGTCGTCGGCCTTCACGGTGATGGCGAATCCGCGCCCACCGATGATCTACGACTACGGCGGCTTTCCGGCCCACACCTACCAGGTGCACTACGACGCGCCCGGCGCACCCGACGTGGCGCTGCGCGTGCGCGACCTGATCGCAGCGGCCGGGCTGCCGGTGCAGGTCGATGCCGAACGCGGTTTCGACCACGGCACCTTCTCGCCGATGGCCGCGATCTACCCGAAGGCCGACGTGCCGGTGCTGCAGCTGTCGCTGCGCCGCGGGCTCGATCCGGCCGAGCATCTGGCGCTGGGCCGCGCGCTCGCGCCGCTGCGGCATGAAGACGTGCTGATCGTCGGCAGCGGCCTGAGCTATCACAACCTGCGCAACTTCGGCCCGCAGGCGCGCGACGTGTCGAAGGCCTTCGACGACTGGCTCGGCCAAGCCGTGGTGAACGACACCGCCGCCGCGCGCAACGAACAGCTCGAGGCCTGGGCGCAGGCGCCGGCCGCGCGCATCGCCCACCCGCGCGAGGAACACCTGATTCCGCTGATGGTCGCGGTCGGCGCGGCCGAGCAGGAAGCCGGCGTGCGCGTCTATCACGAGGACGGCTTCATGGGCGGTCTCTCGGTGTCGAGCTTTCGCTTCGGCGCGGCCGCCGGGCAGTGACGTGACGCCGGGCGGCCGTGCCGCTCGGGCTCAGTAGCGCACGGGGTCGCTGTATGCGGCCTCGTCGTGCATCGCCCAATAGGCGTCGTACAGCCGCGTGGTGATCGGCCCCGGGAAAGCCAGCCTCAGCGGCTGGCCGTTGATGCGGGCGATCGGCAGCACGCCGCCGCCGGTCGAGCTCAGGAAGACTTCGTCGGCATCGCGCAGATCGTCCACCGGGATCGGCTCCTCGCGCAGCGGGATGCCCAGGCGCGCGCTCAGCTCGATCACCGTGCGGCGCGAGATGCCCTCGAGCACACCGCGGTCGGCCGTGCGCACGGTGCCGTCGCGCACCACGAACACGTTGAAGCCCGGCCCTTCGGTCAGGCAGCCGTCGGCGTCGACCACGCAGCTCGTGTCGCGGCCCTGGTCGTAGGCGTCGAACAGCGACTGCACCAGGTCCAGCCAGTGGTAGTTCTTGATGGTCGGGTCGACCGAGGCCGGCGAGATGCGCTGGCGCCGGCTCACGTGCAGGTCGATGCCGCTCAGCTGCTTCTCGCGCGACGCGATCCACACATAGGGCACGGCGTAGGCATAGAAGCGGTTCTCGGCCAGCCGCGGATCGCGCGCGCCGCGCGGCGGCACGCCGCGGGTGACCACCATGGCGACGTAGGCCTGCTTCAGGTCGGCACCGCGCACGCAGGCGTGCAGGATGTCGCGCACCTGCGCCCGGCTGTACGGGATGCGGAAGCGCAGCTTGTCCATGCTCGCGAAGAAGCGGTCGAGGTGGTCTTCGAGGCGGAAGAAGCTGCCGTTCCAGACGCTGGCGACGTCGTAGGTGGCGTCAGAGCGGGTGAAGCCCCAGTCGAACAACGAGATCTTCGCTTCGGACAAGGGAACGAAATTGCCGTCGGCGAAGGCGGTTCCACCTTCGAATTCACCGGTTTGGGGTTCGCGCACGGGAGGTCCTCGGTTGGCTTGAAACCTTCATTCTTTCAGCCTGCAGCCGATGCGCCCGCGCCCTCGCGCCGCAGCATGCCCATCAGGAAGGTATGCAGCATCGCCTCGCGCCCGGCCAGCAACTGCGGCGTGGCGCGCCCGAGGTGTCCGCCGCTGCGTTCCTCGTACAGCCAGGCCTGCGAATGCCCCAGCGCGCGCAGGCGAGCGACCATCTTGCGGGCGTGCGACGGATGCACCCGGTCGTCGTTGCGGTTGCCGATGAACAGCACCGGCGGGTAGGCGACGCCCGAGCGCGCATCACGCAAGTTTTGCAGCGGCGACCACTTCTCGAGCACCGCGCGGTCGGCGGCGATGGCCGGGTCGCCGTACTCGCCGATCCAGGATGGGCCGGCCGTGAAGCGCGTGAACTCGAGCATGTCGGCGAGCGGCACGCGCGACACCACCGCGCCGAACAGCTCGGGCCGTTGCACCATCACGGCCGACACCAGCGCGCCGCCGTTGCTCGCGCCGTAGATGCCGAGCTTCGGAGCCCGCGCGATGCGCCGCGCGGCGAGGTCTTCGGCGACGGCGATGAAGTCGTCGAAGGACTTCTGGCGCTGCCGGCCCTTGGCCGCCTCGTGCCATTCGGTGCCGAACTCGCCGCCGCCGCGGATGTGGGCCAGCACGTAGGCGCCGCCGTAGCGCAGCCAGTCGATGCCGGGCAGCCGCTGGTAGCTCAGGTCCAGCGGAATGCCGAAGCCGCCGTAGCCGTAGAGCAGCGTCGGCGTGCTGCCGTCCAGCGGCATCGCCGTGGGCGCGATCACGGTGTACGGAATGGCGGTGCCGTCGGCGGAACGCGCTTCGTAACGCTGCACCGACAGCCCGGCGGCGTCGAAGGCCGGGAGCTGCTGCTTGATCGGCGCCCAGGCCTGCGGCTGCGCGGGTGCCACGTCGAGCAGGCCGAAGGTCTGCGGCACCAGCGGCGCCTGCGTCGTCAGCCAGACCTGGTTGTTCGCTTCGGCATCGTCGGCGCGGATCGACACCAGGCCGGCGTCCGGCAGCGCGACATCGCTCTGCGTGAAGCGATCGCCGTCCCAGCGCTGGAATGCGAGGCGCGGCTGCAGGTTGTCGGCCCAGGCGATGGCGAAACCGTCGCGCACGCGCTCCGTGCGAATCAGGCGCTGGCGCGGACCGGCCGCCAGCAGCGAATGGAAGCGCGGCGCCTGCTGGCCGGCCGTGGCCAGCGGCGTGGCGATCAGGCTGCCGGCACTGTGGCGCGTGCTGCCGTCGTCGAAGGCCTGGCGCAGCGAGACCACGAGCCAGTCGCGCGCCAGCCAGCTTTCTGCACCGTCCGGCAACGCCAGCGGCGTCAGCGTGGGTGTCGGCGTGCCGTCGCGCAGCAGCCAGCGCCGGCTCTGGAAGAAGCCGGTGCGGCGCCCGACCAGCGCGACCGGCGCGCTGCCGTCCACGGCGAGCGTGTCGATGGTCACGCCGAGGTCGTCGGGTTCGCCGCGCAGCACTTCGGGTGCGTCGGCCAGCGCCGTGCCGCGGCGCCAGCGGCGGACCGTCATCGCATAGCCGCTGCGCGTGAGGCTGCCGTCGCCGAAGTCGGTGGCGATCAGCAACGCGTCGTTGCCGAACCAGTCGGCGCTCATCTTGGCGAGCGGGGCGTTGAAGCCGCCTGCCACGAACTGGCGCGAGGCCAGGTCGAATTCGCGCAGCTCGACGCGGTCTTCACCGCCGGCCGACAGCCGGAGCAGCGCGCGTTGGCCGTCCGGGCTCAGCTGGTAGCCGTTGAAGGCCAGGGGGCGCATCTCCTGGCCGGCGAGCTTGTCGAAGTCGACCAGCACCTGCCAGCTGGGGCGCTCCTTGCGGTATTCCTCCAGCGTGGTGCGCCGCCACACGCCGTGCGGCTGGTCGGCATTGCTGTAGTAGTTGTAGAGCCGGTCGCGGTGCGGCCGCACGAACTGGATGTTGGTGTTGCGGGCCGACAGGCTGGCGAGCGTGTCGCGGTAGCGGCGGCCGTAGTCGGGCAGGCCTTCGATCAGCCCGCGCGCCTCCTGGGTGCGCGCGTCGACCCAGGCGATGGCTTCGGCACCGTCGACCTGTTCCAGCGCGAGTTCCAGGGAGGCGGCCGGCCCGGCGTCCTGGCTCCATGCGGCCAGCGGGCGCGCGAGCGGTTGGGCGAGGGCGAGCAGGGCGATGTGGCGGCGGTTGAGCATCGGACGATCGTAGTGCGCCGCGATGCCGTCGCCGGCCGTGCGCGCCCTATGGTTTGCCCGCGTCGCCGGTGCCGTCCTTCGACAGCAGGCCGACCCGCACCTGCCGCCCCCAGCTGCCGTGGCCGGTCAGGAAGGTCCACCAGCCCCAGGCGGCGCCGCTGTGGCGCAGGATCTGGAAGGTGAAGGGCTCGACGATCGCGGCCAGGAAGGCCAGGCCCATGCTGGTTTCGCTCTGGCGGCCGATCCAGCGGCGGTACAGGTGCACCGACCAGAGATGGAAGGCGAGGTCGAGCACGATCTTCGCGCCGATCACGCCCGCCACCGGCGCCAGCACGCCCAGGTCGCCGCGCGCCAGGTAGGTCAGCAGCAGGAAGAAGGCCGCCAGGCCGTAGAGCGGCTGCAGCGTGTCGATCGCCTTGACCGGCAGCATCAGCGTGCCGAGCCAGCGGTAGCGCCGGTCGCCGACCATGGCGCGGTACCAGTACTGCGTCTGCAGGAAGCCGCCGAACCAGCGCCGGCGCTGGCGCAGGAAGGGCATCAGGCCGCTCGGCGCGTCGGTGTGCGCCTGGGCGTCGCCCAGCACGCGCACGCGCCACGGCAGGCCATGCGCCTCGGCATGGCGGTAGAGCCGATGGATCAGCTCGTAGTCCTCCACCAGGCAGTCGGTGTCGAAGCCGCCGACCGCGCGCACCGCGTCGAGCCGGAAGGCGGCGAAGGCGCCGGAGATCAGCAGCAGCCCGTCGACCCGCGCCCACGCGTAGCGCGACAGGAAGTTGCGGATGTATTCATAGGTCTGGAACCACTGGAAGCAGCGGCCGGCCAGCGTGCGGCTGCAGACCGGCGTGATGACGCCCGTGGCCGCCACCAGGTCCGGGTCGGCGGAGAACGCGCGCCGCACCGCGGCGATGGCGCCGGCATCGAGCAGCGTGTCGCCGTCGACCGTGAGCACCGTGTCGCTGTCGATGCACAGCACGGCGGCGTTCAGCGCCACCGCCTTGCCGCCGTGCGGCAGCCGCAGCCAGCTCAGCGATGGGTGCAGCGTGCTGGGTGCGCTCAGCTGGCCGAATTCGGGTGCGATCAGGCCGTAGCGCTGGGTCAGGAGCTCGGCCGTGCCGTCGGTCGAGCCGTCGTCGGCGATCACGATGCGGTCGGGCAGGTCGCTCTGGCCGAGCAGCGCGGCCAGCGTGACCGGCAGCACGGCGGCCTCGTTGTGCGACGCGACGATCACGCCCAGCGAACGGCGCGGTGCGGTGTCGGCCGCAGCGGCGGCCAGCGCCGTGGGCGGCCGCAGGATCGCGAGCGTCTGCCAGCCGACGAACAGCAGCAGCACGGTGTCGTACAGCACGTAGGCCACGCCGACCGACCACGACCAGACGTTGCCGCCCGAGACCTCCATGCGGCCGCCGTGGCGGAAGGCCATCGCGAAGAGCCCGATCCAGAGCAGCAGCACGCCGCCATGGATGAGCCAGCTGCGCAAGGGCGTCGGGGGCGGCGAGAGCCGGGGCGAGGCGGCGGCGAAGGCGCGGGAGAGTGCGCTGGAGAGGGCGTCGTTCAAGCGGTGATCCGGGAAGGTGGACTGGGTACGCAAAGGCTGCGCCAACGGTTTCGGATGGCATCAAAAAGCCCCGGAACCCGCGGGCCGTTGTCGGTGCGACTCGCCGACGGCCCGAGAATTCCCGCATGTCCTCCGAAACACGCTACACCCGGCCCGCGATCATCCTGCATTGGCTCATCGCCTTGCTCATGGCGGTCAATATCGCGCTGATCCTGCTCGTCGATCGCTTTCCGGAGGACTGGATCCGCCCAGCGATCGACACCCACAAATCGCTCGGCATCACGGTGCTGGGGCTGGTGCTGTTGCGCATCCTGTGGCGCTTCACGCACCGGCCGCCCGCGATGCCGCCGTCCTACGGTCGGCTGGAACGCTTCGGCGCGCATGCGGCACATCTCGGCCTGTACCTGCTGATGCTGTTGCTGCCGCTGTCGGGCTGGATGCACGATTCGGCCTGGAAGGACGCGGCGACGCATCCGATGCAGCTGTTCGGCCTGGTGCCGTGGCCGCGCATCGGCTGGATCATGGACATCGCGCCCGACACCAAGGAAATGCTGCACGACGCCTTCGGCCTGCTGCACGAGTGGGCGGGTTACGTGCTGTATGGGCTGTTCGCGCTGCACGTGCTGGGTGCGCTCAAGCACCAGTGGATCGACAAGGAGCGCGAACTGCAGCGCATGCTGCCGTGACCGGCGGCACGGGTTCCGGCGGAGCCGATGGCCTTCGCCTTTGGTGCTTTCAGTGGACGAAGGACCGGAATGCCGACCCCAGCGCCACGACCCAGAGTGCGACGCTGCAGACATAACCCACCGCGAGGACGCCGCGCTGCTTGCGCGTCGGCTTTTCCTCGACGGGACGGTAGTCGGCTGAAGAAACGGATGAACGTTGCAACATTCACAAATATTAACGATGTTGTAACGATCGGCAAAATGCCATTCAAATAACCCGGCATGCCGCCGGATCAATCCGGTCCTCTGCACCCGCCCGGAAAATCGACGCCGCCATGAACCCTTCCCCCACGCTCTCCGACGAAGACGCGCGCGCCGCGATCGCCCGCATCGACGCCCTGTCGATCCACCATGACGCCGAACACGAGGGCACGCGCGTGCGCTGGCGCCGCTTCGGCCCGCCCGATGCCGTGCCCGGCCGGCCGCCGCTGGTGCTGCTGCACGGTGGCCACGGCAGCTGGATGCACTGGCTGCGCAACGTCGAGGCGCTGTCCGCGCGGCACACGCTGTGGCTGCCCGACATGCCTGGTTTCCACGATTCCGGCGTACCGCCGCCGGCCGCACCGGGCGAAGCGCCGCTCGACCCGCTGCTGGCAGCGCTCGGCGGCACGCTCGACCAGCTGATCGGCGCCGGCACGCCGATCGACCTCGCGGGCTTTTCCTTCGGTGGACTGACCGCCGCCCGTTTCGCGCTGCGGCGCGGTGCGATCCGCCGCATCGCGCTGCTCGGCAGCGGTGGCCATGGCACCTTGCGCCGTTTGCGGGTCGACATGATCAACTGGCGCGCTGCGCCCGATCGCGCGGCCGAAGTCGCCGCGCTGCGCCACAACCTGGCCGCATTGATGCTGCACGACGAGGCGGCCATCGACGCGCTGGCCTTCACGATCCACGACATCTCGTGCCACGGCACGCGCTACCGCAGCAAGGAGGTGTCGCAAGGCGGCGGGCTGGAAGACGCGCTCGACACGATGGACGCGCGCGGCGTGCCGCAATTGCTGCTGTGGGGCGAGTACGACGTCACGGCCGACCCGCGTCCGCTGGTTGCAAGCCTGACGGCCGGCCATCCGCTGCGGGAAGGTGTCGTGGTCGACGGCGCCGGGCACTGGGTGCAGTTCGAGCGCGCGGAAGAAACGAACCAGTCGCTGCTGCGCTTCTTCGGCGCCTGACGCATCACCGGCGTCCGCCGGGGCGGTGCCGCGGGCTCAGCGTTCGTCGCCCAGCCCGATCGGCGCCGGCAGCACGTTGACGATGCGCGTGAAGAGCGCGCGGTAGTCGGCTTCGGGCGGATGGCCGGTCAACGGGTCGCGATTGGCCTCGAAGGCGCGGTCGAGTTCTTCCCAGTCGGCCTCGGTCAGCACGCGCTCGGCGAGCGGCAGGATCTCCTTTTCCTCCAGCGCCATGTGCGCGAGGTAGAACTCGACGTAGCGCTCCACCGCCAGCTCGAAGGCCTCGCGGCGCGGCTCGCCGATCATCTCGAAGGCCAGCAGCGCATGCTCGACGTTGCGGATCTTCCGCTCGCCGCGCGCGTGGTCGTCGTCGAGCCGGTCGAGCAGCTCGCGCGACACCGGCGTGCGGGCCCGCAGCTTGGGGAAGAGCAGTTCCGATTCCTTTCGGTGATGGCGCTTCTCGGGGAATTCGTCGACGTAGAACAGCATCGCGCGCAGCACGCCGAAGTCGGGCAGCGTGCCGCGCTGCCGATGCCGCGCCAGCAGCATCTCGATGGAACGCAGCATGGCCGAGAGGGCCGCGTGTTCCTGGCGAATGATCTGGGCGGTGGCGTGCGTGCGCATGGCGGATCCTGCAGATGGTGAGCGTGCCTGGAGGATGGCATGCAGGGCGCGGCGGGATGTTGATGCAACGCAAAGGGGCGTGGCGCTGCCCGGGCCTCTCGGCTCAGCGAAGCGCGGGTGCCTGCATGGCCAAGGGGGCGTCGCAATCCCGGATGTTCACGAACACGATGTCACCGACCTGGAGCGAGGCGCCGGGCGGCACGTGGCCGGTCCCCAGCGAGCGCGAATGCACGCCGCTGCTGTGGTAGCGCACCAGGACATAGGGATCGGCATCGCCGATCGGGCCGCAATCGCGGCTGGCCGTGGCGGCGAGTTCGCTGGCGCGTCCGATCGCGACGATCTGGGCCGGGCGCCAGCCGGCGCCATCGACCGCCGCCGTGCCGAGCGGCGCGCAGCCGCCGGACACCAGCGCCCACGACACGCAGATGCAGGCGCAGGTGCGAGTGCAGGCGGCGGTGCCGGTCTTCATGGCCTGCCGGGCGGTGTCGCCGCCACGGCGAGCGCGGCGGTGGGCGAGGGCGCGGCGCCAGCCGTGTCGCCGGCCGCGTTCCACCAGCCGCCGCCAAGTGCCTGGAACAGCGCGGCCGCGTCGCTCAGCCGCAGCGCTCGCGCCTGCACCAGCCCGAGCCGGGCCTGTTGCTGCGCCTGTTGCGCCAGCCGCAGGCCCAACGCGCTGGCGTCGCCCAACTGCACCTGGCGCTGCGTGCGCGCCAGGCTCCGGGACGCCGTGCGCTCGGCCTTCTCCGCGGCTTGCACGGCGCGTGTGTCGGTGTCGATCGCGTCGAGCGTATTGGCCACATCCTGGAAAGCGGCCAGCACCGTGGCGCGGTACTGTGCCGCGGCCTGGTCGAATCCGGCGCGGGCCGCGGCCTCGCGGTGCGCCAGCGCGCCGCCGTCGACGAGCGGCTGCGTCACGCCGGCCGCGAGTGTCCAGAACAGGCCCGGCCCCTTGAACAACTGCGACAGCGCATAGGCCGACGAACCCGCATTGGCGCTCAGCGTGAGGCTCGGCAGCCGAGCCGCCACCGCCACGCCGATGGCGGCGCTCGCGGCCTTCAACTGCGCTTCGGCAGCGCGTACGTCGGGGCGGTGCTCGACCAGCGTCGACGGCAGGCTCAGCGGCAGCGCGGCGGGCAGTTGCAGCGTGTCGAGGTCGAATTGCGCCTCGACGCCCTGCGACGGGTAGCGGCCCGCGAGCGTGGCGAGCAGGTTGCGCTGCTGCGCCAACTGGCGTTCGAGCGGTGGCAGCGTGGCCTCGGTTGCGGCCAGCGAGGCCTCCTGCGCGTCGACATCGGCCGGTGCGACCTGGCCGAGCCGCAGTTGCCGGCGATAGGCATCGAGCACCTGCCGCTGTGCATCGGCGATCTCGCGCGTGGCGCTTTGTTGCGCGCGCAACGAGGCTTCGGTGATGGCCGCCGCCACCACGTTGCTGCTGAGCGTGAGCCGCGCTGCCAGGCGCTGGAAGCGCAGGGTCTCGGCCTGCGCCTGTGCCCCTTCGACCTGCCTGCGCGTGCCGCCGAACACGTCGGGCGTGTACGACACGCTGAGTTGCGCGGTATGCAGCGTGTAGAGGCTGGCGTCGGACGCCACCGGGCTGGCCACGGCGTCGGCCACGCGCTGGCGTGTCGGTGCGTAGTTCACGCCCACGGCGGGCCAGAACGCCGCCTGTTCGGCGGCTGCGTTCTCTTGCGCGGCCCGCAGTGCCGCATCGGCCGCCTCCAGCGTCGGACTGCCCGCCAGGCTCCGCGCGACCAGTGCGTTCAGCGCTTCGGAATGGAAGGCCTGCCACCATTGCGCAGGCACGTCCAGATCGGTCGCGAGGCGCGGCAGGGCAACGCTCGCCACCTCGGTCTGCGGGGCCGTGGCCGGTGCGGCCACGTAGCGCTCGGGCAGGTCCAGCGGCGGCCGTGCGTAGTCGGGCCCCGCTGCGCAGCCGGCCAGCAGCAGCGCCAGACCCGCCGCCAGTGCGCCCGCAAGGATGGGTTTCGGATTCATGCGGCCTCCGATCCGGTTTCTTCGGCGGCCCTGCGCGCGCGCGAGTCATCCTCCTTGCGCTCGAAGAAGGCTTCGAGCGCGAAGTACAGCGCCGGCAGGATGAACAGCGTCAACAGCGTCGACACGACCAGCCCGCCGACCACCACCGTCGCCAGCCCGCGCTGCACGTCCGTGCCCACGCCCGTGGCCAGCGCCGCGGGCAGCATGCCGATCGACGCCACGGTCGCCGTCATCAGCACCGGCCGCAGGCGCTCGGCCGCGCCTTCGAGCACCGAGGCCCGCAGCGCGAGCCCTTCGCCGCGCACGCGCCGGAAGTTGGAAACCATGATGATCCCGTTCTGGATCGACACGCCGAACAGCGCGATGAAGCCGACCGCCGTCGCCACGTTGAGCGTTTCGCCCGCCACGTGCACCGCGATCAGCCCGCCCAGCATGGCCATCGGCACCACGCCGAGGATCAGCGCCACCTGGCGGACCTGGCCGAACTGGAAGAACAGCAGCACCGCCATGATCCCGACGACGATCGCGAGCGACGTGCCCAGCCGCGCCTGGGCGCGCTGCTGGTTCTCGAACTGGCCGGCCCACTGCAGGCGCACCTTGGTGGGGTCGAACTGGATGTCCCTGGCGATGCGCGTGCGCGCTTCGTCGAGGTACGAGGCCAGGTCGCGATCGCGGTTGTCGACGCGCACGGTGATCTGGCGTTCGTTCATCTCGTGCGAGATCGTGCTTTCGCCGGTCTGCAGGCGGATGTCGGCCACCTGCGACAGCGACACCTTGACGCCACCCGACCCGTTGAGCTGCAGCGCGCCGAGCGCCTCGGTGCTGCCCTTGGCGTTCGCGGGCATCTTCACCGACACGTTGTACGTGCGGTTGCCCGCGTACACGGTGATCACCGGCGCGCCGCCGATGCCGGTCTGGATGAGATTCGCCACGTCGCTGGCATTGACGCCGTAGCGTGCCGCGGCCTCGCGGTCGAGCGCGATCACCACCTGCGGGATCGGCGGCTCCTGGAACAGCGACGCCGACGCCGTGCCGCGCACGGTGGCCAGCAGATCGACGATCTGGTTGCCGATGCGCCGGCTCTCCTTCAGGTCGTCGCCGTAGATGCGCAGGACCAGCGGGCTGTGCGCGCCGCCCACCGCGTCGTTCACGCCATCGATGATCGGCTGGCTGATGCCCACGTCGAAGCCCGGCATGCGGGCGAAGCGCTCGGTCAGCGTGTGCACGAAGGCCGCCTTGTCCACGCCGGCCGGCCATTCGGCGTACGGCTTGAGGCCCACGGGCACTTCCATGTGCGAAGGGGTCCAGGGGTCGGTGCCATCGTCGTTGCGCCCGAGCTGGGTGACCACGTACGACACCTCCGGGTATTCGAGCAGCGTCCGGCGCATCTCGGTCGCCATCTCGCCGGCCTTGTCGAGCGACAGCCCCGACGGCAGCTGCACCTGCAGCCAGAGCGCACCTTCGTCGATGTCGGGCAGGAACTCGCGCCCGGCCGTGGCGCCCAGCGCCACGACCGCGGCCAGCGCCAGCGCGCTCAGGCCATAGGCGATGGCGGGCGTGTCGAGCAGCATCGACAGCCCGCGGCGATAGGCGCCCGTGAGCCACACCAGCGGCTTGTTGACGAAGGGCTTGCTCGGCTTGCGCAGCGCCACGTAGGCGAGGCTCGGAATCAGCGTCAGCGCGCACAGCAGCGCGCCGATCAGCGCATAGCCCACGGTGAAGGCCATCGGCTTGAACAGCTTGCCCTCGGCACGCTCGAACGCGAACAGCGGGAAGTACGCGGTCACGATGATCAGCGTGGCGAAGAAGATCGGCTTCGCCACATGGCCCACGGTCTCCAGCACGTGGGCCTCGGTGAGCATGAGATGGGGCTCTTCCTCGCGGCGCCGCAGGATGGCTTCCATGATCACGATGGCACCGTCCACGATGATGCCGAAGTCGATCGCGCCGAGCGAAAACAGGTTGGCCGGCATGCGCGTGAAGTGCATGACGATGAAGACCGTCACGAGCGACATCGGGATCGCCACCGCCGCCACGACCGCGCTGCGGGGGCTGCCCAGGAACAGGATCAGCACGAAGCTCACCAGTGCCATGCCTTCGAGCATGGTGTGCGTCACCTTGTCGACGGTGAGCTTCACCAGATCGTCGCGGTCGATGTAGGGCACGATCTTCACGCCCATCGGTGCGAGTTCGGCCTGCAGCGCGTCGATCTTCGCGTGCACGCCTTCGAGCACGCGCGACGGGTTCTCGTACTTGAGCATCAGCACGATGCCTTCGATGGTGTCGGGGTTGGTGTCCTTGCCGAGGATGCCGCTGCGCTCCTGGTGGCCCGACTGCAGGCGGCCGAGATCGCGCACCAGCACCGGCGAGCCGTTGTTCTGTGCCACCACCACGCTGCCGAGCTCGTCGAGCGTGCGCACCTGGCCGATGCCGCGCACCACATAGCCTTGCTCGCCGCGCGCGATGCGTCCGCCGCCGGCATTGGCGCTGCTGTTGTTGATGGCCGTGACCACGTCGCTCAGGACCAGCGCGTGCTGCTGCAGTTTGGCCGGATCGAGTTCGAGCTGGAACTCCCTGGTGAAGCCGCCGAAGTTGTTGACGTCGACCACGCCCGCCACCTGCCGGAGTGCGGGAATGACCTTCCAGCGCTGGATCTCGGACAGCGCCATGAGGTTCTGCGTGTCCGACTCGAGCGTGTAGCGGTAGATCTCGCCCGCCGGCCCGGCCATCGGGCCGAGGCCGGGCTGCACGCCCGCCGGCAGCGCCACCTGCCCGATGCGCTCGCTGACGCGCTGGCGCGCGAAATAGTCGTCGGTGCCGTCCTTGAAGCTCAGGTTGATCAGCGACAGGCCGAAGGTGCTGCTCGACCGGATCGACGCCAGGGCCGGCACGCTGCCGAGCGCGCGTTCCAGCGGCGTGGTGATCTGCTGCTCGATCTCCTCGGCGGCGAGGCCGTTGACCTGCGTGGCCACCTGCACCGTCACGTCGCCGAGGTCGGGATAGGCCTCGACCGTCATCTGCGTCCACGACCATGCGCCGAACAGCACCAGCGCAACCGACATCGCCCAGGCCAGCAGGCGATGGCGAAAGAACTGTGCGATGACCAGATCAATCATTGAGCAGCACACCACCGCGCACGACCACGCGTTCATCGGCCGCCAGGCCACTGCGGATGCGCACGCGGTCGCCGTCCTCGCGGCCGAGCTCCACCGTGCGGCGCATGAAGGTCCAGGGCGCGACCTCGACGAACACGCTCACGGCGTCGTTGTTCATCAGCAGTGCCGAGGCCGGCACCTGCGCCTGCTGCGCCTGCGGCACGTCGAGCACGGCGGTCGCGTACATGTTGGGCTTGAGCAGGCCCTCGGGGTTGGAGAACACCACGCGCGCCTTGGCGCGGCGCGTGTCGGCGTCGAGCGCCGCGCCCACGAAGGCGACCTTGCCGCTGAAGCTGCGGCCGGGATAGGCGGCGAGCGTGACGACGGTGCGCTGGCCCGCGGCAACGGCGCTCAAGGCGCTCTCGGGCACGCCGACCGTGACCCAGACGGTGTCGAGGTTCGACACCGTCATGAGCACCGCGCTGGTGTCGTTGAGGTTGACACCGGCCGCGGTGTTGAGTGCGGTGACCGTGCCGGCCATCGGCGCCGTGATCTTCAACAACTGGCCGCCCTGCATGCCGCCGTCGGCGCCGAGCGTGCGCAGCCGCGCCTCGCTGCGATGCAGCTCGGCGTTCTGCTGCACGAGCGCGCTGCGGGTCGCCTCCACGTCCTTGGCGGCATTGGAGCCGGCTTCGTTCACGCCCAGCGCCCGGGTCAGCGCACGCTGCGCCAGGTCGGCTGCATCACGTGCCTTCTGCGCGTCGGCCACGGCCTGTGCCAGGTCGGGCGACGCCAGCGTGGCCAGCAGCTGGCCGCGCTTCACCGTGTCGCCCAGCCGCACCTTGAGTTCGACCAGCCGGCCGGCCAGCGGCGGCACGATGTTGGCGGTGCGCGCCGGGTCGGCCTCGACCGTGGCCGGCAGGTTGATCTGATGCGGGAGCGCGTCCTGCGTCACGGTGGCCACCTGCAGCCGCTCGCGCAACGGCGAGCCCGGCGGCACGGTGAGGCGCGCGCCCTGGCGCACCAGCATTGGCGCGGCGGTGGCGGCCATGTCCGGATGGGTCGGCGCGGCCGCGTGCGCGCGATGGCCGACCAGGTCGAACAGCAGTGCCGCGCAGGCGAACAGGCCGATGGCCAGGCGGGTGGGAGAAGGCGTGTAGAGGGTTTTATTGATCACGATGCGGGTCCGTCCGCGGGCCGGCTGCGTGCGCATGGAGCGCTGCCCATGCCTTCGACGTGCCGTCGCGCCGTTTCGTGGGCAGCTTAGAAAGCACGGCCTGAAGAAGTCCCCAAGAAATCCTGAAAATTTCTTCAGGAAACCGGACGCCGGCTCGCGGCATGATCGGACCCATGCGAATTCTGTTGATCGAAGACGACCGCAAGGCGGCCCGCCTGCTGGCTCGCGGACTGCAGGAAGAAGGCTTCGTCGTCGACGTGGTGCACAGCGCCGAGGAGGGCGACGAGGCCGCCTTCGTCACGGCCTACGACCTGCTCGTGCTGGACTGGATGCTGCCCGGCAAGGACGGCCTGCAGCTGTGCCGCGATCTCCGTCTGCGCGGCAGCAAGACGCCGGTCCTCATGCTGACCGCACGCGATGCGCTGGCCGACCGCGTGGCCGGCCTGAATACCGGTGCCGACGACTACCTCACCAAGCCCTTTGCCTTCGACGAGCTGCTGGCCCGTGTGCGCGCGCTGCTGCGCCGCTCCGAACTCGTGCGGCCGGTGGTGCTCTCGCTGGCCGACCTGAGCCTCGACCCGGTGAGCCAGCGCGTGGTGCGCAGCGGTGCCGTGCTCGAGTTGACGCACAAGGAATTCGTGATCCTGCAGATCCTGCTGCGCCATGCCGGCGAGGTCGTCAGCCGCTCGCGGCTGGCCGAGCAGGTCTGGAAGGACGACCTGATCGCCATCGACAACCTGATCGACGTGCACATCGGCAACCTGCGCCGCAAGGTCGATGCACCGGCCTTCGTGCCGCTGATCCAGACCGTGCGTGGCCGCGGCTTCCGCCTGGCGGTGCCCGATACGGGCGTGGCCGACCATGCTTAGCGTCCGCAGGCGGCTGGCGCTGGCGCACATCGGCGTGATCGTGGTGGTCATGACGATCGCCGCCGCCGGCTCGTATTTCGTCTTTGCGCGCAATGTGCATGCCGAACTCGACGCCGCACTGCTGGCGCTGGCCGAGACCGAGATGGGCATGCTGGCGGCGTCGGGCGAGGGAGCGCCGGTGGTGGTGCACGAGGCGCCGCGCGCCACTTCCGCCGCGCCGTCGTTCGTCCGGCTCGACCGGCTGGTGCAGATCGTCGATGCGCAGGGCCGTGTGCTGGCGCGCAGCGCCAACCTCGGCGAGGCCAGGTTGCCGATCCCGCAGACGCTGCAGGTCCGGCTCGCGGCCGGCGAGACGGTGTTCGAGACGCTCGACGGCTTCGGCGAGGAGCCCACGCGCATGGTCTCGGTGCCTGTGCCGGGGCGGCCTTCGCTGCTCGCGGTGCAGGTGGCGGGGTCGCTCGACGACGTGAACCACGTGCTGACGGCCGCCAGCGTGCTGTTCCTCGTGCTGGGCAGCGTGCTGCTGCTGACGCTCGGCGCCGCCGGTGCACTGGTCACGCGCCGTGCCTTCGGCGCCATCGCCGACGTCGTGCAGCAGGCGCACCGCATCGGTGACGCCAACCTCGGGGAGCGCCTGCCGCATCCCGGCACGCGCGACGAGGTCGGCCGCCTGGTGGACACGCTCAACGCCATGCTGGCACGCATCGAGACCGGCATGGAGGCGCAGCGCCGCTTCACGGCCGATGCGTCGCACGAGTTGCGCTCGCCGCTGTCGCGGCTGCGCACCGAGCTCGAGCTTGCATTGCGCCGTCCACGCGAGGCTGCGTCCTATGTCGAGACGCTGCATTCCGCGCTCGAGGAGGTCGAGTCGCTGACGCTGCTGGTCGAAGAACTGCTGGTGCTGGCGCGGCTCGATGCCGGCCAGGAACGCGACGCCGTCGAAACATTGCCGCTCGATCTGCTGGCCGAAGAGGCGGTGCGCCGCATCGAGCCGATGGCGCGCGAGCGCGGCGTGCAGCTGACGATCGTGCCGGCGCCGCGTGTGACGGCGATCGCGGCACGCGGCGCGGCGGCGCTGGCCCTGGCGAACCTGCTCGACAACGCATTGAAGTTCTCGCCGGCCGGCACCGAGGTCCGCGTGCGGTACTTTGCCGATGTGAACGCGTGCGAGGCGGTGCTTTGCGTCGCCGACGGCGGCGCCGGCATCGCGAAGGACGACCTGCCGCATCTGTTCGAGCGCTTCTACCGTGGCGCCGCTGCGCGCTCCGACGAAAGGACGCCGGGTCTCGGGCTCGGCCTGGCGCTGTCGCAGGCCGTGCTGCAGGCGCACGGCGGGCGGATCGAGGCCTCGAACGGGGAGGGCGGCGGCGCGCGTTTCGAGATGCGGTTGCCGCTTGCGGCTTGACGATCAGATAAGGGGAGGCATTCGCGGGGGCATTGCTGAAATGCAAAATACTGTATAAAAATACAGTTTACTGTCATTCCGCCATGGCCCTTCCCCTGATCTCATCGTCCTTCGTCTCCGCCCGGCACAACGTCTGGCGCGGCGACGAGCTGGGCGTGGCCGACATGCAGGTCATGGGCACCGGCCATGCGGCGCTCGATGCCGAACTGCCGGGCGGTGGCTGGCCGGTGGGCGCCATGACGGAACTGCTGCAGGCGCGGCCCGAGGCGCATGTGTGGCAACTGCTGCTGCCGGCGCTGGCGCAGGCCGTGGCACAGGGCACGGGGCCGGTGGCGCTGATCGGCGCGCCCTTCGAGCCCTTCGGCCCGGCGCTGGCCGCGCACGGCCTGCCGGTCGAGGCGCTGATGTGGATCCGCAGCGACGCGGCGCCCGCTCGCCTGTGGGCCTGCGAACAGGCGTTGCGCTGCGCCGACGTGGCGGCCGTGCTGGCCTGGCTGCCGCAGGCGCGCGCGGGCGAATTGCGCCGGCTGCAGCTGGCCGCGGCCCAGCACGAGGCGCTGCTGTTCGTGTTCCGGCCCGACCACGCCGCGCTGTCGGCGTCGCCGGCCCGGCTGCGGCTGCAGCTCGAAGCCTGCAAGGACGCCGGGAAGGCCGAGAACGCCGGCCAGATGGATGTCCGCATCCTCAAGCGCCGCGGCCCGCCGCTGGCCGCGCCCGTGCAGTTGCCTGCGCGCAGCCAGCGCATGTCGATGCTGCTCGCGGCCAGCCAGCTGCGGCGCAAGGCGCGGCGGCAGGAAGAGGGCAGCGCGCCGCCACCCGCGCTGGCCTCCGCCACGGTGGTGCGCATCGATGCGTGGAAAGGAGGCGGCCGTGCAATGGATCGCACTGCGGTGGCCGCCTGAGGCCGACCGCACCTTGCCGTCGCCCGAGGCGCTCGGCTGGTGGGCGCTGCAGTACACGCCGCGTGTCTGCTGGGTCGACGAGGCGCTGCTGATCGAGGTCTCGGCCTGCGAGCGGCTCTGGGGCGGCCGGCTGTCGCTGATGCGGCAACTGGCGGCCACGAGCCCCGATGGATGCGCGCTGAAGCAGGCCCGCGGCCCCACCAGCCTGGTGGCGCTGGCCCGGCTGCGCCTGTTCGCGCGCGACCAGCGGCCGCCCGTCGACATGCTCGCCGACCTGCCGCTCGACACGCTCACGGCCGCACGCGATCACCTCGACGTCCTCGCGCATCTGGGTTGCCGAACCTGGGGCGAGGTGGCGGCGCTGCCGCGCGCCGGCCTGGCGCGGCGTTTCGGCGCGGCCTTGCGCGACGCGCTCGATCTCGCCTGGGGCCTGCGCCCGGAAAGCCACGAGTGGCTCACGCTGCCCGACCTGTTCGACCAGAAGCTCGAACTGCCCGCGCTGGCCGAAGGCGCACCCGAGCTCATGTGGTCGGCCAACCGCCTGCTGGCCGCCTTGCAGATCTGGCTGCGCGCGCGGCAGCGCGGCGTGCTGTCGATGGAACTGCAATGGACGCTCGACCTCAAGCGCTACAACGGTGTCGACCTGCCGCCGAACCAGGCCATCACCGTGCGCACCGCAGAGCCCACGCAGGACATGACGCACCTGCGCCGCCTGCTGAGCGAGCGGCTCGCACTCACCACGCTGGCCGCACCTGCGAGCTGGCTGCGCCTGCGCACCGTCGACACCACGCCCTGGGCCGGCGCCAGCACCAGCTTCCTGCCCGAGGACAACCGCAAGGGGGACCGGCTGCATGAGCTGGTCGAGCGCTTGAGCGCGCGGCTGGGCGCTGAACAGGTGCTGCGCGCTGCGGCGGGTGCCGACCACCGGCCCGAGGCCATGCAGCATTGGGCGCCGGCCTTGCGCAGCGTGTCGGCCGGCGCGGGCAAGGTGCCATCCGCTGCGCAGGCTTCCGCATCGCAGGCCGCGGCATTGCAAACCGCGGCCAAGGCTGGTGCCGGCCTGCATCCGACCTGGCTGCTGCGCGAGCCCTTGCTGCTGGAGATGCACGACGGGCATCCCTGCTACGGCGGTCCGCTGCGGCGGTTGGTCGGCCCGCAGAAGGTCGAGACCGGTTGGTGGGGCGACAGCCGGGACGGCGGCCAGCCGGCCGTGCGCGACTACTACATCGCGCAGAGTCCGGACGCCGGCTTGCTCTGGGTGTTCCGCGAGCGCCGACCGGCGCCGTTTGCCGAGGACACGGCGGACACGTCGCCGCGCTGGTTCCTGCAGGGGCTCTATGCCTGAACTCAGCGACAAGCAGGCGCGGGCGCGCCAGGCCGCCCGGCTGCACGTGCTGCCGCAGCACGCGCCCGAGCCCGCTGCCGAGCGCGGCCTGCCGGACTATGCGGAGCTGCATTGCCTGACGAACTACAGCTTCCAGCGCGGTGCCTCGTCGCCGGCCGAACTGGTGGCGCGGGCCTGCCAGCTCGGCTACAAGGCGCTGGCGATCACCGACGAGTGCTCGGTGGCCGGCATCGTGCGGGCGCATGTCTGGCTGCGCGACCAGAAAGAAGCATTCGATGCGCATCGCAAGGAGCATCCCGAACTGCCGCTGCAGCCGGCCGAGGACTTCCGCATCCTCTACGGCAGCGAATTCCGCTTCGAGCGCTTCAAGCTGGTGGTGATCGCGCACGACTTCGAGGGCTGGGGCAACCTCTGCGAATTCATCACCGCGGCCCGCAGCGCAGCGCCCAAGGGCGACTACCAGGTGAGCTGGGAAGACAGCAGCATCAGCGACGTGGCTTCGCTGCAGCGCTGCGAGATCCTGTTCGTGCCGCACCGCGCGCCGGGCGCCGACATCGACATCGCGGCGCTGTGCATCGACCTCGACGCGGCGGCTGCGCTTTATGGCGAGCATCTCTGGCTGGCCGTCGAACTGCTCAACGAGATGGACGATGACCTGTGGCTGCTCACGCTGCAGCAGGCGAGCGCGCAGACCGGCGTGCGCTTGATCGCTTCGGGCGACGTGCACATGCACCTGCGCTCGCGCAAGCCGCTGCACGACGTGATCACGGCCGTGCGCGAAGGCCGCACGGTGGCGGAATGCGGCTTCGCCCTGCAGTCCAACGCCGAGCGGCATCTGCGCTCGCGCCTGCGGCTGGCCTCGCTGTTCCCGGCCGAGCTGCTGGCCAACACGCTGGTGGCGATGGAGCGCTGCCGTTTCGATCCGGGGCAGATCGAGGATGAATACAAGTATCCGCGGGAGCTGATCGGCGATGGCGAAACGCCGGCCCAGACGCTGAGGCGCAAGACCTGGACGGGTGCGAACGGGCGTTATCCGAAGCACAAGTATCCGCGCGGCATTCCGAGGAAGGTGAAGAGCAAGGTGAAGCAGGAGCTCGACCTGATCATCGAGCTGCAATACGAGATGTTCTTCCTGACCGTGGAGGACATCGTGGCCTTTGCCAGGAAGGAAGAGATCCTCTGCCAGGGCCGCGGCTCATCGGCCAATTCGGCGGTCTGCTATTGCCTCGGCATCACCGCGATCAACCCCGAGACCGGCAACCTGCTGTTCGAGCGCTTCCTGAGCCGGGCGCGCAAGGAGCCGCCCGACATCGACGTCGACTTCGAGCACCAGCGGCGCGAGCAGGTCATCCAGTACATCTACGGCAAGTACGGCCGTGACCGCGCCGCCATCGCCGCGGTCGTGATCTGCTATCGCTCCCGCAGCGCGCTGCGTGACGTGGGCAAGGCGCTCGGCGTGGCCGACCGGCTGATCGACGAATTCGCGAAAGACCATTACTGGTTCGACGACGACGTCCTGCAGCAGCGGCTGGAAGAAGCGATGGAACGCGCCGGCGTGCGCGAAGACCCGCTGCGCATCGCGCAATGGCTGGAGCTGGCGCACGACCTCAAGGGCTTTCCGCGGCACCTGAGCCAGCACGTCGGCGGCTTCGTGCTCACCGAAGCCAGGCTCACGCGGCTGGTGCCGATCGAGAAGGCGTCGATGCCGAATCGCTCGGTGATCCAGTGGGAGAAGAACGACCTCGAGGCCATGGGCATGCTCAAGGTCGACGTGCTTGCGCTCGGCATGCTGAGCGCCATTCAGCGCGGGCTCGGCTTCGTCAACGGCTGGCGCGGCAGCGTGGTGGAAATGCACGAAGCGGTGCCGGTCGATGGCGATCCGGTGTACGACATGATCTGCGATGCCGACACCATCGGCGTGTTCCAGATCGAGAGCCGCGCGCAGATGTCGATGCTGCCGCGACTGAAGCCGCGCGAGTACTACGACCTGGTGGTCGAGGTCGCGATCGTGCGACCCGGGCCGATCCAGGGCGGCATGGTGCATCCGTACCTGAAGAACCGCGAGAAGAAGCGGCGCAAGGAAAAGATCGACAACCCCTATCCGGCGCTGGACGAGGCGCTGAAGCGGACGCTCGGCGTGCCGATCTTCCAGGAGCAGGTGATGCAGATCGCGATGATCGCGGCCGGCTTCACGGCCGAGCAAGCCGACCGCCTGCGGCGCGCGATGGCTGCCTGGAAACGCACCGGCGGTATCGACAAGTTCAAGGAGCCGTTGATCATGGGCATGAAGGACCGTGGCTACGACCCCGACTTCTGTGAAGCCATCTTCAAGCAGATGGAAGGCTTCGGCGAATACGGCTTCCCCGAGAGTCACGCGGCCAGCTTTGCAATCCTCGTGCTGGTGAGCTGCTGGCTCAAGTTCCATGAGCCGGCCTGCTTCCTGGCCGCCATGCTCGACTCGCAGCCGATGGGCTTCTACACGCCCTCGCAACTGGTGCAGGACGCGCGGCGCCATGGCGTCGAGGTGCGGCCGGTCGACGTGACGGTGAGCGATTTCTACAGCACGCTGGAGCCGCGCGCAGCCGATGCGCCGCGCGTGCCGCCCGGTACCGACGCACGGTATGCGGATCGCCAGGGACGGCCCGGCCAGCCGGCGGTGCGGCTGGGGCTGAACCGTATCGTCAGCCTCAGCAAGATCGGCGTGGAACGCCTGCTCGCGGCCCGCGCGCAGGCGCCGTTCACCAGCACCGAAGACCTCGCGGTGCGGGCCGATCTCGACGGCAAGGACATGGCCGCGCTGGCTGCGGCCGATGCACTGATGACGCTGTCGGGCCATCGGCGCCAGCAGGTCTGGGACGCGACCGCGCAGCGACGCGCACCCGCGTTGCTCAAGGGCGTGCCGATCCATGAACGCCCGTTGCAACTGCCCGAGGCGCCTGAAGGCGAGGAGATCGTCGGCGACTTCGCGTCGCTCGGCCTCACGCTGCGCCGGCATCCGCTGGCGCTGCTGCGCCCGCGGCTGGACCGGCTCAGACTGCTGAGCGCGCAGGTGTTGCGCGACGTGCCGCACGGCCGCATCGTGCGCGCCTGCGGCATGGTCACCGTGCGGCAGCGTCCGGGCACGGCCAAGAACACCATGTTCGTGACGCTGGAAGACGAGACGGGTACCGTCAACGTGATCGTCTGGAGCCACGTGGCCGAGAAGTGGCGTGAGCCGCTGCTCAAGTCGCACCTGCTCGCGGTGCAAGGCACCTGGCAGCGCGACGTCGACAGCGGCGGCGAGGTGCGCCATCTGGTCGCCAGCGCCTTCAAGGACCTCACGCCCTGGCTCGGGCGGCTGGCCGAACGCGACAGGAGCCGGGATTTCCATTGACCGCCGCGGCGCGGCTGCAGCCCACCCCTTTTTCAAGGAAGAAAACGATGCCCAGGAAAGCGCGCTATGTCTCTCCCGATCAGCTCTCGCTGATCGAATCCACGCCACCCAGGCGCCTCTTCATCGGCCTGCTGCCGGAGGCCGACGTGCAGTCTGCGCTGCATGCCCAGCAGAGTGCCTGGCCCATGCCCAGTGGCGCCATGCTCACGCGCGCCGAGCGCCTGCACATGACGCTGCATTTTCTCGGCGACGTCGATGGCGACGCCGTGCCTTACCTGCAGCGTGCGCTGAACGACATCGAGATGGACGACATGGCGCTGAACCTGCGCAAGCCCGAGGTCTGGGGCGTGGCCGTGGTGCGGCCCGACGACAACGAGCGGCTCGGCGTGCTGCGCGATCGCCTGTGCAAGCCCTTGCGCCGCATGGGCCTGCCGGTCAGCAGGAAGTGGACGCCGCACGTCACGCTGGCGCGCAACACCGAAGGCGCCGTACCGCCCCCGGAAGTGCCGACGGTGCACTGGGCACCGCGCGACTTCGCGCTGATCTGGTCGCGCTTCGAGCCCTCGGGGCGCGGGTATTACGAGGTGCTGGGGCGCTATCCGGCGACAGGGCCTTCCGCGCCCACGAACGCACCGTGCAGCCCGAGCGGCAGCGAATAGGGCAGTGTCGCCTGCGCCACCGGCCCGTCGGCCAACGCATCGGCGGCAAAGCAGGACAGCACCGTCTTGTTCTGCACGAGGTCCAGCACGGTTCCGAGCACCCAGCCGGCACCGGCACCGTCCGGCACGAAGACATGTTCCTCGACCAAGGCTTGCGGCCCGTAGCTGAAGCGCTGCGAGATGCCGGATTCGACATCGGTGCGCGCGACCGCATTCCAGAACGGCAGGCCTTCGCGCAACTGGGTGGCATGGACCACGTGCCGGTGTCGCAGGCCGATCTTTCGCGGGTCCATGCGCGGGAATTCGGCGTCGATTGGTAGCTCGGCCTGGGTCGCCTGGCCGGTGCCCAGGTTCAGGCTGGCGACCGTCAATCGCGGGCCGGCGCCGGGCACGAGACGCGCCCGCATGACCTCGCGCGTGCTCGTCAGAACGCTCGACGCATCGGGCGAGCGCATGTAGTCGACGTGGATCACGGTGCCGCTGGCGGTGTCTTCTTCCCATGCATTGCCCAGGTGGAACAGGAAGCCGGCCGGCAGCGTCAGCGTCTGCTGCCGCTTCCAGTTCTTCTTGTCGATCACCAGTGCGCGCATGCCGAGTTCGGGGCGCCACACGTGCGCATCCAGAAAGCTCGAACCCGCCGCCTTGCGCTGCGCGTCGTACACCAGCGGCGGCATCAGGAACACGAGATGCCCGGGCGTGACTGCGAAGTCGTGAATCATCGGCAGATTGCCGACCGGCAGCGCGTCGGCCCGACGGAGCGCGCCATCGGGTGCGATCTCGTAGAGCACCAGCAGGCCGTTGCCCGAGCTGACGCCGAAATTCCAGACGGTACCGTCCGGGTCCACCCTCGGATGCGCCGAGAACGGCACGCCTGCGAGATCGGCTCGCCAGGTCTTGAGCCCGCGCGTTTCCAGCGTGCGCGGGTCCAGCCGGGTGGCCGAACCGCCTTCCCACAGCGCGAGCAGTTCGCCGCCGATCGGCAGCACGTTGATGTTCGCCACGTTCATGCTGTCGGGCGAGGTCACGGGCTCGTTGCCCGGGAATGTCGTGCCGAAGCCCTCCGTCAGCCGGCGGCCGGCGCGCAGCTCGGCCACGCGCTTGGCGGTCGCCACATAGCGGCCTTGATGATGGACCCGGCTGCGCTCGATCACGAACCGGTGCGCCATCCCGTCGCCGTCGAACCAATGGTGATAGCGCTGGCCGCCCAGGTCGTGGCCGGCGGGGCCGATGCGATAGAGCGTGCCGGCGACCGCATCGGGAAAGCGTCCGCGGACCGTGGCAGCCGTCAACGGCAGGTCGCCCGGCAGCGTGGCGAATGCCGGCTTCCAGGGCGCGGTCGACGCCTGGAATTCAGCCTGCCAATTTTCTGAAGCCCCGGACGCATCGGCGCGCGCGAAGCCTGGCAAGAGGAAAGGCGCGCTGCCGACAACGGCCAGACGGCGCAGGAGTTCACGGCGGTCCATGGTCTGGTTCTCCGCTCAGTGCAGGCGGAAGGCGATGCTGGCGTCGGCGTCCAGCGGCACGGCGGCGGCGTCGAATCCCGGCGGTCCCATGCGGCCCTTGGCGTCGTTCGAGAAGCCGTATCGCTCGGTCGGCAGGCCGACCAGGTTCGTGTCGAGCTTGCCGTTGCCGTTCTCGTCGGCAAAGGACTTGAGCACGTAGCGTCCGGGCGGCAGGCCGATGAACACCAGTTGCCCGGCACCGTCGCGCAACGGAAGCGTCTGCGAGGCCAGCGGCTTGTCGGCCGCAAAGGCTTCTGGCGTGTCGAACAGCGCCACATAGAGTGTGGCGGGCACCGCCGGGCCGTCGCTCACGGTGACGCGCAGATCTGCGGCAGTCGCCGCCAGCGGAAGCAGCATCGCCGCAAGGGCGGCCAGTGCATGGGAAGGATTCATGTCGAGGCTCCGTCGAAGTGGAACCCCGACGGTCGCGCGAAGCGCTTGCCGGTGCCAGCGGGAAGCGACGAAATGCTTCAGGCCGCCGCGAAGTGCGCGATCGGCAGGGCGGTTGGAGTGTCGACTCAGTACTTGATCGTCACTCCCGCCTTCACCCCGTTGTTTTCCTTGCCGTCCGACTGCACGCCGGCCGAGAACGACGTGTTGCCGCCGGTGCTCGCGCCGAGCGAGTAGGTGGGCTTGGGCGTGCCGGTGTCGACGCCTGCGTAGGCACCGCTGCCGTCCTTGCGCTGCACGCCCATGATCGCGCCCTTGGTGTTGACGGAGTCCTCGGTCGACGACACGTTGGGCTGCACGTAGATGCTGCCGTTCTCGTTGCTTTCGAGGGGAACCTTCACCGGGTCGGTCGCCATGGCCAGGCCGCACCAGACCGTCAGGCCGATCGCCGCACAGGCGCAAAGGCCGCGGCAGCGGACAGGCACGCTTGCATGCGTGGCGTGTACGCCCGTCCCGTTTGCGCCGTTTGCGATGGCACTGCGCCTGTTGCTTGTGCTTGTGGAATGAGCCATGCACGCAGTGCAGCACGGCAGGCGAAAGCGGTACGTCGGACATCGACGCACACGCCTGTCCCACGCCCGCTTTTGCCTTTTGTCGCGTCTTTAGCCTTCTGAAACCATCTGCGCCACATGCGCGCCGAGTGCGAGCGATGCCGTCAGCCCGGGCGATTCGATGCCGAACAGGTTGACCAGCCCACCGATGCCGTGCGTCGCCGCGTCCTGGATCACGAAGTCGGTCGCGGTGTTGTGCATCGACGATCCCGGCCCGGCGAGGCGCGGACGGATGCCGGTGTAGCCGGGCTGCAGATCGCCGTCCTGCAGGGCCGGGTAGTAGCGCCGCACCGACTGGTAGAAGGCCGCCTCACGCGTCGGGTCGAAGCTGTAGTCGACACCGTCGCGCCAGCTCAGGTCGGGGCCGAACTTGCACTGGCCGCCCAGGTCCAGCGTCACGTGGGCGCGCAACGCGCCTTCGCGGCCGGTCGGGTAGACGAGATGGCGGAACGGCGACTTGCGCGCCAGCGAGAAGTAATGGCCGATCGCGTAGTACAGCGGCGGCACCAGCGCTTCGGGCATGCCGTCGATGCGCGACGCCACCTGCTGCGCGCCCAGGCCGGCCGCATTGACGACCGTGTTGCACAGCACCGTCATCTCTTCGGCGCCGCCGACCCGCAGCACGATGCCGTCCGCCGTCGGCGTGGCCCCGAGCACGCGGCTCTGCAGGGCGAGCGATGCGCCGTGCCGCTCGGCATCGCCGAGGTAGGCGAGCATCAGTCCGTGGCTGTCGACGATGCCGGTGGACGGCGAATGCAGCGCACCCACGCAGGCCACCTCGGGCTCCAGGTCGTGCGCCTCGGCGGCGCCGATGATGCGCAGGTCGGTCACGCCGTGGGCCGCGCCGAGCTTCACGTACTTGTCGAGCTCGGTCAGTTCGGATTCCTGCACCGCGACGATCAGCTTGCCGATGCGCTGGTGGCCGATGCCGCGTTCGGCGCAGTAGGCGTACAGCGCGGCCTTGCCGGCCACGCACAGCCTGCCCTTGAGCGAGCCCGGCGCATACGAGATGCCCGCGTGGATCACCTCCGAGTTGCGTGCGCTGGTGTGCGTGCCGATGGCGTTCTCGGCTTCGAGGATGACGACCTCGCGGCCCGCCATCGCGAGCGAGCGCGCGATCGACAACCCCACCACGCCCGCGCCGATCACGACGCAATCGATCTTGTCCATATCCGTCCCCTGTTCCTGCGGCTTCGTCCGGGCCGCGTCATGCGTGAGAAAACAGGGCGAGGCCCTCGGCCGGCAGCTCGGCTTCGAGCAGCGTGCCGGTCTGCGATTCGACCATCACCAGCTGGCGCGTGCCGGGCCGGAAGGCCAGGTTGGTCACGGTCGCGCCGATCGGGCTGCGCACGTAATGCGTGATCTCGCCGCGCGCATTGAGCACGAAGGCGCCGCCGAGGCTGGCATGGCCGACCACCAGCCGGTTGTCGACGTCGACCGCCAGCCCGTCGGGCCCGCTGGCGCCGAAGAAGCCCTGGAAATGCCCGACCTTGCTCAGCTGGCCCTGTGGCAGCACCGGCGCGCGCCAGATCGCGTTGGCCCGCGTGACGGCGAGGTACAGCGCGCTGCCGTCCGCATTCAGCGCCAGGCCGTTCGGGCTCGGCGCATTGCGGATCAGTGCGTCGAGCCGGCCCTGCGCGTCGAGGCGGTAGACATGGCCCGTCGGGTCGTGCAGCCCGGTCTGGCCCTGGTCGGTGAACCAGCAACGGCCTTGCGCGTCGAAGGTCAGGTCGTTCACGCCCTTGAACGATTCGCTGCTGCGATGGCCGAGCACCGGCACGGGCGCATCGGCGCCGGGCTCGAGCCGCAGGATGCCGCGCCGGTAGTCGGCGATCCACAGGCTGCCGTCGCGATGGAAGGCGCTGCCGTTGGGCCAGCCGTCGTATTGCGCCACCAGCGTCCATTGCAGGTCGGTGCCGATGCGGAAGATGCGGCCGTTCGGGATGTCGGTCACCCACAGGTTGCCCGCGCGGTCGAAGGACGGGCCTTCGAGAAAGCTGTCGATCGACTGGCCGGGCTTGTTGGCGTCGCTCCATTCGGTGCGGCGCGGCTGGCGGAAGGCGTCGGGCAGCCGCGTGAGCACGCGCGCCTCGATGACTTCAGGTGGAGAGAAGGACAGGTTCCACATGGTGTTGTCTGGATGAAGGGGAAAGGGCTGGAAGGCGCGGAGCTCGCTGTGTGCGGCGGCGTGGATGCCGTGTCGGTCCGTGTGCCGGTCGTTCACTGCGGCTGGATGCCGGCGGCCTCGGCCGCGGCGGTCCAGAGCTTCGTGTCCTTGCGGATCTGCGCGGCGAATTCGGCTGGCGACAGTCCGCCCGGTGCCGCGCCTTGCTGCTTCAGGCGTTCGACCAGCGCGGGGTCGGCCAGGGCCTTGCGCACTTCGGCATACAGCTTGTCGATGATCGCCGGATCGGTGCCCTTGGGCGCCGACAGTCCGAACCAGTTGGTCACCGTGTAGCCCGGCACGCCGGCCTCGGCGAAGGTCGGCACGTCGGCCAGCACGCCGATGCGCTGCGTGCCCGTCACCGCCAGCGCGCGCGCCTTGCCGCCCTTGACCTGCGGCACCGCGGTCGGCGCGGCGGTGATCAGCACGTCGACCTGGCCCGATATCAGGCCGAGCATCGCTTCGCCCGCGCCCTTGTACGGCACGTGCGCGATGTCCACGCCGGCCTCCTTGTTGAACACCACCGCCTGCAGATGCGTCGAACTGCCGGCGCCGCCGGAGCCGAAGTTGAGCTTGCCGGGGTTCTTCCTCGCATGCGCCAGCAGCTCCTTCACCGACTTGAAGGGCGAGTCGGCCGGCACGACCAGCACCACGGGCGTCTGCAGCAGCGTCGTCACCGGCACGAGGTCGTTCGCGTGGTCCCAGGGCAGCTTGGCGAACAGCGCCGGCAGCATGGTGTAGGCGGTGTCGTTGGTCAGGAAGGTGCCGCCATCGGGCGGCGCCTTGGCCACCTGCAGCGTGCCGATGGTGCCGGAGCCGCCGGCCTTGTTGTCCACGTAGAAGGACTTGCCGGTCTGCTCGCCGAGCTTCTGCGCGATCTGGCGTGCCGCGAAGTCGGTGGTGCCGCCGGCCGAATAGGGCACGACGATGCGCACCTGCCTGTCGGGCCAGTTGGCGGCCTGCGCCGCCGCGGTGGCGGGCGCGAGCGCGGTCGCCGCGACAGCCAGTGCGAGGGCCATTGCGCAGGCGCCGCGGATCGATCGGATGGGTTTCATGTCCTTGTCTCCTTCTTTGTCTTGTTCGGGTCGTCAACGCCGCCGCGGTCACGGTCGCGGCGCATGCGCCTCAGTCCAGCTTGATGCCGGCCTCGCGGATCAGCGTGCCCCACTTGGCGTGCTCGGCGCGGATGTAGGCGGCGAACTGCTGTGGCGTGCCGGTCGCGGGCACGCTGCCTTCGAGGCTCAGCTTGTCCTGCACGTCCTTGCGCGCAACGATCTTCACCACCTCTGCATTGATGCGCGCGACGATGTCCGCCGGCATTCCGGCCGGCCCGACCAGCCCGACCCAGGTGGTCGCCTCGAAGCCCGGGTAGCCCAGCTCGGCGACGGTCGGCACGTCCGGCAGCGCGGGCAGGCGCTGGGCGCCTGTCACGGCCAGTGCGCGGATCTTGCCGCCGCTGAGCTGCGGCATCACCGACACGCTGCTGCCGAAATAGGTGCCGACCTGGCCGCCCAGCAGATCGGTCATGGCCGGGCCGGCGCCCTTGTACGGCACCTGCATCACCTGGATGCCGGCGCGCCGCGCGAGCATCTCGCCGGCCAGGTGGCCGACCGTGCCGCTGCCGGCCTGCGCGATGCCGAGTTCGCCCGGCTTGGCCTTGGCGGCCTTGATGAAGTCGGCCAGCGTGCGCAGGGGCGAGTCGGTCCGCACCGTGAGCACCACCGGCTGCGCCGCCACCTCGGCGATCGGCGTGAAGTCCTTCAGCGCGTCGAAGGGCATCTTGGCGTAGAGCGACGGGTTGATCGTCAGGTTGGAGGTCTGGCCCATGCCGAGCGTGTAGCCGTCGGGCGCCGACTTGGCGACCGCGTCGAGCCCGATGTTGCCGGCCGCGCCCGGCTTGTTGTCGATCACCACCGTCCACTGGTTGAGCACCGTGAGCTTCTCGGCGATCAGGCGCGACGTCGCGTCGGTGCCGCCGCCGGGCGTGAAGGGCACGACCAGGCGGATCGGCCGTTGCGGCCAGGCGGCCTGGGCGAGCGCCAGGCCCGCATGTCCGGTGGCGGCCGCAGCCAGGGTCAGGGCACTGCCCTGGAGGAAGTGTCTTCTTTGCATGTCGTCTCTCTTTGTTGGATGACCGAGGGTGATTCTGGGAAGGTCGATTCATGCCGTCCATTCGATAATGGTGATCCAACGATTACTTCTGTTTATCGAATGGGACCGCCATGGACCTGCATCTCCGCGACCTCCGCTATTTCGAAACTGCCGCGGAACTGGGGCACCTCGGCCAGGCAGCCGACCAGCTGGCGCGCAGCCAGCCGGCCCTGACCAAGTGCATCCAGCGCCTGGAAGAGGCCTTCGGCAGCCCGCTGTTCGAGCGCGTCGGCCGCGGCATCCGGCTCACGCCGGTCGGCCAGGTGCTGCTGGCGCGCGCGCGGCTGCTGCGCGGCCATGCCGAAGAAGCCATGCGCGAGGTGCGCGACTTCGCGCAGGGCCACGCCGGCCACGTGCGCATCGGCAGCGGGCCGGTCGCGGCCGACCACCTGCTGCCCGAACTCTGCAGCCTGGCGCTGGCCGACGACAGCAAGACCACGATCGGCATCATCGTCGGCCCGAGCTTCGAACTGCGCGACCAGCTGCGTGAAGGCCGGATCGACATCCTGATCGGCCTGACGACCGACGGCGACCCGGATTTCGAGACGCACCCGATCGTGGAGGACGTGGTGGTCGTCGCGGCCAGCCGCACGCATCCGGTGTTCGCGCAGCCGCGCATCACGATGGAGTCGCTGCTGGCCTATGCCTGGGCGCTGCCGGGCCCGAACATACCGAGCCGCCAGTGGCTCGACACCAGCTTCTCTTCGGCCGGGTTGGCGCGCCCGTCGGTGCAGATCGAGGCCAGTTCGATTCCGCTGCTGCCGCGCATGATCGAACGCACCCATTTGCTGAGCTTCGTGTCGCGCCACACCCTGGCGCTGCCCGCCAGCAAGACGCTGAAGGAAGTGAAGCTGAAGGCGACCACGCTGCGCCGCAGCCTCGGCGTGACGGTGCGGCGCGAGGGCTACCTGTCGCCCGCGGCGTTGCGCATCGTCACGCTGCTGCGTTCGCGCGGCGAAGCGCTGTTCGCGGGTGCGGGCGCGGCGCTGTAGCACGCCGCGCGCGGCGATCGCCCGCACCGCGGCGGATCGATTCCGGCGCATTCCGGTGCACGGCCGGCCGGCTGGTGCACCAGAACTGCAATACCTGGTCCATTTGATCTTGCATACAAGTGGCATGGAATCTGCTGTGCAAGAGGAATGGCCAATTCTTCAGACATCAGCGATCGCATCATCGAGGCCGTGCTGGCCAAGAAGCTCCTGCCGGGCGCCCGGCTCGGGGAGTTGCCGCTGGCGCTGCTGTTCGACTGCAGCCGCACCATCGTGCGGGAAGCGCTCACGCGGCTGGCCGCGCGCGGCATCGTCACCGTCAGCGCGCGGCGCGGCTGGTACCTGATCGAGCCGACCGAGGACGACGCGCGCGAGGCCTTCGAGGCCCGCGAGGTGATCGAGACCGGGCTGATCCGCAAGGCCAAGGGCATCGACGGCACCGGCATGAAGCGGCTGCGCGAACACATGGCGCGCCAGCGCGGCGCGATCGATGCCGGCGACGTCGGCCTGCGCAGCTTCCTGCTCGGCGACTTCCACGTCTGCCTGGCCGACTGCCTGGGCAACGGCCTGCTGGCCGACACGCTGCGCGACTTCACGGCGCGCACCACGCTCACCGCCATGCGCTACCAGTCGGACCGCGACGCGGCCAGGTCCTGCGCCGAACATGCGCAGATCGTCGACGCGCTGGGCGCCGGCGACCTGGCGCTCGCCGAGCAGCTGATGGCACTGCATCTGAGCACCTGGCAGTCCAAGCTGCCGATCCCCGAAGAGAACGATCCACTCGAACAGCTGCGCAACGCGCTGCAGCCGGTCGACCGCGCTGCGCCGATCTTGCATACCAGCCAGGCGCCAGCGCCTGTTCCGGCGGCCAGGCGCACACGCAAACCCCGTCCCACCCTTCCTGTCACTTCCACTTCCACCTGACCCACGGAGAGTCCCATGCGCATCCAGAAACGCCACCTCATCACCGCCATCGCCGCCGCCTGCACCCTGTGCGCGGTGGGTGTCGCCCAAGCCCAGAACGCCCTCGACGACGTGCTGAAGGCCAAGCTCATCAAGATCGCGATCCCGACCGACTTCCCGCCCTACGGCTTCGTCGGCAACGACATGGCGCCGCAGGGCCTGGACATCGACACGGCGCGCTACATCGCCAGCAAGCTCGGCGTGAAGGTCGAGCTGGTGCCGGTCACCACGGCCAACCGCATTCCCTACCTGCAGACCAAGAAGGTCGACCTCGTGATCTCGACGCTCGGCAAGAACCCGGAGCGTGAGAAGGTGATCGACTTCTCGGTGGCGTATTCGCCGTTCTTCATCGGCGTCTTCGGCCCCAAGACCATCGCGCTCAAGACGCCGGCCGACCTGGCCGGCAAGTCGATCGGCGTGACGCGCGGCTCGGTGGACGACATGGAACTGACCAAGGTGGCGCCGCCGGCCGCCGAGATGCGTCGCTTCGAGGACAACACCTCGACCATCTCGGCCTATGTGGCCGGCCAGACGCAGCTGGTCGCGACCAGCGCACAGGTCGCCAGCACCATGATGACCAAGAACCCGCAGCTCGGCACCGAGTTCAAGTTCGTGCTGAAGGACTCGCCGAACTTCGTCGGCCTCGCGAAGGGTGAAGACAAGCTGCGCGCCAAGGTCAACGAGATCCTGCTGGCGGCCAAGAAGGGCGGCGACCTCGACAAGATGGCCGTGAAGTGGCTGGGTCGTCCGACCGGTGACCTGCCCGAGTAATCCGGTGGCATCCGATGCGCTCTGGCGCCTGTCGGCGTTCGAGCTGGTCCGCGGTTTTCGCGCGGGCACCTTCACGCCGGTGGATGCGCTCGATGCCTGCCTGGCGCGGGCCGAGGCCTGCGAGCCGGTGCTGAACGCCATGGTGTGCTTCGATCGCGCGGGCGCCCGTCGCGCGGCCGAAGCCAGCCGTGCGCGCTGGGCGGCGGGCCTGCCGTTCGGAACGCTCGACGGCGTGCCGATGACGGTGAAGGACAACCTGCACGTCGCCGGACTGCCGACGGCCTGGGGCAGCCGGCTGCTGCGCGACGTCGTGCCGGCCGCCGACGAGTTGCCGGTGAAGCGCCTGCGCGAAGCCGGCGCCGTGCTGTTCGGCAAGACCAACCTGCCGGAATTCGCGATGCAGGGCGTGACCACCAACGCCCTCAGCGGCACGACGCGCAACCCATGGAACGCGGCGCTCACGCCGGGCGGCTCGTCCGGCGGCGCCGCTGCCGCGGTATCGGCCGGCTACGGGCCGCTGGCGCTCGCCACGGACGGCGGCGGCTCGATCCGCAGGCCGGCTTCGCACTGCGGCCTGGTCGGCTTCAAGCCTTCGATGGGCACGGTGCCGCGCGGCGGCGGCCTGCCCGACATCTTTCTCGACTACGAAGTGGCGGGCGGCATCGGCCGCAGCGTGGAAGACGTGCGCATGCTGACCGGCGTGCTGGCCGGTGCACCGCTGATCGCTTCACCGCCGCAGGCTGCGCGCATCCTCTTCGTGCCGCGCTTCGGCGCACATCCGGTCGATGCGGGCATTGCGGCGCAGGTGCGCGAGGCCGCTTTGCGCTTCGAGGCGCTCGGTCATCGCGTGGAAGGCGTGGAAGAGGCATCGTCCTTCGACCTGGCCGAAGCGGTCAATGCCTCGTGGCCGCTGCTGTCGGCCGTCGGGCTGGCCTGGATGTTCGAAGACGCGGGCACCTGGCCCGGCCTCGGCTGGCGTGACGGGCAGGCGCTCGATGCCGGCCTGTGCGGCGATGCCGCGCGCGGCGCGCTGGCCCAGGGCCGTGCCGCGGGTGGCGCGTCGCTGTTCGGCGTGCTGGCCGCGGTGCACCGGATGCGGCAGGCGCTCGATGCGCTGTTCGACGCGCACGACTTCGTCCTCACGCCGGCCACGGCGGCCTTGCCCTGGCCGGCCGCGCAGACGCATCCGGAGACGATCGATGGCCAGGCCGTCGGACCACGCGGGCATGCGGTGTTCACGGCGTTCGCGAATGCGGCCGGGTTGCCGGCCATCGCGGTGCCTTGCGGCGAAGTGGACGGGTTGCCGACCGGCTTTCAACTGGTCGGGCGTGCCGGCGACGACGCCACGGTGCTGGCACTGGCGCAGCAGATGGAACAGGCGCATCCGCGTGCGGCCCGCTGGCCGGCCGTCGACGCGCCGCCGAGCTGATCGCGCGGCGTCAGGTGCCGGGCAGGCGCTGCAGCACGCGCCCGTCGGCGATGAACGACTCGCCGACCATCATGCGGAACACCGTGTCCGGCGCGAAGCGGGGCAGGGCGAGGGCGGGCGACAGGAACTCGATGCCGATGTCCTGCGCCTGGCCGCGCCGCAGCAGCTGGCCGGGCTGGACGGTCCAGCGCGCCGTGAAGCCCTGGTTGTCGACCACCAGCGCGCAGCGGTACTGGCCTTCCGCCACCGGCACGTCCTCCGACGGCAATTGCGGCGGCCTCAGCGTGAGCGACACCTGCAGTTGCGGCGCGAAGGGCGCAGCCGGGTCGAAGTCGGCGGCAGCGGCCGATGGGGCCGAAGCGGCCGGTGGCTTGCGGCGGATCTGCGCGACCAGCCACGCGATGATGTTGCCGACGATCGGTATCCACAGCAGCATGAGCAGCGTGCCGACGTCGCGCAGCGTGCTGCCGGGCGTGGCGCGCTGCCGCACGATGGCGCCGCCGACGGCCACGCAGAGCAGGATGATGACGATGAGCTTGCGCCGCGCCTGGATTTGGGTCATGAACGAGTGCGCCGGATGCCGCAAGAGCCTGTGGGGGCGCTGAGCTTAGCGCCCGCGGCGGCGCAGGGGCCGCCGCGGGCGTTCCGTCGACGGATTCCGTCGGCAGGCCGTCAGGCCGCGACCATGTCCTTGCGCACGATCACCTGCCCGCCGCGCGTGCCGGCGTGTGCACCGTGCTGCCAGGTGACCACGCCGTTCACGATCACCGCGTCGATGCCTTCGGCCGGCCGCGTCGGCGTCTCGTAGTTGGCCGCGTCGCGCACGGTGGCGGCGTCGAAGATCACGATGTCCGCATGGTGGCCGGCCTTCAGCGTGCCGCGTTCGTGCAGGCCGAAGTTGCGCGCCGTCAGGCCGGTCATCTTCCAGACCGCGGTCTCGAGCGGGAACAGGCCGACGTCGCGGCTGTAGTGGCCCAGCACCCGCGGAAAGGTGCCCCAGAGCCGCGGATGCGGCTTGTCGCCGAGCGGAATGCCGTCGGAACCGATCATGGTTTCGTCGAATGCGAGCACGCGTTGCACGTCGTCCTCGTCCATCATGAAATAGATCGCGCTGCCGGGCTGCAGCCGTTTGGCGGCCTCTTCGCCCGACACGCCCCATTCGGCCGCGATGTCCTTCAGGTCGCGGCCTGCGCACTCGGGGTGCGGCTCGCTGCTGGCGATCAGCACGCGGCCGTCCATCATCCCGCGGTCGGTGCGGATCATCGTGGAGCCGGCGGTGTACGGGTAGCAGTCGAGGCCGATGCACTGGTGCTTCATCGCGTTCTGGATGAAGGGCAGCGTCACCTTCGTCTTGCCGAAGTTCTGCACGTTCTGCACCTTGTGGTGCGACACCACGACCGGGATGTCGAGCGCGCGGCCGATGCTGAAGGTCTCTTCCAGCGCCTCCATCACCTTGTCGCCCTCGTCGCGCATGTGCGTCACGTACAGCGCCTTGCGCGCGCTGAGCGGGCGGCTCACCTCGATGATCTCTTCGGTGGTCGCCTTCACCGCGGGCGGGTAGAAGGTGCCGGTCGACAGGCCGATCGCACCGGCCTGCATCGCTTCTTCGACCAGCGCCTGCATGGCGGCGATCTCGGCGTCGGTCGCGACCCGGTCGAGGTCCTTGTCGCCCATCGTGACGGCGCGGATCGTCGAGTGGCCGATCATGGCCGCGACGTTGACCGACGACGGCGTGGCGCGCAGCGCGTCGAGGTAGGCGCGGAAGGTGGTGAAGCGGCCTTCGGCCGGCGTGTCGATCAGGCTCAGCGGCATGGGCAGATCCATGTCGGTCCGCAGCGGCGCAGCGCTGATGCCGCAGTTGCCCGCGATCACCGTGGTCACGCCCTGCGAGACCTTGAAGGCCATCGCCGGCTGCGACAGCACGGCCTGGTCGTCGTGCGTGTGCGAATCGATGAAGCCCGGCGCGACGATGCGGCCTGTGGCGTCGAGCACGCTGTCCGCCGTGTGGCCGGCGAGATCGCCGACCGCGGCGATGCGGCCATCGATCACGCCGACGTCGGCCGTGAAGCGCGGTGCCTTGGTGCCGTCGATCACCGTGCCGCCGGTGATGAGCAGGTCGTAGTGGGTTGCAGTCATGGGAGTCCTTTGCTTGAAGCGGTGAGCGTGTTCGGCGGAGATGTGCGGTTCATCTGAAATGGCAGGCGACCCAGTGCCCGCCGCTCGAACTCGAAGTGCGCTCGCTGAGCGCCGGGTCGTCGGTCTTGCAGATGGCCTGCGCCAGCGGGCAGCGCGTGTGGAAGCGGCAGCCGCTCGGCGGATTGGCCGGGCTCGGCGGATCGCCCTGCAGCAGCATCCGCCTGGCCGGCGTGCGCGGGTTGGGCACCGGCACCGCCGACAGCAGGATCTCCGTGTACGGATGGCGCGGCGCCGAGAACAGCGTGTCGCGGTCGGCCACCTCCACGATGTGGCCCAGGTACATCACCGCCACGCGGTGGCTGATGTGGCGCACCACCGCCAGGTCGTGCGCCACGAAGAGATAGGCGATGCCGAACTCCGCCTGCAGGTCCATCAGCAGATTCACCACCTGCGCCTGCACCGACACGTCCAGCGCCGACACCGGCTCGTCGCACACGATCAGCTTCGGATTCAACGCCAGCGCCCGCGCAATGCCCAGCCGCTGGCGCTGCCCGCCCGAGAACTCGTGCGGGAACTTCGTCACCGCCTCGGGCCGCAGCCCGACCTTGCTGAACAGCCAGCGCACCCGTTCCTTGCGCTCGGCCGCGGGCATGCCGAAGTTCTTCAGCGGCTCGGCCACGATCTCGCCGGCCGCCAGCCGCGGGCTCAGCGACGCGTACGGGTCCTGGAAGATGATCTGCACGTCGCGCCGGCGCAGCCGCATCTGCTCGGCGCTCAGCGTCGTCAGCTCCTCGCCGTCGAGCTGCACCGAGCCCGAGGTCGGCTCGATCAGCCGCATCACCGACTTGGCCGTGGTCGTCTTGCCGCAGCCCGATTCACCGACCAGCGACAGCGTCTCGCCGCGCGACACGTGGAAGGACACGCCGTCCACCGCCTGGATCGGCGGGCGCTGCTTCGCGAGCCAGCGCTTGGGCGAGATGTAGTGCTTCTTGAGGTTCTCGACCTTGAGCAGGGTGTTGGCGGGCGCGGTGTTGGACACGGTGTCGGACGCCTCGGAAGAAAGAACGGCGTTCATGCGGCGGTGGCCTCGAAGGTTGGCGTACCTGGGACGGTTGCGGCTGCTGCGCCGGCGTCGGTCGGCGGCGAGAGATCGATCCGTTGTTCCTCCACCGCGAAGCACGCCACCACGTGGCTGCTGCCTTGATCGGCGCCATGTTCGGTCAGCTGCGGCACCTCGCTGCGGCAGCGCGCATCCGCATACGCACAGCGCGCCGCGAACGAACACCCGCGCCGCGGCTCCTGCGGCGACGGCACCAGCCCCGGAATCTCCGCCAGCCGTGCGGCGTGCGTGTTCATCGCCGGCATCGACGCCATCAGCGCGCGCGTGTACGGATGCAGCGGCCGGTCGAACAGGTCCATCACGTCGGCCTCTTCCACCTTGCGGCCGGCGTACATCACGACCACCCGGTCGCAGCTCTCGGCCACCACGCCCAGGTCGTGCGTGATCATCACCACGCCCATGCCCAGCTCCTTCTG